>NZ_GG770214.1:0-644 GCF_000163715.1 Veillonella sp. 3_1_44
AAGGTTTACAACACCTGTTACGTCTGTTGTACGGAAGTAGAATTGTGGACGGTAGTTGGAGAAGAATGGAGTATGACGGCCACCTTCTTCTTTAGTCAATACGTATACTTCTGCTTTGAATTTTGTGTGTGGGTTGATGGAGCCTGGTTTAGCCAATACTTGACCACGTTCGATGTCTTTACGATCAACACCACGAAGCAATGCACCTACGTTGTCACCTGCTACTGCAGAATCCAACACTTTACGGAACATTTCAAGACCTGTTACTACATATTGTTCAGCTTTTTCTTTCAAGCCTACTACTTCAACAGTATCACCAACGTTTACTTGACCACGTTCAACACGGCCAGTTGCTACTGTACCACGACCAGTGATTGTGAAAACGTCTTCCACAGGCATCAAGAATGGTTTATCAGTATCACGAACTGGTGTTGGGATGTAGGAGTCTACAGCGTCCATCAATTCGTCAATTTTAGCTACATATTGAGCATCGCCTTCCAAAGCTTTCAACGCGGAACCTACAACGATAGGTACTTCGTCGCCAGGGAATTCGTAGGAAGAAAGAAGTTCACGAACTTCCATTTCTACCAATTCGATCAATTCTTCATCGTCAACCATGTCAGCTTTGTTCAAGAATACTACAA
>NZ_GG770213.1:0-646 GCF_000163715.1 Veillonella sp. 3_1_44
AAATGGCAAAAGAAAAATTTGAACGTACGAAACCGCATGTTAACATCGGTACAATCGGTCACGTTGACCATGGTAAAACTACTTTGACTGCTGCAATCACTAAAGTATTGGCTGAAAAAGGTCAAGCTGACTTCCAAGATTACAGCATGATCGATAAAGCTCCAGAAGAACGTGAACGCGGTATCACAATCAACACTGCACACGTTGAGTATGAAACTGCTAACCGTCACTATGCACACGTTGACTGCCCAGGCCATGCTGACTATGTTAAAAACATGATTACTGGTGCGGCTCAAATGGACGGCGCTATCTTGGTTGTATCCGCAGCTGACGGCCCTATGCCTCAAACTCGCGAACACATCTTGTTGGCTCGCCAAGTTGGTGTTCCTGCAATCGTAGTATTCTTGAACAAAGCTGACATGGTTGACGATGAAGAATTGATCGAATTGGTAGAAATGGAAGTTCGTGAACTTCTTTCTTCCTACGAATTCCCTGGCGACGAAGTACCTATCGTTGTAGGTTCCGCATTGAAAGCTTTGGAAGGCGACGCTCAATATGTAGCTAAAATTGACGAATTGATGGATGCTGTAGACTCCTACATCCCAACACCAGTTCGTGACACTGATAAACCTTTCTTGATGCCTGT
>NZ_GG770212.1:0-660 GCF_000163715.1 Veillonella sp. 3_1_44
ATACACATTTCTACACCTTCAGGAAGGTTTACAACACCTGTTACGTCTGTTGTACGGAAGTAGAATTGTGGACGGTAGTTGGAGAAGAATGGAGTATGACGGCCACCTTCTTCTTTAGTCAATACGTATACTTCTGCTTTGAATTTTGTGTGTGGGTTGATGGAACCTGGTTTAGCCAATACTTGACCACGTTCGATGTCTTTACGATCAACACCACGAAGCAATGCACCTACGTTGTCACCTGCTACTGCAGAATCCAACACTTTACGGAACATTTCAAGACCAGTTACTACGTATTGTTCAGCTTTTTCTTTCAAGCCTACTACTTCAACTGTATCACCAACGTTTACTTGACCACGTTCAACACGGCCAGTTGCTACTGTACCACGACCAGTGATTGTGAAAACGTCTTCCACAGGCATCAAGAAAGGTTTATCAGTGTCACGAACTGGTGTTGGGATGTAGGAGTCTACAGCATCCATCAATTCGTCAATTTTAGCTACATATTGAGCGTCGCCTTCCAAAGCTTTCAATGCGGAACCTACAACGATAGGTACTTCGTCGCCAGGGAATTCGTAGGAAGAAAGAAGTTCACGAACTTCCATTTCTACCAATTCGATCAATTCTTCATCGTCAACCATGTCAGCTTTGTTCAAGAAT
>NZ_GG770211.1:0-681 GCF_000163715.1 Veillonella sp. 3_1_44
AGATACAACCTCTACAACCTTGGCTGGAGGCTGCTCTAGTAGGGTTAGCTAGTCGAAGACTAGCAAAAAGAAAAAGGCCTACCTTTAGGTAGACCTTTTTCTTTTAGTCAATCAGCGGCTTCCTATCCTCCCAGGCCGTCTCCAGCCAAGTACTTTCGGCGTTTATGAGCTTAACTACTGTGTTCGAGATGGGAACAGGTGGATCCTCATAGCCATCGCCACTGAATCTGTCAGAGTTTGTACTCTGAAAACCACATAGAAGTATATATATATTTGTTGCACATTCTGCTTAATGTTTTGTTGTATGTTGCGTCCCATACTCAAAGTACACGTCTAGAGGATTGCGTCGAAACGTAAGATTTCACGCAACTTGTGCGTCGCGTTGCTCCTTCAAGTTGGTTACGCTGCTTAAGTAAAGCCCTCGATCGATTAGTACCAGTCAGCTCCAAACCTCACGGCTCTTCCACACCTGGCCTATCTACCATGTCGTCTACATGGGATCTTACTAGCTTTTGCTATGAGAAACCTCATCTCAAGGCTGGTTTCACGCTTAGATGCTTTCAGCGTTTATCCGTCCCGAACGTAGCTACCCAACTGTACCCTTGGCAGGATAATTGGTACACCAGCGGTTCGTCCACTCCGGTCCTCTCGTACTAGGAGCAGCCCCCTTCAAGTTTCTTG
>NZ_GG770210.1:0-695 GCF_000163715.1 Veillonella sp. 3_1_44
CCAGTGGGGAGTGGGTGGTCAAGATAACGTAACTAAGACAGAGGTACGATTTCCTATCAAATTTACAACTTTATTCATGGCGAACGCTATAGATGCGTACTGGTCAGGCTCTGACACGCCTAGGTATTTTGCTAACTCCGTGTCAGAGAGCAACGCAACTAAGGCCGTATTTTCGGCAAGTGATAGATATGCTGCTTCTTATTACTGGTTCGCACTAGGAATCATCTAATTCCCTAGAATAATGAACATAATCTGATCACCGACACCTTGCTGCCCTCTATAATCACTGTCTTTATATGTCAGCTGGTTCCTAGTAAAATGATTTCAGAAAATGAATATTCTCCATTATATCTAGTTGCAGAAACAGCGATAGTTTTATTAGCAAATTCTATCGGATAGCGCACAGTCCAAGGCTTTGGTTGATTATACGCATTAAATATACTCACTGGATATTAAGCCTTCCCTACGGTCATCCAAACAAAACTACCTGTGTCCACTCTGTTGGTTAAGAATCGGATGATGTTTCTATTAGCTTGAGAAAACCCACTGTTCCAAGTAATAAAACATTCTGATCCAGAAGTAGCAACACTAACAGAGTCATCGGTGGCTAAGGCAATTAGTACAGTGCTGCTAATCGGCAGCGAAATATCTTTATAGTATTTATTGGAATCAAACCAAGTTAATCCCCACTGGGG
>NZ_GG770209.1:0-703 GCF_000163715.1 Veillonella sp. 3_1_44
CTTGGATGTCACTTAGGTCGACACTTTGGCGAGTAAGTAGACGTAGCATAAGCGCTAGCTGTACTTACACACTTATCATTGTTTGGTTTTGAGAGATCTGTAAAGACTCTCAGATGGTTTAATACCATTTACAATTTAATAGATTTCGATGGCTATCTAGGCGCATGAGATGAACGACGTCGCCGCGTAATGGTAATTACACAAGACAAGTGAAACGAATGCAACGACGATAGACGCGAACTATATGAATTGTTTGTTCTTTGAAAACTGCATAGAAGATAATTATTATATATTTGTAAGGTCATCTCTTAGAATTTCTAAGTAGGTTGACCCGAGCACATAGGAAATAATTCTCTGACTTAATGGTGACGTACATGAAAATGTACGGCTACAAAAAACGACAATGTATCTAATGCATGTCAATAAAATCTAAAAATAGATTTTCGTCAGAATTTGATGGATAACGAGGCGTGCCAGTGAGGGAATGTCGCCGCGTACTTATGTACGCAAGACAAACCGAACGCAGCACAACGAAGTTAGCCGCAAATTATGGCGTAAAATAAGTAAAGATTTTAAGGGCGTACGGTGGATGCCTTGGCGATATCAGCCGAAGAAGGACGCGGTAAGCTGCGATAAGCTACGGAGAGGTGCAAGCAACCTGTGACCCGTAGATTTCCGAATGGGGGAACCCGGCAGTGGTTAT
>NZ_GG770208.1:0-718 GCF_000163715.1 Veillonella sp. 3_1_44
ACGTACATAGATACAACCTCTACAACCTTGGCTGGAGGCTGCTCTAGTAGGGTTAGCTAGTCGAAGACTAGCAAAAAGAAAAAGGCCTACCTTTAGGTAGACCTTTTTCTTTTAGTCAATCAGCGGCTTCCTATCCTCCCAGGCCGTCTCCAGCCAAGTACTTTCGGCGTTTATGAGCTTAACTACTGTGTTCGAGATGGGAACAGGTGGATCCTCATAGCCATCGCCACTGAATCTGTCAGAGTTTGTACTCTGAAAACCACATAGAAGTTATATATATTTGTTGCACATTCTGCTTAATGTTTTATATGTTGCGTCCCATACTCAAAGTACACGTCTGGAGGATTGCGTCGAAGCCTGTGGATTTCACATCGTGAAATCTTACGTTTCGACGTAAGCGACTCCACGCAACTTGTGCGTCGCGTTGCTCCTTCAAGTTGGTTACGCTGCTTAAGTAAAGCCCTCGATCGATTAGTACCAGTCAGCTCCAAACCTCACGGCTCTTCCACACCTGGCCTATCTACCATGTCGTCTACATGGGATCTTACTAGCTTACGCTATGAGAAACCTCATCTCAAGGCTGGTTTCACGCTTAGATGCTTTCAGCGTTTATCCGTCCCGAACGTAGCTACCCAACTGTACCCTTGGCAGGATAATTGGTACACCAGCGGTTCGTCCACTCCGGTCCTCTCGTACTAGGAGCAGCCCCCTTCAAGTT
>NZ_GG770207.1:0-794 GCF_000163715.1 Veillonella sp. 3_1_44
GCCAAGAGCTTGGATGTCACTTAGGTCGACACTTTGGCACCTAACATTGTTCGGTTTTGAGAGATCTGTTATCTACAAGATAATAATTTCTCATTATATTAAATGGGCCTATAGCTCAGCTGGTTAGAGCGCACGCCTGATAAGCGTGAGGTCGGTGGTTCGAGTCCACCTAGGCCCACCATTTAATACATGGGGGCGTAGCTCAGTTGGGAGAGCACCTGCCTTGCAAGCAGGGGGTCAGGAGTTCGAATCTCCTCGTCTCCACCATTTAGTATTTGACAGCGAGTCTGTGATATACTAATTGTTTGTTCTTTGAAAACTGCATAGAAGATAATTATTATATATTTGTAAGGTCATCTCTTAGAATTTCTAAGTAGGTTGACCCGAGCACATAGGAAATAATTCTCTGACTTAATGGTGACGTACATGTAAAATGTACGGCTACAAAAAAAACGACAATGTATCTAATGCATGTCAATATTATCTCTCATGTATTCAATCATGAGATTTTCGTTAGCATTTGATGCATATCTAGGAGCCTGAGCGAGATGAAGCCGCCGCGTACTATTGTACGTAAGGCAAAATCGAGCGTGAGGCGACGACGATAGGCGCAAATGATAACGCAAAATAAGTAAAGATAATAAGGGCGTACGGTGGATGCCTTGGCGATATCAGCCGAAGAAGGACGCGGTAAGCTGCGATAAGCTACGGAGAGGTGCAAGCAACCTGTGACCCGTAGATTTCCGAATGGGGGAACCCGGCAGTGGTTATGCACTGTCACCCATACCTTTGAG
>NZ_GG770206.1:0-901 GCF_000163715.1 Veillonella sp. 3_1_44
GCTTGGATGTCACTTGGGTCGACACTTTGGCGAGTAAGTAGACGTAGCATAAGCGCTAGCTGTACTTACACACTTATCATTGTTTGGTTTTGAGAGATCTGTAATGACTCTCAATCTACAGATATGGGCCTATAGCTCAGCTGGTTAGAGCGCACGCCTGATAAGCGTGAGGTCGGTGGTTCGAGTCCACCTAGGCCCACCAGTTGGCTCATATAACTTGAAATACACTTTTGTGTAGAGTACAGACATTAAGAGCTAAAATAATAGGAAAAGCTTATAAAAGATAACGGATTCTTCGGAATGGATTATCGAGACTTAAGTGAACCCATTACGGGGGCGTAGCTCAGTTGGGAGAGCACCTGCCTTGCAAGCAGGGGGTCAGGAGTTCGAATCTCCTCGTCTCCACCATTTAGTATTTGACAGCGAGTCTGTGATATACTAATTGTTTGTTCTTTGAAAACTGCATAGAAGAATTAATATATATTTGTAAGGTCATCTCTTAGAATTTCTAAGTAGGTTGACCCGAGCACATAGGAAATAATTCTCTGACTTAATGGTGACGTACATGTAAAATGTACGGCTACAAAAAACGACAATGTATCTAATGCATGTCAATGAAATCTAAGAATAGATTTTCGTCAGAATTTGATGGATAACGAGACGTGCCAGTGAGGTGATGTCGCCGCGTACTTATGTACGCAAGACAAATCGAACGCAGCACAACGAAGTTAGCCGCAAATTATGGCGTAAAATAAGTAAAGATTTTAAGGGCGTACGGTGGATGCCTTGGCGATATCAGCCGAAGAAGGACGCGGTAAGCTGCGATAAGCTACGGAGAGGTGCAAGCAACCTGTGACCCGTAGATTTCCGAATGGGGGAACCCGGCAGTGGTTATGCACTG
>NZ_GG770205.1:0-1032 GCF_000163715.1 Veillonella sp. 3_1_44
AGAGGATATTATGTGGATACGGTAGGACGATATGAAGGAGCGATAAAAGAGTATATTCGCAATCAACTACAAGAAGATATTGCACAAGATACATTAAACTTTAAAGAGTATACCGACCCGTTTACGGGTGAGCCGGTAAAATAGGCAAAATAAAAGCCCCCGAGTAGGGGGCAGCCAGTGGTAATAGAGTGGTTGTCAGATCATTCAATGCCCTCTTTAGAGGGCCACCACTAGAGAAAGACCCTTATAGGGTCAGAGCAAACCACCCGTTCTACGGGTGGTTATGATTTGTACGCCGAATAGGCATGACTAAACCCCCAGTTAAACTGGGGGTCAGTAAAAATTCTTAGAGAAAAGGAAAGAACCTCCTAGTGCTAGAATGGAGTTGGTCTGGCAACCACAACATTTCAACATAGGAGGTTCAATGTCAATGAATGACGTAAAAAGCTTATCACATAGTAAATGGAGATGTAAATATCATATTGTTTTTGCTCCAAAATATAGAAGACAAATAATTTATGGTCGGATAAAAGCTGATGTAGGTAAAATTCTAAGAGATTTATGTAAAAGAAAAAATGTAGAGATTATCGAAGCGGAATGCTGTCCGGATCATATCCATATGCTAGTAACAATTCCACCACATTTAAGTGTATCAAGTTTTATGGGGTATTTAAAAAGCAAAAGTAGCCTCATGATATTCGACAAACACGCAAATTTAAAATATAAGTATGGAAATAGACATTTCTGGTGTAGAGGATATTATGTGGATACGGTAGGACGATATGAAGGAGCGATAAAAGAGTATATTCGCAATCAACTACAAGAAGATATTGCACAAGATACATTAAACTTTAAAGAGTATACCGACCCGTTTACGGGTGAGCCGGTAAAATAGGCAAAATAAAAGCCCCCGAGTAGGGGGCAGCCAGTGGTAATAGAGTGGTTGTCAGATCATTCAATGCCCTCTTTAGAGGGCCACCACTAGAGAAAGACCCTTATAGGGTCAGAGCAAACCACCCGTTCTACGGGTGG
>NZ_GG770204.1:0-1082 GCF_000163715.1 Veillonella sp. 3_1_44
TGTAACCGTTAAACTTGATGATGCAACTAAAGGTAAGGTCGACAATGCAGCTGATCGAGATTTGAGTAATTTGACCCCTGACGGTAAGCAACAAGTTAAGGACTTAGCAGCTTGGAATGTAGTCGCTAATAATGAGATGGCTGAAAAGGTTGAAGGTGGTAACACTGTTAAGTTTATCGATGGTGATAACATTTCTATTACTCAAAATGGTAAGGACTTCACCATTTCTACTAAGAAAGATGTAACCTTTGATACGGTAACAGCTATTCAAACGATTACAGCGCCAAAGGTTAAAGCGACAACTGGGGTCGAAACACCTCAAGTAACAGGCTTGACTAACACTACATGGGTTCCAGGTCAAACACAACCTGTATCTGGTCGTGCAGCCACAGAAGATCAATTGAAACAAGTTGATAATCAAGTGGTAGAAAACAAAGCCAATATTGCTGATAATACAGATAAGATTGGCAAAAATGCTGATGCCATTGCGGATAACAAGCAAAAAATAGCTGATAATAAAACTGCAATTGATAAAAATGCAGTAGATATTGCTACTAACAAAGACAATATTGCTGCGAATAAAGCAGATATTGCTACTAATAAGGATAATATTGCAGATAACAAGCAAAAGATAGCTGACAATAAATCTGCAATTGATAAAAATACTGGCGACATTGCTACTAATAAAGATAATATTGCTAAAAACAAAGACAATATTGATAAAAATACTACTGCTATTGCCCGTAAGATTTCTTTAGGTGGTAACTCTGGTTCTACTAATGAAAAATCCTTGAGCACAGGTGATGTGAAGTTTAACGTAAAAGGTGAAAATGGTCTTACTACGGTTGCTAATGGTGACGATGTAACCGTTAAACTTGATGATGCAACTAAAGGTAAGGTCGACAATGCAGCTGATCGAGATTTGAGTAATTTGACCCCTGACGGTAAGCAACAAGTTAAGGACTTAGCAGCTTGGAATGTAGTCGCTAATAATGAGATGGCTGAAAAGGTTGAAGGTGGTAACACCGTTAAGTTTATCGATGGTGATAACATTTCTATTACTCAAAATGGTAAGGACTTCA
>NZ_GG770203.1:2482-5479 GCF_000163715.1 Veillonella sp. 3_1_44
CGCAAGACAAATCGAACGCAGCACAACGAAGTTAGCCGCAAATTATGGCGTAAAATAAGTAAAGATTTTAAGGGCGTACGGTGGATGCCTTGGCGATATCAGCCGAAGAAGGACGCGGTAAGCTGCGATAAGCTACGGAGAGGTGCAAGCAACCTGTGACCCGTAGATTTCCGAATGGGGGAACCCGGCAGTGGTTATGCACTGTCACCCATAGCTTAGACTATGAGGAGGGCACCTGGGGAACTGAAACATCTAATTACCCGGAGGAACAGTAATCAAACGAGATTTTCTTAGTAGCGGCGAGCGAACGGGAAAGAGGCCAAACCGGAGCGGGCAACCGCACCGGGGTTGAGGACAGTCATCAAGTGTAAATGAGGTAGAAGAATCGAGCTGGAAAGCTCAGCCGCAGAAGGTGAAAGCCCTGTAATCGAAACCTTGCATACACGGGACTGTATCCAGAGTACCACGAGACACGTGAAACCTTGTGGGAAGCAGGGGGGACCACCCTCCAAGCCAAAATACTGATATCGACCGATAGCGCATAGTACCGTGAGGGAAAGGTGAAAAGAACCCCTGGCGGGGAGTGAAAGAGAACCTGAAACCGTATGTCTACAAACAGTCGAAGTCTGTATATATATCAGGACGACGGCGTGCCTATTGAAGAATGAACCGACGAGTTACTGTTGCTAGCGAGGTTAAGTGGAAAACATGGAGCCGCAGCGAAAGCGAGTCTGAACAGGGCGTATAGTTAGTAATAGTAGACCCGAAACCGTAGTGATCTATCCATGGCCAGGTTGAAGCACAGGTAAAATTGTGTGGAGGACCGAACTCGTGAGCGTTGAAAAGCTTTGGGATGAGTTGTGGATAGGGGTGAAATGCCAATCGAACACGGAGATAGCTGGTTCTCCCCGAAATAGCTTTAGGGCTAGCCTCGAGGTAGAGAGTATAGGCGGTAGAGCACTGATCGGGCTAGGGGCCATACCGGTTACCGAACCTAGTCAAACTACGAATGGCTATACTTATACTCGGGAGTCAGACAGTGAATGATAAGGTCCATTGTCAAGAGGGAAACAGCCCAGAACACCGACTAAGGTCCCCAATGTTACACTAAGTGGCGAAGGATGTGGAATTTCCAAAACAACCAGGATGTTGGCTTAGAAGCAGCCACCATTTAAAGAGTGCGTAATAGCTCACTGGTCGAGAGACTCTGCGCCGAAAATGTCCGGGGCTAAAGTGTAAAACCGAAGTCGTGTCATATGCAGCAATGTATATGGGTAGGGGAGCGTTCTCATCGGGCTGAAGCAGTACCGTAAGGAGTTGTGGACTGATGAGAAGTGAGAATGTCGGTATGAGTAGCGAAAAGAATGGTGAGAATCCATTCCACCGAAAGCCTAAGGGTTCCTGAGCAACGATCGTCGTCTCAGGGTAAGTCGGGACCTAAGCCGAGGCGGAATAGCGTAGGCGATGGACAACAGGTTGAAATTCCTGTACCGGTGTGAATCGTTTGATCGATGGAGTGACACAGTAAGGTAGGTCAGCACGCGATTGGAAGAGCGTGTTTAAGCAGGTAGGTTGAGCTATAGGCAAATCCGTAGCTCTAAAAGCTGAGATGTGATGACGAGTGACTAGCAATAGTCGCGAAGTGATTGATCCTACACTGTCGAGAAAAGCTTCTAGGTAGAGACACATCGCCCGTACCAAAACCGACACAGGTAGGCGGGGAGAGAATCCTAAGGTGCGCGGGAAAACCCTCGTTAAGGAACTCGGCAAAATGCCTCCGTAACTTCGGGAAAAGGAGGACTCATGTAGTGTGAAGAGCAGAAGCGCTTGGAGCATGAATGAGTGGCACAAGAGAGGCGCAAGCGACTGTTTACCACAAACACAGGTGCCTGCTAAAGCGAAAGCTGATGTATAGGTGCTGACACCTGCCCGGTGCTGGAAGGTTAAGAGGAGGGGTTAGACTTCGGTCGAAGCTCTGAATTGAAGCCCCAGTAAACGGCGGCCGTAACTATAACGGTCCTAAGGTAGCGAAATTCCTTGTCGGGTAAGTTCCGACCCGCACGAAAGGTGTAACGACTTGCGCACTGTCTCAACGAGGGACCCGGTGAAATTGAAGTACCTGTGAAGATGCAGGTTACCCGCGACTGGACAGAAAGACCCCATGGAGCTTTACTGCAACCTAAGATTGAACTTAGTTAATGAATGTACAGGATAGGTGGGAGACGTAGAACCTAGGACGCCAGTTTTAGGGGAGTCGCTGTTGGGATACCACCCTTTCATTAATTGATTTCTAACGGGCCGAGTAACGACCGGCCGGACAGTCTTAGGCGGGCAGTTTGACTGGGGCGGTCGCCTCCAAAAGAGTAACGGAGGCGCCCAAAGGTTCCCTCAGAGCGGACGGAAATCGCTCGAAGAGTGTAAAGGCAGAAGGGAGCTTGACTGCGAGACGGACAGGTCGAGCAGGGACGAAAGTCGGGCTTAGTGATCCGGTGGTGCCGAGTGGAAGGGCCATCGCTCAACGGATAAAAGCTACCCTGGGGATAACAGGCTAATCTCTCCCAAGAGTCCATATCGACGGGGAGGTTTGGCACCTCGATGTCGGCTCATCACATCCTGGGGCTGAAGTAGGTCCCAAGGGTTCGGCTGTTCGCCGATTAAAGTGGTACGTGAGCTGGGTTCAGAACGTCGTGAGACAGTTCGGTCCCTATCCATCGCGGGCGGAAGAAACTTGAAGGGGGCTGCTCCTAGTACGAGAGGACCGGAGTGGACGAACCGCTGGTGTACCAATTATCCTGCCAAGGGTACAGTTGGGTAGCTACGTTCGGGACGGATAAACGCTGAAAGCATCTAAGCGTGAAACCAGCCTTGAGATGAGGTTTCTCATAGCGTAAGCTAGTAAGATCCCATGTAGACGACATGGTAGATAGGCCAGGTGTGGAAGAGCCGTGAGGTTTGGAGCTGACTGGTACTAATCGATCGAGGGCTTTACTTAAGCAG
>NZ_GG770202.1:0-135857 GCF_000163715.1 Veillonella sp. 3_1_44
AGGTTGATTACGCGTTACTCACCCGTTCGCCACTAAGATTGATAGAAGCAAGCTTCCATCGCTCTTCGTTCGACTCGCATGTGTTAAGCACGCCGCCAGCGTTCGTCCTGAGCCAGGATCAAACTCTCCAAGATATCTTGAAGCTATTTGAATAGCTCATTATTTGTTGTCGTTACATTGAAGTAACTTTGAATTATGGTTGGTTTTGACTATGTCAAAACCCGCACTCTGGCATATGTTCAATCGTTATGATTGATTACCTATCATTGTTCAGTTTTCAAAGATCTGTACCAGTCTACACACTCTTTCTTCAAAGTGTTTCATCAACTGGCGACTTGATTATTGTATCAAGTCCAGCTCATTCCGTCAAGTGCTTTTTTTAACTTCTAAGAAGTTTTTCATACTTATCATTTGAGCTGTGTCCTAATGACTTGTATAAGTATAGCATAAATATAATAAACGTCAATATATAAAATTGTTATCCTAAAAAATTCATCTTTCTTTCATTATTTTTATTGCATCCTATACATAATATCTCATTAGAAGCCATTTTAACTTGTTTAATATTTATTTACCCAATTTTTACCTTAAACAACTATAGTTCTAAAGGAGTATATCTTTTTACCCATATATGATACAAAGCAAGCGCTATCACCATAACCAATGCAGTGAACATATATAAATATTGATAGCCCCACGCACTAGCTAATACTGCAAGTATAACCGATCCAGCACCGACACTTATATCTAAGGCTAGAAAATAAGTTGCTGTTGATACACCCGCACGCTCAATAGGAGCTGATTGTATAGCCAGCGCTTGGAATGCAGGTTGTGCTGCACCATAACCTAACCCCAACAATGGAGCGGTGAATAGAATAGCTAATGGTGTTATAGCTAATCCCAATCCAAATAAGCCTAATATAAATAATCCTAATCCTGTATAGATAATAATTTTTGAACCATATCGAGCATATATTTTTCCTACTATAGGCCGACTAATAATAATCATCAACGCAAAAATAGCAAAGAAAGCACTTCCCCATATTCCTGCCCCCATGCTATTAAGTTCTATAGGTATAAAAACTAAAACACCAGAGTAAGTAAAACCAATAAATAAGCCCATTAAAGCCCAAGGTAAACTTTTATTTTCTATAAACTGGGAAATATGCCAACCTTTATATTTTGATTGTTTAGGTAATGCTAACTCCTTTGATAGGGGAATAATATTACTTAAGACCATAGCCAATCCAGTCATAACCGTTAAAAATATGTACAATGCCATACTACCGTATGACGATAAAGCATATAGGCCGATAGCAGGCCCTAATACCATTGCTATATTTGAAAAGATAGCAAACATATTAACTCCCTCACCTTTTCGACTAGGAGGTAATACTAATACTGCTAGAGTAGCCATTACAGTTGTTCCAAGGGCAAACACAACACCATGTAACCCACGTAGTACGAAAACAGCCTCTAAGGATGTAGTAAAATTAAATAATCCCATAATAATGAAAAACAAGGCTGTTGATATTAATAGAACAATACGCTTATTAAAACCATCTATTAATCGTCCTGCAAAAATCCTACATAAAATTGTACCAATTTGGAAATATGTCATCGCTAAGCCCGCATCAAGATCACTGCCAGCCAGCTCAGACGTGATTACAATTGGCAATGCCGCTACGAGAACATATTGAGTCATATATAAAATACCACTACTAATACCATAATTAGTAAAAGCAGGGCTCCACAATCTATTTGAATCCATATTTGTATCTCCTTTTGTATCGTGTCACCTAGCCATTTTACGCCTCTATCTTATAGAATTCAAGAACAAGCCTTTTTAAATTTTATATAGTTAAAAATGACTGTTATCTGTAAAATACCTATACCGTTTTACATAATAAAAGATAGCAAAATAAAAGAACCTCTCTAAAAAATAAATCCAGAGAGGTTCTTATACTTTAATCATTAACACAATAATAATAATTTATAACTTATTATTGATTACGTACGTCATTTTTATTACGGCTCTTCCACATAACCCACAAGGATGTAGCTACACAGATAGAGGAGTACGCACCACTAGCAAAACCGATGATCATGCAAAGGGCAAAGTTCTTTGTAGTGTCCCCACCGAATAGATAAAGGGATACACAAGCAAACATAACGGTAGCCAATGTATAGAAACTACGGTGAATACTTTGTGTAATAGACGCATTCGCCAAATCTGCAAATGTATCAGAACGTTTATGTGTATGCGTATTTTCACGAACACGGTCAAAAATAACTACAGATTCATTCATGGAGTAACCTACAACCGTAAGAATGGCAGCCAAGAAGGATGCATCAATTTCTAGTTGGAAATAAGAGAAAACACCAAGAACCATAATCAAGTCATGGAAAATGGCAACTAACGCAGAAATGGCAACCTTATATTCAAAACGATAAGAAATATATAGAGCTAATGCTGCGAATGCTATAACAAGATTCAATAACGCATGTTCTGTAACTTCAGAACCAATTACAGCACCTACAGTTTCAATACGTTTAACTGTATTGTTACCAATAGATTTAGTCAAAGAATCAACAACAGCGGCACTTTCACTAGACTCGAGATTACGTGTACGAATCATTACGTCTTCGCCCGCTGTATCACCAGTAGTATCACCGGAAAGCTGAATTTGTGCATTTTCAAGATTATATTCTTTTAGAACGTCACGAACTTGACTAACCTCTACAGGTTGATCAAATACAACTTCAACAATCGTACCACCAGTATAATCAATACCAAAGTTAAACCCTTTAGTAAATATGGAAATTAAGCTGATTATAACAAGTGTGGAGGAAATAGCAAACCACCAACGATGATGTTTAATTACGTCTAATGTCATTTGCGTTTACCTCCTTTCAAAGATTTAGGTGCAAATGCGTCAGCACTTGTGCTCGGAGAAATATTCGCACCAAACCAGAATGGATGGTTTGTAAAGTTACAATCGATTAATAAGCGCAATAAGAAATGGCTCACAGTAATCGCAGTGAACATACTTACCACAACACCTACGCCTAAGCTGATAGCGAAGCCTTTTACAGGACCAGAGCCTAAAATAGTTAAGATACCAGCTGTAATGATAACGGATACGTTTGCATCAGTAATTGTGGCTAACGCACGGCTAAAGCCTGCTTCCATAGCAACACGCATAGATTTGCCGGAAAATACCTCTTCCTTAAAACGTTCAAAGATAAGAATATTCGCATCTACCGCAACACCCATGGATAAGATAATACCAGCAATACCTGGCAATGTCATAGTCGCATTAAAGCCCTTGCCCAACACGAGTAATAAGAGCATAACATATACAAGTAACGCTATATTAGCTACGATGCCAGAAAAACGATATAAGATAACCAAGAAAATCATGATCATTGCAATACCAGCACTGAAGGCTACAACAGATTTATCCTTGGAGTCTTGCCCCAAAGAAGGACCTACTGTACGCACTTCCAATACATTAATTTTAACAGGCAATGCACCGGAACGTAATAAAATAGCTAAGTCTTTAGCTTCTTCTAAACTTTGACTACCAGAAATAGTGGCTTTACCACCTGTAATTGCTTGTTGTACTACAGGATTAGTCAATTCTTTACCATCCAATGTAATGGCAATACGACGACCAATATTTTTAGATGTTAAATCAGCAAACTTCTTAGCCCCTTCATCACTTAATTCAATAGCAACGAGTGGTTGTTTATTTTGACCTAACTCTTCTTTAGCATCTTTTAAGTCATCACCAGTCATAACGGTTTGACCTTGGTCGTTTTTAAATTCCAAGACCGCTGTTTTACCGATACGTTTAATTGCTTCGTCAGGATCTTTTACACCTGGCAATTCAATGATAATACGACGAGCACCTTCACGTTGTACCAATGGTTCAGATAAACCCATTTCATTAATACGACGTTCTAAGATTTGCTTCGCCCGTTCCACTGCATCATTGTCAGCTGTACCAGTCGCAGAGTCCTCTGCTTCCAATACGATATGCGTACCACCTTGCAAGTCTAGGCCTTGTTTCAAAGAGCCTGCTAATGGTTGAATAAAATACGCAAATAATCCAATGATGGCAGCAATGACTACTAAAAACTTGATAATAGCTTTACCGTTCAAAATAGTTGCTCCCTTCTGCTATACACAATGTATAATGCCTTGCTCTGTCACAATTTTACTCATTCGTTGGTCTAATGCTTCCATTGGGATTGGTGTCTCCCATAATTGTACAGTCCAACATACGCCCATAAATGTACTCGGTGAAAGTTCCTTGAGAAATCGATCATAATACCCATTCCCCATTCCCATGCGACCACCTTGACGGTCAAAGCCAGCACCAGGCACTAAAATCAAATCCAAGTCACACGGATCAATAATATCGTATGGCTCAGCGGGAATACGTATATTTAACACACCCCGAGTGATAGATTCTAGAGACTTAAGGCGAACTGCAATCATAGTCGTCTTATCAGTACATACTGGAACGTATACAGATTTACCATGTTCTAAAGCATGACGAATCACATCGTCTAAATTGGCCTCTTTAGGCATCGCCAAATAGGCCATAATGTTTTTTGCCGATATATACTCAGGACTATTAACGATTTGATTCGTCAACATCGGCGTCCACGACCTACAATCAGCAACGGATAAAGCAGCGCGCTGAGACTTACACGCCTGGCGCACTGCTTCCTTTGTATTCATTATTTTTCTTCCTTGTTTTTCTTAGACAGTACATTAGCAACTGCTGTACGAGCAAATGTTAATTCAACTTTTTCAGATACCTGTACCTTGACTTTTTCATCATCAAGTTCAACAATTTCGCCATAAATACCACCAATAGTAACGATTTTTTGGCCTTTTTTTAAACTACCTAACAAGCTAGCACGCTCTTTTTGTTGTTTCTTTTGTGGACGCCACAATAGAAAGTAAAAAATTACTACCATTAACAAAATAGGCCAGCTAGTTTGCAAGATTTGTTGAATATCTCCCATGTTATCCTCCTAGGTTAATAAATATGTATTTCTTTTCTAGTATAGCCACCTAATATAAATTTGACTAGACTTAATTACTATTTTTTAAAGCTATCCCAAAATTGCATTCTAAATTGCGGGAACCGATCTTCTAAGATAGCTTGTCTCATTTGACGCATAAACTCTAATAAGAAATAGAGATTATGATACGTTACAAGGCGTAATGCCAAAATCTCTTCTGCCTTATATAAGTGACGAATATATGCACGGGAATAATTTTTACATGTATAACATTGGCAACCTTCTTCTAAAGGACCCCAATCATGAGCAAATTGAGCATTTCGAATATTAAGACGACCATTCCAGGTCATGGCCATCCCATTTCGAGCAACACGAGTTGGATATACACAATCAAACATATCAACTCCACGTGCTACACCTTCTACCAGACAATCTGCGGTGCCAACGCCCATCAAATAACGAGCCTTGTTAGTTGGCAATAATGGCGTAGTATATTCTAAGATTTCATTCATTAAATCATGAGGTTCCCCAACGGATAAACCGCCGATGCTATAACCTTCAAAATCCATAGCTACAAGTTCTTCCGCACTTTGCTTGCGCAAGTCTTTGTACATGCCACCTTGAACGATACCAAACATGCCTTGGCGGTCATGAGCTTTACGAGCCTCTTGGCAACGATGCGCCCAACGTGTTGTACGCGCCGTAGAGCGTTTCGCATAATCATGATCCGCGGGATACGGAATACATTCGTCAAAAGCCATCGCAATATCAGAACCTAATTGCTCTTGTACCTTTGTAGCCACTTCAGGAGATAGAAACTGTTTTGATCCATCAATGTGGGATCTAAATGTAACACCATCCTCAGTAATTTTGCGCATATCGCCTAAACTAAATACTTGGAATCCACCACTATCAGTAAGAATCGCTTGATCCCAATTCATAAATTTATGTAAGCCCCCAGCCTCTTCTACAAGCTCCGGCCCTGGGCGAAGAAATAAATGATAGGTATTACTCAAAATAACTTGAGAACCCATAGCCTTTAGTTCTTCTGGTGTCATAGTTTTAACTGTCGCTTGCGTGCCTACAGGCATAAACATCGGTGTTTGGAAGGTACCATGTGGCGTATGCAATAAACCTGCCCGTGCCCCCGTATGAGGACATGTCTTTTGTAATTCATAAATAATACTCGGCATAGTCCCTCCTAACGTATAAACATAGCATCGCCGAAGCTAAAGAAACGATAACGTTCACGTACAGCTTCTTCGTAGGCCGCCAAACAGTGTTCACGACCAGCTAGTGCACTAATCAACATTAACAATGTAGATTGAGGCAAGTGAAAATTCGTTACCAACGCATCAATCATCTTAAATTTATAGCCAGGATAGATAAAAATTTGAGTCCAACCACTCATACCTTGTAATACACCATCATCATTCGTAGCAGACTCAAGAGTACGCACCGATGTAGTACCTACGGCAATGATACGAGACCCTTTTTGTTTGGCTGCATTGATTCGATTCGCCGTATCTTGAGGTACAACAAAGAACTCACTATGCATTTCGTGGTCTTCAATAGTCTCTGCCGATACAGGTCTAAAGGTGCCAAGTCCAACATGTAAGGTTACAAACTCAAGCTCTACACCTTTAGCTTTAATCTTTTCTAAGAGGTCAGGTGTAAAGTGAAGTCCTGCAGTTGGTGCCGCAGCAGAGCCTTTCTCCTTAGCATATACCGTTTGATAACGGTCTTTATCTTCTAACTTTTCATGAATGTATGGAGGTAATGGCATTTCACCAATTTCTTGAATCACATCATCAAACACACCGTTGCATGTGAACTGAATGATACGGCCTCCAAAATTTGTTTTATCTATAATAACTCCACTTAGGCGGTCATCAAACTCTATAACTTGCCCGATAGGACATTTTTTCCCCGGTTTAACAAGGCATTCCCATCGATTTTCACCACATGGTGTGAGTAGAAGTACCTCCACCTTGCCACCAGAACCTTGACGATGTCCATATAATCTCGCAGGGATAACCTTCGTATTATTAAATACAAGCACATCTCCTTCATGGAGTTCTTCTAGCAAATCATAAAAATGCCCTTTATGTTTAACTTCACCACTTACCTTATCTAAGGTTAAAAGCCGTGCTGTATCACGAGGTTCTACAGGATGCTGAGCAATCAGTTCCTCTGGCAATTCATAATCAAAATCTGTAACTTTCATCGTAATCCTTATTAGTACATTTTCTTCAATGTAATGCCACTATAGTAGTGACGCAAAATAGTTTGGTAATAATTTATATCTCCAGGATTAGCACGCTTTGCCATTTCCGCAGCGCCCCATTGAGACATACCAAGGCCATGACCCCAACCGTGGCCTTTAATATAAACAGTATCATTCTTGCCAGTAAAGCTATGATATGCCTTTCCCGTGCCTTTAGCAGGGTTGTGATTTACATAGAAATCAAATAGTGTAGATTTTAAACCTAAAATACTACGCAATGCATCGCCATCTACAGTAGTTTTTCCAGAGGTACCTATGAAAGTAGCACTCTTTATACGACCTGATACACCGCGGTCCGATGTTTGTTGCCCAGGCTTACCAAGAGGAGTCAACTGAATGCTCTTCAATTTACCTACCCCTTTACTTGCCGCATTAAGTTTACTTTCAAGAGCTTGACGAGAGGTAGTAACAGTCCAATTCGATGTAGATGTACCAGTACTAAAGTCTTTTACCCCTTTCAAGTATGGCACATCACTTCCCCAAACATTTACACTATCCTCTGTATAGCCACCGCCATCAGAATGGAATAAGGCATTAATAGGACGTTGATCATAAAGCATAACTATGCCTTTAGTTTTATTTACAGCATTTGTGGTAGCTTGAGATTCACCACTCACACCACTATATACTTGATGATCCGTGGAATTACTCACATCGTAGAATTTACCTTTATTTTCTTCCATCGTATGAAGAGCATAGGTGCGAGCTGCTACAGCTTGTGCCTCTAATGCAGCAGCCGGCCAAGACGGTACTACCTCTTGTGGGACAACACCATACAGGTAATCCTCAAGGGGCACAGAATTAATGACCATCATGGTTCCATTATTGGCACGTAATGTTAAACCGCCACGATAACCTTTACCTTCGAACAAGAATGGTGCATCACTATTTGCAGGCTTCAATGTAACCACACTATCAATAGCCTTTCCATTTACAGCAATCTTGCCGCCGCGAATGCCAATAGATGTACCACGATTAGCACTGATTGTGCTAACTTGACCATTGCCGCTGTTCAATACAACCATACTAGCTGTAGATGTAACAGTAGCATCGGAGCTACGACTACCTAGTAGAACACGTACATTTGGCATGTTTTCTTTACGTTCTGTAGCAGGCGTCACTACGGAGCCCACTTTGTTGCGAGTAATAACTGCTGTATTGGCTTGAATGCTATTCACATCCGTTGTTTTTACTACCTTTTTAGTAGCAGTTTTTTCAGTAGCTCTTTTTTGTTCTACAGGTTTATCACCAGTAACTGCAGGTTTAGTAGCTGGCTTTGCAGTAGCAGAAGCCGCAGGTTTTGTAGCCATTGTAGCTTTACCCGTAGCAGCTGATTTCGCAGCTGTTGCATTAGTACTAGATTTCGCAGTACTAGTTGATTTTGTTGCACTAACTGGTTTAGCCGGCGTTACCGGCTTTGTAGCTGTAGCAGGCTTTGCTACATTAACCGGTTTTGCACTAGGTTTAACCACCGTAGATGTAGCAGTTGACTTAAAAACCGTTTTAGTTGTTGCGACCGGCTTTGCAACTGGTTTAGTAGCAAGTGGACGAAAACTAGATTTCTTCGTCGTATTTACTTTCGATACAGTTGTATTAGATACTGTTGATTTTGGCGTTGGCTTTTTCGTTACCACTGCACTTTTATTTTGCAGAGTCGCTCCATGTGCTATAGAAGCACCGCCAATGTTTACACCTAAAAACAAAGTGGCCATTATCATCAATTGTAATCGTTTCGTTTTCATTGTTATTTCCCTGTCTGTGAAATACCTAAATGCTCATAGGCCAATTTAGTAGCCACCCTCCCACGCGGTGTGCGTCCTAAAAATCCTAATTGCATCAAATATGGTTCATACACATCTTCGATGGTATCTCTCTCTTCGCTGATGGCCGCCGCAATGGTATCAATCCCTACAGGACCGCCATCATATTTTTCAATAATACATTCCAACACACGTCGATCAATTCGATCAAGTCCCATTTTGTCTACATATAAACGTTGTAATGCTTCATCTGCAATTTCTTGAGTGATAACCCCATCACCAATGACTTGTGCAAAATCGCGTACCCGTTTAAGCAGACGGTTTGCGATACGCGGTGTTCCTCGTGAACGACGTGCAATTTCGCTTGCCCCAGTCGACACAATACCAATATTAAGTATTTCTGCGGCTCGAGTCACAATAAATTCTAACTCTGGTTGTTTATAATATTCCAACCGATTAATAATACCAAATCGGTCCCGTAACGGTGCCGCCAAAGCACCCGCTCGAGTAGTGGCACCTACCAAAGTAAATTTTGGCAAGTCAATGCGTACAGTTCGAGCACTTGGCCCCTTACCGATGATAATATCAATAGCATAGTCCTCCATGGCAGAGTACAACACTTCCTCTACGCTACGGGACAAGCGGTGAATCTCATCGATAAATAATACATCATGATCATCTAAATTTGTTAAAATCGCAGCCAAATCACCAGACTTTTCAATAGCAGGACCAGAAGTTATGCGAAAATTAACACCCAATTCATTCGCAATAATCCCTGCTAATGTAGTCTTACCAAGACCTGGAGGCCCATAGAGCAAAACGTGATCCAATGCTTCACCACGTTGCTTTGCAGCCTGAATATACACATTTAGATTGCCTTTAGCCTCTTCTTGCCCTACATACTCATTAAAGAACTTAGGTCGAAGGCTATATTGCCATATATCCTCTTCGTGCTCGCCATTGCCGACAAGGCGTACTTCTTCATTCATCCTTATCGTCCTTTCCCAAGCTCAATCAAGCTGACTTTTATCAACTCAGATACATCGCGCTTACCATCATCTAAAGACTCTACAATATCTGCTACATCCCGTTCCAAGTATCCTAAGGATACGAGGGCTTCAATGGCTTCTCCTGCAGCACCGTTTGCAGCAACGCCAACAGGCTGAATAGTCGCAGGTGATTCCGCAGAAATATGTGTCATCTTAGCGATTTTATCCTTTAACTCTAAAACAAGTCGCTCCGCAGACTTCTTACCAATGCCAGGTAACTTAGTTAATTGCTGTACCTGTCCATTGATAATCGCTAATTTGAAAGCCTCAGGTGTCATGCCTGACAAGATGCCAAGCCCCACCTTGGGCCCGATACCAGAAACAGAAATGAGGAGTATAAACAACTCATATTCTTCTTCCGTCCAAAAGCCGTAGAGTTGCATTGCATCTTCTCGTACATTAAGATACGTGAATAGCGTCGCCTCATGGTCCTCTGTCAGCTGTTGACGCGTAGTGGTCGGCACATATACGCGATACCCTACGCCATGTACATCAACATAGCACGATTCTTTAAAAAGATGTGTTACGATACCTCGCACATACCCTATCATTATACCAACCTCTTTAATCTATCATTGTGAGAACTATGAGCCGTACAGATAGCAACAGCTAATGCATCTGCCGTATCATCAGGCTTAATTTTCTCACGAATCCCCAAAATATTCATCGTCATATAAATGACCTGATTCTTATCAGCTTTACCATAACCTGTGACAGCTTGTTTAATTTGTAATGGTGTATATTCATAAATAGGAATCCGTTGTTGTTCAGCAGCCAATAAAATAACACCACGTGCTTGCCCTACCTTAATGGCTGTTGTTACATTACGGTTAAAAAATAATTCCTCCACACCGAACTTATCAGGCCTATATTCCTCCAATAAATCACTAAGATCATTAAATAGAATTTCCAGTCGCTGTGAATCAGTCAATTCCTTAGGAGTTGTAATAGCCCCATAGGCTACTGGTGTTAGTTTGCTACCCTTCACGTCAATAATGCCGTATCCGCATATAGCCGTGCCTGGGTCAATTCCTATAATTCGCACCCCAACCCCCTTAGTTTAAAAATGAGATAAGCTGCCGCCTACCTCCATTACATAATCTATTTTATTATAGCATAATTTCACATCGAAGTTCATGAATTCCCCTATGAATTATATATGAGACATATTAATTTTCTTAACTTTAATAAATATCCGAGTTTAATTTCAATAGAAAAGGAGCACCCCATAGAGTGCCCCCTTTATTATTATTCTTCTTCATCGTCCGGAAAAATACCATTATGATATACGTTTTGTACATCATCAAGATCATCCAATACGTCAAGCATTTTCTGCATTTTTACAGCATCATCGCCAGACAACTCAATCGTTGTATCTGGAATCATTGTAATTTTAGCGACTTCTGTTTCAATACCCGCATCAGCAAGAGCTGCTTCTACAGCATCAAAATCCTCTGGTGTTGTATAAATTTCAAATACATCATCTTCAGACTTAAGATCTTCTGCACCCGCATCAAGAGCAAGCAAAGTCAATTCATCTTCGTCATGACCTTCTTTATCGATAACGAAAACGCCTTTAGATTTGAACATCCAGCCTACACAGCCGCTTTCACCAAGGTTACCACCTTGTTTAGAGAATGCATGGCGCACGTCTGCAGCAGCACGATTACGATTATCGGTCATCACCTCAACAGTAACGGCAACACCGGCAGGACCATAACCTTCGTATACGATTTCTTCATATGCATTCATGTCCGTAGCACCGATACCTTTGTCGATAGCACGTTGAATGTTATCCTTAGGGATATTATTTTCACGAGCTTTTTGCAAAGCCAATTTCAAACGCATATTACCAGTTGGATCTGCACCACCCATGCGTGCTGCAACGGTAATTTCACGACCGATTTTTGTAGCCAATTTAGCTTTTAATGCATCGGTTTTACCTTTTTTATGTTTAATATTTGCCCATTTAGAATGTCCTGACATAGACGCCTCCTATTTATCCCACCATGCTTCGCCCCGCAGCCGATCTAAGATGATTGATACGGCACTACGCACGGATAAATGATTGTATTCACCATGGCCATATATAGGTTCTAAAATATAGTCAAAGCTTTCCATCGTTTCTTTTGTCATACCATAACCGGTACCAAATAATACTAACACAGGGCGCCCCTCATTTTCAAGATGTTCACGCATCCGTGCATAGGAAATCGTATTATCATAGGTGCGAGCATCTGTTGTAGCTACTATAGGTTTTATACCTTCTATGTCTTCAATTGTTCGCACCGCTACCGCAATTGAGTTTACCAATTCCACGCCGGTGAAAGCATCCTTGCGATCTGGATTGTAAGTAGAGCCAAATCCAGATTTCCAATGTTCCATAATCGTACTTACCAACTCACGTTGAGCTGGAATATTATGAATGACAAAATATTTAGACACATCATAGGTAATAGATGCTCGTGCAATATCATGTATATCATAATTTGTAATAGCCGTCGTAATGACCTCTTTATGTTTATTCATAATAGGATAATGAACAAGTCCAATATATAAATTAGCCAAAGCCTAAAATCTCCAAAAAAATAAATGATACTTAACTGATAAGATAATCAGTATAAACGACTAGTAATCTTTCAGATTAAGATACTAAAACTAAAATTAAAATAACAACGTAAAATTATTCCACTAAGAGTGGCACAAAATAAGCTTCAGTACCGGCAATTTCTTCTGGAGAAAAACGACAACCGACTGCAGAAGCTTGATCTCCAAGCATAAAACAAGATAATGTCAAACAGCCTTCTTTAGTACCGCTATCTACGGTATGAGTAAAGTGTTTCTGCTTGATGAACTCCTGATACATAACCTTTTGGCTGTCCCGACAAACTATATCATCATAGTTATCTACAAATTTCTCCATGTATAGTTCACCTTGATTTCCACGTTTTTGAACAACCTGAATATTTCGCCCTTCACGTCCCCAAATTTCTTTTTGAATATATAGCCCATCATCAAGGTTTGGGAAATCACTTTCAAAATAAGAAGGCGTCAAATAGCGTTTAATAATATCTCGCTCAGGTCCTGTAAAGAACTGGTTTGTTAAGTATAAGGCATATACCAAGGACATAAACGATTTATTCTGCAGAATAATCGCCTCTGGTGGATTAAATAGATTAAAGCGGTATTCATTATATAAATCTAAAAACATTTCACCTAATGGTTCACCATCTGCTGTAGTTTCATCAATCAATAGTTCCATAGGATGTAAACGATACAGGTTTGCTGCATGACTACCATCAGATAACAGAATACCATCATCATCAATGACCATATCATAAAAGGATAAGAATCGAATATCTGCTTCTGGACATGCTGATTTCATAGCATGTAAGAGAAACTGTGTAGTTCCATAGTCCTCTAAATAATCATGAAAGCACCCGAAAACAAAGGGTTCTATTTCATTATCAGTCATCATATTATGATGTTTATTAGTCACACTATATTTTTTACGAGACGTTCCTTCATATACGCGTTTCAAAAAACGCTCAAGTTCATTATAAGCATCTATATTAGGATCTACTTTATCGAAATATCGTGCCGCTACACCATTAGCATAATAGCTTTCAATCAGAAAGCAGGGTGTATCCGCATTAATCTCTACCATGCGCAATTGCCTTCTATCATCAAGGACAAAGTCAAATCGAGATAACCATGTAGGTAAGCCCAATGGATTCCCACGATGTAAATAAGGAATCAAATTTTCTGGCATATCCATATTGAGTGCAAACTCATTAGGTGCCTGTTGAAATACCTTGGCGGCTTTACAAAATATCTGAAACAACATGCGCGACGCATGTCGTATTTCATCATAAAAATCAGCTGAAAAAGATTGTGCAGAAAGCGCAGGATACCTATCAGCATAGCCCTCATAATCCACAAAAGGCAATATATTCGTATCAAGTTCATCTATATACGATTTCATAATATCGGCCTCCATTAGGAACTACTAGAACGCACTCCAGCACTACCAAATCCAGACTTTTGACCTATGGAGGACGCTTTACTACTTCTACGCTTTTCATAATCTAAATAAGTCCTTCGGCCCAAAGAACTATGCACATTTGAACCAGATGCCGTATATGGTGTCGTTTCTTCATACGGTTTTAATGGGGCTGCCACACGATATGTCATGGTTCGTCCATCCATACGCGCTGTAGGTGGATTAAATCCATAAAACATATAGTAGCCTGCTGCAATACTAGGTAAAAGCCCTGCTAAACCAGCATCCCATACTAAATTTCCACTGGTATCGCGGTGAAAGGTAACAGACCGATTGTCGTCATATAAAGCCGTCTCTTTACCATCTCCATGGTTTAATAGAGAATAACGATTACCTTGATTATCCTTTAATCGGACTTCCCCATCATTTGCTTTGGGATAGATTTTATCACATACAACATAAGCAATGTCATTCCAGTATGAGGACACACCAACAAGTCCCGCCACAGCGGCAAAGGCACTCGTTATGTATATAGTTTTCTTACTTGGCTTATACATAGGACACTCCCTTAGTGCACAGCACCACTAACAACGAGAGCAAGACCTACAAAGATACCAAATACGAGGATACCCGCTGCCGTATTACCACGCATAATCTCTTCAGATAAATTATATTTTCGATGCCATAAATTAATAAACATATAGCCGGTTACAAACAATATAATACCTAAAATAGCATATACGATACTGGCCACAACACCGTGCAATAAAGATGTATCAGCTGTAGTCACTACAGGAGACATAATAACAGCTCGCAAAATCTCACCAATTCCGATAAATGAACCTGCTGAGAGCCATGCTACAGCACAGTTACCACGTTTAATTTCTTCACTGAATTTGCCAGGTACAAAGAAATCAATAACAGTATTAGCTGTTAACATTAGGAAAATTCCAAAGCAAGCATAAAAAATCGTCAATAATACATCAGGAATATAAATCATGATAAACCTCCTAAGATTGTTCCTTTATTTTCATAGTTAACGGTTATATGGACTAGCCGCATTATGATTATATCCGTTATAGAATTTATCGCGTCCCCCACTATCCTTTTGGCGAACCATATAGGCATAGGAATCAAGTACATGGGACTTTCGCATTGTGCCATTAATAATATCTAGATCCTCTTGTGTCAACTTTCCTGGCTCACACACCTTAACTCGGGTTTGACCGTCCGTATTTGTAATAATATAGGCGGACTTAGCATCATAGAATACAATGACTTCACGCCCCTCTTGTAGGTCATCACCTTCATTTCTAATCTCTCCGTCTAAAGATTCGATTAAATCTAAGGCTGTACTTACAGGATCTAAACTGGAAGTATATATATATTCATTCTCCGAATCCGTCTTAGTATAATACACGGATGTATCGTGCATATGCTCCTTTGCAGTGTATGGGAATCCGAATGTAGCACGTACGTCATGCCAAGACATATCGCCCTCCCAGCTAATAAGGCACATAAAAAATAATGCACCGACCCCTATGGCACTAGCAACTCCTTCAAAGCGTTTTTTCAAACGTTGATTCCGTTTCTTTTTACTAATAGCGTTAGCTGCCGTATCATTACAGAGACGAATATTCCTCAAAGGAACACGTGCCCCTTCGGCGAACATCTTCTCACCTTTAAAC
Organism: Veillonella sp. 3_1_44; assembly: GCF_000163715.1. Taxonomy (NCBI): domain Bacteria; kingdom Bacillati; phylum Bacillota; class Negativicutes; order Veillonellales; family Veillonellaceae; genus Veillonella; species Veillonella sp. 3_1_44. The sequence continues at coordinate 15,831 of NZ_GG770202.1, forward strand.
CAGTTTTCTTCAAAGAATACACTAGCACCGCCTTCACAAGGCAATTGATATTCCTTATAGCCAGCCCTGTCACCTACGGAAGCACCACTATCACCATCTACAGCCACAACCTTTTCTAAGCCAATTTGATGTAACGTAAAGCCCTTCGGTGCTCGTTTGCGATAGGATGTTCTAGATACAGTGCACCATTCATTATCATTGTATTCAATGGTGACCCATATATTATCAGACCCCTCAACATCCTCGAGGCCATATTCATGCCAATAATCACCAGGCGACTTTTGCATTGACGGCTTAGCTTTATAGGCCTGTTCTTGATCTGCTTTTGGAATAATCTCGTTATATTTAATTTTTTCAGTTATTACATAACGACTGCCCTGAACCTCAAGGACATCATAACAATTAAACTCCATAAATAACCTCGCTCGAATAGGCAAAATCATACGTGTCTTGCTCTATTCCCTCTCAAAAACGGAATTTAATGAAATTAAGCTTTAAAGTAACCTATCCGTTCATGAATAGTTTCATTCTTCACCTTTATGTCTTACAGACTCTTCCTCAACTATCTCTTTTAAAAGCTTAATTTCTTCTTTTGTTAATGGACGCTCTAATAAATCTGGACGTAACAACCGAGTTCTTTTAAGTGCTTCTTTTTGACGCCAAGTGGCAATGTTTTTATGATGACCACTACGCAATACATCTGGAACAGTCCAACCTCTAAATTCTGGTGGTTTTGTATATTGTGGGCATTCTAAAAGTGACTCATAAAAAGAATCCTCTTGTGCCCCACTAGCCGCACCTAATACACCAGGTATCATGCGAGCCACTGCATCAGTAACTACCATAGCTGGCAACTCACCACCGGTCAATACATAATCACCAATAGAAATCGTTTCATCTACAAGATGTTTCTCTACGCGATAATCTACACCTTCATAGTGACCACAAATAAGGACCACTTGATCATAGCTAGCCAATTCACGAGCCTTCTCCTGTGTGAAAGGCTGTCCTGTAGGTCCCATAAAGATAATACGACGTCGTATACTTTCATTAGGATTACCAATAAGACTCATTTCATCACACATCTCATCTGTGGTATAAGTATCATTAATATCACTATCATATTGAGCAATAACGGATTCTACAGCTTCAAAAATAGGAGGTGCCATCATGAGCATACCAGCCCCACCACCATATGGTGTATCATCTACTTGACCATGCTTATTATGGCTAAAATCTCGAGGATTCGTTACATCTACAGATAGACGTTTTGCCTCGATAGCTCGTTTTATGATGGAATGATTAAAAAACGCATCAAAAAAATCTGGAAATAAAGATACAATATCAATACGCATAAACCGTCCCCTGTACTTATTAACTCACATTAACCCATTAGTATTATCTATATATAGCTATATTATATAACTTTTACGCTAATATACCTATATGTAGATAAAACAAAACCGCCCAAAGGATTATATCCATTCAGGCGGATCTACGATCATCAATTTATTTTCCACATCGATGTCTTTAACGACCTCTTCAATGGCTGCGAATAATTGATCTGGTTCCCCATCTTTGGAGACCACATATACATCATTAGCACCAGGCTGTAATACATCAGTAACTGTACCAAGCACATTGCCATTTGTATCTTGCACTTCGAGACCAATGATATCAAAAATGTAATAACGACCTTCTGGCAATTCTACTAAATCTTCACGGCGCACTTGAATTTCTTTCTTACCGAATAATTCAGCCGTATTACGATCAGGAATTTCTTTAAAAGATGCTAATACAAATTGTTTGTGAAATCGTGCGGATGCAACGTGGTATTCTTTACCATCGATGTAACAGGCATCCATATGCATAAACCGTTCTGGAAAATCGGTTTGAGGCATAATACGAAGATCACCCCGCACGCCGTGCGGGGCGATGATAACACCTATTGTGATCAAATCGTTATGCTTCATTATTGACGAAACGCAACGATCTTACCGTCTTCTAATAGGATTTCAGCGCCCATCAAGGCATCCAAATTATCCCCGATTTTAACGGTAACTGTTTGCTCTAATGTACCTTGAGGAATTTCAGTTCCTAAAGACAACTCCTTAGCATCCTTCAATTTAGCTGTTACTTCTTCTTTGAAAGCCAAGCGTTTATTTTTTTCTTCGTCGATTTGTTGACGAATAGCAGTGAGACTTGTAGCATCAACTTTAGCTGCATCAGCCAAAATACGTTGAGCTTGAAACTCAATTGCTTCCAAATCTTTATTCACCATATCAAGGCGAGTTTCAAGATCAGAAACAATTTTCGCTTTCAAGTCATCTGTTACTTTTGCTTTTACTGCTACAGGGACACGTAATGTCATTTCTTCCATTGGAATACTCCCTTTTAAACAATATCAACAGATATCTTTTTGTTCTCTTTAATAGCCGCCGCTTTCACCACAGAGCGAATCGCTTTAGCAATTCTACCTTGCTTTCCGATGACTTTACCCATATCCTCTGGAGCTACATGAAGTTCATAAACTTCCACATTCCCCTTTTGGACCATGGTAACAGAAACGGCATCAGGCTGCTTCACTAATGATTTCGCAATTAATGAAATTAATTCTATCATCACAGTATGCCTCTCTATTAATTACTTTTTAGCGTCTGCAAATTTTTGCATAACGCCTTGTTTTTTGAACAAGGAGCGAACAGTGTCAGTAGGCTGAGCACCTTTAGCTAACCAAGCCAAAGCTTTTTCTTCGTCTACATTAACGATAGCTGGTTGTTTAGTAGCATCATATTGACCAATTGTGTCAACAGGACGACCTTCACGTGGAGCACGTGCGTCAGCAACTACGATACGGTAGAAAGGAGCTTTTTTAGCACCTAAACGAGTCAAACGAATTTTTAACATTGTGAAATTCACCTCCTTATACTGATGTGGATGGACAAGTTCAGCGCCCCTGCCCATGTATTACATAAACGGCAATTTAGGCATTCCAGGGAAGCCGCCCTTACCGCCACGTAAACCTTGCATGCGCTTCATCATCTTCCGCGCTTCTTCAAATTGTTTCAACAAGCGATTTACATCTTGTACCTGTGTACCAGAACCTAATGCAATACGCTTGCGGCGAGAACCATTAAGAATACTTGGATTTTCTCGCTCTGCCGCCGTCATGGATGTAATGATAGCCTCAATACGACGCACCTCTTTACTATTCAAATCAAGGTCTTTTAATTGATCCTTAACTTGCCCCATGCCTGGCAACATGCCAATAATATTTTGTAATGGCCCTAACTTTCTCACCTGGTTCATCTGTTTTAAGAAATCATCCAAGGTGAAATTATTTTTCGCCATTTTCTTAGCCATTTCACGAGCTTCTTCTTCATCGATGGCACCTTGAACATTTTCAATCAATGTTTTAAAGTCGCCCAAATCTAGGATACGAGAAGCCATGCGGTCTGGATAGAATACATCAAAACCATCCATTTTTTCGCTCACACCAGTGAACTTGATTGGCAACCCTGTTACGGCTTTGATAGACAATGCGGCACCACCACGCGCATCACCATCGAGTTTAGTAAGGATAACACCATCAACACCTAATTTTTCATTAAATGTTTGCGCTGTTGTTACCGCATCTTGACCGATCATAGAATCTACAACGAGTAGAATTTCATGAGGTCGAACAGCAGCTTTGATATTGGACAACTCATCCATGAGGACTTCATCAATTGCCAAACGACCTGCTGTATCGATAATAACAACATCTTTCAACATATGCGTGCTTTGCTCTACGGCACGACGCGCAATATCTACTGGATTTGCACCAGGTGTTTCATCCGAAAATACTGGAATATCAATTTGCTTACCTACAACTTGCAACTGAGTAATCGCAGCTGGACGATATACGTCGGCAGCGACAAGCATCGGACGTTTACCTTGTTTGCGTAAGTATACAGCTAGTTTACCAGCTGTCGTGGTTTTACCAGCACCTTGCAAACCAACGAGCATAATAATTGTTGGTGGCTTGCTAGAAATCATGATACGACTTTGTGTACCACCTAAGAGAGCCGTTAACTCATCATTTACGATTTTAATAACCGTTTGAGCTGGATTCAAGGAACCGAACACCTCTTCACCGAGGGCCTTTTCCTTAATGGACTTAACAAAGTCCTTCGCTACCATAAAATTAACGTCCGCTTCTAATAGAGCCGTACGTACCTGACGCAACGCAAGATTGACATCATCTTCTGTAATTTTGCCCTTCCCCTTTAAGGATTGAAAGGCTTCTTGCAGTTTTTCTGACAAGCTATCAAATGCCATAATATCCCTCCATTTGCGCCAATACTTGTTGCACCTTAGTTTCGGCCAATACCTCTTTAGGCAATGTTGCTTTCAACTGTGAAAGCAAGCCTTCCCGTTGTTCATATTGTGCCACCAAGTGCAATTTTGATTCGTAATCATTTAAAATGTGTCGAGCACGCTGTAAATTATCGTGTACAGCCTGTCGTGATACGCCTAATTCCTCAGCAATCTCGCCAAGGGACATATCATCTTCGTGGTGAAGTTGTAAGGACATGCGTTGCTTGTCCGTCAACAATGGCCCATAGAAATCTAAGAGCAAACTTATGAGCACTCGTTCTTCCATTTCGCCACCTCCATCACTGTCAAGTCATATTACTTTACATATACTACCGTACATAAAGAAATGTGTCAAGTAGAAATACTTAACACACTTAATTTATTGATATAATCACAGATATACAAGCTATCTCATCCCCTTGAACAAAAAACCAATAAACTAATTGACTACCTTAACATAATCATTCTAGACAAATTTAATTCATAATCAATGATAATTAATTCTAATTTCTACTTTTATATCTATAATAATATGCTATAATATCAATATCTAATATTTTCAATATAAAAGATAGGAGGTATTGTATGAATACCAAACAATATGACATTATCGTCTTAGGTTTCGGCAAAGCTGGTAAAACCTTAGCCGCAAAATTTGGCTCTATGGGCAAATCTGTAGCCATGATTGAAGAAAATCCTCTAATGTACGGTGGTACATGTATTAATATCGCATGTATCCCTACTAAGACGATGATCATTGCCGCATCAAAAGGCTTATCATACGATCAAGTATTAAACCAACGTGAAGTTGTTACATCTCGCTTACGCAATAAAAACTTCGGTATGTTAGATACAAATGAACATGTCGATGTCTATACTGGGCATGGTGCATTTATTAGCAATAAAGAAATCGCCGTTACCGCTGGCGAGGATAAGATTATATTATCTGCTGACACTATCGTTATAAACACCGGTGCTGTAGCGATTAAACCTAATATTTCTGGCATTGATACGGCTACAGGTTTCTATAATAGTACAGAAATTCAACAATTACCTACTCAACCTAGTACATTAGGTGTTATCGGCGCCGGTCCTATCGGTCTTGAATTTGCAAGTCTATATGCAAAACTTGGTGCTAAGGTAACTGTATTCAACATCGAATCTAGCATCTTAAAACGCGAAGAACCTATCGTTCAAGAGCTAGCTACTGAGTACTTAACTGAACAAGGCATTACCATTCTTAATAATGTAACATTAGAATCTGTATCCAATGATGGAGACAAACCAGTTATCACCGCTAATAATCAAAACTACACTTTTGATGCTGTTCTATACGCTACAGGTCGCAAAGCCAATACAGCTAATATCGGTTTAGAACATACGGACATCGCTACTAACGAACGCGGTGCTATTGTAGTTAATGATACTTGTGAAAGCTCCGTCCCTGGTGTATACGCAGTCGGTGATGTAAACGGTGGTCCTCAATTCACATATATATCTCTTGATGACTTCCGTATCGTATTTGGCACACTTACTGGTAACAGCCAGTATACCTTAAAAGATCGTAAAAATATTCCTTATACTACCTTCTTAACACCTCCACTTTCTCGTGTAGGTCTTACAGAAGAAGATGCAATCAACCAAGGATATACGGTTAAAACGAAAGAAATGCTCGTAGCTACCATGCCTAGAGCACACGTAAACGACTATTTAAAAGGCGCCTTTAAAATTGTTGTGGATGCGGATAACGACTTAATCCTAGGCGCTACACTCTATTCTCAAGGCGCAGAAGAATTGATCAACTTAATTAAAATGGCTATGGATAATAACATTCCATATACATATTTCAAAAATCAAATCTTCACACACCCTACAATGGCAGAAAACTTAAACGACCTTTGTAATTTCTAATAGTTTAATAGCTAATACAATCACTAATTATAAAATAATAACCTAACCAAAAAGCCTTTAGACGCTAAACTAATTTAGCAACTAAAGGCTTTTGTATTTATCGATATGATAGTTTATTTATCAATGTATCAGATTATTATAGCTTTTTTAGCAGTGCCTAACTAAAACATGCTAAGACATTGTAGCAATTAATTTTTAGTAAACAATCTGCGCACTATCGTTTGTAATTTAGGGGTTAATACAATAGCAACCACAATTCCTGCGGCACTTGTAATCAAAGAGTATTGAATTTTACTAGCCGCCACGACCGCACTTTCAAGAACGAACCACCACGCAAGGAAGTAGCCTAAAGCTGTCCAAACAGCACCAATAATAAGGGCTACTAAAATACGACCAAAGGATGCAGTTGGTTTTGTAATAGAGGGTGGCAAATAGCCTGCAGTCATACCACCTACGATAAGTCCTGCAATTCCTTTAATAAAGAAAGAGAATACGATGTACTGTGTATGACCACCAAAGAGATCAAATAGTGCAGATCCAATTGCCGCACCCAAGCCTCCATATAATCCACCAAAAAGTATAGATGTTGTAAAGAGTGCAGCAGATCCTAAATGAACCATAGCGCCACCTGGTATTTCAATGCGAATTGTAGTAGCCACTGCACATAACGCGGCAATAAAACCAATATAGACAATGTCTCGAGTACTTAATTTCATAATCATGAGCCTCTCTTTTAAATCAATCACTATATTCAGTATAACAAATCATAAGCATTCTAAAAACACCATTATCATAGGAATTAAATATCCATTCCACGTCTTAATACAAAATATAAAAGATATATACTTAGCTATATGTCTGTAGATTTATCAGTAGATATAATAAAGCACCTATACCTCCCGTATAGGTGCTTTATAGTATTCAATTATATATAATCTTAAATTTTAGCTCGTTTCAAACGAAGCGAGTTACCTACGACTGTTACAGAGCTAAATGCCATCGCTGTACCCGCAATCATTGGATTTAGTGCACCTATTGCGGCCAACGGAATACCGATACAGTTAAAGATCAATGCCCAGAATAGGTTTTGTTTAATATTGGTCATTGTCTTACGGCTGAGTCGTACTGCTTGTACCAAGGTATGTAAATCATTTCGTACAAGGACGATGTCGGCTGCTTCTACCGCAATATCTGTACCACTGCCAATAGCAAAACCAATATCTGCCGTAACGAGAGCAGGAGCATCATTGATACCGTCACCAACCATCCCCACTACAAGACCTTTATCTTGTAATTCTTTTACCTTACTAGCCTTGTCTTGAGGCAATACTTCAGCTATAACATGAGTAATACCTGCTTGCTTAGCAATATATTGAGCAGTTCGACGATTATCACCTGTAAGCATCCATACATCAATACCTTGAGCATGTAACTCTTTTACAACCTCAATAGTTTCTGGACGTAATTCGTCTTCTACAGCCCACAAAGCACTAACAACGCCATCTACAGCTAGAACAGATACGGAAGCACCTTGTTCTTCAAATTGTAAAATATCTTCTTGAACCGCCGTTAAATCATAACCTAGTTCATTCATCCAACGACTGTGCCCAAGTTGTACGGATACGCCTTGGTATGCACCTTGTAACCCTTTACCTGGTACATCAGCAAAACTTTCAAGTTCAACAGCTTTACCTTTATAGCCATGATCTTCACCATAGTAAACCATGGCCTTTGCAATCGGATGAGATGTACCACTTTCAAGAGCCATCATAATAGACATATTAGTACTTTCATCACCATTATAATTTTTGAAAGCCGTCACATCCAATACACCCTGTGTAAGGGTACCGGTTTTATCCATAACAATGGCATCGAGTTTACCCGCTTTTTCAAGATATTCTGCACTCTTGATGAGCACACCGTGTTCCGCACCAAGGCCAGACCCAACCATGATAGATGTTGGTGTAGCAAGGCCAAGCGCACAAGGACATGCGATAACCAGTACCGCTGTTGCATTAATGAGAGCAACGTTAATAGAATCTCCCATAATGAAGTACCACACAAGACCTGTCAAAACAGCAAGGCCAATAACGGTCGGTACAAAATATTGAGCCACGATATCTGCAATACGTTGAATACTAGCCTTGGAGGTTTGTGCCTCTTCTACAACCTTGATAATTTGAGACAACATCGTATCGGAACCGATACGCTTGGCTTCCATGGTAAAAGCACCACTTAGGTTTATAGTAGCACCAATAACTTCAGAACCAACTTGTTTTTCTACCGGTAAGCTTTCACCGGTCAGCATAGCCTCATCTACTGTGGAATATCCCTCAGTAATCGTGCCATCAACGGGGATCTTTTCACCTGCACGAACTTGTAAAATATCACCGGCTACCACCTTAGATGTAGGGATATCAATAAATTCTCCATCACGCAACACATGAGCCGTTGCAGGTTGTAAGGCAATCAATTTTTGAAGTGCTTCGGAGGTACGGCCTTTTGCAATCTCTTCTAAGAGTTTACCAAGAAGGATAAAGGTAATGAGCCACGCAGAGGTTTCAAAATATATTCCATGAGGGCCTAATTCAGGGTGAAATTGCCAGTTATAGATACTGAATAGATAAGCTACCGTCGTGCCCATTACTACGAGTACATCCATCGTAAGCGCCCCATTTTTCACTGCACTCCAGGCGCTCTTATAGAACATGAGACCAGGACCAAACTGAGCAATAGTAGCAAGAACAAACTCTACCCATACAGGCAATGCCTGAATACCAAATCGATGTAAGGTCATATTAATCATCATCGGTACCGCCATACAAGCAGCAATAATAAGTCGTATAATATGAGGTTTTAAGTTAACCTTTTCTATTTCTTGCTTTGTTTCGTCTGCTTCTGCAGCACCAAAGCCGATATTCGTAATGGCATCAATTATCTGTTGTGAATCTACAGCAGCCCCGTCTTTATATTCAACGCTCCCCTTTCGAGTTAAGAGGTTAACCTTAACAGATTCTACGCCATCAAGTTTAGAAACAACATTTTCAACACGTTTTACACAGGCTGCACAGTGCATACCTGTAATATCAAATTCTTGTTTTTTTACGCTCATATTCACAGGCCTTTCTACTCTGTAGATACATATATCTTATCTTACAACTTACTATATTATTACAAATCCGTACTATATTTTGTATCTATATACTTAAATATACGTCTAAACATCGGTCTATAAAAATGATATATACCTTATTGTAAATAAAATAGCCATAAACAGGTTCACTAAGAATGTTTAATATACTCTAAAACTTCAATATTGAACATATTTCATGAGTAACTACTCATATATCTATATTTAATAATAACATAAATTCTCATTACGTCAATATCCTACCAAATATAGAGGGTTATTTCATTTTTACAAGGGAATTAACCTCTTTTACCTATACATAGCCTTCATAAATAGATTATAATAAAGTGATGATGAATAAACATAAACTTTGATTCCAAAGGAGGTGAATATATGTCTGAATCAATAAGCCCTACGGTGGAATTTATTTCTCTAGCAAAAGAATTTCGCCATGAATATGTTGTTGAAAAATCACGGTTTATAACAACTGTATATCCTTGCAAGACTGAAGAGGAAGCCCAAACCTTTATAAGCCGCATCAATAAAGAATTCTGGGATGCGCGCCATAACTGTACAGCCTATGGCAAGAACAACAACGATCTTCCGATAATGGAGAACCATCAGGTACAGCAGGTAAACCAATGCTAGAAGTACTCAAAAAGACTGGCATTACCAATGTAGCCGTCGTCGTAACGCGTTATTTTGGAGGTATTAAATTGGGCGCTGGTGGCTTGATTCGGGCCTATTCACACTCTGTTGCGGAAACCTTACGTCTTGCCCCTAAAGAACTACATACAACACGAACCCGAGTACAAGCAAAGATTGACTATTCGCTGTATGGAGCAGTAGAAAGATATTTACAGGACGAAAATTTACATTATGAAGCAAGCTTTGGTGAATATGTAGACATTACAATTCTAATACCACCTACTGATGTAGAGCGCATACAAAAAGCGCTCCAAGACATAAGTCATGGAGCTGCTACTTGTACTGTATTAGATTCTATTGAGGTGGTACTACCACTAGATAACTAATCTAGTTAGTAGATTCCAAACTTTTAATTGCCGTTATTAACTAAACCGGCTATGCCTTGACCGAGTTCACGACGTTTTTCCTTAGTCATAGGATAAGGCCATACTCGTTCTAATTGTTTTTTCCGGCTAATTTTATTACGAGCCGTCATTAATCTACGTGCTTCCCAATTACGAATTGCTTGACCTAAGGTTCTTTTTACCACGCCCATAGTAGTACCTACTTTCTTAACTCTTGTTGTATATCAAAATTTGTGATAAGTATAGAAAGATATTTTAAAACTCAATTTACTTTCTATTACTTTGTTGAATTTAGTATATATAGCATTTTATTAAATGTGAAATGACCGTTACTTAGTTCGTTATAATTTTTATTTATCATATTATGTGTATAATAGGGAGATTCTATGGATACATCTTACTACCACAATTTTATTACCCTTGTTCAAACGGGCAATATGACACAGGCCGCAGAGATTCTTCATATTACACAACCAGCGTTAAGTAAGCAGTTGAAATATTTAGAGGCTGAATTTGGGGCTCAATTAATCAACATTAAACGCGGCCAACGAGGATCAAACTTGCAATTAACAGATGCTGGTAAAATCTTCTACGAAAAAGCACAACAACTCTGCTCTATTGAAGAATCTACATATAATGCTGTACAACAATTGAATTCACGCATTGAAGGTACTTTACGTATTGCGACGTCTGCATCTCGTTCAACGCCAATCGTACAGCAATATTTACCAGCTTTTTCCATGAAATATCCATCTGTCCATTTTGAAATTTATGAAGGACTTATGACAAATGTAGTGACCCAACTCATCAACGGTAGCGCCGAATTAGGTATCGCCAATATTCAAATGGTAGATATCGATAAATTCGATATCCTGCTTACCCAAGAAGAGCATTTATACGCTATTTTCCGTCGTGATGTATTCTGGACAGATCGTGAGCATGATACCATCACGTGGGAAGACATAAAAAAATGTCCTCTATCCCTTTCTGGTGGCTCTGTTCGAATGATTATGCAATCTAGCTTAACAGATATGGAGCAACTTAATGCGGTAGCTATAACTACAACAAAAAGCTCAGCTATTGAGTGGGCCTCTTCTGGTCGTACAGTTTCTTTAGTCCCAATGGACGCTAAGGAACTCATTAATCATCGCAAAATGGCCCGCATCAAATTGCCAGAATTCTCGGGGGATTTCAAAAAAGCTTTTATCACACTTAAAGGCCATGCACTTTCCCCAGTAGCACAGCAATTTATTGACTTTTACAAAGCCTATGTATAATCATATTTGTACATACTATTACCATACTATGACATTAACAGCTCATATGATTGGTACCTATTTGATTATAGATGCCAATACAATACATAAGAAAAGACCTAGTACAATTTGTACTAGGTCTTTTTGTATCAGATCTTACATTACGGCAATGCTTATGGTTGCTTAAGTTCACCGTAGATATGATTTTATTAAGCTTGATGAACAGCACCTACAATATCAGTGATGCTGTTAAGATTATATTGTTCTACATATTCGCTCATTTCACGGGTAATACGTGAAATTGCTGTTGGATCTACCATCGTAGCTGTACCAACTTGAACGGCTTGCGCCCCTGCCATCATAAATTCGATAGCATCTGTGCCAGTCATGATACCACCAAGACCAATAATAGGAATAGTTACCCCTTTATAAACTTGATGAACCATGCGAAGAGCCACAGGCTTTACGGCTGGGCCTGATAATCCACCGTAAGTATTACCCAATACAGGCTTACGACGGTGAATATCTATAGCCATGCCCAACAAGGTATTAATTAGACTTACCCCATTGCCACCGCCTGCTTCAACGGCTTTTGCGATTTCTACAATGTCTGTTACATTTGGTGAAAGCTTAACGATAACAGGTTTATCCGTTACCTTACGAACCGCTTTAGTTACTGATTCAACGACCTTTGGATCTACACCAAAGGCCATGCCTTCACATTCTACATTTGGGCAAGATACGTTTACTTCTAATCCTGCAATACCATCTACAGATAACGTCTCTGCCATCCAAGTAAACTCATCAATTGTGCCCGCAGACATATTGGCTAATAAAGGTACATCATATTTCTTAATATCCGGCAGAATTTCTTTAACAAAATGTTCAGCCCCAGGATTTTCAAGGCCAATACAGTTCAATACGCCAGATGGTGTTTCTGCAATGCGAGTACCAGGATTGCCATGACGACCTTTAGGTGTTAATCCTTTTACAGAAATAGCACCTACTTCATTACTAAGGTCTAAATAACCAGCATACTCAGGGCCATTACCAAAGGTACCAGATGCAGCGATAATAGGATTTTTCATCTTAATCCCGCAGTAATCGATGGCGAGCTTTGGATTAGGCGTAACGGTGTTATTTAAATCGCGTTCACGCATTAAAAGAACACCTCCTCAGCTGGGAATACAGGACCATCTTTACAAACTTTATAACGTTTGCCACCGGCACCATCACAAGCGCAACCTAAGCAACCGCCCGTACCACATCCCATGCGCTCTTCTAAAGATACTTGGCATGGCACATTGAGTTCTTTAGCCACTTGTGCTACGCCTTTCATCATAGGCATAGGACCACAAGTCATAACAGAGGTAAACGAATTAGCATTAATTAGGTCAGGCATGATTGCTGTAGGGAAGCCTTTTGTACCTACGCTACCATCATCAGTAGTGATGTGGACTTGAACAGGCGTATCTTTAAATAAATCAGCCCAGAAGGTTTCGCTTTCATTTCTAAAACCAAGAATAACTTGTGCTTCTTCATCTTTTTGCAAATGGGATGCGATACATAGCATCGGTGCAATACCAACGCCACCGCCAACGAGAAGCATATTATTAGATGTTACAAACGGTTCGCCCAAAGGACCTAAACAATCTAATGTATCACCAGGCACGAGACGTGTCATAATTTCAGTCCCCTTGCCTACGACGCGATACAAAAGGGTAATCGTACCCTTTCGGGCATCAAATCCAGCATAGCTAATAGGGCGGCGCAACAATGGTGCCGTAGAATCCGCTACGCGAACATTACAAAACTGTCCTACCTTTGCTTCTGCTGCTTGTTTTGGTGCGTGAACATCCATAATCCACACATCAGAGCCTATTTGCTCATTGCGAACGACTTCGCCCTGTTCTACATAGCCACTCATGATTTTACTCCAATTCAAAATCTTGTAATGCTTCTACAGTGTAGTTCGCATCATCTTTACGATTCGCCACAACACGCAATACTTCCCGTGCTGTATCGAGACTTGTTAAGCATGGTGTACCCATTTCTACAGCAAGACGACGCAATTGGAAGCCTTCGCGTTCAGGTCGTTTACCTGCAGTCAATGTATTAAGTACAAGATCGACTTTGTCTTGACGAATGTGGTCAGCACAGTTATCATCGCCTTCAGAGATTTTGTTAACTACCTTGCAGTCAACGCCATGTTCCTTGAAGTATTTACCAGTACCACCAGTTGCTTCAATGTGATAACCCAAATCAATAAAGCCTTTTGCTAATTGACTAGCTTCCTCTTTATCGCGGTCTGCAACAGTCATAAGGATTGTACCATCCTCTGGGATACGCATGTTGGCACCATTGATAGCTTTGAATAAAGCTTCAGAATATGTGCGACCAATCCCCATAACCTCACCAGTAGACTTCATTTCAGGTCCAAGAGCGATTTCTACAAGGCCCATTTTAGAGAAGGAGAATACAGGTGCTTTTACAGCTACATATGGTTTATTAGGTACAAGACCAAGTGGTAAGCTTAAGTCTTTTAAGCTTTCACCAAGGGCAATGCGTGTTGCACATTCTACCATATTGATACCTGTAACCTTAGAAATGAATGGTACAGTACGGCTAGAACGAGGGTTAACTTCGATAACGTTAAGTTCACCATCAGCCACGATATATTGAATATTAAGTACACCTTTAACATTAAGGCCTACTGCAATACGACGTGTATAATCAACGATTTGATCAATCAATTCTTGGCTCAAATGTTGAGCTGGATAAACAGCCATGGAGTCACCAGAGTGAACACCGGCGCGTTCGATTTGTTCCATAATACCAGGGATACATACATCGGTACCGTCAGAAATAGCGTCAACCTCTACCTCCATACCAACCATGTAACGGTCGATAAGAACAGGATGCTCCTTAGATGCTACTACGGCTTCCTTCATGTATACATCAAGCTCTTTATCGTTGTATACGATTTCCATCGCACGACCGCCCAATACATAAGAAGGGCGAACGATTAACGGGTATTTCAACTTTTTAGCTGCTTCTTGTGCTTCTTCATCAGAGGTTACCAAAGCACCTACTGGGCGAGGGATACCAAGCTTCGCCAACAATTCATCAAAGCGTTCACGGTCTTCCGCCATATCGATGCTATCTACGGATGTACCGAGGATTTTGACGCCACGTTCTGCCAATGGGCCTGCCAAATTGATAGCCGTTTGACCACCAAATTGAGCAATGACGCCAGCTGGCTGTTCTTTATTGATAATTTCCATTACATCGTCCACAGTCAATGGCTCAAAGTATAAAGAGTCAGAAATATCAAAGTCAGTAGACACTGTTTCTGGGTTGTTATTAATCATAATAGATTGATAACCCGCTTTACGAAGGGCCCATGAGGAATGTACGGAGCAGTAATCGAACTCTACGCCTTGACCAATACGAATCGGGCCAGAACCAAGTACCACTACGGATTTTTCGCCTAGTGGTCTAACTTCGTCTTCTTGTGCATAAGCACTGTAATAGTACGGTGTTTTAGATTCAAATTCAGCCGCACATGTATCTACGTATTTATATGTTGGAAGAATATTCCATTCTTTACGTTTTGCACGAACATCTTCTACAGTTGTATTAGCATAACGAGCGATAACAGAATCAGTGAAGGAATAACGTTTTGCTTTGCGCAATACATCCTCTGTTAAACCTTGCTCAGCCAATGCTTTTTCCACAGTAACAATGTTTTTGATTTTTTCAATAAAGAATGTATCAATTTTTGTAATATAGTGGATTTTTTCTACACTGATTCCCTTGCGAAGTGCTTCTGCTACAACATAGATACGTTCATCATCTACTAAATGTAAACGTTCGATCAATTGTTCCATAGACTCATGAGCGATTTTCTTAAGCTCAATATGGTCTAAACCAATTTCCAAGGAACGAATTGCTTTAAGTAAGGAGCCTTCCAAAGAACGGTCAATAGCCATAACTTCGCCAGTGGCTTTCATTTGTGTGCCCAATGTGCGGTCCGCCAAATTGAATTTTTCAAAAGGCCAGCGTGGGAACTTAGTTACTACATAGTCAAGAGTCGGCTCAAAGCATGCTTTAGTTTCACCGGTTACAGCATTTGTAATTTGATCCAATGTCATGCCTACTGCAATTTTTGCTGCTACCTTCGCAATTGGGTACCCAGTTGCTTTAGATGCCAATGCAGAGGAACGAGATACGCGAGGGTTTACTTCGATAACAATATATTCGTTGCTATTTGGATTCAAAGCGTATTGTACGTTACAACCGCCTTCGATTTTTAAATAACGGATAATCTCTACAGATGCGGTACGCAGCATTTGGTATTGAATATCGTTCAAGGTTTGGCTTGGTGCCACAACGATAGAATCCCCAGTATGCACACCAACAGGGTCAATATTTTCCATATTACATACGATGATGCAGTTATCTGCACTATCGCGCATTACTTCGTATTCAATCTCTTTCCAGCCTGCAACGGAACGTTCTGCTAGAATTTGGTGAATTGGTGAAAGTTTCAAACCACGACGTGTGATTTCATACATTTCATCTTCATTATGGGCAATACCTCCACCAGTACCGCCTAATGTGTATGCAGGACGGATGATAATAGGATACCCAATACGATTAGCAAAGGCTACTGCTTCTTCAAGATCGTTAAAGATATCGGATTCAGGAACCGGTTGGTTGATTTCCTTCATCGCTTCTTTGAAAAGCTCACGGTCTTCCGCTTGTTTAATGGCTTCAAGAGTTGTACCAAGAAGTTTTACACCATATTCTTCTAATACGCCAGCTTCAGACAATTGTACCGCCATATTAAGACCTACTTGACCACCTAATGTAGCCAACAAGCCCCAAGGGCGTTCTTTTTTTATAACTTCTGTTACGAATTCAAGACTAATCGGTTCTACATATACGCGGTCTGCAATATCTGTATCAGTCATAATAGTAGCAGGGTTGGAGTTAACCAATACTACTTTATAACCCTCTTCTCGAAGGGAACGGCATGCTTGTGTACCAGCATAATCAAACTCTGCAGCTTGACCGATAATAATTGGACCAGAACCAATTACAAGTACTTTTTTTGCTTCTGAGGTCATATTATTTTCCCTTTCTCATTAAGTCTTCAAATTCGTCAAATAAATATAGGTTATCAGTAGGTCCTGGGGATGCTTCTGGATGGTATTGTACGGAGAAGATTGGCAATTCTTTATGACGCATACCTTCTACGGTACCATCATTTACACTACGATGTGTAATTTCTACGAAATCTGGCAAAGAAGTATCATCTACCGCATAACCATGGTTTTGAGATGTAATATATACCCGACCAGTACGTAAATCTTGTACAGGATGGTTAGAACCACGGTGACCAAATTTCAATTTGAATGTGGTACCACCATAAGCTTGTGCCAATACTTGATGCCCCATACAGATGCCAAAGATTGGTTTCTTACCAAACATTTTCTTTACTTCTTCTACTGCATAGCCAAGATCTTGAGGGTCTCCAGGGCCATTAGATAAAAAAATACCATCTGGATTTGCTGCCAACACATCTTCAGCCTTAGCATCTGCAGGAAATACAGTAAGACGACAGCCTGCAGCTTCTAGAGAGCGAAGGATATTTTCCTTTACACCATAATCCATTACCGCTACGTGGAATTCAGCATTTTTATCGCCACGCATACCTTGCCATTTTGTAGTTACACGCATAACTTGATCTGTTGGCAAGTCTTGTTTAAACAATTTTTGAATATCCTCCATAGGATAATCAGAGCGTACAAGTACGCCCTTCATTACACCATGGTTACGAAGAACACGTGTAATAGCACGTGTATCTACATCATAAAGGCAAGGGATGCCGTGCAAACGAAGATACTCACTAAATAACCCCTCATTTTGCCAGTTAGATGGAAAGTCACACAGTTCACCTACAATAAAACCTTTACAATATGGTTTAGGACCTTGAGTAATAGAATTTAAAGTACCATAATTACCAATTAAAGGATAGGTTAATGTAATAATTTGATCCGCATAGGATGGATCAGTCAAGATTTCTTGATACCCTGTCATACCTGTGTTAAATACAACTTCGCCTACCGTTGGGGCGCCACCTAATAAGGAACCTTCAAACACGGAACCATCTTCAAGAACTAACTTGCCTTTCATTATAAGACTACGCCCTCCTTCATAACAATTTTGCCATCAACGACTGTGAGTTTAGCTTTACCTGTAACAGTCATACCATCAAATGGGCTAACTTTACCTTTTGTATAGAATTTATTTCGATCTACTGTCCATTCTTCAGTCGTGGAGAATACGGTAATATCTGCTGGCTTGCCAACTTCAAGAACACCTGCATCAAGGTGCATCAACTCAGCTGGTCGAGTACTCATATAGTACACAACTTGATCGATGCTTAGTTTATCAGGACCATATGCATTGGTAATAACCGCCGCCAAAGATGTTTCGAGGCCACTGAAACCATTTGGTGCACAGCAGAATTCATGGTCTTTTTCTTCATATGCATGTGGTGCATGGTCTGTAATAATCGCATCGATTGTACCATCTTTCAAGCCTTCTAATAATGCTTGGCGATGATCTTCAGAGCGAATTGGAGGAGCCATTTTGAATGCTGGGTTATATTCGCGTAGGTATTCATCTGTGAAAGATAAATGTTGGCTTGTAACTTCACATGTTACATTAAGGCCTTTAGCCTTCGCACGGCGCACCATATCTACAGTATTTTTACTACTTACGTGGGCGATATGGATATGACCACCTGTCATTTCAGATAACAAGATATCACGAGCAACAGCCAAATCTTCAGCTACTGCAGGACGACCAATAACACCTAATTCATAAGAAACAATACCTTCATGCATATGGCCATTTTTAGTCAATGTAATATCTTCTGCATGGTCGATAACCATTTTATTAAACATGGAGGAGTATTCTAAGGCACGACGCATAAATGCAGCATTTTCTACATAGTGACCATCATCGGAGAATGCTACTACACCAGCTTCTGCCATATCGCCCATTTCAGCAAGTTCCTTACCTTCTAGGCCTTTTGATACAGCGCCAATAAATTCTACTTTCACAACGCCAGTGAGTTCAGCCTGTTTTTGTAAACCTCTTACAAGTGCAGCATTATCTACAACTGGGTTAGTATTAGCCATAGTGACAACACGTGTGAAACCACCTGCAGCAGCCGCTTGTGTACCAGAGTGGAAATCTTCTTTAGCTTCTTGGCCTGGTTCGCGCAAATGTGTGTGAATATCGATAAGACCAGGTGCTACGATAAGCCCTGTTGCATCATAAACTTCAGCACCTTCAGCACTCAAGTTTTGACCGATGGCTGCAATTTTACCATCTTTTACGAGAACATCTGCTACTTCGTTTTGTTTTTTTGCCGGATTAACTACCGTACCATTTTTAATAAGCAAGCTCACTACCGTCACCTCCGATAATAGTTAAGTACAATACAGCCATACGTACAGCTACGCCATTACGTACCTGTTCTTGAATTACGGATTGATCAGAATATGCTACATCTGGTGCAATTTCAAGGCCGCGGTTCATAGGACCTGGATGCATTACCATTACATCATCTTTAGCTAATTTTAATACATCATTGTTAATACCAAAGATACGAGCATATTCTCTATTTGTAGGATACAATGCAGAATGAATGCGTTCTAATTGAATGCGAAGTACGTTAACTACATCTGCATCAGCCACTGCTTCACGAATATCATGGTGTACGGTAACACCTAATTTTTCAAATTCTGGATATACCATTGTACGAGGACCAGCTAGATGTACATCAGCCCCCATTTTTGTAAGGCCATAAATGTTGGAGCGTGCTACGCGACTATGCATTATATCCCCAAGGATAACCACCTTTAGGCCTTCAATAGATTTCTTTTTCTCTAAGATAGAATACATATCTAGTAATGCTTGTGTTGGATGCTCATGAGCGCCATCGCCTGCGTTAATGATAATAGGATCTACGGCTTTCGTAGCATATAAAGGTGCACCTTCTGCGCTGTGTCGCATTACGATAGCATCTGTGCCCATGTAGGACATAGTTAACAATGTATCGCGGAAACTTTCACCTTTACCCATGGAAGATCCACTAGGAGAAAGATTGATCACGTCAGCCCCTAAGTATTTGCCGGCTAACTCAAAGGAACTACGGGTACGAGTACTTGGCTCCATAAAAAGGTTAATAATGGATTTCCCCTTTAAAAGTGGAACCTTCTTGTCATCAGAAAGAACAATCTTCTTCATTTTCTTTGCCACATCTAAAATCAATTTGATTTCTTCAGGTGACACATTTTGCAAACCCAATAAATCTTTGCCTTTTAGGCTAACTTGTCCCATGATTTCCTCCTAACTCACGTAACAAAAAAGACCTTTTGCCCAGGGCAAAAGGTCAAATAGTTTGCACAAAGAAGCCCCTATGGGCACTTCAACTATATTCCTTTCTCAGCCTCTCTGGACTAAATTAAAAGGTATTGTATTATGCAATGGTCTCTCGTACCATATATGCATTTCTTTATTTATTGTACTGAATCCACCTTTGAAAGTCAATGTAAAACACAAAATTCATATGGATTTTAAAAAGAGGACAAGCATATAAAATTGCTTGTCCTCTCTATATTTAAACAGCTATTAATCCACTTCTATATCTTAAACTTTAATCTAAAATTTTTTTTAGAAATTAAGGGTCTTAACCTAATGGATATAATCTTGGTGGGTTTTCTTCATCATTTTGCTGTTCATTTTGTGGAGTATATGGCATTTGATCTTGTTGCGGCTCATTCGCTACAGGATCTATCTGCACATATTGCTGATTTGGCGACAATTGAGGTTGACGTTGCTCACGACGACGTGTATTTTGAGATGCAGTCGGTCTAGGTTTTGTCAACTCATCAATGGATACAGCATTTGGAATAGTTACATTTGATGTATCCCCATGAATATCATCAAGTTCACTGAAGGAAGGAGTCCTCTTAGATGCTTGAGCAGCCTTACGTTCGGCTTCAAGTTGTTGACGTGCAAGTTCTGCACGACGACGAGCACTCTCTTGTTGATCTCGGACACGTTGAATAGCTTCAGCACGCTCTTTTGCTTTACGCTCTATTTCAGCTTGAGCCAACGCTTGTTGACGGGCAGCTTCAGCTTTACGTTCTGCCTCTAGTTGCGCTTTATATCGTTCCTCAGCAAGGCGTCGTGCCTCGGCTGCTTGACGTTCTGCTTCAGCTCGTTCTGCAGCAAGTCGCTCTTGCTCTGCCTTACGAGCTTCCGCCGCTATACGAGCCGCCTCTGCTTTACGAGCCTCTTCGGCACGTCTTGCTTCTTCTATGCGACGAGCTTCTTCGGCTCTACGCACTTCTTCGGCACGTTTAGCCTCTGCAGCAATGCGAGCTTCTTCAGCACGGCGCGCTGCTTCGAGTCGTTCCTGTTCAGCTCTACGTTGTGCCTCAAGTCTAGCTGCTTCTGCTTTCCGAGCTTCTTCTGCTCTACGTGCTTCTGCTTCTAAACGAGCTTGTTCAGCTTTACGCGCCGCTTCAATTCTCGCAGCTTCAGCTTTGCGTGCTTCCTCTGCTCGTTTTGCTTCTGCTGCTACGCGAGCGGCCTCAGCTTTACGTTCCGCTTCAATTCGAGCTTCTTCTGCTCTACGCGCTTCCTCCGCACGACGAGCCTCTTCTGCTTTTCTTGCTGCTTCCATTTGTTGTGCTTCCAAAGCAGCCTTAGCCTCTGCCGCTCTACGAGCATCTTCTTGACGCTTCGCTTCAAGAGCGGCTTGCTCAGCAGCACGTTGTGCTTCTAAAGCAGCTTTCGCTTCTGCAGCTTTACGTGCTTCTTCTGCGCGGCGTGCCTCTAATGCTTCTTGTTCTGCTTTTCGCTGTGCTTCTAAACGCGCTTTCGCTTCAGCTGCTAAGCGTTCTTCTTCAGCTTTTTTTGCCTCTAACGCTGCCTTTTCTGCTGCCCGTTGTGCTTCAAATCGAGCCTTGGCTTCTGCGGCTTGTCTAGCTTCTTCAGCCTTTCGTGCTGCTTCAATACGAGCCATTTCAGCTTTACGTTCTTCTTCGGCCTTACGTGCTTCAGCTACTTTTCGATCAAGCTCAGCTTTTCTTTCAGCTTCTAGTCGTTTAGCTTCTTCTGCTTGGCGCATTTCTTCAGCTTTTTTAGCTTCTAATGCAGCTTTTTCTTTTGCAGCTTGTGCTTCTTGAGCCGCCTTCAATTCAGCAGCTTTGCGATTCGCCTCAGCTTTCTCTGCTAGTTTGCGCTCCACTTCAGCATGTTTTGCTTCTGCTGCTTTACGCGCCAATTCGGCCTTTTCTGCTGCTATACGAGCTTCTTCAGCCTTCTTACGCGCTAATGCTTCTT
The DNA here is from genome assembly GCF_000163715.1 of Veillonella sp. 3_1_44. Classification (NCBI taxonomy): domain Bacteria; kingdom Bacillati; phylum Bacillota; class Negativicutes; order Veillonellales; family Veillonellaceae; genus Veillonella; species Veillonella sp. 3_1_44. The sequence goes on from NZ_GG770202.1 coordinate 37,973, forward strand.
CTGCATCTTTTGCTTTTTTGAGTTGTGCCTCTTTTTTAGCATCTGCCGCAGCTTTAACACTCAATTTTTTTGTTTCTTCGTGAGCAATTGTTTCTGCCTGTTTTGCAGGAGTCATAGTAGATTTAGATGTATCTACAGTTCCCTTATTAGTATCTTTACCATTGATAGGACCTACAGGAATTTGTGTACCACTTTGCGTTGGATGACCTAAACTATCTTTTACATCTTTTGGTACATTGACCGCAATAGTCTGATGTTTTTGCGGATTTGCAAGAGATTCAGGAATCAATAAGAATCGTATTGGCAAATTAGATGCACCTGCCGGCATGAAGTTTAATGTTAACAAATCGCCTGCATTATAATTACCCATAAGACGGCTATCTAATATAGTACCGTCCCCTAGTGCAGTAATCCCATCAGCACCACCGATATGATAGGTACGCGTATCGGTTTGACCTCTACGGGCACCTTGTTGATGAAGTGCTTTTACCGTAAAGGAGCCAGAATATGGCCCACCAAGAGGGTTAAAATACAATCTAAACGGTTCATTACCCTTTGTAGGAATTTTTAAAGTGTATGAAACACCATAGTTACCACGGTCACGAACAAATGCTTTATTTTGCATTTCATCTACACCATTGATAAAGGCATCCTCACGGTCGTTACCAACTTCAACAAAAGCACCGCCTAAGGCTGTATCAAAAGGTGTAGTAACCTCCATATTACGCTTTGAACCAGTATATGTACCGCGCAATTGAATTTCATCAATAGGTAAGTTCTTAGCCCAATGTGATGCATCGACGGCATCCATGCCCATAGGTAGCATCATAACGCGGGCAAAGATTGGCGCCTCTGTTTTAATATCTACAATGCCTGTAAATAACGCATCTTGATATACCGGTGTATTTTCCAAATCAGTAAAGATTAATTGGCGCCCTTGGGGAGGAATGCTTAGGGAGTATAATGGTCTCGCATTGGGACTTTCATCTAAAGGATGCTCTAAATCCTTGCGGGATAAATCGCGACCAGCAGCAAAATAGTCTGGCGTTGCCACAGATTTTAACTGTCTCATTACATGAACAGTATTAGGATATGCCGTTTGATTTTCTAGTACGATAGCAATCTTATGGGGCTGATCCATTTCATTTACGTGATAAAAATAAATGCGGCCATTCCCATTAATAGTACCAGCACTAAGTGTACCGCCTACTGGTCCTACATATTCAGGGCTATCTGATAATAGCAATGTATCCGTTTGAGACACCAAGCTTGGTGGCAACGGAGAAAACTGAAAATATCCAATTGATTGTAAATCTATATCACGAGCCTCTACATGGCCTGTAAGAGCAGCCATGGCGGCCATCGCTGCGGCTACACAATATTTTGATTTATAAGAAAACATATATTAATACCTCTATATTTCTTCAAGCCCCATAGGGTCATACGTAAGTGCTAATGCTTCAATTTTCTTTAAACGATGTCCAATACCCGACTTAGATAATTCGCCATCCATCAATTCTTCAAGTTCTTTCAGACTCGCTTCTGGATTGTCCCATCTCAATCTTGCTACAATCCGCAACTTTTCAGGCAACTCATCAATACCAATTTCTCTATCGATAATTCGAATAGCCTTCACCTGGCGTACTGCAGCATCTACAACCTTTTGCAAATTTGCAGTCTCACAGTTTACTTGTCGATTAATTTGATTTCGCACAGTTTTCATTATGCGCACGTTTTCAAATTCCATCAGTGCTGATTGAGCCCCCATAATCTGCAAGCAATTCGTGACTGCGTCGCCTTCTTTAAGGTATACCACATATTCTTCTTTACGCTCCGTCAATCCTGCATGAATGTGAAAGAGCCGCAATACATGAATAATTTCCTTTGCAAAATTCTCATTCCCCGTCATAAACTCGAGATGATAGTCACTTTGTGGCTTATTAACAGAGCCACCGCCTAAAAAAGCACCCCGTAAAAAAGCACGTCGTGCCTCCATAGATTTAAGCCAACTACGAGGAATTTGTTCAGTTACAGGCCATAAAGCAAGATCTTCTAACGCCTTTCGCCCTTCTATAGATGGCTCTACAGATAAAGTATACATATTTTTCTTACGCAAGTTTAGTCCTTGTCGTACTAATACATTGGTAGGTAATTCATATTGTTTTTTTAATATGCCTAACAAGCGACGAGCTACTGCATTATTTGCAGTAGCCAATCTAATACCAACAGCACCCTTCATCCCCAGAATGATAGATCCACCCATGCGCAATAAGCAAGACGCTTCAATTTTCATGGCCAAATCTGCATCACTAGAGGATTCATATTGGCATAATTCATTTTTTACATCTTCAGCAAATGACATAGGTATCCCTTCTCATTAATGATCATCTCGTTGGAGATAATACTCTAGGATATGTGGTTCAGTATCTGATTGCATAGCATGCACAATATCCATAATTACTTTACCTAACCGTTCAGGATCATGAACAGCCGGCTTTTTAGGGCTTATCAATGTAGCCCGAATCGTACGTATTCCTTTAGCTTGTAGCTTCTTAGTATCTAATACTACAGGCTCTGAACCTACAGCACTATATTGTTCTACCATTTGAATTGGTAGTGGTCCATCGTTAGCAAGTACAGTATCTACAATGCCTTCACCACCATGTGCAATGAGAGCCTCCACATGATCACTAAGTGTATAGCCCGATGTTTCACCAGGTTGAGTCATAACATTAGCAATGTAAATTTTATTTGCCTTGCTAGCGCGTACATGAGATGCAATTTTATCAGTTAACAAATTCGGAATGATACTTGTATATAAGCTACCTGGTCCAAAGATGATAACATCTGCTTCATCGATAGCACGTAACGCAGCACCTTCTGGTTTTGGCTGTGCTGGCTCACTATACATATGGCGAATGCGTTTACCAGAATTAGGAATATTACTTTCACCTTCTACGATAGTACCATCGGTCATCTCCGCTACTAATTTAATGAACTCAGTAGACGACGGAATTACACGACCTCGTACACGCAACAATTTACTAGCCGCTTCAAGCGCTTCCTCCACATCGCCATCATATACTTGAGCAAGTGCTGTGATAAAGAGGTTACCAAAACTATGCCCAGATAGTTCATTTTCTCCTTCAAAGCGATAACGGAAAAGATTTTCCATAACCCCTTCTTGTTCAGCTAATGCAATCAAGCAGTTTCGTAAATCGCCAGGAGCAATCATTTTAAAATCTTTACGCAAGCGTCCCGAGGAACCACCATCGTCAGCTACGGTTACAATAGCAGACAAATTAGAGGTGTGTATTTTTAATCCACGTAATAAATTTGATAGCCCTGTACCACCGCCGATAACAACGATCTTAGGACCTTTATCGAGGCGTATATTTTGGAAAATAATATCCGACACCTTACTATCAGGATTAGGTAATACAGCACGAATAATCGTTTTAATAACCTTACTCGTACCGATTAACATTAAAACAGCGCCAATCGATAGTACAACAACGCCTACAGCAATGAGCACATTATAATTGTAAAAGCCCGTCATATTATAAGAAAAGGCTAATACAATATCTTCAAGAACGGCAAGCCATTGATAGTTAAACATCAATGAAATACCAATGATTAAAAGACCTACACCACAACTAAAAAGGGCAAGCCAACGTTTTATATTTAGGCCCGGAATAAGCCACCGAAACCATCTTTTTCGCAACATATGAACCCCTATCTAGTTACCAAGTGTTTTAATTTCATGAGGATTATAATCTTCTTCTACATTATTTTTCATCATATCTCGATGTTCTACAGAAACGCGATAGCCGTTTTCTAATAGATGAGAATATAATGCTTCTGCCATAGCCACAGATCGATGCATACCACCTGTACAGCCTACAGCAACGATAAATTGAGACTTCCCTTCTTGTTCATAATTAGGCACAAGAAAATCAATAGTATCAAAATAACGCTTTTTAAATTCCTCTGTAACTTCAAAAGAATGAATATATTCATTTACAGCTTTCACACGACCTGTTTTATGACGAAAATCTGGAATGTAGAATGGGTTTGGTAAAAATCGAACATCCCAAACCATATCCGCATCCAATGGTAATCCATATTTAAAGCCAAAGCTTACAACTGTAATAGACATGCCATGTCCTTCGTCAACTTGAGTGAATCGAGTTTTTAAATACTCTTTGAGGCTCGCAGTTTTCATATTCGTTGTATCAATAATGAAGTCTGCTTTATGTCGTACAGAATTTAATATCTGACGTTCTTCTTTCAAACCTGTAGTGATCATCCCATCTGGAGCCAGTGGATGGCTGCGACGACTTTCTTTATATCGTCTAATTAACGTCTCATCTGTAGCATCCATAAAGACAATTTCATAATCTACCTTCATTTCTCTTAATGTTTCAAGAGATGATGAAAGGGCTTCAAAGAATTCACCACCGCGAATATCTACAACTAAAGCTACACGGTTTGTACGTTCTCCACCTTGTCGACAAATTTCACTTAGCTTAGGAATCAGTATAGGAGGAATATTATCAATACATAGATAGCCCATATCCTCTAATGCTTGTAGAACCTGAGTTTTGCCGGCACCAGACATGCCTGTAACAATTAATAAACGAAATGCTTCCATAGTTTTACTCCATTATAAAAGATTCTTTTCTATCCAGTGAGCTACACCATCTTCATTATGATGACCACATACTTCATTAGCCACAGATTTTACATGTTCTGTTGCATTTGAAACGGCTACCGAATATCCCGTTTCACTTAACATAGAAATATCGTTCTCTGCATTTCCAAAGGAAACTATATTTTCAAAGCTAAGATTATTATCTAGTGCTAATCGAGCTAATGCACGCCCTTTTGATACATTCGGTGCAGTGATTTCGAGAAAATCTCGTTGACTACGCACTAATGTAACTTGATTACCAACTAATGGGGTCAAGATATCAATAATTATATCGATTCCTTCCTTTGTATCGATAGCAATGAGCTTATTAGGTTCTGAAGAAAGTGTATAAATTGTATCACCTAAAAACTCAGCTACAGCCCCTGTTTGCTGTTCATAATGATCGGATTGCCAATTTTTATGATGACATAGTAAATGATCATCTACATACGATTGTATATGCCAACTATATTGTTGGCCGAGTTGAAAAACACGATGTACTACATCTATAGGAACAGTTTGTTCAAATAGCTTATATCCCGTTTCTAACTCCTGGATTAAACCACCAGAGAACAGTATCATAGGAACATTACCAAGTTGTAATGCTAATCCAATTGGTTTTGCCGTTTGATACATGCGTCCAGTTGCAATTATTATACCAATTCCCTTCTGCTGCAAGCGATGCAATACATCAACTGTATACGCAGAAACTGTATTATCACTTCGAACTAACGTCTCATCACAATCGATGGCTACCATTTTTATATGAGAAAAAGAAGGATTCATTCTTACCTCCTTCACAAGAAAATCTAATACTCTTTATTATACCATTTATAGTGCTTATATAGATAGAATATGCAGTAATGCACTAATATAAAAATATTTGTACAACCCAATAACAGTATTTATAAATCATACAATTTATGCTATATATAACGACAAAACTGTCAATAAATTATCAAAATAGCATAATAAAGGGTATTCTATATCAATTAATTATAGGAATCTATATATTAATCATAACCACCCGTAGAACGGGTGGTTTGCTCTGACCCTATAAGGGTCTTTCTCTAGTGGTGGCCCTCTAAAGAGGGCTTTGAATGATCTGACAACCACTCTATTACCACTGGCTGCCCCCTACTCGGGGGCTTTTATTTTGCCTATTTTACCGGCTCACCCGTAAACGGGTCGGTATATTCTTTAAAGTTTAATGTATCTTGTGCTATATCTTCTTGTAATTGATTGCGAATATACTCTTTTATCGCTCCTTCGTATCTTCCCACTGTATCCACATAATATCCTCTACACCAGAAATGTCTATTTCCATACTTATATTTTAAATTTGCGTGTTTATCGAATATCATGAGGCTACTTTTGCTTTTTAAATATCCCATAAAACTTGATACACTTAAATGTGGTGGAATAGTTACTAACATATGAATATGATCCGGACAGCATTCTGCCTCTATAATCTCTACATTTTTCTATTACATAAATCTCTTAAAATTTTACCTACATCAGCTTTTATCCGTCCATAAATTATTTGCCTTCTATACTTTGGTGCAAAAACAATATGATATTTACATCTCCATTTACTATGTGATAAGCTTTTTACGTCATTCATTGACATTGAACCTCCTATGTTGAAATGTTGTGGTTGCCAGACCAACTTCATTTTACCACTAGGAGGTTCTTTCCTTTTCTCTAAGAATTTTTTACCGACCCCCAGTTTAACTGGGGGTTTAGTCATGCCTATTCGGCGTACAATCATAAAAAAAGAGACTCCCGAAGGAGTCTCTTTTATATGATTAACTATCAAATTAGAATTTGTAGTTAAGTTCTGCACGGTAGAAGTCAGCTTTGTCAGTTTTAGCGCTGTCAGCTGTTTTCCAGTCGAAGCCATAGTATGCGGACAAACCAACATTGGATTGTAATGCATAATCAACGGAAGCCATCCAACCTTTAGCGTTTTGGATGTATTTGTGGTTCCAAGTGGAATCGAGTACAGGTGCGTTTTCTTTAGCGTTGAAGTATTGACCTTTAACGCCCCAAGAACCTTTTTTAGCAATGCTGTAGTCGCCAAAACCAACGCCTGCAGTCCAAGCTGTGGAGTCTTCAATATTAGAAGCTTTTACCCATTCGCCACCAACCCAAACTTTGTCGAAGTTAGTGTTAGCATTGAAACCGTAAACGTTTTTGAATTTATTAAGTTTATCGGAACCACCATTATCTTCGGAAACACCTAATTCTTTGCTACCGTTGAAACGAGCATAGAAACCACCTAAATCAGCATGTTTACCTAATTTACCGTTTAAGCCTAAGTATACTACTTCAGCGTTAGCATCTTTTTCTACAGTTGTAGTTGCTGCAGTCGCACCAGCTGGTGTATGGGAAGCAGTCATAAGATTGCTAGAAGTCAAGTAACCATAAGCAGCTTGGAAGCCGATTTTATCGTTACCAGCGTTGAATTGAGCACCATCGAATTGTGCATCATAAGCTAAACCAGCACCGAATATTTGACCGAAACGACCAGCTTTAGCAGATACGCGTTCGCCAAATTTGTGGTTTACATAAGCACGGTCCATTGTTACTGTAGAAGATTTGGATGCATCACCAAATTCATACGCACCTTTAACACGAACTACAGCGTCAGTACGATCGTTTACTTTTGCATTGAATTGGATACGAGCACGAGCATCAGTTTTGGAGGAAGCATGTTCTTGGTCTTCCCATTTAATACGCGTATCGCCAGTAACTTTTACGTTACCAACGCGGTCTTCCAAACGAGCTACACGAACTCCCAAGTTGTTCAATTCGTTGGAGAATTCATCAGCCAAACGGTTGATCATAGCTTGTTGTTCAGCGTTAGCGCGGTCTTGGTTAGCCATAGCTTTAGCTACCATTTGAGCCATTTCGTAACGAGTGATGTTGTTTTGGCCTTTGAAAGTGCCATCTGGGTAACCGTTAACGATACCAGCGTTAGCCAATTGGGAAACTGCTTGGTATGCCCAAGAATCTGGAGTTACGTCGGAGAATGGGTTAGCTGCGAATGCAGTAGTTACACCCAAAACTGCTGTTGCTGCGAAGATTGCTGCGAATTGTTTTTTCATAGTTGAATTCCTTCTTTCTGAAAAATAGAAATATAAAAGGTTACAAGTCATAACATTCACATTCTACTCTGTTCTTCAGAATAAGAATTACTGGGAGTGTCCACGTTTCCTCGCCACATTCTACATCGAAGTTCTTCGTTTCATGTGTTTGTTACTTCTTGTAGGGTGATATTAGCATAACCAAATTTTCGTGTAAACCCTTTTTTCTCAATTTCATTCTCATTATAAAAAATTTTATAATTTAAAATGCCCTAAAATGCATTTATTATCTACTTTTATGCGATATATATTTTTTTATTAAAAATATCAAATTTATCTTTTTTTACACTAAATGAGATTTATTATCACATATATTATTAAGTTATACTAATTAATAACATATCTATTAATTAATCGATAGCTATTTTATGCATAATTGGTTCATAAATACCTCATACAATATATTGTGGAATAGATCGATATACATACTAAGCAAATAAATTTTTACCTTTTACTATATATAGATTTATTTTACTATATATATACTATTATATACAAAAGAAAATATTATCTCTTTATATACAACAAAAAAAGACTTCCGAAGAAGTCTTTTTTGTTTGTGAGGGAATTAGAATTTGTAGTTTAATTCTGCACGGTAGAAATCGGAAAGATCATTACCTTTTTGGTCTTTAGAGTTGAAACCATAACCTGCAGATAAGCCTACGTTATCTTGTACTGCATAGTTTACGCTAGCCATATAACCTTTATAACCATTAGATGTATTTGTTAAGTCATACGCTTGATCCCAAGTGGAACTTACGATTGGAGCGTTAGCTTTTTGGTTGAAGTATTGACCTTTTACATCCCATGTACCTTTTTTAGCGATGTCGTAATTACCATAACCAACACCTGCTGTCCAAGCTTGGGAGTCATTTACGTTGGAAGCTTTTAACCATTCACCACCAACCCAAACTTTATCTTTACGTAAATCTGCATTGAAGCCGTATACGTCTTGGCTATCAGAGTTTACTGTGGAACCATTATGGTTCAAGTTGCCGCTAGACAATTTAGAGTAGAAACCACCAACTGTGGATTCTTGACCAACTTTACCTTTAACACCTACATAAGCTACGGAAGGGTTATCGGATTTGGAATTACCATCAGCAGCACCTGCCATCATGTAACCATAAGCACCTTGTACTTGAACTTTATCATTACCTACGTTCAATTGAGCACCATCAAATGTATCATCGTACATTAAACCGCCACCAATTGTTTGTTGGAAACGACCACCTTTAGCAGATACGCTATTACCAAATTTGTGATCTACATAAGCACGATCGATTGTCGCATCAGCACCTTTTGTGGAGTCACCGAATTCGTAATTACCTTTTACACGAACAACAGCTTCAGTTTTATCATTTACTTTACCATTGAATTGAACACGTGCACGGCCATCTGTTAAGGATTTGCTGTTTGTTTTATAAACGCCTTTATCTTCAGAACCTTGGTAACGGATACGAGCATCACCAGTAACTTTTACATTACCTACGCGATCTTCCAAACGAGATACGCGTACGCCCAAGCTGTTCAACTCGTTGGAGAATTCATCTGCTAAGCGGTTAATCATTGCTTGTTGTTCTGCATTAGCACGATCTTGGTTAGCCATTGCTTTAGCTACCATTTGAGCCATTTCATAACGAGTGATATTGTTTTGGCCTTTGAAAGTACCATCTGGGTAACCATTAACGATACCAGATTGTGCTAATTGAGATACTGCTTGATATGCCCAGCTATCTGGAGTTACATCGGAGAATGGGTTTGCAGCGAATGCTGTTGTTACACCTAATACTGCTGTTGCTGCAAAAATTGTTGCGAATTGTTTTTTCATAATGAATTCCTTCTTTCTTATAAATAAGAATTTATAGTATCAGAAGACATTCACTGTATAAGTGGTATAACTATGAAAGATATATTAGGAGTGTCCACGTTTCCTCGACTATATTATCTATCACAGCGTCACCTCTTTATTAGTGGTGCCTTACTGTGATTAGAATATATCACCGTCCAAATTTTTTTGTAAAGCATTTTATACAACTTAATTTGATGAAATTTCTTTCATGAATAAAAATAAACCTATAAACATAGATTTTTACTGCATTTTTCAAAATTAAATTTTGCGCAATTTCATTTTATTTATCTAAAATTCATGTATTTTAGATAATAAACCTACAACTTTCAATTATTAAAAATAATGAATATCATATTATTTAATATTTAATACTAATATATAGACCTAAAATATAATTATATTCCTCTTTTCTATTATTAATACCTTTATTTTGTCTCTCTAATTTCTATTAGTAATAACCTTATCAATGCCATTCATCATATATTATCTCTTAAAATATGTAATTAATAATATTAAGCTATAAATACCCCATTATTTAAATACAAAAAGCCTCTCTATAGTAATTACTACTATAGAGAGGCTTTTAGAAGCATTAAATTGCATAGGATACAAAACCTAGGACGTGATCAACTGGAACAGGGCCAATGAAACGACTATCACTAGAATGATTTCGGTTATCCCCCATCACAAATACATGACCTTCTGGAACAGTAACCGGTGTAGAACGTGTATAATTCATTATTGTATCTTTAGTATATGGTTCTTGTAATTGTTCACCATTACGCCATACATGACCATCTTTAAATTCTAATACATCACCTGGACGACCAATAACGCGCTTAACCCATACATCATTTGTTTGAGCAGCTTTATTAAAGACAGATGCATAGTTCATCAATGGTTCTTCTACATCATCCACCCACGTACGAGCGCGATTAACACGACTATCAATGATTACAATTTGTCCATAATTTGGCATTTCATTCATAATATGATGCCACTTCGTTACAATTAAGTATTGACCATTATGTAGTGTATCCTCCATTGATTCACCAGAAACACGTGTTGGTTGAATCAAGAAAATATGAATTACCATGGCAATAATTAATGCCAATACAATGGCATAAATCCAATCTAATATTTCTTTTACTATTTTATTACTCATATTAACCCCTTAATGACCGTTCTTTGTAAATCTACCACCAAATACATCATGTACATCTTGAATCGTAATAAATGCCGATGGATCTACTTCATAAACAGTATTTTTTAACCTCATAATTTCAAGTCTTGTTACTACAGAATATAAAACATGCTTAGGTTGCTTTAAATAGCCCCCTTCACCATACATAATTGTAACACCACGATTAAGGTTCGCATTTAATGCATCTGCAAGATTCTTAGAGTTCTCTGCATCTGTAATAATCATTACCCCTTTAGATTCATCAAGGCCTGTAATTGTAATATCGATCATCTTATAAGCAATGAAATAAGCGATTAAGGAATACATAGCACTATTCCAACTATATACAAAACCTGCGGCACCAAGAATAATGAGATTCATGGCCATTACGATTTCACCAACGGAGAAAGTGGAACGTCTATCAAAGATGATCGCCACAATTTCAGAGCCATCTAAAGAACCACCATTACGTATTATGAGGCCTACCCCAATACCTAAAATGATACCACCAAAGATAGAACCTAAGAATGGATCTGTTGTGATAGGTGTAAAATCATGAGCAAAGGTAGAGAAAATTGCCATCCATACGATAGAAAATAGTGTAGAGAAAGTAAAGTTTTTGCCATTAGCTCTATAGCCAATATATAAGAAAGGCAAGTTAAAGAGTACGACGAAAATACTAAAGGAAATTCCTGAAAGCTCTGCAGCCATCAAGGAAATACCAACTACACCGCCATCGATGATACTATTCGGTACTAAAAATAAATCTAAGCCTATAGTATAAATTAAGGCCCCTAAGATCATCATTAAGCAACGCATAATAAAGTTCGACCAGTTATGCGTTAAAGTTTCATTTTTCATGCACTTCTCCTTTACCGTACAACTGCTCCATAGCATGTAATCTTTTTTCTTCTAACTCACTAGCATCCATCGTATCACCTTGTATGTCATTAACAGCTTGGCTTAGTTGTTTTGTATATCGTAAACCAATAACAAAAGCTGTCAAATCATCTACAGGTTCAGGTGGAAATTGCATAGACGTAGGGATAATTTTACGCCATCCTGTAGGAGGATTATACTTCCAATATAATTTTCGAGCCTCTTCCGTACTATGCGATTCATCAATTAAGCTAGTCGTAATTTTATGATTTCGTCCAATTTGTTGAAGCGATGGATACAAATATTTATGATTTGTACCATTTCCACATACCATATGAACAATTCCATAGTATTCAGTTAATATACGTTCAATTTCACCATTGAACTGTTTTGTCATAATAATTTTACGACATACCATAGTACCAGAAGGTGTCACAATTGCTACACCTGTTTTTTCATTGCCTGGATCTACAGCCAAAATGTACGTAGTATCAGTCATATTATTATCCTCATTTCTAATACAGCATTTATATTTTAACACAAAACGAAGGTCTTATGTAAAAATTTACATAAGACCTTCGTTTAAAGTATATAAACCAAAATACTATTCAATTTAATAAGCTGGCATTTTAGCCTTATCATTAAAAACAGGCATTTGAGTAATACGTAACTTAAGATGTACAGGACCAGATGAATATGTATCACCATCAACATACGCTTCTACATGAACCTTGCCATGTATTGTAGCAATACGACGAATAGCCGTAAACAAATCATCCCCTGGTATCGTTCCGATATCACCAGATAAGGAGTCTGGAATAATACCTTTCTCTCTTGCCTTTTCATTTACTTGCTTTAAGAATTGAAGCATAGCAGATTGAGCGTTAGGTCCACCATCCATTATAGCAGAATGAATTACTTCCCCATTTTTATAAATAAATTGTTGTGGGTAAACTTGGATAACTGCTACCGCTGGTTCACCAGCAATAATATTTCCAGCAGCAACCACTTGAACCACCATTGGAGTCTTTGCACTATTAAGCTTTTGTGTAGCTACCTCAATATTCTGACGATCTACATATACAACAGCCTGACCTTGATCTTCTATACCAAGACGACGTAATACCAATTTATTTGTATCATCAATAATATTTTTGATGGCTGCATTGCTATCTTCTTCACTTAAACCAGGTCGAACAACAGCTTGCGCCAATAATTGATCAACTTGGAAAAGAATTGTACCTTCACGCAAATGAATAATGCCATTTTGCAACTGTTCCTGCGTTGTCTGTAAATCCTTAATATGAGCTTCCATCTTGGCTCTTGTAGCCTCTAAATCAGCTAATTTTTTAGATACTTCATCATATGAAGCTTGAAGTGTAGCTAACTCAGCTTCAGTCGCATCTTTAGCCGCTTGTGCACTAGCCAACTCAGCCTTAGTTGCATCAACCTCTTTACGAATTTGCTCTATTTCAGCCATTCGTTCTGCTAATTCTTGCTTATTTTGCTCAAGCAATGCTTGTCCTCGAATAAGCTCTTGCGTCTTAGCAGCTACCTCATCATTAAGTTGCTTCATATCTGCTCGTAACTGATCCATCCCAAAGAGCGCTGTTCGTACGCTTTGAGATGTAATAGTTAATACACCTACTGTAGCAGCAGCAACTAACAATCCCGTTACGATAGTAACAATTATGGACGTATGTTTAGGCCGTAATCCAAAGAGGGACATGCGACGCTTACCAACTTTAGTGCCTAACTTATCCCCCATGTAGGCAATAAGTCCCCCCATAAGGGCAATAATAACTAATATTTTAACACCTACTAACATCGAGTCCCTCCTTTCATAAGATTACACAATTATTGGATTCGAAAATATGCTATTTCGTAAATCAAATTTATTTCTTTATATACTAGGTTACTTAGATACACGCCAATTCAAATATAGGCCAGCAATGATGCCTAATGTATCTGGAATTAATGCAGCAAATACGGTTGGCAATGCACCACCTTTACCTAATGCACCAGCAAATGTCATCACCCCATAATAAATAAAGATGATTAAGATACTGATACCAAAACTAATAGATGAGCTAGAACGTTGCTTTTGAAGACCTAATGGAGCACCTACAAGAGCAAATACAAAGCTAGCTAATGGAATTGTAAAACGTTGATACATTTCCATTTCTAGTTTATTGGCATTCGTATAAGCCGCCTTATATGCTTTAATTTGATGACGTAATTCTTTGATTGTTAATTCTTCTGGTTTACGTTGATCTTGTTGAATATCCTTTGGTGCAGACTTAATTGGCAAGGATTGCTCCTTGAACTTCATTGTACGTTCTACACCATCACCAGCGGAAATATCATAAATAATGCCGTTTTGCATCACCCAATATTGACCATTCCAAACAGCAGTATCTGCATTTTCAACTTGTTGTAACTTGCCACCTTCACCAAACTGTTGCACCGTAATCATGCTTAATTTTTTAGTCTCCGCATTGTAGCTTTTAGCATACATTAATGTGCCTAAATCATTACCATTCATTGTTTTTAAAACGATATGATTTTGTGTTTGAGGTGATGCATTTTTCATAATCTGTTCACGCACAATCGTTTGATACATATTATTTGTACGTGGTACAACAAATTCATTAAATGCGACAGCCCCAATTGAGATGATAAGGGCAATAATGTATACAGGCATCGCTAAGCGTAAAAAACTAAGACCACCGGCACGCATAACAACAATCTCACTAGTACTGCTCAAGCGACTAAAGGTCATAAGTGAAGCCAATAGTACTGACATTGGGAATGTTAAGATAACAATGCTTGGTAATGCCAACACAAAAGCTTTCATAACGAGAACTAGCGGTGCCCCATATTCAGTAATATATTGAGCAATTCTAAATAATGTACCTGTGCCAATAAAAATACTGGTAAAAGCAAATACCCCAAATAGGAACGGACCTACAAAAGCTTTTAATATATATTTATCTAATAATCTCATAGTCCCCTCCTATAATCTAAAGTTATCCCCTAAGTAATGCTCACGAGCGATTGGGTCGTTTGCAATTTCTTCAGGGGTGCCTTCTAGGAGGATTTTACCACTACTTAAAATATAAGCCTTATCTACAATCCCCAATGTTTCACGCACATTGTGATCTGTAATCAAGATACCAATACCGCGATTTTTTACATGCAAAATGATTTGTTGAATGTCAGCAACTGCGATAGGGTCGACGCCAGCAAAAGGTTCATCGAGAAGAATAAAATTCGGTTCTAACGCAAGACAACGAGCGATTTCTACGCGACGGCGTTCACCACCAGATAGCTGCATCCCCATACGATCTCGAACATGACCAATATGAAATTCTTCAATGAGGGATTCCACTATAGCTTCAATTTCATCAGATTTCTTTGATGTTGTTTGTAACATAGCACGAATATTATCCTCAACAGTCATGGAGCGAAAAATTGATGCTTCTTGTGGAAGATACCCAATACCTTCAGCAGCTCGTTTATACATTGGAATATTCGTAATATCCTTGCCATCAACGGTAATGATACCAGAACTAGGTCGTTCAATGCCAACAATCATATAGAATGATGTAGTTTTCCCTGCCCCATTAGGACCTAGGAGCCCAACGACTTGCCCCTTATCAACGCGTAAACTAACCCCGTCTACAACATTGCGACCGCTAAAGGTTTTGACTAAGTTTTTGGTTTCTATATACATATTTAATCCTTATTGATTTGGAACAATGATGAGTGTACTACGACCACCCAATGTTTCAGCAGAATCATCAGCTAAACGAATTTTCAGTTCCGGTGCATTCAGTACATTACCATTTTGAACGGCATGCGCAGAACCCGATAAGAGTACCACTCCATCATTTTGGTTTGGCGTTTGTGTATATGTAGCTCGGTCAGCAGAACCAGACACGTTTCGTTCAGGATTAGAGAAGGTAACATTACCTTGCGCTACAGCACGAACTTCCTTCATCCATCCTTCTACCTTATCACCGGTTAAGGTTGTCCCTTCAGCAATCAAACGGGCATTGCCTGTAACAAGACCGTATTCAGAGTCAGTACTATACTCAACACTGTCGCCAAAGATTTGGCGATCAGCACGTTGTAAATGAACGCTACCATTAGCAGTGAATTTATTATTATTGTAACTGTGAACCGTTTGAGCAGACATGGCCATATCAGAACCAATCATAGATACACCACCATCAAGATTTGCTTCTTGAGTTTTTGTATTGTACCAACCCTTGGCACCAGTCATAGTTTTATCCGCTTGGGTAATAACAACATTACCTGTTGCATCTGCACGACCTGAATTGCCATCATAAGACAATGTATCAGCGCTGATAGTCAACGGATCATTTGCTGCCCAAACTGTAACAGATGCGGTCATGAGTACAGCTAATATAGCCATACCAATCTGTTTTTTCTTATTCATCATATTTCCTCTCAATTACTTCTTTGTTAATTTCGCATGTCCAATGGCTTTAATAATTTTTAAGGACATATTGCCCTCAAGTTTGTCACCTGTGAGGGTTACATCCTTGCTGTTATAAGTGAAAGCCGTTTTAGATGTCAATGTTTTCGTTTTATTATCAAAGTGAAGGGCCTCAGTTTTAAATTCTGCACCTTCCGTATTGGTAGCAGTAACGCCTTGATCAATATCAAGAGAGTTTCGATCACCCGTCAGTACAGCATGAGGAGCTGTAATCGTAGTAGTCACATCATCTTGATAGAACAGACCTTTCAAATTGGTCAGAACGATAGCTTTTGTACGCGGGTCATATTCAATCTTCTCAGCCGATAATGCCCATACTAACTTGCCATCCTTTTCCTCTTGCAAGTCCGCACCTTGGAAATTAACCAGTTGTCCACTTTGATTTTGAGTGGAATTAGCCTCATTAGAGTCTTTCATAATAAATACAATAAGACCGATTAGAGCTAATACTATAGCGACCACAATGGCAATTAACTTTTTATTGTTTTTCATGCGCTCTCTCCCGTATAGCTATCTTCTTATCGTAATCAATAATTTGATCCATCTTAGTCATCCAACGATGTTGGAACCAAAGCCACTCATCTGGATGTTCACGAATAAATTCTTCCGTAACACGTACACAGGCTTCAGTTAGACGATACATATCAACATCTTCATCGCCAGTTTCCTCATAATGTAATGCCGGCAAGATATGAACGATATGTCCTCCTTCAGGCTTACGAGATGCAAAAATAGGTACTACAGGAGAGCCAAATTTCTTTGCAAATGTTGCTGGTCCCATAACAGCTGATGAATCTTGTCCCAAAAACGGAACTGGTAAACCATTTATATATCCATCTTGGTCAGCTAAGAATCCAAGAAGTTTTTTCTTTTTTAAAGCCTTAGCAGCAGAAACGATTTCGTTGCCACCACTAGCAAATACGTCAAGCCCCACCATCTCACGATATTCATTCATAAGGCGTGTGAATTGAGCATTAGGTTGTTTCTTAACAATTGTAGTGGAAGGATATCCATGAGCCGCCATAGCAGCCCCCATCCATTCCCAGTTGCCTACATGGCCAGTAAGAACGATAACTCCCTTATCTTCAGCAATGGCCTTTTCTAAATGTTCAACACCACGCATCTCTATGTGTTTATTGATAAAGGATTTCGTCAGGTTTGGCATGTATAATACTTCCATAACACTGCGACCAAGATTTTTGAACAACTTATTGATTAATTGTTCCGCCTCTTGATCGTTCATGTTCATGCCAATTTTAATATTATTTATGCCTCTAAGCTTTTGCTTCTTCGCTATTAGCCCATATACAGGACCTAAACAAGCGCCTATGAGCAAAATGAGCTTGTATGGTAGTCGACAAACAAGCCAACTAATGCCTTTAACTAAATGGTATTGCCATTCGTTATTCATTCTGCCCACCTCCTTTATTGTCCATGAGCATGGGCCTCTCGCGCATAATCTGCAACAACAGAATCCCATAAACCTTGATTCTTCAGGATATATTCTACAGCCTCTCTAACAGCACCATGTCCACCATTGACGGTAGAAATAAATTTAGCTATTGATTTAACCTCTAATACCGCATTATTTGGTGCCATCGGCAAACCTACGAGTTGAAGAGCTCCTAAATCATTAAGATCATCCCCCATGTAAGCAACCGAATCTAAGTCGATTTGATATTTTTTACAAAGAGTTCTTAATGCTTCAGTTTTATTAGCATACCCCATAAGAAGTTCATCAAAGTGTAACTCTTTCGCACGATGCTCTACCATAGGAGATACACGAGCCGTAATAATTGCTAACTTTATCCCTGATTTACGAGCCGCAGTCAAGCCTAAACCATCTTTTACAGAAAAGGCTTTGAGCTCTTCTCCAGTCGATGTATAAAATAGAGTTCCATCTGATAAAACTCCATCAACATCAAGAACAATCCATTGAATATTCATTATACAATGCCTCTACGCAATAAATCCGTAATGTGAACAATGCCAAGACATACATTATTAGTATCAACCACAGGTAATACGGTGATAGGGCGAGGTTGATTTTTCTCCATCAAATGAAGCGCTTCTGCGGCCAATTTATCCTTTGTAATCGTACGCGGCATAGACGTCATCATATCCTCTACGGGCCATTCTAAAAAATTGCTGCCAGAATCAAGTCCACGACGCACATCACCATCAGTCACTAGGCCTAACAAATGTCCTTCTTCATCAATAACATTTGTAGCACCTAACCCTTTTTCTGTCATTACAAAGAGTGCATCACGAACGGTAGCCCCTTTAAATACTGTTGGATTATCCTCGCCACCATGCATGATATTTTCTACAGTCAACAATAATTTGCGACCTAAGGAACCTCCTGGATGGAATACAGCAAAGTTTTCTGGAGTAAAATGATGGCGTTCCAATAAACATACTGCTAACGCATCACCTAGTGCTAGGGCAACAGTAGTACTTGTAGTAGGTGCTAAACCCAATGGACAAGCTTCTCGTTCTACCTCTGCCAACAATACGATATCAGAATTTTTTGCTAATGTAGACTCTGGTTTCCCTACAACACAGATTAATTTAGCCCCTATGCGGCGCAGAGACGGCAAAATACTAATGATTTCTCCTGTTTCACCACTATTAGAAAAGGCTAACACTACATCATCTTCAGTAATCATACCAAGATCACCATGCACGCCTTCACCAGGATGCATAAAAAGTGCCGGTGTCCCTGTACTAGCCAAAGTAGCCGCAATTTTACGACCAATATGACCAGATTTTCCCATTCCTGTACATACTACACGGCCCTTACAAGCCAAAATCATATTTACAGCATTTACAAAATTGTGATCCAAACGAGAACTTAATTCTTCAATAGCACGAGCTTCCTCATGAAGCACCTGTGCCGCTTGTTCTAAAATAGTCACAAATACCGCCCCTAACCTTTTACGATTTTATCAATAGCTACTAAATCACGAAGCACATCTTCGAATTGATCTAAATACAACATATTAGGACCATCAGACAATGCTTCCTCAGGATTATCGTGCACTTCAAAGAATAGCCCATCTACACCACTAGCCACAGCCGCACGTGCCAAATTTGGTACAAATTCACGGTTACCACTAGATTTAGTCCCTGCACCACCTGGTAATTGAACGCTATGAGTAGCATCAAAAATTACTGGATAGTCGAAAGAACGCATAATTGGGAAGGATCTCATGTCAACTACGAGATTGTTATAACCAAAGCTAAAACCACGTTCGGTAAGCATAAGATTTTCATTACCTGTTTCTTTCATTTTATTAAGAACATTTTCCATGTCCTTAGGAGCCATGAATTGACCTTTTTTAACATTTACGCATTTACCAGTTTTAGCAGCACCGTAAACAAGATCAGTTTGACGGCATAAAAAAGCTGGAATTTGTAGAATATCTAATACTTCAGCTGCAGGTTCAATTTGCTCGATAGAGTGAATGTCACTGACAACGGGCACATTGAGTTCCTTCTTAATAGAAGCAAGCATTTTTAACCCTTCCTCAAGACCTGGTCCACGGAAGGAACTAAAGCTAGAGCGATTAGCTTTATCAAAGGAAGCTTTAAAGATATAGGGAACACCTAAACGTTCGCATATCTCTTTTGCTCGTTTACCGATAGCTAATGTGCGGTCATAGTCCTCAATAACACATGGACCTGCAAGGACAAATAAACCCTTGCCGCCACCCACAGTAATATCTTTAATTTGAACTGTTTTCATTTATTTCTCCTCTTGCTCGTAAATTGCATTAACACGAGCTAAGTCTTCAGGTGTATCAACACCGATAAATCGTTTATTTGTCAAAATAACACGAATTGTATAACCGTTCTCTAGAGCACGTAATTGTTCTAGAGATTCTGTTTGCTCCGCCGGAGTTGGCTCCATCTTAGCGTAGTTTAATAAAAACTCTCTACGATATGCATAGATGCCAATATGTTTTAGTGGCGGACGCACAAAATCATGGCGAGGATATGGGATTAAAGATCTAGAAAAATACATCGCATCATTACGATTATTTAAAATGACCTTTACCGCTGATGGCTCCTCGTACTCTTCCTCTAATAAAGGAGTAGCTACTGTGGCCATCTGCAAGTTTGGATCTTCCTCAAATAGACGTGCCAAGTCATCAATAAGATTTGGATCAATCATCGGTTCATCACCTTGGACATTGATAACAACATCCAAGTCTGTATAATGACTCGCAACCTCTGCTAATCGATCCGTCCCTGTAGGATGATTAGGATCTGTCATCATAACAGTTCCCCCAAACTGTTGTACTGCAGAATATACGCGGTTATCATCAGTGGCTACAATTGTACATACTGTCTTTGTAGCTTGTGATACCCTTGCATAAACCCGTTCAATCATAGGTTTACCTGCAATATCAGCTAATGGTTTGCCCGGTAATCTTGTAGAACCATAACGCGCAGGAATAACACATCCAAACTTCACGATAAAACCCCATTTCTGTTATTCGTGTATCTTATTATTATACACTAAATCTCTAAATTTTCTATGAATTCTTGTTTTCCAGAAACAAATTCAATTCCTATAGATAGCACCAGAATCGGTATTTTCAAGTCTTCAATTGCATGCAACTGACTTAACTTAACTGCATCCTTTTCTGTAATGCAAATAGCATCAGCTTGATGAGCAAATGCTTGTTTCCAAATCTCAACTACATCATCATTTGAAAAGTCATGATGATCTCCAAATGGCAAGGTATGAACAACGTTATACCCTACATCAGTTAACGTTTGTGTAAAGGATTGAGGGTTTCCAATTCCACTCACAGCCATAATGCGTTGTTCCTTGTAAGCATCTACAGAAGCCCCAACAGAACCATTAGCCCACTCATCTAAGGTGTACATAAATTGCGGCTTATGTGTTGTTTCATAGACAGGTATATTGGGAATCATCTGAGTTAATCGCTTTCGAATCCCGGATACAATACCTGGTGCTACTTGATCAACCTTAGTAAGAACGATAATATCCGCACGCTGTAAACCACTAAGGGGTTCACGTAATAGTCCCCGTGGCAATACATGTTCATAGCCAAACGGATTGGATGCATCGATTAGTACAATATCAATATCTCTTGCTAGTGCACGATGTTGAAAGCCATCATCCATAATAAGACAATCGGCACCTAGCTCATTAATAGCGATTTCTGCAGATTTGGAACGTTCACGTCCAATGATTACATTAGATTTTTGTAAAACCTTAGCCAGTAACCAAGCCTCATCACCACTGATAGATGGCTCTACAAGCATTGTTCCATCTTTAGAAATAATAATATTTTTGTTATTATCTTCTGCACGGTATCCACGACTAAGAACAGTAGGATGAAGGCCCTTCTGAGTAAGCACATCACAAATAAATCGCACCATCGGTGTTTTTCCAGTACCACCAGCCGTAATGTTGCCAACGCTGATTACAGGCACTGTAACTTTCGTAACGCCTTTACCCTCATCAAATCGAGCATTGCGTATTGATACAGCTTTCTCATAACCTTTACTCAAAAGGCCTAAACTGGAGCGAGCTATATCACCTAATACGGATTGATCTTCACCACTAACGATGGATTTGAATAATGCTTCCCCACTCATAGGTGACGCCTCCTATTATGTAATACAGTAAACTAATCTACAAATTTAGTCTTACTACGGAATAATTTGATGTTTCTCAAATAGCAAACGTAACTCTTGTGTATTACGCCGCGTAGCACCACGATTTTCTTTAATGATATCCAGGCAGTTTTGCCCCATCTTTTTAGCCAAGTCTCTATCCTTACATAAACGCAAGACCATAGTGGTTAACTCTTTTCCATTCTTCACTTGCTCACAAGCATTTCGAGAGTTTAATAAGGCGAAAATTTCTTTAAAGTTAAACATATGAGGCCCAACCAAAATTGGCTTACCATGTGCAGCTGGTTCCAAAATATTATGGCCTCCAGTTTTAACAAGGGAACCACCAACAAAGATAATATCGCCTAAGCTATACAGTCGGCCAAGTTCACCAATGGTATCTAAAACGACAACGGGAATACCTTCATGAACAGGCTCCTTCATATCGCTACGACAAATAGCACTCAATTCATAACGCTTTGCAATATTTTGCACATCATGACCGCGATAAATTTCACGAGGCGCAATCAATAAACGAGCTTGTGGATACTCTTTCAATACTTGCTTGAAGGTTTCAAAAATAGCCTCTTCTTCACCTTTGTGAGTACTACCTGCAATAATGATAGGATGATTATTTCCAAAGCCAAATTCATCGAGAAGAGCTTGTTTTTCTTCATATGATACGGTGGCATATGTTTGATCGTATTTCATATTACCTGTTACGGTAATATCAGGTGTATGAGCACCTAAACTTTCAATATACGCCGCATCAAATTTGGACTGCATGCAGAAACGCTCAATAGAGCGTAACATTTCACGCGTAAAAGCACTGATATACTTATAACGTTTCATACTGCGATCTGAAATGCGTCCATTAACCATCATAACTGGAATGTTTTCCGATTCGGCGATACGCAAGAAGTTTGGCCAAATTTCAGTTTCTACGAGTAAAATAGTAATCGGCTTAATAATATGTAAAATTTTACGAGTTAAATACGGCAAATCAAGGGGAAAGAATATAATTCCTTCTGCTTCAGGAATGATACGATGAGCCATAGCATGACCAGTAGCAGTAACTACTGACACAACCACAACAGCTTCAGGAAATTCCTTTTTAACCTCTTTTACCAATGGACTGGTAGCCACAATTTCCCCTACGGAAGCGGCGTGAATCCAAATAGCACGACGCCCTTCAATTTTCTTTAATAGCGAAGCGGGCATATAGCCTGCACTTTGTTTGATACGCTCATAAAAGCCATCTTCAAAGGCAAGTCGGTATAAAATAACCGGAATCAAGCCTATCCAATAAAATATGAGCAATACGTTATATATCCAGTACATGGTTATCCTTTATTGGAGAATTGAACGGAATAAAGATGATTGTACAATCCGCCGTCAACAGCTAATAGCTCTTGGTGAGTCCCCTGCTCTACCAAGCGACCTTGATTAAGTACAACAATTTGATGAGCATTTTGAACGGTGCTCAATCGATGGGCAATGACAAATGCCGTACGCCCTTTCATGAGACGATCTAACGCCTCTTGTACAAGCTTTTCGCTCTCAGTATCTAAAGCAGATGTGGCTTCATCTAAAATTAGAATTCGAGGATCTTTTAAAATAGCACGTGCGATAGCAACGCGTTGACGTTGTCCACCAGATAGCGAACTGCCTCGTTCACCTACAATCGTATCGAGACCATCAGGCATTTTCTCAACGAACTCAAGTACATTAGCCGCTTTAGCCGCTTCATACACGTCTTCATCAGTAGCATCTAAACGGCCATACAAGATATTCTCTTTAATTGTAGCATTGAATAATACGGTTTCCTGTGGTACAAGACCAATTTGTTCACGCAAAGATTTAAAAGTAACATCTTTTATATCGTAACCATCAATTGTAATAGAACCACCGGTTACATCATAGAAACGAGGTAGTAAATTAGCGAGAGTTGTCTTCCCTGCACCAGATGGTCCAACAAGGGCTACACTTTCGCCAGCCTTAACTGACAAGGTAAAGTTTTCTAAGGCAGTCTTTTCTCCATCATAGGAGAAAGAAACATCATTAAACTCCACATTGCCGGTAATAGCAGGCAATGTAATAGCATCAGGTTTCTCCACAACATCTGTTTTAGTATCTAAAATTTCAAATACACGATCGGCAGCAGCCAACGCCTTTTGAATATTACCATATACTTGACTCAAACGTTTTACGGGATTTGACAAGTTAATAGCATAAATCAAGAAAGCAATCAAAGAGCCTGCAGTAATAGCACCTGTTACTACGGAGTAACCACCGTACCAAAGGATGACCGCTACAGCGATTGCCGCAGAAAACTCAACCATTGGGCTTAACAAGCTAGTCAATTTAGTAGCTTTGATAACTGCTTTAAAATTGCGATCATTTTCGTCTTCAAAGCGCTTACGCTCAAAATCTTCACGAGCAAAGGATTTTACAACGCGAACTGCACTAATTACCTCTTGTAAAAGTGCCGTAATATCAGCTACACGCCCTTGGACATCATGCCCCGCCACGCGAAGCTTCTTACCAAACACATTGATAATCACTAAAACTACGGGAACCGTAATAAAAGTAACTAACGTCAATTTCCAGTCAATGAGAAGCATGGATACCAAGGAACCGATAAGTGTTACAGATTCAGTGATAAAAGAAATCAAGTTATCTACCACCGCCGTTTGCAATGCAGCTACGTCATTTGTAAGATTACTCATGATAACGCCCGTCTTACGACGATCGAAATAGGATAAGCTTAATTTTTGTAGATGATTAAAAATAGCCTCACGTACATCGATAATCACGCGCTGTCCGATGTAGGACATGTTATAAGTTTGACCATAGGTAGCAAAGCCACGAATTAGGAAAATGAGTATAATAGCACCTACAATAAGGTTCAACATAAACATATTCTTTTCATCTAATACTTGGTCTACTACATTCTTAATTAGCCAAGGTACCACCAAATAGGCAGCAGCAGCGACAATCATGCAGAATACTGCAAAAAGCATTCGCTTATAATAAGGCTTTACAAAGTATAAGAGCCTAGAATAACTATTCATTACATTTCTCCTTACCGAGATTATATACAAGATGTGCTACCCGTTTTACTGCACCCGGCTCACCTAATTTATGACGTACTTCGCGCAATTCACTGCGCATAGCTTCATTTTTGTCTACATCGCTGAGCAATGGTTCTACCAAAGACACAATTGCGTCTGGAGTGACAGCATCTTGTAATAATTCGGGAATGACTTCTTTACCCGCTACAATATTAGGCAAGCCCACATGTGTTACATTCACAACCATCTTACCAATACCATACGTAATTGGAGATACACGATACAATAATACCGTTGGCAATTCCATCATCGCCGTTTCTAATGTAGCCGTTCCTGATGCAGCAAGGCACACATCACAAATCTGCATCAAGTCATATGTATGGTCTTCCGTAATCGTAACAGGCACCTTATGAACATCGATAAACTCTTCTAGCTCACTTCGATCAATTGTATGTGCTCGAGGCAAGAAGAATTGAATATCTTCATGTTTCGCCATCAATTGCTCACCACTTTTTAACATCGTATCAAGTAAGGATAAAACCTCTTGTTTACGACTGCCAGGCATGAGCAATATCTTTTTAGCCTCTTTGCGAGCCCCAAAGTATGCTTCGGCCACATCCTTAGTCATCGTAGGATGTACGATGTCGAGTAAAGGATGCCCTACAAAATCTACATTACATTTATACTTGCGATATGCTTCAGCTTCAAATGGGAAGATAGATGCTACCTTAGTTACATACTTACGGATTGTATTACCTCGACTACTATGCCATGCCCAAATCGTTGGAGCAATATAATACAAAACAGGAATCCCCAGTTCATGAGCCACCGCAGCTAATTTCATATTAAAACCTGGGTAATCTACACAAACGAGAATATCTGGTTTCTCCTTCATCATGACGCGTTTCAAATACGTGCGCAACTTAAAGAATTTTGGCAATGATTTCACAATCTCTACAATACCAATGACACCAAGATTCTTAATATCATACACGATACGAACACCAGCACGCTCCATCAAGGTGCCACCCATACCAAACATTTCTACAGAAGGATCTATTTCTCTCAATGCATTGGCTACACTTGCCGCATGAGTATCGCCGGAAGCTTCACCGGCGGAAAACATGACTTTCATTATGCATCCTTTCTGGAATTTACAAATTCTTGGTCAACAGCACAGATAACAATACCATGACGATCTGCCATATCAAGCACATCTTGTTGTTGTACGAAAATAGTCTTTTCCGCTTCTACAGCTAGTACCTTACAACCACTATCAATCATAGACATGAGCGTTTTTATGCCTACTGCCGGCACATCAAAGCGTACATCTTGATTTGGTTTTTCGGTTTTAACAACAACCGCATCCCCACGGCCGAGCTCACCACCTCGTAAAATACACTTATCAGTACCTTCAATAGCTTCAATAGCCATGGCCGCCTTATGCTTAACAACAACAGTTTGACCTATATCAAGGGCACCCATTTGTTTAGCTAGTTCAAAACCAAAACAAATATCAGCCCATTGCTCATCTGTAGGTTGTGCTTTTGAAAGCACCCCTACCTTTGGCATAAATGGTTTTAAGTATGCTGTTTGATCTAATACTTTAAAGCCTTCCCGTTCTATTTCATCAACGATAGCGAGCATAATCGTATCATCTTTACGATTTTTAAGACGCTTTAAAACGCCTAATGTTTTTAAATCAGGAAACGTAAGGCCTTTAAAAAGAATCTCTTTAGTAACTTTCCCAAGCATAGTTAACTCTTGAACCTCTTCTTTTTTCAAGGTTTTGAAGATTTTACCTAGTTTAGCAACACCAATATCGTAGAAAGCATCAGCCTCAGCCTTTAGAGCCGGGTCTACATCTGGAACCACGCCGATAACAACTACCTCGTGACCTAATACATGAGCGGCACGCATGAATTCTACAGGTAAAACTCCAATGCCTGCAATCAATCCTACCTTTGCCAAGACTATACCTCCTAGATGACCTACGGCCTATATATCAATTAGTAATTACAAATTTACAATAAATAATGCCTCAAAAAAGACATAATCATATACAATATATTGTACTATAAATAGCCACTTTTTACCATTAAAACACCATGTTTTATGCCTATTTCTTCAACATTTTAACAGAATTATTTTAATCCTAATTTTACAACTCAGGAACGTAAAATATATTCAGATATTTTTATCAAAATATTTAATATTAATGAACTACTATTATAAAATTCTTATCCAATTAAAAGCCTAAATTTTATAGATCATATAAAAATATTAATATTTATAGATTACACAAAAAGACCTCGTACATTGTACGAGGTCTTTTGAATTAGTCGCGACGTGTACGCATAATACCACGATCGGCATTGCGTAAGAAGCGTAATAAATTTTCAATTTCTACAGAAGAATCAAGCTGCATTTCCATTTCTTCAATAGCCTTAGATAAACTAAAACCAGAACGATAGATAATACGGAATGCTTGTTTCAAATCTCGGCGTACTTCTTCTGAAATACCTGCACGAGATAAACCAACAGAGTTAAGGCCGATAACACGCGCTGGTTGACCATCAGCAATAACGTATGGTGGAATATCTTGGACCACCTTAGCCATGCCACCAACCATAGCATTTCGACCAATCTTAACAAATTGATGAATACCTGCAAGGCCACCAATAACTACGCGATCTTCAACGATAGCGTGACCAGCTAAACCTGCACAGTTACTCATAATTACATTATTGCCAACAATACAGTTATGAGCCACATGTGTACATGCTTGAAGCAAGCAGTTATTGCCTACACGTGTTTCTTCACCTTCGCCAGTAGCGCGGCTAATAGTGACAAATTCACGGATAACCGTTTCATCGCCAATATTACAATAGCTTTTTTCGCCTTTGAATTTTAAATCTTGCGGTTCCAACCCAATAGATGCGTTAGGGTAAATCTCACAACGCTTACCAATGGTTGTCCAACCACCAATTACAACATGTGCACCGATTTGTGTCCCCTCGCCAATTTCGACATGTTCGCCGATTACAGCGCCAGGACCTACGATTACATCTTTGCCCAATTTAGCATTTGGATGGACTATGGCTGTACTATGGATGTTGGATTCTGCATTTTCCATGCCTACAACTATCACTACAATCACTCCTCAATCATTATACAAGGGCAAACATGTATTCACCGCTAGCGCACAATTTGTCGCCAACATAGGCACGGCCTTCAACCTTACCCATTTTACCTTTGATTTTTACAATATCAACTTCCATACGCACTTGATCACCAGGTTTTACAGGATGACGGAAACGAACTTTATCAATACCTGTAAACATAGGTGTAAGACCTCGGTTTTCTTCAGGGTATAGCAAAGCAATACCACCAACTTGTGCAATAGCCTCAGTCAATAACACGCCTGGCATTACTGGATTACCTGGGAAGTGACCTTGGAAGAACAATTCGTTGAATGTAGCATTTTTAATGCCCACAGCGCGTTTCATAGGTTCTAACTCAACGATGCGATCTACCAAAAGCATAGGATAACGATGAGGTAAAATTTCTAAAATGTCTTCGTGATTAAGAATCATGGCTGTGTCTCCCTTATTTCTTCCATTATACTACGAGCCAATTTTGAGTTTAATTCATGACTCGATTTCATAGCAATTACATGACCTTCGATTCGTCCTAATAAGAATAAGTCTCCTACTACGTCTAATGCCTTATGACGAACTAATTCGTCATCAAAGCGAGGTACAGACAAACACTTCTCATCATCATAAACTAACGCATTATCTAAGGTACCACCTTTTGCAAGGCCCATAGCCTGTAATTGTTCTAATTCTTTCATAAATCCGATAGTTCTAGCAGCACTAATATGCTCTTTAAAGTATTCTGGTGAAACCTCAAAATCGCAATTTTGCGTACCAAGTAACGGATGACTGTTAACCGATGTAAATGTAATGCGATAGCCATCGTATGGCAAAATAACTATAAAACGATCACCATCATAAATAGTATGAGAGCGAGTTATTTTATATACATGACGTGGTGCTGTTTGTTCTTGAATGCCAGCCTCTTCTATAAGGCCTACAAAAATAGCACTACTACCATCACCTACAGCAGGTTCAGGAGAATCCATCTCGATATAACAGTTATCAATATTCATAGCACTGAACGCAGCCATAACATGTTCTACAGTGAAAACCTTCGCTTCACCATTTTCCAATGTAGTAGCGCGCATAGTGTTCGTCACATTATCAATGTGTGCTCGCACAGAAGGATGACCTTCAATGTCCGTGCGGATAAACACAATTCCTGTATTTTCAGGTGCAGGTTTAAAAACCATATTCACTGGTTCACCGCTATGAAGGCCAATCCCTTGATATGAAATAGCCTGTTTAATTGTTTGTTGTGGCTTACTCATAAGAAAGTCCTTTCATAATCTGAATTCACGTTTACTATACACCAATATGTATTATACCCTATTTGCATAGGCGTTACAAGAAATTTACCATATATTACGCTAATTGGAAAGACTATTCTTAGTCTTTAAAATTTTAATAGATTATTTTTAAACACTAAGTTATAAGTTATAAAATAAAAAGAGATTTCATCCATGCTAGTAGGAATCAGTTTCATCTTGAAGATTCCACAATCGCATAAACAAAATCTCTTTAAAATTATTAACTATTGAAAAACATCAGGTGGTGTATCTATTTGTTCACCATAAAAACGACGAGTCCATTTCCAACGGTTATGAAGCCAGAACCAATCTTCAGGATATCGTCGAATATAATCTTCAATAAACTCATTTAGACGAGTTGTTGTTACCGCTATATCACGCTTTTTATCATCTGTACGTTCCACATAAATTGGTGGATGTGCTTCAATCTCATATTTCTCAGAAAACGGGCTATAATGTATGGTTACAAAAATAATAGGCACATCTTGCATACGAGCCAGTACAGCTGGCCCCGCAGCCGTCAATGTTTCATAGCCAAAGAATGGTACAAGAACGCCATCATCACCAGGGTCCTGATCCATAATAAGGCCTAAAAATGCACCTTTTTTTAGTTCATTAATCATTTCACGAACACCTGTTTTATAGGTCACATGTTGATGCATAATCCGACGATATTCATTGATAAACTTATCGGCATCACCATTCTGTTTCATAGCCACAGAAATCAGCGGATATCCTTCAGAAGCAAGAACGCCACCTAAAAGTTCCCAGTTACCACTATGAACAGCAGCTAAAATTGCACCTCGACCATTTTCTAAGGCATCATCTAAGTACTCTCGATTAATAAACTCCACCATATCTTTGTATGCGCCATCTTTAATTTCAGGATAGCGCAATACATCAATAATCATACGGCCAAAGCGTGTAGTACTAGCTTTCGCAATACGTCGAGCTTCTTTAGGATCATCTGTAATATTACAGAATAAAATTTGGCCTATCGCCAGGCGCTTGCGTTTAGGTGGCACCACTAACCACGCAATTTCACCAAGCAATGTACCAATAGCATATTGCAAACCTTTAGGTAATAAGCAAATAAAGGCACTAAAGATTTTCATAAACCTATACATGGATTATTAGCTCTCCTTAAGCTGTGCTTTCAAAGCGTCAATTTCTTTTTGTAATTGTTTTACAGTTTTCACCATTTCTGGCAAACGATTCTCGTAAGCAGCCAATTTTAGCCACTCTTTATGAGGTCTCATTGGATACCCAGCCATAACAGAATTAGAAGGCACATTGCCAGTAATTCCTGTTTTACCTGCAAATTGTACATTATCTCCAATTGTAATATGACCTGTACAGCCTGTTTGTCCTGCAAAGATTACATGGTTACCACATTTTGTACTACCTGCAATCCCAACCTGTGCGATTAAGAAACAATCTTCTCCAATCTCAACATTGTGGCCAAGGTGAACAAGATTGTCAATTTTGGTACCGCGGCGTACCAAGGTAGATCCCATTGTAGCATTGTCGATAGTAGTGCAAGAGCCAATTTCTACATCATCTTCAAGAATAACATTGCCTACTTGAGGAATATGCGTATGAATACCATTTTCTGTGGCAAAACCAAAACCTTCACCACCGATAACTGCTTTAGCACGCAATACAACGCGTTTACCCAAAATACAGTTCTCATGTACGATAGCACCCGCATAGATGTCAGAATCTTCCCCAATTCGTACATTATGACCAATATATACATAAGGTCGAATCGTTACATTATCACCGATAACAGCATTATCATTAATAACACAATAGGCACCAATAGCTACATTTTTACCAAGTGTAACATTCTTGCCAATAATAGCAGTACTATGCACTTCACGGGGAACTACAACAGGTGGATGGAATACTTCTAGCACTTGGGCAAATGCAGATTTTGCATTATCAACTACGATTTGCGCCATCGGTGCATTTTTTACTTCTGATTCAACGATAACAGCACCCGCTTGGCATAACGCAATATGTTCAACATATTCACCAATTGCAAAAGTTATGGATTGTTTTACCGCTTGTTCAAAGCTACGTGTCTCAGTAATGACAATAGACTCATCCCCTATAAGTTGACCGCCTACTAAATTTGCGAGTTCCTGTAAAGTTTTTTCCAAGGCAAACTCCTCCCCCTGTGGTAATCCTCAATTATTGTGCAGCTTCAGTTGTACTTGTTGTAGCTTGATCTGCTTGCTGTGCATTTTGCTGAGCATCTTGTTGCTCTTGAGCTTTAGCTGCGTTTTCAACTTCTTTGATTTGATCGTCAGAAGCCTTACCCATTTTTGTGATCAAATCATCGGTTACATCAGAGCCACCACCAACAACAGCGCCTTTTTCAATAATAACATCAAGTTTTTTTTCTTTCACAAGTTCATTGATTTTTTGTTCTTGATATTGACGGTATTCTTGTGCTTTTGCATTTGCAAAGGCATTTAATTCTTGATTCGCTTGGTTAAATACATTTTGTTTAGATGCTTCATCAGCAGCAGCAATTTTAGCATCTAATTCCGCTTTTTTAGCGTTAATCTCTTTAGTAATTTCAATACCTTTTTCAGTACTATTTGCTACTTTCACGCTATCCACATAGCCAACATTGTTAGAACCACAACCACCTAAGATAGCCATAGAAGCTACTAAAGCTGCACTTAATACTAAAGATTTAATACGTTTATTCATAATATAACTCCTTATTGAACTCGATAGGACGCCTTCACTGCATCAGTAATATCAAGCCCTTTAATATTACCACCATCATCGATGATGACTAAATCCAAATGTTGTTCCTCAGCAATAATTGCTACGCGCATACGAACATCTTCTAAAATGGCCTCATGAAGCGCACTCACTTCAGCTTCTTTATCTGAAAGCTTTTTTGCCCATGTATCATTCCACTCTTGCGCCACAGGCAGATTATTATTAGCAATGATGGCTTGTGCTTGTTGTTGCACCATGGAGTCTCGTTTCTCAGCTAATTCCTTCTGTAGGGATGCAGCGTATTGATTGAGCTCTTCCTGCCCTTTTTGTTGCATTGGAGCAAGCTCAGCCTGTACCTTTGCTTTAATTGAATCCACATCGAAATCCGACGGCTTTCTCTTAGCTAATAATTCTTTTAACCTTTCTTCTTTTTTAGCCTTTTCAGCCATAGCCGCTGCTCTTTGTGCATCATCTATATATACACGTGCATCATAGGCATATAAGTCTAATTGAAGGTTTACGATTTCCAGATCATATTCATTAGTACTAACCTTTAACTCAGCTAAATACTTTTGAGTCAATTCATTGCGCTTCGAATTTAATTGCTGATTTAGTTCATTTTCTTTTGTTGCAATACGAGTTTGCAATTCTACCGTAAGAGCATCTGACAAGGTTGAATCCAGTGCAAGTGTTTTCAACTGTTCATCTTGTGTCTCTGACTTGGCATTTAAGGCTTGTTGTTCAAGTTCATATTGACGTTGTAAAAGTTCCAGTTCATTCTTGGCTTGTTTATAATCCGCATAGGATGGATTAAACGCTAGTACATCATCAATGCGTACAACACCTATTGACATGCCATCAGGACCCTGTTGGCGATTTGTTACAAAACCATAGGCCCAAACCATAGCACTTATTGCAGCAACGAGAAATATGACTAGTCCTATATATCGTTGTTTCCCGTTCATTGTCGTTCTCCCTTACATAGAACTACAGTTTATTTTTTTGCATCAGTAGCTAGTTTTTTCAATACTTGATCTGTAATGTCAACACCGCCATATAGTACAGTATCTTTAGTCATAACAACGCTAAGACCCTTAGCATCACCAACTGCTTTTGCAGCCTCCATAGCTTTATCTTGAACGGATTTAGCAATTTCTTGATCTTTTTTTGCTAGGTTTTGACGCGCTTCTTCAGCGATTTTTTGTTTAGTAGCATCATCTTGTGCTGCATCAATTTTAGCTTGCGTTTCTTGTTGTAATTGGCTTTGATAGCTCATATATTCTTGAGCTGCAGAGATATAAATTGGATTATCTTGAGACAACATACGAGATGTATCAATAACCCCAATAGTACTAGTCCCACTATTACTACTAGGCGAAGCCATTTGCGTATAAGCTAACGCACCAATACCAACAATAAAAATTGCAGCAATGACGATGGAAAAAATCTTTACATTCGCCTTGTTGTTCATCATTCGCATCATAATAGAGTGCCCTCATTTCTTTAAATCACTGCATCAAAGGATGCCATATAGAGATATTGGTGAAAGCCTCTTTAAAAAGAGGCCTTCACCATATACATTTACTATATTAGAATTGTGTACCGAAGCTGAAGTGGAATTTATTTTTGTGTTTACCCACGCCATAGTCAAGTTTAACTGGACCAATTGGAGTCGTAATACGAACACCAGCACCAACGCCATAGTTAAAGGTTTTCTTGCTATTATACCATGTAACATTTGGTGCATCCCATGCATCACCGATATCAGTAAACAATACGCCACTAACCTTTTTAACGATTGGGAAACGGAATTCCAATGTAGCATTGTACATATACTTGCCACGGAATTGATCATCTTCATAACCACGTAAGGAATCAGCACCACCCAATGTGAACAATTGGCTATAAGGAGCATCACCTTGAATAAAGCCACCACGTGCACGGAATGCCAATACATTCTTAGCACCAAGTTTTTTATACATGCGTGCTTCAGCTGTGAATTTATAGAAGTCGAAGTCACCGCCTAAACCATGACCAGCCCATTGTGTAGTATAGGAAATACGACGACCACGAGTTGGTTCATAGATATTATCACGAGAATCGTATACTTTTTGCCATGTTACGGAGTTAATGCGACCGAAGTTATTTTTTACATAGTTGTCAGATGCAAAGTTATAGGAACCATTATCCCAGTTTGTACCTTTACCCGCATTTTTATCATAACGGAAACCAGAGCTATCATCATCATCCCATTTATAAGTATCTTTACGAGATTCTAATGTCAAGTAATCACGAGTATATTCCCCAGTTTGACGACCGAAGGAAATATTGAAACCACGAGATTTCTTATTGTATTCTGCTACTTCACTACCATCTTCATTGTAATCTGTGTATTCATCTTCGCGGTTGAAGAAGGAGAAGCCAAGGGATGTACCTTTGCTATCAATCCAAGGTTTCAAATAGGAGATTTGGTAGTTCTTATATTTTTTCTTACCACCGATTTCCCAGTGAACTTTAAATTTATCGCCAGTACCACGTAAATTATCTTCACCAAATTCAACAATACCCATCAATCCATCAGATTTAGAGTAACCAGCGCCTAATGTGATGGTACCAGTCTTATGTTCCAATACATCGATTTCAATAATTACATTATTTGGATCTTGTTCACCTGGCAACATACGAACGTTTACGTCATCAAAGAAACCTAAGTTATATACGCGTTCTACAGAACGACGTACCAAGAATTTATTAAAAGGTTTTCCTTTCTTTTGAACAAATTCACGAGTAATAACTTTATTGCGGGTTTTCTTGTTACCTGCTGGAATGATATCTTCTACGACACCTTCAACAATGTGTATATGAAGTATGCCTTGGTCATCTACACGGATACCATCAACGTGTGCTAACATATAGCCATCGCGAGCATATGCAGCATTAATGCCTTGAACTTTTTGCCCTACGGATACAGAGTTAAGAACTTGACCTGGTTGAATATCCATGAACTTAGTCAATACTTCGGAGGAATATACAGTATTACCTTCAAAGGAAACGCCAGTAGTAACTGGATTTACTGTTACGGCAAAGTCCAATTTTACGCCTTCAGGCACGGAAGTAAATACAGGATTTACTTCGGAGAAGTAACCAGTATTACCAAGATTAGTTACATCTTTAAATACGCCATCAACAGATACGGTATCGCCAACTTTTTCAGTTAAAATTGGCAACAAATTTGCTTGCTGTTCAGCTGTAACGCCAGATATAGATAAACCGGTAATCAATTTACCTACGTAAGGATTAACAGATTCAGCACTAGCAGATGTGACATATTGTGCTTCTACTGTTGTAACAGCTTGAGTTTGGCCATTTTCAGCAGCCTTATCAAGATCAGTACCACCAGTAGTTTTAGATACCATTTTTACTTGTTTATCATCAGTTTTTAAAGCAGCATTATTGACTGTAACAGTTCCATCAGAACCTTTTACTACAGTGCCGTCACTAGATATAGTCGTATCACCACGAGCAGCTAAGATAGCTGCATCAGTTTCATCTTGTATAGTTGTAGTAGTTGCATCAGCATTATAAACAGCTTGTGTAGTAGCTGCATCATTTGCTGTAGCAGCATTAGTCGTCGTTGTGCTATTTAAATCTGGAGTATAGCCAGCTTGTACCTCAGCAGCAAATACACTGCCTGTCCCCATGACAGCAGTCAACACGGACGCTGCAAGCATACTTTTATAAGCTTTTGGTTTAAACATAAATTCCTCCTAGAACTCATCCCCATAAAGAGTTTACATCTTATTTATAAAGACTAATAAATCTTTATCATTATAGCATAAATTGCTTGGAATGAGTACTATATTAAACAAATTTTATGAAATTAATATGACTAGAATGTGCATACCTAAGGGGTTTACACATTCTAGCCATACTCTTAAAAGCTACGTGTCCAACGACCACCTATATAATTGTTCCCTTTTGATGTATGCCATCCCGTGAACTTAAGGTTTCGTTTAACAGAATATTCTATACCATATTTATTTTGTTTGTTATTAATACCTTGAGAATAAGTCAACATGACTCTCGGTAATACATATTTACCGATTTCAATATTATAATTACTTGCCGTATCCCTATTGGTTGGCTCATCGGGATCAATTGACCCTGTTGTAATATTGATGCGGTCTAACCCAAGTGTATTTTGTAATGCATCTTGTACATAGCCAAAAGCAAACATTTGAAGCCCTGCTGTAGCCACGGCATTCACATCTTCATTTGTCAAAGTACTACTATTTGAATCTGCACCGCGGCCGAAGGTCAACATGGAAATGATTTGCTTTCTAGACAATGTAGGATTAGAGGACAATGATAAGTCCATATGATCCACTGTCCCTTTTACGCCAAGCATAATAGTGTAATTACTTACATTTGTTTCAGCCTCTAATTGTAAGTTTGGTAAATAAGAGCCACCTACGAAATGGGCATTCCCTTTTGTAATATTAAATACATGGCTCAAATACTTAAACGTGCCATTTCTAACATCAAATTGACCACTAGCAGTTGGATTTTGTAAAGATCCACCAAAATGAACATCGCCACTGATAAACATGTTGTATAAGGTGCGATCATATAAACGTACACCTTTACCCGCATGAACAGTAACATCCACCCCCATATCTTTGGTACTTTCACTAGATTGTAAGGAAAGAGGAATTTTGAATTGAATCTTTTCAAGATTTAAAGTACCAATAAGGGTCGGCAATCCATCTCGGTCAGCAATATAAAGTTCACCATTCAACGGTCCTCTTACATATTCACTGCGAACCTCTAAGTCTTCTAGCTGAACTGCCGCCTTGTAATTAGTAAGAGTATGTCCAGACCAATTTACTTTAGCAGCCAAACCAGCTGAGCCTTTGCCCATATTAATACGGGATTGGAAATCACCTTGTTGACCAGAGAAAATTAAGTCACCATCAATACCAGTAATTTGATTTTCTACACTTGCTAATTTCATCGTACCATTACGTACCGATACAGTACCATATGCTTCAGGCTGATCAATAGTGCCTGTAATGTGAACCGTGCCTTTTAACGGACCTGTTGCCTCCTTAACACTAGTTGTAAGAAGAGGGATAACAGCCATATCTGCTTCGTTAAAATCAATAGTTACATCCATAGATTTGCTATCATTTGCTGGAATATACCCAGACGTAAAGATTGCCGCTAATGGAATCTTACCATAGACGCTAAGTTTATACCCACTTTTGGCACCTTGAATTCGTTGAATCTGAATAACTTGATCTTGCATTGTAGCCAATACAAAACCTTCATCAATACCAACACCATTAAAGGACCCCGACTCTACAGCACCGGATAATTCTACTTTAGGATTCTTAGTTTCCCCAGTGATATTTACAACGCCAGTCACCCAACCAGTAGCTTGAATATCCTTACCCATAAGTGGCAAGAACGGTACTATATCAACATCCTTTAATGCAACCTGTAAGTCCGCTTGACCATCAAGATCCATCGTACCGCCTATTGCAATGAGACCTTCATCAACAGGCAGTTTCAAAGTTGTAACTTTGAATTTACGATTAGCAAGACTTGCATCGATAGTTGCATCACCAACAATCTTTTCATCAATACTTACATCATTAATCTTGCCTGTTACATTAACGCTTGGATTGTCGCGTGTACCTCCGATTTCAACAGAACCATTTAATTTGCCATCAATGTGTTCATTGGACCGGTCTAGCAAGGTTAGCAAATTCTTTACGCTACCATTAGTAACATCTAATACACCAAATAGTTGTCTACTATCATCAAACTTCATACCACCTTTAGCAGTGTAGCGACCACCATCGGCTTCAGCAAAGGTGAAATCTTGCACATTTACAACCGATTTATCTGCATAAACACGACCATGAATATCGTTCAATAATTCCCCATTAACTGATAAGGCATCGGATGAAATATAGCCATTGAATTGAGGGTTATCCACAGATCCAGTAATTTGTCCTCGACCAGATAGCAAACCATCAACTTTGTAATCCGTATTAATGAGCAATCTGCCCATATCAATTTTTTTGCCTTCAAAATCAATATTAATTGCTTCTTTAGATACTGTACCGCCACCTGTGATAGTTGCACCATAACCTTCAATATCAAATCTATAAAGCTCTAATGTATCATTCTGATAGTTATATTTTGCAAACGCATTGGTCACGAGTTTGCCATAAGCAGAACCATCCCACAAATGAGCACGACCTTCTATAATCGGATTTGCAGCCGTCCCTGTAATATGATTGTCTGTTTCAAACCAACCTGTAATAGGAACATCTGTAACAGTACGAATCACATTTTCAATACGAGCAGCCCGAGCCTTGGCATTTAGATCTAACACATCTGTATTAAGATTATACCAACCATTAACATCATAGCCCCCATCGCCATCACCAATATGTCCATTGGTGATAGTGAGAATATGGTTATCTAGCTTAATATCTCCATGGATATTATTGAATCGAGCCCCTTTATAATGTACCTCTTGCCCCCATACAGTGCCCATTACATTTGGATTATCCAATGTACCTTGTATCGCAAAAGAGGTATTCAAGGTGCCATCAACATCTTGACCAATAATAAGACTTAGTGCGGTCAATGGCAATGCATTACCGGAAATAGTGGCATCTATATTACCATTTTGGATATAGCCATATCCGCTTAGCGCCCCATCTCCTATAGTGCCTACAACGGTCATATTTGTACTATTATCAGCATGCGTAAAGTTAGCTTTTGCAGTATCAACTACAACACCGCGAATGCCTATTTGGCGACCTTTAACAGAGCCTACAACATCTGTAACTTGATTATTTTTTCCTAAGATACGCATCTCACCATCGATATTACCTGTAACCGGTGAGATCATATCTTTTGTGAAAGTGCCTAAAGGTAAATTTTGAATCTTTATAGTAGTATCAAAATCCCCTGTATCAACCACATATTGGCCCTTAACCTTTGCACTACCTTCGCCTACTGATAGGCGCACATCATCCGTACGAACTAAACCGTTATCATATACAATATCACCTTGTAAACGATCAATATAGTAACCATTATAAGAAATACCATCACTAGCAATCGTTGCATCTACACGTGGAGCTACTGTCGTGCCACCAATATGTGCACGCCCACCTACAATACCAGAAACACCGACGTCTGTTATCGCCTCTAAATCTACTTTATCGGCCACAACATTAAGATTTAAATACTCTTCATCTTTGCCTAGTGTAACTAAGCCATTGATCTTTGTTACTTGATCATTTACCCTCCAAGAACTACGACTAATAACGATTTGATCATTATTAAGCATAATGCGACCCGTGCCATCGGTAATATTATAAATTGTATTACCCCGTTTATAAGTGCCTGTTAAACCTTTAAAGCCTACATTACCACTCATAATGTATTTGCCATCTTCACTTTTAAGATTTAAATGTAAATCTTGTAACTTACCACTCGTTACAGATAGATCCTTACGAAGTGGAACAAAACTCATAATACCAGCAGTATCAATTTCATCAGCTTGTACAAAGAGATCAAAATTAGATACATTGTTCATATCAATTTTGCCATTCAAGGTAATTGCGGAACCATCTACATCAGCAGTAAAGGCACCTTTAGACATGCCACTCATATCAAGCGCCATAGTCCCATCAAGATTTTCTACATTCCTCTTTATTCCATCTTTAGTACGTAGCGCTACGCGACCATCATTAATAGTCACAGAGCCATCAAAAGTACCCGACTTATTTGGATCGGATGGTTTTACTAACTTAGTTATACTCCACGACCCATCAGCTAGTTGCCATATATGAAAATCTGGCGCCTCAACGATTACACTAGAAATAGCCGTAGCCCCTGATGTGTTGCCACCGACAATCTTCGGCAAAGAAGATAGTTTAACTCCTACAGCTACCTCTTGAGCAGTTCCAACTAAATGACCATCTCTATCTTTGATAGTCACATCTGTTAGAACAACATCACCATTCCAATTAATTCGGAGAGAATCATAGTCTATAGATCCGTTTATGACATTATTTACTTGTTCTTTAACCATAGGTGCAATGTAAGTTTGAGCCATAGGATTGATGCTGGCACCAACAATACTAGACAAACCTAAAATCGCTGCACCGATAAGGAGCCACTTTTTACGGGTCATAATGATACTCCCATACACATTATGAATAATATAAATATATATACTAATCTTACCACAGACACAGTAATAACTATAGTATTTTCAGAGTGAATTTTATAAAACCTATCAAGAACACTCATTGTCTATAATGTCCATTACAAGAAAAAAAGACGACCGAAGTCGTCTTTTTAAAGATCATATTATTGATTGCCGCCTAGTTTTGACAATTGTTCAACAGCACCACTATTAGCGATAACTTCAGCACCTTGACCTACAGGTGTAGACAATGGAACGCCTGTTAATTGTTCAAGAGCCGCAATGCTAATATTGTAATTATAAAGAGCTTCTACATAGTTATTACGAGCTGTTGTCAACTTAGTTTCTGCATCAAGTACATCAAGGTTCGTACCAACACCTGCACGGTAACGAAGCGTAGCAATACGGAAACTTTCTTGACCTTGTGCGACTGCAGTTTGTGTACTTTGGATTGTTTGTTCAGCAGCTCGTAAATTCAAGTATGCTTTTTGTACGGCTAACAATACAGCATCAACAGTTGCCAAATTAGCTTCTTTTGCTTGTTCAAGTTGTGCATTTGCTTTTTTAATAGCATTTTGTGTTGCACCACCATCCCATAAGTTCCAAGTAGCACTAGCACCAACACTCCAGGACTTTGTACTTGTACCAAAGTAACCATCTGGATCACCATAGCCACGACCAGCTTTTACAGCAACCGTAGGCAAATAACCCGCCTTAGCAGATTTTACAGCTTCTTCCGCAGATTTTACATCAAGAGCTGATTTAACAAGAGCGGAACGATGAAGCATAGCATATGCTTTCGCTTGCTCCAAGGTTACATTATATGGTTTATATTGTAAATCATGCTCTGCTGTAGTAATAGCCGTTTGTGCAGGGTATGCAATAACTTGATTTAAGTTCGCCTCTGCTAAATTTGCAGCATTTTGCGCTTTTACAAGAGATGTTTGAGAATCATCAAGATTTGTTTTAGCGGCCAATACATCGGAGCTCGCCACTAAACCAACATTATACTGTGCCTCTACATTGGTTACATGACCTTGATAATCTTTAACAGCTTGTTGTGCTACATCTACCATATTACGGCTCATAATCAATGTATAATAACCGTTAAGAGCATCATATTTTGATTGTTGTAAAGCCTCTTCATAGCTAGCACCAGTACCTTCACGAGTATAACGTGCAGAATCAATGCTTGCATCGAGTTGTGGATTGAATACAGGCGCACTAATGGAGAAGTTATGACTACCAGATTTGCCACTACCTGTGTCACCGCCCGTTTTTTGAGCACTCCAACCATAACTAACACTTGGATTCTTACCAGCTGCTACTTGGCTTACTGCAGATTTAGCAGCTTCATAACCCCATTTAGTTTGCTTAGCTGTACGATTATTAGCTAATGCTAAATCAACCGTACGGGCTTCGTTTAAAGCTAATGTACGTTCATAGGTTTTACTGTCTAAAACAGATTTTTCTGCTAATTGCTTTTGTGTTAATTGAATAGCTTCTTTTTGATATTTGCTTAATTGGTCTCCGTTGTTAACGGATGTAGTTACTACATCAGCGGCGAATGCACCAGTAGTAACTAAAGAAAGCATTACACCTAAGGAAAGAACCTTTTTATTCATAATATGTACCTCCATACTCATATAGAGTAAATGTGTTAGTCATTAGAATACTTGTTTAATACCGAAATAGGTACCTCCATTCGTAGAACTGAACGGTCTGGTCATTTGAATAACGCCATAGGTATCTTTATGCAAACGTATATCACTACGAATACGATATTTACGATGATTAAGGTCATATAGCGCGGCTGATAAGGACACTGGACCACGGAGGTTATAATCCACCCCAAGACCCAATTCACTTTCAAAAATACCACCACGCACCAACCATTTAGAACTGATAAATCGACCTGCATTCAGATCAAAAGTAGTATCATCACCTATATTAGAAAGGCCAATTTCAGCCATTCCTTTATTGTTAAAGGCACGTACTCTACCATTGACACGGAATTCATTATCCGTTGTGTTATACAACAAATCTACAGATGGTTCAATCTTGGTAGATGACTTTTTTTCAGTCATACCAACCTCTACACTCTTTCCATTTACATCCGTTTGGTACGCCTTTCCGCCCATCAGTTTATTGATGCGAGCTGAAATCTGTGCCGTATTATGTAAAGTCTCCTTAATATTTTCTTGTGCTTTAGGATCTGTTACAGTTGATTCCATGGTACGAGCCATATTATCTACACGATCAGTAGTTTGTTTTAAATTAGTTAAAATAGCACGCATATCATTGCCTGCATTACCATCAGCATTAAACTGTTGTGCTGCTTGATTTAGCTGAGCCGTTACATCCGCCATATTTTGTGTAATAGCTACCGCATTATCAGCCATCACAGCTGTAGATTGCAAAGAATATTTAAGTGCACTTTGAGTTGCAGGATCACCAATAATACTATTAATAGACTGTAGCATCTTCTCAGTACCATCCATTAATTTTTGTGCACTCTGCATGGCCTTATCCACAGCATCAACGCCTTCACCTTTAACGGAGTCACCATCTTGTAAATATACTTTAGACTGTCCTGGTGAAATTTGAATAAATTTATCACCTAAAAAACCATCTGACCCCAAGGAAAAGATTGAGTCACTTGGAATCTGCGTTTTTTCATCAAGTTTCATCTTAACCACAACGCCACGCGGTGTAATTTCAATATCAGAAACAGTCCCGATGGCCACGCCGGAAAATTTAACCTGATTCCCATTTTTTAGGCCATTTACTTGAGTGAAATCACCTGTAATTGTCATTTGCGGTTTAGCCCAAATATCGATACGGCCTACAAATAGTATGCCTGCAATAAATAGAACTATACCTATTATTGTAAAAGCCCCTACCTTGGCCTCCATCGTCCACTTCATTATATATCTCCCATCGCAGATTCGTTAATCGGCTCTGCTTCACCATGAATAAATTGTTGTACCTTCTTATTTGTAGAATTCTTAAATTCTATTGTATCAGAAATTTCTACAAAATGCCCCTGATCGAGTAAAGCTATGCGGTCAGCAACATAAAATGCTGACTGCATATCATGTGTTACCACGATAGAAGTACAACCAAGCCGATTCTGCATCCCCTTAATTAGCATACTAATCGTACCTGATGTAATAGGATCTAACCCTGATGAAGGTTCATCATAAAGAATTAAACTCGGATCTAGTGCTATAGCACGAGCTAAGCTAACCCGCTTTTTCATACCACCAGATAACTCATTAGGCATATAGGACTCATATCCCTTTAAACCAACCCAATCAAGTCTTTCTGCCACAATGCGTTTGATTTCGTCATCCTTTAACTTCGTATGTTGACGCAAACCAAAAGCTACGTTCTCACCTACCGACATAGAATCAAACAAAGCTGAATATTGGAATACCATCCCCATTTTTCTTCGTACCGTATTAAATTCATCTTCAGATAATGTAGTTATATCTGTGCCATCTACGATAATCTGCCCTGATGTAGGACGTTGTAAACCTATTAATAAGCGAAGTAATGTACTTTTACCACTACCACTGCCGCCTAATATAACTAACGTCTCCCCATCATTAATAGTGAGATTAACAGAGTCTAAAATCACACGTGACTCGTAGGCAACTACAACATTGCGTAGTTCAATCATAAATCCCTCTAAAAATATCCACTAAAATAACAATGTAGATAAAAAGTAATTTAATACAAATACTAGAATAATACTAGTTACTACAGAACTAGTAGTGGAAAAACCAACAGCTTCTGCGCCCATTTTAGTTTCCATGCCCTTATAAGCACCTACCAATGCAATGACAGCACCAAACACACTAGACTTTATAAGTCCTAAGGTGAAATCTGAAATGGTAGAAAACATTTGAATAGAATCTAAATATGTACTAGGCGCCAAACCCTTGATAACAGTGGCTACAAAGTAACCACCGGCAATACCGATAACAACACCATAAAATGCCAAAATTGGCACCATAATCATACACGCTACTACACGTGGTACCACGAGGTAACCAACAGGATCAACAGCCATAACACGTAGGGCATCAATTTGTTCTGTTACCTTCATTGTACCAATTTCAGCCGTGATAGCTGCGCCAACACGGCCGGCTAATACTACACCAACTAAGATAGGACCCAATTCACGGCCC
Organism: Veillonella sp. 3_1_44; assembly: GCF_000163715.1. Taxonomy (NCBI): domain Bacteria; kingdom Bacillati; phylum Bacillota; class Negativicutes; order Veillonellales; family Veillonellaceae; genus Veillonella; species Veillonella sp. 3_1_44. The sequence goes on from NZ_GG770202.1 coordinate 82,631, forward strand.
ATAGCTACAGCCATAAGGCCACCTACTGTACTTTGAGCACCATAGGTAATGAGTACATCTGTAATCTGTAAGGTCATAACGGCACCAGCAAAGAGTAGAGTTAAGCTAATAATAGGCAAGGAGTCTACCCCTAAGTGAGCCATCTGTTGAAATACATGCCACAGATTAATCATTTTTAATTGTTTTATTGTTTGCCACACTAATAATGTAGCACTACCCATCTGCGATAAGCCGTTTATGACGACTCGACCTATCGATTCTAGCCAACTCAACAGTCTATCCCTTTCCCTTACAGTTTCAACTTATTCAGCTGTATTTGTTCCACCAGCATTAGCCTCATCTTTTTTATTGGTTTCTTTCGACTCTTTTTTAGAATCCTTTTTAGACTCAGCTTTATCCGTTTTATCTTTTTTAGATTGATCTTCCAATTCTAACTTGCGTTCCATCTTAATCTGATGTTTCGCTTCTTTGACACGTTTTGCTAATTCTTTATCCCGATCAGCAGGCTTCATTACATGAATCGTAAATTGACCATCACCTTGCACAATGTACTCAGTATCAACAGCAGTCTTTTCAGGTTTCTTTTCATCATCCTTACTAGAACTCAAATCTTCTTGACCTGTTTTTTTCTTTACATCCCCTGGCATAGGTTTTGATTCCACATCTTTAAGCTTAGCCTTTTTAACAGATTGAGAGCCATCTTCATCAACTAAGCTGATACCATCTTCCAAAAATTCTACAACGATTTGATTATTTGTATCTGTCTTTTGAATTTCATCATAAAGCTCATCAAAATCTTTATGAACTTTCAAACGGCGTAAAATTTCATCTGTTAAATTATATTTCTGTTTTTCCAATACGTATGGTAATGGAATCTCGCCACCGCCACGCACCTCTAAGGTATACTTACCAATAGCTTGATCTTCAGGTACCTTAAAGAAAATTTGTTTAATAACCTTTTCACCGCGGAACGGCTCTAATGTTACATCTACTACGATAGTATCCCCAGGAGAAACTACAGTAGACGAAGCAGAAGCATCGATAAGCTTTGCTGTTTTCTTATCTTGCGTTACGTTTGTTTCAACCGAAATATCCGAAATTTCATAGTTGATGAATCGATTGTTCATAAGAACATCAATGACATTATAAAATTCATCAACTGCTTTTTCACTAATAGAATCAGAGCTGTAGAACATATTTGTCCGCGTTAATGGCTTATGTTCTTTCCCTTTTGGCGTAATAGTATAAGAAATTGTAGCCGTACCAGAGCCACTGCGATCCAATGTTTTATTCAACATATTGTATAAGGCTGTAGCTGCTAAAGTTGGTGTCATTTCACCATCTTCAATAACCTTGACGGAACTAGTTCTATCACGGCCCATATCAATATCCTTTAAATGGAATCGCAATGGAATACCTGGCGAAATCACGCCTGATACACCTGCAATACCGGCACCTCTATCTTCGGTAACAGAGCCAATCTCTTTACCCATAGAGCCAAGCTTAAAGGCAGCATTATAGCTTTTTACAACGGTAAAGATACTTGCATTGTGCATAAAATAGTTAGAAGAACCATGTTTTAAGAATGGATGACCAAAGGCAACAACCTTTTCACCATCTACATGAGTAACAGTACCAATAGCGCCCAATTTAAGGTCACCATCAACTAGCAAAGCCGCTACTGAGCCACCAGCTTCTAAAGGTTTTGCAATTTCATCACCACTAGCACTTGCGGTGTCATATGTTTCATATTTATATTGTGGTAACTTCGATTTAAAGTATTCCATTGATGCCGCATCGAAGCCATATGCCATAAGTGGAGTACCTAAAGGAATCAATTGTGTATCATCCCAAGGTTTAGATAAGTTTTTCTCATATGGTATATTCCATAGTTTGACCATATCCTCAATAGGAGTAATCATACCTATCGTACCATCCGCAAACCCCCAGCCATAAGCAACAGCCCCAACGAGTTTACCATTTATATATACAGGGCTACCACTCATACCATGCGCAATGCCACCAGTTTGATCCATAACGGGGCCGGAAAACTTGGCTAAAATAAGATGACCAGATGGTCCCTTATCCTTCATGACACCCAGTACCTTTACATCAAAGGTGGAAATAGTATCCCCTACGATTACAGTTTTTGCAATACCTTCCATACCTGTTGTTACATCATTGACAGGCATAAAATCAATAGCCTGTGCAGTTGTAAGTGAAGTACAGAAGAAAAGCGCCAGTATCGCTTTTCTATACCAACGCCAAGAATGAGAAAACTTCATTCCTTCTCTCCTTTATTTACTTTCTACAGTGACAACGATTTGATCACGAGAAACGTCTGAACCCACTGTAACATTAACCGCCGTTACAGTACCAGTTACAGTAGATTTAGCAGCAGCCATAGGACCAGCCAATGTCTCTACAGTCACCAATGTTTGGCCTTCTGTTACAGAAGTACCAACAGAAACTGTAGAAGCAACTTTACCTGTTAATACACTTTGGTATGATACAGGGGCCGCCATTACAGAGCTAACACTTAAAATACCTAATGCAGCTAAAGCTAACACTACTCTTTTCATAACGATCCCTCCTTTTACAAAATTAGTTATGTATTTATAGTATACTAAATTATTAGTAATATTTCAAACAAAATTGTATGCAACGAATCTATTTTATGATTACTATATCCTCATAACTCATAGGTGCAGAAGATTTGTGTACATAATCATCATTGATAACTATATCAATGCTACCTTGATTTGATAATTCAGCGCCATCAACAACACCTAATTTAGACAATAACTGAGCTCCTTCTTTTTGAGTCACACCTACAGATTGAAGTTCGGATTTATCAACTGTTAGCACAACTAAATCATGTTCCTTTGTGGTTCCAATGAAACTACGACCTTTGTTATTAGATTCATCAGCTCCTACATAGCGACCGCCTTTCATCACCATAGTGCCCACTTCTAAACTAGCTCCACCGGTAGTACTAACTTGAGCAAGTTCTTCTCTATTTTGAATCGTAATAGGTGTTCCAACTTTTAATTTACGTAAAGCACTTCCAGATTCGCCATGACCAGACAATACGTATTGGTTTTCCCCAATTTTAGAATTTCCCTTTTGTTTACTAATAACCTTGCCATTAGCTACAGTCACTTCATAACCATATTCATTGGTCTTTGTAGAAGGACCATAAGTTGACGTATAAAGGGTCAATGCATTCTCTTTACGAACCGTATCAACGGAGGTGATTACAAAACTCTCATTCTTTGTTTTAGCTTGAAGCAAAGGTTTTTTCTCTTCTATAAAGTATCCTCTATTAGGCGTATATCGTAACGTACCACGATTAGAAATACGCTCTAAATCAATGGCTCCATCACTCGCCACTGAGTAAGGTCGTTCAAAACTGCCCCCTTTTACCTTTGCTCCAATGATAGCTGTATGAGCTTGAGTGACAGAAGATAATGGTTTACCTTCTGGAACATGCGCCACCACCATAGGTGAATCATTATCTACGGTCAATGCAAAGGCTTGAATTTTCCCTTCAGCTACGGTGTTATTAATTTTGCTATACGTTACAGATTTATTTACATCTTTTGTAGTCTGTTGCGCATAGCCAGAAAATAAATCCACTACTATACGCGAAGGCTTTTCTAATGCAAACTCATGATGTTGTACATCCTTATTCGCTGTTAATGTTACTCGTAAGGCCCCATTAACCGGTTGTAAACCAATGCCTTTAAGAACTCCCGTTTTTTTATCATTTTGTGATATGGGGCCAGTTAAACCATTTGTAGTACCCCCTAAGTTCAATGTAAGAGCATGTGTTTCTTCATTATAGGATTGAGTCCAAGATACAGGCATTTCAGATACATCTAAAACAATTCGGCTTGTACCTTCATGATTAGATACGCGCACCCCTGTTAAATTACCGGCCTCAGCATGAGGAACGGTACTACCCAGTAGACCTAAAACAGCAAAAGTCATATACAGATATCGTTTCATCTTTAATTCCTCTATAGCTACAAACCATAATAATGGCCTTATATCATTACATCAATTTTACGCAATATACTTTTACTATAGTATACAGCATAAAGATGAAAAATTCAAAAAATAAACGAAAAACGAAGTTACAGTCTAAAGATACTCCATACATAAAATAGAATAACTGTAGACCATAACCTCGTCAATTTAAGCTTACTTCATCATGATATATTATTGTAACTATATTATTGTAACTCATCTAATGTATCACGAAGCTGTGACATTTCATCTAAAGCCTTTGCAACACCTTTAATTACTGCATATCTTGGAGATTCTACAAGGTATGCCGCGATTCCAATAGAACGTGTAATAACACGGTCTAATCCATCGATGAGCGCGCCACCACCAGTAAGAATGATACCATGATCATTGATAGCGGCCACAAGTTCCGGTGGAGTTTTTTCTAAAATGGACTTAACGCCTTCCAAAACATTCATCACTTGTGCTTCTAGAGCACGTTGAATCTCTAAAGAATTCACCGCAACCATCTTTGGTAATCCAGAACTTGCATCTCGTCCTCGTACCTCAATCGTACGCTCCTTTGCACGACGATCCACAGTCCCTACAGAAATTTTAATTTTCTCTGCCGTTAGCGGACCAATAACGAGGCGCTTCTTACGGCGGATATAACGGATAATAGATTCGTTAAAAGAATCTCCACCGATGCGAAGTGATTCACTTACAACCACACCCGTATCACAAAGAACGGCAATATCCGTAGTGCCACCGCCAACATCGACAACCATCGCCCCTACGTGCTTAGCATCATTGAGACCAGTCCCCATAGCAGCAGCCAATGGCTCTTCAATAAGGACCGTCTTTTTTGCACCGGTTCTGAGTAAGGCCTCTAAAATGGCGCGTTTCTCTACAGGTGTAATGCCTGATGGCACACATACGATAATACGCGTCTTCATCAATCTAGAAGCAGGTACAACGGAGCGAATAAAGTACTTCAACATGAATTCTGTCATATCATAATCTGCAATAACGCCCGCTTGAACTGGACGGATGACGGAAATCCCTTTTGGAGTGCGGCCTACCATAGAACGTGCAGCCTCACCTAAAGCAAGAATATCACCGGTTTTATCATCCCGTGCAATATACGCAGGTTCATCTAATACCAAGCCTTTACCCTTCGCAAAAATGAGGATATTTGCAGTCCCTAAATCAATTCCCAAATCGAAGTTTAAGGATCGATTCAAACGACTCATAAAATCTCCAACTTGCTCAGGTCGAACTAAACGTTTTAATGTCATGGCTGGCGTTGTTTTAGCAATCGCTACAGTCTCACGACTACGTCGTTCAGCACGGCGCATTTTTGTAACTTTAATCATGGTCTCGCGCATATTGGAGGCCAAATGATTAGCTTGCTTTGCCACGCCATTTGAAAGCTTAGTAGACTTACGTTTTGTCCTTCTCAATGGTTTACGTGTAGTACTCGCTTTCGAATTCTCAACCTTTGCAGCACCTAAGTTCTGTTGCTCGTTGTATAAAGCCGGCCCTTTAGAGCGCCGGCTTCTTTTCTTTTTATTTTGTTTTGGCTGTGTACTCTTATTCGTCAACCCGAACAATATCAGCACCTAACCTTTGCAATTTACCTACAAAATCATCATAACCTCGGTCAATATGATGTAAACGACCGACTTCTGTTCTACCTTCCGCAGTCAATGCAGCGCATACCAGCGCCGCTCCAGCACGCAGGTCAGTAGCATTCACTATAGCCCCGTGTAAGCTTGGCATACCTTCGACAATAGCTTGACGATTATCGATGTCAATATGCGCCCCCATTTTACGAAGTTCAGCAACATGCATAAAACGATTTTCAAATACAGTTTCTGTTACTGTACTAGTGCCTTCCGCAATCGTGGTAAGAGCCATGAATTGAGCTTGCATATCTGTTGGGAATCCAGGGTATGGCAAGGTTTTAATATCGACAGCTTTAATGCCTTTACCACTACTGATAACGCGAATGCCGTCGATTTCTTCCTCTACTGTTACACCAGCTTCCTTTAATTTAGCCACTACTGGTTTTAGATGTTCTGGCAATGCATTTTCTACGAATACATCACCACCTGCCATAGCAGCAGCGATTAAATATGTACCAGCTTCAATGCGATCAGGAATAACTGTATGAATAGCACCGTGTAATTGAGGTACACCTTCAATACGAATCACATTTGTACCAGCTCCGCGAATATTAGCACCCATAGCATTTAAGAATGTAGCTAAATCAACAATTTCAGGCTCTTCTGCAGCATTTTCGATAACGGTTTTACCTTCCGCCATAGAAGCAGCCATAATTACATTCTCTGTAGCCCCCACACTTGGGAAATCCAAATAAATTTGAGTCCCTTTAAGTCCTTCCGGAGCATGAGCATATACATAATCTTCAGTAATTTCAATTTTTGCACCTAATGCTTCAAATGCTTTTAAATGAAGATCAATGGGACGTGCACCGATAGCACATCCACCAGGCATTGAGATTTTAGCCTCCCCTTTACGAGCCAAAAGTGGACCCATGACAAGAAAGGATGCACGCATTTTACGCACAAGTTCATAAGGAGCTTCCGTAGCAGTCAATGTAGAAGCATCGAAAACAATTTCACCATCTGCATTATTACGAGTGATTTTAACCCCCAAAGACTCGATAACTTGGCAAATCGTGCCTACATCTTCTAAATTTGGAATTTCAAGCAATTTACTAGGCGTTGATGCTAGCAAAGTACCGGCAATAATAGGGAGTACTGCATTTTTAGCACTACTAACACGTACACGTCCTTCCAATCGATTGCCACCTTGAATGATTAACTTTTCCAACAGAATTCCTCCTACACTTTATATCGTTCATCTTGTATAAGCTACAAGACCTTGTATTTATAACGTCATATACTAAATGTTATTATACTATTTTTCGATATATCTCATCAAGAGAATGAGAGAAAATACAAAGAAAAAAAAAGCCCTGAATATATCTCAAAAATTTGTGCCAAATTTTTGAGTATATTTCAGGGCTTTATTCTTATTTAGCTTTTAATGTTTTAAGTTTATGATCCATATGCACTGTATCAAGGAAACGAACCGTACCAGTTTTAGACCGCATCACAATAGTATGTGTACGCGCACCACCTGGGAAATATTGAATTGGATTTAATAAGTTACCACGTGTAATGGCAGTAGCCGCAAAAATAACATCATCAGTACGAACTAAATCATTTAATGTGAGCACTTGGTTTACATCGGCAATGCCCATTTCATGGCAACGACGAATTTCTTCTTCCGTTTCTGGTTTTAAGCGAGCTTGCATATCGCCGCCTACACATTTTAAGGCTGCAGCCGCTAATACACCTTCAGGTGCACCACCAGTACCTACAACCATGTGCACCCCAGAACCTTCGATACAACATTCCATAGCTGGATTAACATCACCATCAGAAATGAGCATAATACGAGCCCCTACTTCACGAGCCTCTTTCATCAAGCCTTGATGACGCTCACGATCAAGCATAACCAACGTGATTTCATCTACATTACGTTCCATTTTAGCCGCTACATTTTTGATATTTTCGGTCAAAGATTTCGTAATATCGATAGCACCTGCACCTCGAGGACCAACACAAAGTTTCTCCATGTACATATCCGGTGCATGTAACAAGCCACCTTTTTCTGCAATCGCCATAACTGCAATAGCACCATTTTGACCTTTAGCAATCAAGTTTGTCCCTTCAATAGGATCAACAGCGATATCTACTTCTGGTCCGCCAGCACCTACGTGTTCTCCGATATAAAGCATAGGAGCTTCATCAATTTCGCCTTCTCCGATAACCACAGTACCAGAAATGCGAACAGAATCAAACGCTTGACGCATAGCATCTACAGCAAGACCATCGGCTGCATCCTTTTGCCCACGGCCAAGCAAACGACCGCTACGCAAAGCTGCGGCTTCAACGACACGAGCAAATTCCAAAGATAATGTACGATCCATAATGGGCCTCCTTATAAGTCCTCTATGTATTGATATGACTCTTACCTAGAGTCTCTAACTTATTGATTAGCTTGTTTCCAATCTTCCATAAATTTTGCAAGTCCTGCATCAGTCAACGGATGTTTCATAGCTTGCATGAGTACTTTAAATGGAACAGTTGCAATATGAGCACCTGCTTTAGCACATTGAATAATATGCAGCGGAGTTCTCACACTTGCAGCAATAATTTCAGTTTCAATTTCATGAATAGCGAAAATATCTGTAATATCTTGAATCAATGTAAGACCATCCATGCTGATATCATCAATACGACCCACAAATGGACTCACATAACTTGCACCTGCACGAGCAGCTAATAAGGCTTGGTTTGCAGAAAAAATCAAAGTCACATTCGTTTTAATGCCTTCTTTGCTCAAAATAGCAACGGCTTTAAGACCTTCTGGAGTCATAGGAACTTTAATAACCACATTAGAGCCTAATTTCACAAGGTCATGTGCTTCCGCCACCATGCCTTCAGCATCAGAGGAAATAACCTCTGCGCTAACAGGTCCATCAACAAGGTTTGCAATTTCAGAAATAACCTGTTTCAAATCGCGTTTAGCTTTCACGATAAGCGATGGGTTTGTAGTTACGCCATCAATAAAACCAAAATCATAGGCCTCTTTAATCTCATCAAATTCTGCTGTATCAATAAAGAATCTCATAAAATGCCCCCTCTTATTTAGCCGGTGAAATCACTTCAACGCCACCCATGTATGGCACGAGAACTTTTGGAATTACAACGGACCCATCGGCTTGTTGATAGTTTTCCAAGATAGCAGCTACCGTACGCCCTACTGCAAGGCCAGATCCATTTAATGTATGAACAAATTCCGGTTTACCCTTAGGTCCACGACGGAATTTAATATTAGCACGACGAGCTTGGAAATCAGTCATATTAGAGCAAGAGGAAATTTCTCTATACTTGCCTTGTGCAGGCATCCACACCTCTACATCATAGGTTTTAGCAGAACCAAAGCCCATATCACCTGTGCACAGAGTGATAACACGGAACGGTAATTCTAATAAGCGCAATACTTCTTCTGCATTATCTGTTAATGTTTCTAATTCTTTGAAAGAATCTTCTGGTTTAGCTAATTTAACCATTTCAACTTTGTTAAATTGATGTTGTCGAATAAGGCCACGAGTATCACGCCCCGCGGAACCCGCTTCAGCACGGAAACATGCGGTGAATGCAGTATAGTATTTAGGCAATTCCTCTTCGCTAAAAATTTCACCACCGTGATAATTAGTCAATGTAACCTCAGCAGTTGGAATCAAGAAATATTCCGTTCCCTCTACATGGTACATATCTTCAGCAAATTTAGGCAATTGCCCAGTGCCCGTCAAAGTTTCACGTGTTACCATATATGGCGTCATCATTTCAGTATAGCCATGTTTATCTACATGAAGATCCACCATGAAGTTGATAAGAGCGCGTTCCAAACGAGCCCCTAACCCCTTATACACAGTAAAGCGAGCTCCACTCATTTTGCCTGCACGATTGAAATCAAGGATATCGAGGCTTTCACCTAAATCCCAATGAGCCTGTACATCAAAATTAAATTGACGTGGTTCGCCCCATTTGCGTTGCTCCACATTTTCATCTTCATCGGCCCCTACAGGAACAGATGCATCACACATATTTGGCAACATCAATGCCGCATCGCGCAATTTTGTTTCCACTTCGCGAATACGGTTATCAAACTCAGCAATCTCATCGCCTACTTTTTTCATTTCTGCGATTTTTTCATCAGCATTTTCTTTGTTGCGTTTTAATTTGCTAATTTCTTCTGTTACAGAATTGCGAAGCGCTTTTAATTCTTCTACTCGACCGATCAATTGACGACGTTCATCATAAGCGGATACAAAGGTTTTCAGATCGCCTTTTGTATGACGATTATCTAAATTTTGTTGCACTAAATCAATATTTTCACGGACAAATTTTAAATCTAACATACTATAAACCTCATTTTCCAACTATGTTACGCACAATATATTCAATACGTTTAAGTATACCATATATTGGTGTATTTATCATTAAATTATGTGCTATATACTAGACTTCTCACCAATATTTTATATTATTCATCCTCTTCTTCATCTAGCAAATAATCTTTTGCCATCCATTTACGCGTGCCTGTAAAAGAAATGGTCACCCATTTTTCCGTTGGGTTACCGCCGATTTCTTGGTCAATTTCATTGCGAATAGCATCAATTTCAGCAATGGTTTGATATGGAAAACTTTTAGGAACTAAAATATCAATTTCAATGATTCGAGTATTGCCATATACTTGCACGCTCGTCACATAATCTTTAAAATTATACTTTTCCATAAATCGATCCATAATTTCTTGCACTTCATTATGCAATGAAGTTGGTGCCCATCCTAATATTTGTTTCATGGATGGCACAATGATACGAAATGCAGAGGGTATCATCTGTACCGCTAAAATAATTAATACAATAGGGTCAATATAAGTAGCCCATCTAGCATATTCAGTACTTTCTAGCATAGTAGCTACAACGAAACTAATCAAGATAGCCGCTTCTAACAAAGCATCGACATACCAGCTTACATTATCAAATTTAATCAAGTTAGACTGCAAACTTTTATTAATACGACGTACATAAAGATAGTAAGCAGTATCCGCAACAGTAAAGAATATAGCATAGAAAATAGCTGGCCCGAAGTCTACGTGACGTCCACCAGACAAAAGATCTGTAATCCCACTAGATAAGGCATAAATTACTATGAGAAGAATAAAAAAGCCCTCCACGGCGAGCACCAGAGGTTCAAATTGCCAAAAACCGAATTGGAATCGCTTACTCGTTTCTCTAGCAACTAACTTAGCTGTCATAAGCATCATAATCTTAATAACAACATCAACGAAGGAGAATACCCCATCTAACAACACTGCACTAGATCCCGTTACAATCCCCATCACAGTGCCGCTCACCGCAACTAGCGCCATCAAAGCAACAGATTGCATTAATAGCTTTTGTTCAATAGAGCGTCTTGCTCCTAATATATCCATTAAGACCCCCACTTTCTTAATTTGTACATTTTTTTATTATACACCAAGTGAATTGATGAGCAAAATCGCCCTGTTCAGTAATATAAACAGGAAAGCTATAAAACCTACCATAAATCATAATCCAAAGTTTATCTAACACCTCGGTCAGTTTCTAAAAGAAGCACCGAAAAGCAGCTAGTTTGAAGGGTATACAAACTAGCTGCTTTAAATATATCAATATTTTTTTCTGTAAGATATAAACTTTACCCTTTTGGACTCGGAACTACGCGACCAGCCACATAGCGTTCAATAATATGGCGATCATCCCCTACATATAGCCAGCGCTCTAAACGCTCTTCCAAAGAACGTTCATTTAGGTCGAATAGGGACGTATCATCGATAATAAGGGCATCTAATTCATAGCCTTTTTCAAAGCTTCCAACGTGGCCAAAAAATTGTCCACCACCCTTGGTAGCCATATAGAAGGCTTCACTCAAGGTAAGAGGTGCATAGTTTGGGTCTACTTCAGCCCATTTCATTTTCGATAGACCAATAGCTTCAGTAAGGACCTTTGCCATCGATACAATATGTCCACCAGAAATATCGGAGCCTAAACCAATTGGTATATTCCGCTCAATCAGCTTACGAATCGGTGCAATTCCGCTAGAAAGATTTACATTCGAATATGGACAATGAGATACCATAGTCTGCGTTTCAGCCATGCGATCCATTTCTACATCGCTCAAATGAATGCAATGGGCCATTACAGTTGGCACGGTACCCATCAAATGATGTTCATAGTACACATCTGTATAGTTTGACGACTCAGGATGTAACGATGCGACCCAATCAATTTCGCCGTGATTTTCCGACAAATGAGATTGAACAGGAACATCGTATTCTTTCGCTAATTTAGCAAGTCCTGTCATGAGTTCACTCGTACAAGATGGTACAAAGCGCGGTGTAATAATAGGTTTAACTAAAGGTCCAAATTGAGCTGACGCATCTAACCATACTTTAGTATCAGCTAAGGATTGATTCGTTTCTTCAATCAAAAATTCCGGACTATTACGGTCCATGTTTACCTTGCCCACATAAGCTGACAATCCTGCTTTTTGTAAAAGCTCCATCAACACCAATGTACTGTCTTTATGGATTGTGCCAAACAAAATACTTCTCGTCGTACCATTGCGCCATAAATCGTGAACAAAGGCGCCATATACTAGACGAGCATAGTCAGGATCAATAAATTTTGCCTCTTCAGGAAATGTATAAGTTTCAAGCCATGGTAACAGTCCCTTATCCATACCAAGTCCACGATTACAATATTGTGGTGCATGCGCATGGGTATCCACAAAACCAGGAATAATGAGATTATCACCGTAATCAACAACATCATACTCTGTATAAACTGTAGGAATACTTTCACCACAATGAACAACCACCCCATCTACAGCAATAACATAACCCTGTTGAATAGATACAAGTGCTGATGGATTCGGTGTATATAATATATTTCCTTTTAAAATAATCGTTGAATTCATATAACCTCCTCGCGTGATTAGAGCCCTAAAGTACTGCGCCCATATACTACGCTAGATTTTCGTTTAATAGACTATGCTATATGATTCATAGTATATGCTATTTAAATAGCAAAGTGAATGATGAACGCCACAGTCATGATGTACATAATAGGATGAATTTCATGATGACGACCTGTGGCCAATTTAATTAATGTATAAGAAATAAAACCAAAGGATAAACCTTGAGCAATACTAAATGTTAATGGCATAAGAAGAATTGTTAAGAACGCAGGCAATGCTTCCGTGAAATCAGTAAAATCAATATGCGTTACCTCACTCATCATAAATACGCCAATAGTAATCAGTACAGGTGCAGTCGCTTGTACCGGTACCAATAAGAACAACGGTGCAAAGAATAAAGATACCAAGTATAAAAGGCCAGTTACTACTGCCGTAAGACCTGTGCGACCACCATCAGCAACGGCTGCCGCACTTTCAATATAAGAAGTAACTGTAGAGGTACCTACAACAGCACCTGCTGCGGCACCAATAGACGTACATAGCAAGGCACGATTCAAACCTTCAAATTTCCCTTTTTCATTTACTAAGTTTGCTTTTCTCGTTACACCAATCAATGTACCGATATTATCGAACATATCCACAATAGTAATGGAGAAGATAATGGAGAAAAAGCCATACCCAATAGCACTCATTACATCAAGTTGACCAAATGTGTCTACTGGAAATGGTGGTACCAAGTTAAAGATATCCGAACTAGATATAGGAACCTTAGTCAAACCTAACACCATAGCCAAAATCGTAGTGAAGGCCATACCAATTAACAATCCACCCTTAACCTGCTTAGCTAATAAAATACTTGTAATAAACAAGCCTAACAATGTTAATAGTACTGCAGGATCTTTCATGTTCCCAAGGGTTACAAATGTAGCATTATCAGAAATAATTATATGAGCATTTTTAAAGCCAATGAAGGCAACGAATAAACCAATACCTACGCCAATAGAGGTTTTCAGCACTTGTGGAATACCATCTACTATTTTATTAAGAACTTTAGTAACTGTTAAAATAACAAAAACTGTACCGGAAATAAAAACGGCACCTAATGCAGTTTGCCAACTAAGGCCCATAGCACCACAAATGGTATACGAGAAAAATGCACTTAGGCCAAGTCCAGGGGCTACGATAACCGGAACATTAGCAACAAAACCTATTAGCATTGTCGCAAAGGCAGTTGTTAAAATTACAGCCGCTACAGCACTACCATGAGGCATTCCTGATACAGATAATAGATTGGGTATTACTGCCAGAATGTATACTGATGCAATAAACATTGTAATACCCGCAAAAATCTCAGTCTTTACTGATGTTCCATGTTTGGTTAACTTGAAAAACCGATCAAGACAACCATTGGCTTGATTACCTCTTTCATAATCCATTGAACTCATCGCACTTACCTCCTAAACTTTTAGAAATATAAATTTAGTTAAATAAAAAACGGCTACAAGAGCATCATAAATAAGCTCTTGTAGCCGTAAATCTCGGTTCACGCTAGAGAGACTTGACCCATCCCGTCAAGGTTATACAAGGTATGTAGTAGTTCTATACAGTTAATCTATATCATCACATTCAGATTCGATAAAGTAAAGATAAATAAGAAAAACTTTATATGCATGAATTTATATCATATATATTATGTAAATACCACATCTCACACTTAGTATAAAATTATTTTTATACAATGTCAATAACAATTGATGAATAATCATAAACTATTCTTTTATCCTAGAAATTATTTTCTATAGACTTTATATCGTTAATTTTTTTATATACTTATAGACTGGTACAGGAGCTCAACATATTAACCACTCCATTAATCCATCGTATAAAATTACATATAGCATTCATGTTTCAATACATATTTAAAGGCAGTATCGTAGTAACAGGTTTAAAATGATATTTATATGATACTAACTATTTCATAAATATATAAAAAGCTCCCTACTCAAAGAATAGGGAGCCTTAATAGTGTCGATTATTATTCTGCTTCTTCAGCTTCAAAATGCTTAGGAGCTTCTGGTTTCATCAACGGGAACAATAATACATCTCGAATAGATGCAGAGTCTGTTAAGAACATAACAAGACGGTCGATACCAACACCAAGACCAGCTGTTGGAGGCAAGCCGTACTCAAGAGCAGTAACGAAATCCTCATCCATACGATGAGCTTCATCGTCACCCGCTTCACGTTCTTTCAATTGATCCAAGAAACGTTGTTTTTGGTCGATTGGATCATTTAACTCGGAGAAGCCATTTGCCAATTCACGACCATAGATGAAAGCTTCAAAACGTTCTGTAGCCAATGGATTTTCACGACTTGCTTTAGCAAGTGGAGAAATCTCTTTAGGATGACCATATACAATAGTTGGCTGAATCAAGTTTTCTTCTACATAATCTTCAAAGCAAAGATTTAAGATTTTACCAATACCATCATTTTCTGTGTATTCTACATTTAAGCGATCAGCAATAGCACGAGCTTCTTCTATAGTTGTGACTGCATCAAAATCTTCACCAGTGTATTTTTTTACACCTTCAGCCATTGTGATACGATTCCAAGGAGGAGTCAAATTAATTTCTGTGCCTTGGTATGTAATTTCTTGTGTACCAAGTACTTCTTGAGCACAGTAGGACACAAGATTTTCTGTTAAGCGAATCGCATCCTCTACATCGCCATAGGCTTGGTACGATTCGATAGTAGTAAATTCTGGATTATGACGATTATCGATACCTTCGTTACGGAAGCAACGGTTCATTTCGAACACGCGGTCCATACCACCAACGATTAAACGTTTGAGATACAATTCTGGTGCAATACGCATGTAAATATCGATATCAAGCGCATTATGGTGAGTGATAAATGGACGTGCAGCAGCCCCACCAGGGATAGCATGCATCATCGGTGTTTCCACTTCCATGAAGCCATCACGCATCATGTATTCGCGAATCTTAGCAACGATTTGAGAGCGTTTTACAAATGTATCACGCACTTCAGGATTTACAATCAAATCAACATAGCGTTGACGGTAACGAAGTTCTGTATCCTTTAATCCATGCCATTTTTCTGGTAATGGACGTAAAGACTTAGATAACAATGTTAATTTGTTAACTTTAATGGTAACTTCACCGGTATGTGTTTTAAATACGTGACCTTCTACGCCGATGATATCACCGATATCAAGCATTTTAACGTATTTATAAGCATCTTCGCCCAATACATCTTTACGGAAGTATACTTGAATATCACCAGATTTATCACGAATATTCGCAAATGCCGTTTTACCATGGGAACGGATTGTCATCAAACGACCTGCAATAACTACAGGCTGGCCATCATATTTCAAAAAGAAGTCTTCTTTAATATCTTTTGCGTAATCTTTTACGACAAAACGTTGGCCAAATGGGTAAATACCATCAGCTTCATATTCGGCTAATTTATCGCGGCGAATTTGCATTTGCTCATTCAGCTCTTCTTGTATATTTTTAATTTCTTCACTCATGTTATCGCCTCTTTGTCGGTAATTGTAAATTATTGGATTGCTAACACTTTGAATGTTACAGGACCATCTGGTGTGGAAACCTCTACTTCATCGCCCTTACGTTTACCCAAAATAGCTTTACCTACAGGAGATTCATTAGAGATACGATTGTTAAATGGATCCGCTTCAGAGGAACCAACGATAACATATTCCAATTCATCGTTGTACATAGTGTCAAGTACAGTAACTTTACTACCTACAGATACAACGTCACCTTTTACAGATTCATCGATGATCTTCGCAGTGTTAATCTTATTCTCTAACTCTACAATATGACCTTCAATAAAAGCTTGTTCATTTTTTGCATCATCATATTCAGAGTTTTCACTGATATCGCCATATTCAATAGCAGTTTTAATACGTTCAGATACTTCAATACGGCGTACAGATTTATAGTACGCTAATTCTTCTTCTAACTTCTTTAAACCTTCGGCGGTGAGTAATGTTTCTTTTACGTCTGCCATGGGTACCCCACTCTTTCTACATATAAATAATAAGAAAAAGTGTCATAATAAGATGACACCTTATCTCTTGTTTCTAAATTATCTCAATCATTATATAAAAATACTATTTATTTGTCAATCTGACTACCCTTCGGACAGTATTTTGCGATATGATTCTAGCTCATTGTGAAAGCTTGTTACAGTATGAATTGTATTCACTCGATTGCGCCAATATGCAGATTCCGGAAGTCCCTTCATATACCAGCCCGCATGAGTGCGTATCTCCTTAACGGCCATACTTTCACCCTTGTATTGGCATAACAGGTCAAAATGCTTTAATAACATATCTAGACGCTCTATATCGGTCGGAGCCGGCAATACTTCACCAGTGGCTAAATAATGATGAATACGACCAAAGATCCAAGGATTCCCCTGTGCACCACGGCCTACCATTACAGCATCACAACCGGTTTCATCAAGCATTTGCTTAGCATCTTCAGGATTCACTATATCTCCATTGCCAAGTACGGGTACAGATACAGCTTCTTTCACAGCCTTAATATAAGACCAGTCCGCATGTCCACTATACATTTGCTCCTTTGTACGACCATGTACAGCAATAGCAGCCACACCTGTAGACTCAATGCGCTTTGCAAAATCCACGACATTGATAGAGTCACTATCCCAACCAATACGCATTTTTACAGTAACCGGTACATCAATAGCCTCAACAGCGGCTTCTGCAACACGAGCCGCTAGATCAGGATTTTTCATAAGTGCCGAACCATCGCCAGAGGTAACTACCTTTTTAACAGGACAACCCATATTTATATCTACAATATCGGCGCCCGCATCGGCCACAACCTTAGCCCCCAAAGCGATTGCTTCTGGATTAGAGCCAAAAATTTGCATGGATACAGGACGTTCTGCCTCTTCAATGCGCAATAATTCATGAGTACGTTCATTCTTATATTTAATGCCCATAGCACTGACCATTTCGGTACATACCAAGGCTGCACCATGTTTTTTAGCCAGTAGTCGATACGCAATATCGCTAACCCCTGCCATAGGCGCTAATATGGCTTGACCATCAATTTTGACAGCCCCAATTTGCCACTGTTTATTATTCATATAATTCTATTTCCCTTAATAAAAAAGGTACAGCATAAGCTGTACCCGAATGTACACTACTTCGTTACATATACGTAACTATATTATAGTAGCATTATTTATTTCTTTCGTAAATAAGGCGTAAGCCTTCTAATGTAAGCATAGGTTCTACATGGTCAATGCAGTCTGTAGCACTGCTAATAAGCTGTGCCAAACCACCTGTAGCCACTACAGTTACATGATTTCCCATTTCCGCTTTCATACGAGACACGAGGCCTTCTACTTGACCTACATAACCGTAGAACATACCAGATTGCATAGAAGACACCGTATTTCGGCAAATGACTTGCCCTGGGTCTCTCACATCGATACGAGGTAATTTGGCCGCCCGTTGGAATAAAGCCTCTGCAGAAATTGTTACCCCTGGAGTAATAACCCCGCCCATATAATCGCCATTACCTTGTACCGCACAATAAGTTGTAGCCGTACCAAAATCGATGATAATTAAATCGCCCTTATAAAGCTCATGTGCTGCTACAGCATTTACAATACGGTCAGCCCCTACTTCACGAGGATTATCATACTTAATAGCGATGCCAGTTTTAGTACCTGGACCTACAATAAGAGGATTTACATTAAAGTAGCGCAAACACACGCGCTCTAATGTAGGCATTAATGGTGGTACAACCGAGGAAATAATGATAGCATTAATATCTTTTACATCAACCTTACGGTCGTGAAAGAATAAGTTCATCATCAGCATGCCATATTCATCGGTGGTACGGACCCGATCTGTGGAAATACGCCAGTGACCCACAAGTTCTGTCTTGTCGTATACACCGAGAACAATATTGGTGTTTCCCACATCAATTACTAATAACATTAATGCCTCCTATTTACGCGGACGAATTGATACGTCCCCTGCCACAATACGTTTAATTGTCCCATCTGAGATTCTTACTAATAAATTACCATCTTCATCAATATCTGTAGCCACCCCTTCATAGGTATTGCCAGGAGCACGCACTTCAATTTCTTCACCGAGAGTAACAGATAATTGCCGCCATTCATTAAGGGTTTCGTCAAAGCCACTATCGAGCACTTCATAATATTGATGTTCTAATTCTTCTAATATAAGTCTAAATGCTTCTGTGCGCTCAATATCAATATCTTCCATCGCAAGGGATGTAGCAATTAATTTTAACTCTTCTGGTAGTTCTTCTTGTTTTGTTTTTACGTTGACCCCAATGCCCATTACAATATGAGAAATTTCTTCCATAGAACCAGACATTTCTGTCAAAATACCTACTAGCTTACGACCATTCACAAGAATATCATTAGGCCACTTTATCCCCGCATCAGTGAGCCCCATCTTATGAAAGGCCTTTGTTAAAGCCACTGCAGCCATCAAAGTACACTTTGGAGCCTCTACAGGTGGAAAATCAGGGCGTAAAATCAAGCTAAACCACAAGCCTTTGCCAAATGGAGAATACCAACCGCGAGATAAACGCCCACGACCAGCAGCCTGTTCCTCAGTAACCACAACCGTACCTTCTTCTGCACCTTGTTGAGCTAAACGACGAGCTTCTAAGTTCGTAGACTCCGTGGTATCCATATAAACATATCGTTTACCAAATACATCTGTTTTTAAGATTTGTTTCATTGCCAAGGGGCTCAACAAATCAGGTTCTTCCAATAATCGATACCCTCTCTTGGTATAAGATTCAATTTTGTAGCCTTTTTGACGTAACGCCTTGATATGTTTCCAAATAGCTGTGCGCGAAACATGGCAGGCTTCGGACATATCTTGTCCCGATACGAAACTACCTTGGTTTTGTCTCAAGAATTCTAGCACTTCATCACGCATAGTTTAGAGCCCCTTTCTTTGTCAACCTAGGTTTACAATTCGATTGTACAAGTGTACCTTGTAAAATGCAAGGATTATTTAAAATAATTAATGTTATAATGTATATAGTATAAAGGTATACATAAAAAAATAGATAACAATAATGCTATCTATTATCCTTCGGAGAGATATATGAAACAGTTTACATTAGAAGAGAAAAATCAAGTTTTAGAGAACCCTTTTATCCATATTAATCGAAAACTGGATGTACTACTCAACATAGGGAAGTTACTAATGGAATGTGGGGCAAATACAAATCGAATCATTGAGGAAATGCTAAAAGCCGCAACATTTATGGGAATTCCTCATGATTACTTAAATATCCATATTTCATATACCACTATTATGGTCAATCTATTACACAAAGAACGATCCATAACGGTCTTCAGAAAAACACCGGTTCATATTCCGAATATGGCTATGATCAATGCCGTATCAAAGCTCACATGGCGCGCCTTTGAGCGACATTACTCACTAACGACCTATGAACGACTAATTGCCAAACTGGATACAACTATACCGACGTATCCAAACTGGATAAAAGGACTAGCTTGTGCACTAGGATCGGCAGGTCTTGCATACCTTTACAGTGGCGATATTATCGCATTCATTGTTACTATCATATGTTCTAGTATTGGTTATTTTACGCGCACCCTATCAGGCAGATTAGGGCTTAATGAATATGTAGGAATCGCATTAGGCGGATTTGGTGCCATGATATCGGCTTACGCTTTTTATAGTCATGTAAATAATGAATCCTTACTATATGTACTCGTTTGCTGTACCTTGTTCATGATTCCTGGGGTACCATTGATCAATTGTGTCATCGATATCATTAATAATCATATTTTATCGGGTATGACACGCGCTATTAGAACATTACTCATCGTGGGTAGCATGACTTTAGGTATGGCCATGGCACTCTACTTTAGCCCTGCACCAGCATTTAATTTTGTTGATATTAAACCTCATGTTATTTCCATTGAGCAAGTTATCGGTTCTTTTACAGCTGCAGCTGCTTTTGCGGTACTTTTTAATGCTCCTGTCAGACTATTAGTATCCATTGGTATTGGTGGCGTACTATGTGTATGTATTCGCAATATACTATCCGTAGAATTAGGATTTTCTACACCAGGTGCTACCTTTATTGGTGCTGCCATTATGAGTATTATTTTTGTAAAAGTTTCTACTTGGTTAAAAACATCTAGCACTATCATTATCGTGCCGTCTGCCATCGCATTAATGCCCGGTATACTGTACTACCGATTTCTCTTCGACATGTTACACATCAATGCATTAAATGATGCTAGTCTAATCCTTATGATACAAAATGGTGTAACTGGCACATTTACAACTATAGCTATAGCAATCGGTGTAGCTATACCAAATGTTTTAGCACAAAAATATTTGCAAAAACTAAAAGAACAACGCATGACAGAACTTCTTGCCACACGTCATATAAACGATGGACAGTAAAAAAGAGCTAGCCTTCTAAAAAGGCTAGCTCTTTTTCATATGGACAAAATCCATTATTTAATTTCATTAGATGATGCTTCACTAGGATCTGCTACAGTACTAGTTATTTCTTTAGCATCAACACTCTCTGGTACTACGCTACCTTCTACTTCAGAAGCTACTTTAGGCTCCTCAGCTTCAGGTTCTTTTGTTGTACCATATTTGTAAAGATTATCTACCGCTTTCGCATCGATTGTTTCCTCTTCTAACAAAGCATTTGCCATGTCATGTAAGAATTTTTCATTATCGCTAAGAAGTTTTGTTACATCTTTATAAGCTTCTTCTACGATACGATGAATTTCAGAGTCGATTTTCGCAGCGATTTCTTCACTATAGTTGCGCTCATGGCCTAGGTTTTTTCCTAAGAAGATTTGTTCTTGTTGTTCACCAAACACGATAGGACCAAGCTCGTCGCTCATCCCCCAACGCGTTACCATAGCGCGAGCAGTATTAGTTACACTTTGAAGGTCCCCAGAAGCGCCTGTACTGATTTCATCTAAAATCAAGGCTTCTGCAATTCGACCACCAAGAGCAACTCGAATATCTGCTAATAATTGAGATTTTGTTTTGTAGTTTTGTTCCTCAGTAGGAAGCATCATAGTGTAGCCACCAGCTGCACCACGAGGAATAATCGTTACTTTATGAACAGGATCTGCATAAGGCAATAGATGTGCCACGATAGCATGACCAGATTCATGGTATGCTGTCAATTTACGATCCTTATCGCTCACAATATGACTGCGGCGTTCAGGTCCCATGCTAACTTTTTCACTGGCTTCTTCAACTTCAGCCATAGTAATTACTTTTTTGTTAAGACGAGCCGCCAAAAGAGCTGCTTCATTTAACAAATTGCTCAAGTCTGCACCAGTAAAGCCTGGAGTTTTCTTCGCAATTATTTTCAAGTCTACATCATCAGCCAAAGGCTTATTACGAGCATGAACTTTCAAAATTGCTTCACGGCCGCGTAGGTCTGGACGACCTACAATAACTTGACGGTCAAAACGACCTGGACGTAAAAGTGCAGGATCTAGAATATCTGGGCGGTTTGTTGCAGCGATAGTAATAATACCTTCGTTGGCACCAAAGCCATCCATTTCAACGAGCAATTGGTTTAATGTTTGTTCACGTTCATCGTGACCACCACCAAGGCCGGCACCACGTTGGCGACCAACCGCATCAATTTCGTCTATAAAGATGATACATGGGGCGTTCTTTTTCGCTTGTGTGAAAAGATCACGCACACGAGAAGCACCAACACCAACGAACATCTCTACAAAGTCAGAACCAGAAATCGTAAAGAATGGTACCCCTGCTTCACCAGCAACAGCTTTAGCAAGTAATGTTTTGCCTGTACCTGGAGGTCCTGCCAATAATACACCTTTCGGAATTTTAGCACCGATAGTTGTAAATTTGCCTGGATCCTTTAAGAACTCTACTACTTCTTCTAATTCTTGTTTTGCTTCTTCAGCGCCAGCTACATCTTTGAAGCTAACCTTTACATTGCCTTCACCCATCAATTTAGCACGGCTTTTACCAAAGTTCATCACTCGGCCACCGCCACCTTGCGTTTGTTGCATGATGAAGAAGAATAATACTACCAAGATGATAATCGGAATAGCAGAACCTAACAAGCTCATCCACCAAGCAGGTTGCTCAGGTGGAGCTGCAGTAATTTCTACACCATTATCTTGTAAAGTTTTGATTAATGTTTCATCAGTTGGCGCATAAGAATTGAATTCTGTTCCATTTTTTAGTTTACCTTTAATACCATGATCATTGGTAATCGTTACGGACTCAACCTTTTTCTGTTGTACTTGTTGAATAAATCCTGTATAACTGAGTTCAGATTTATTCGCACTTTGACCAGAGAAAGCGTCAATGGCGATAACGAAAGCGGCAATGATAAGTAAATAAAGGACGATATTTTTAGTAAATCGACCCAAAATATTACCCCTTTCAATAATAGTTTAGTGGCATAAACGAATTGAGTACATCTCGTTGAGAGATGCACTCATATATTATATCATATTTTTAATCTTGATACATTTCTTCCTTTAAAATACCTATATAAGGTAAGTGTCGATATTTTTCTGCATAGTCTAAACCATAGCCGATAACAAAGTAGTCAGGAATGACAAAGCCTACATAGTCTACTTCTACATCCATTTTACGGCGTTCAGGCTTATTCAATAACGCTGCAAGGCGTACACTTTTAGCTCCACGGGCATGTAAATTTTCTAGCAAGTAATGTAATGTTGTACCCGTATCTACAATATCTTCTACAACGAGTACATGCTTTCCTTCTACAGAGCGATCCAAATCTTTTAAAATTCGAACTACTCCTGTACTTGTTGTACCGCTGCCATAGCTAGAGCAAGAAATAAAATCGAAGCTTACATCCACATTCTCATCGATAGAACGAGCTAAATCTGTAAAAAAAACGATAGCACCTTTCAATACCCCTACGAGAACTACGGATTCCCCTTTATAGTCAGCACTGATTTGATGACCTAATTCAGCCACACGTGCCTTTAATTGTTCCTCTGTATATAAAATATCTTTTGCATCTTGATGCATCTATATGACCTCCGCAATTCATATTAATGTTTGCAATATACTTTTATTGTATCACATTGAGCACTTACTTTTATACTTTTTATATTGAAAGTTTTCTTTTCCCCAGTGTTAACAATGTCGAGTAATTGCTCTTGATGAGCAGTGGTAAGCTTGATTTCAGGATCAAAGATGCTCACCAGTCTTTGCCACAATCGACGTTGGATAGCCAACGGCTTCTTACGTAACCCCCTACGAGATATAAACGCGCCCTCATCAGAGATAGTTACTAACTCATCAAACGCCATATCCGTTAAATTAGAAATAAGAGAAATGTCTTCGCGTACAGAAGCCCCTAGCCTTACTATAGCATCGATAACGATAGGATTAATGGCTTTTAACTCAGGTATAATGCGATGACGAATTCTATTTCTTTGATATCGTACATCCTCATTTGTACTATCTATACAGTAAGAAATATCTTTCTCTTTTAAATATAGAAGTAATTCTTCTTTTGTGACATCTAACAGAGGTCTTACTACTGGAACAGTATAATCATTACTAACAACGGCCATGCCTGTCAAACCATTAAGTCCAGTCCCTCTAATAAGATGTGCTAAAATTGATTCTGCTTGGTCATCTTTATGATGAGCTACTGCAATATAGTCATACCCCTCAGACTGTGCTATACCGGTTAGCCATTGATACCGAACTTGGCGGCCTATAGTTTCCTCTGATAGCTTTTGAGCTTGACTCAATTTAGGCACGTCAAAGACAGCCGTATAAAATGGCAGTCCTAGTACGTCCGCTTGATTTCTTAACCATAGGACCTCATCCTTACTTTCAGAACGAATACAATGATCTACGATAGCAACTCCAAGCTCATATACTGTATGGCGATGTGTAGCAATATCTTGCAATAAATGCAATAAAGCCATCGAATCAGGACCACCAGAACAAGCTACCAAGATACGACAATTCTCAGGAAATATATCATGTAATTTTAAAGTGTGATTAACGGTTCGAATGAGTGCTTTCACATTCACGGGCCATCGCCTCCATACCATCTTGGTCGCTCACAAATACATGAGGGACCTCATAGAAATCCATAAAGGACGTTAAAATCTCTGCCCCAGCAACAATAATGTCGGCACGCCCAGCGGGTAACCCTTTTACTTGTAGTCTCTCATCACGACTCATATACCGCAAATTCATAATAATGCCTTCCACCGTTTCACGGCTCAATTTATGACCTTGTACCTTTGTGCCATCATAATGGTCTAAACCTAAATCAATAGCAGCCAAGGTTGTTAGGGTTCCTCCAATACCGATAAATTCACCAAATTCACCTTCAATCATCATCGGATCCCAAAGAAAACGGGTTTCCTCCCACACTCGTTGAGGCCCTTCGTCAGATATAGATTGAAGGCGTACCGCTCCCACAGGATAAGAACGGCTCCAGTACACTCCATCCTTGTTACCTAATGCAAGTTCTGTACTACCTCCACCAATATCAATGGTCGTATAATGACGTCCATCCTCTAATTGATTTCCTAAAGCGCCATAAAAGCCATACATGGCCTCTTCAGCACCAGATAAAATTCGCCACTCCATAGGACAGTATGTATTAATACGTTCCATAAATGCAAGTCCATTAGCCGCTTCACGAACAGCGCTCGTCGCAAAACCAAAGCAATAGTCAGCACCGTATTCATTTGCTATTTTTTGTATATCCGTAAAGGCTTGATAGGATGCTTCCATGGATTCATCTCGCAAGGTACCATCTGTATTTCGTTGACCTAAACGAGTAGTCCACAACTGCTTAGGCTCATAACGCCACTCGTTATTCTCATAGGTAGCCAATAATAAGCGCACCGAATTAGAGCCAATATCGATAATTGCTAACTTCATAATT
Organism: Veillonella sp. 3_1_44; assembly: GCF_000163715.1. Taxonomy (NCBI): domain Bacteria; kingdom Bacillati; phylum Bacillota; class Negativicutes; order Veillonellales; family Veillonellaceae; genus Veillonella; species Veillonella sp. 3_1_44. Next base: position 108,300 of record NZ_GG770202.1, read on the forward strand.
GCTCCTTACATATAAATGATTTTCCCTAATACTATTATAGCGTTAATACTCTATACATAAGTAAAGAGATGGCTAGATGCCATCTCTCACTATTAATCTCGACGACCACCTCGGCCTCCGCGTTTTCCTTCGGTATTACGTTTTAAATCGTGTAATCGTTCATTGCTATCGCGCAAAAATGATTTCATCTTCGCTTCGAAAGACTCTATGCTTTGTTTCGATTGAACACGATGAGGACGTTTTTCTTCGTCCATCCCCTCTTTAGGTTGTGTTTGACGAATGGAAAGTCCTATTTTATTCCCATCAATAGATAAAACCTTAACCTTTACTGGATCCTCAACCTTTAAAAGGGTATTAATATCTTCGATATATCCATGAGCTACTTCAGAAATATGAACTAACCCTGTTTGCTTTTCTCCTAAATCAACAAATACGCCGAATTTTGTAATACCTGATACGGTACCATCAATAATGTTACCAACTTCGATTGCCATGCAACCTCCTAATTAATGCGGAAACCTTAAACTACAAACTGATGCAAAGGAAAAAATAATAGAATACACTCTATTTTACATACGGTACTTCACCAGGCTTTACCAATCCTAACTCCTCACGAGCAACCCCTTCTATGGTCTTTGGATCTTGTAACCTAGCCTTTTCCTGTTCTAACTCTTCATTTCGCTGCTGTAACTCTTGCAATTGTTGCTCTATATGTTGTTTTTCTTGATATACAGCCACCAAGCGATAAGCCTGCCCTAACAGTAACAGCACCATAATCCCTATGCCAATCCGCTTGATCCACATGAGGATAATACGCTGATCCTGTGCTTTGCGATTAGGACGAACCCGTTTGCGTGGCCTTTTTGGGCGTTGTACATCCATAGTGTCCTGAGTCATAATGTCCCCCAAATATTCATCATCTGTATACTGTCATTTTTAGATTATACCACATAACAGAGCTTGGGACTAAAGAAAATTACAGATATTTCTCATTAAGAACGGTAACATAAATCCGTATAATTTTAAAACTCCATATGCGATGTAAACTTTCTATATACAAAAGTAAACATCCACTTACATAGCCTCAGCCTTTGCAACATGTTCACGAATGACAGCACAAGAAGCTTTAAATAAGGCTAGCTCTTCATTGGTTAGTTGCAGTTCAAGAACATCTTCGATACCATCTTTACCAATAACAGCAGGAGTAGATGCAAATATTCCTTCTTCTCCATATTGTCCATTTAAATAACAGGAGCAAGGCAATACCTTCTTTTCATCATGGAATACGGCGCGAATCAATTCTGTGGTAGCACTCGCAATACCAAACTCCGTAGAGCCTTTACCAGCTAGTACATGATAGCCACCAATTTTAACATCATCTAGTACTTTTGTATGGTCAAGTTTAGGAAATCTATGAGGTAGCTCTCGATATAATTCTAAAAGTGGTTTACCTTGTACACAGACATGGGACCACGGCACCATGGCACTACCTCCATGTTCACCTAAACAGTAGGCCGTAATAGAGCGATTACTAATAGTAAAGATATGAGCTAATTCTTTTTGCAATCTAGCTGAATCTAGAGCGGTTCCCGTTGAAATAATACGCTTAGGATTCCACTCAAGATGTTTACATAAATAGGTAGCTACCACATCAGCAGGATTAGAAATTGAAATGATGAAACCTTGAAAAGAAGACTGCTTAATACGTGGAATAACGTCTTTTAGTACAGCCACTGTTTCACCAAGGCTCTCAAGGCGATCCTGATACAAATTCGGCAAAGGCCCCGCACTAAAAACGAGGATATCACAATCTCCACATTCTTCAATAGGACCTGATGTAGCAGTTACTTGATGTGGAATATAGCTTACGGCATCATTAATATCCATAGCTTGCGCCTGAGCTTTTTTCTCGTCAATATCCATCAAATATAATCCATCAACCTCACCTTGCAAGGCTAAAGAAAATGCCACATGAGAGCCTACATGGCCAGTGCCAATAATACCTACCTTACGTAACTTCATAAGAGCCTCCATACCTTAGCATAAAACGATAGCATATCCTCAAATGCCAATTATTTAAATCACATATATCTGTATATGATTTATCTTAATAGAATCATAACTCATTTAAATTCATCTCATCCAAATTGAGTGGGAACAAATCTTTTCCTTCCATCGCTTGAGGAGATTTTTCTAAATATTGTTTACGCATGGACCACAAAATATCCAAATCTGTAGGATCCAATTTAGATAATGCATATATCATAGTAAAGTCAGAACCATAGTGCCCACGTAAGCTATCAGGTACACCCTTAGAGCCTTCACCACTAATGCGGTTATTAAAGAACCCTTGGATACGACGATTATCTAAATCTATAATAATAAAACCTGATCCATCATACACATATAATGTATGATTAACACGTTTTAATGCACGTACTGTATTCGTAATAAAATACTGGTCCTTCAAATCAATGAGGGACGACTCATAACCAGAATGGTAAAAGTCACCATAATAATGGGCCCCTCCATCAGTAGACTCCAACAAGCCTTTAAATTCTTTTTGCTCTTCAGCACTGAAATCGGATAAAGATTTTAGCTTTGTTATATTCCGTAAACCTCGTTGGTAATCATCCGATTTAGTTGGCTCTATATGTTGTCCCCTAAAGGTTATTGGCATTAAACGAAGTGCATTATCAGATAAATTATAAATCCCTAGTCCTTCATAACCTAAAAAATACACTTGTGATCCACTAGTCTTCATAGCTAATATTCGTTTTGAAATAATGGCATCACTAGAATTAACCAGTGTATGCGCTTCTGGATCAATACGTACTGTTTTACTATCATAATTTGCTCCTACAGCAAGCCAGTAAGATATCCCCATTATAATAAGTGCCAGTACAAATAATCCAATACGTTTTATATTCATCTACGCTCTCCATGACTTTCCAATCATAAAACGTAAAAGCATGCGTACAATATGTATCGTGTTTACAGTGTATCTAACATTAGATTATATACGATTCTAGCTTATACACCCAATTGAGCTAATCGGTCAGCAATCTTAGTCCCTTTATATGTGAATGTTGGTAATAGCTGAGATAGCGGTTCTATTACAAATTTACGATTCCAAAAATGAGGATGCGGTATCACAAGACTTTCATCACACAAAGAAATCATCTTCCCCTCTATATCGTACACTAAAATAATATCCAAATCTAATGTGCGAGGTCCCCAATGAATCAATCGTTTTCGTCCAGCCTCCTGCTCTAATTGCTGAATAAGGCTGAGCATTTGATGTGGATCTAGAGTGCTTTCACAAGACCATACGCCATTGACAAAGGTGTCTTGTTCCGTATATCCCCACGGCTCAGTTTCAATCAGAGGAGAAGTGACTAGCCTGGAAATTGCCTCATGATGTAGTAAGGATCGAAAAGCAGAACTGATGTAGCCTCTCTTATCCCCCATATTCGAGCCTACACTGATGTAATAGGTATACATCAAATTTGTCCTCTTGTGGTGATAACCTCAACATAATCCAAAATACCTGAAATCGGTACAGATGGTTTACGCACCGTTACTGAGAGACCTACGATACCTTGATAATGTTGGTACAAGGAATCGGCGATAAGCGCCCCTAATCGTTCTAACAAATTATGCTTTTCACCAGTCATAATTGATTCTACAATTTCATATACCTCTACATAATTGATGGAGTCCTCTAATTGATCACTTTGACCGGCCTTTGTAAGATCAGTTATTATTTCTACATCTACAAAAAATCGTTGCCCTTGTTCTTGCTCAGATGCCAAATTTCCGTGGTATCCGTAAAATGCCATATTTTTTAAAACGATTCTATCCATTATTCACCTCGTAACAAGCCGTCTGCTACAGCTAAGGCGCGTTTGTGCATTTTCACATTGTGAACACGCACCATATCAACGCCTTGGAATACACCTGTAATACAAGCAGCTACCGTACCTTCATCGCGATCTTCCGGAGGCAATCCGCCTAACATAGATCCGATGAAACGCTTACGGCTTGGAGCAAGCAAAACAGGGTATTCATAAGCGGTTAACTCACCCAAGCGTTGCATAACTTCAATATTTTGTTCTTCAGTTTTACCAAAGCCAATACCTGGGTCAAGCCAGATTTGTTGTGGCGTTACACCCTCTTTCAACGCTTTATCAATAGCGCAGAAGAAGAAAGCTTTCATATCTTCAATGATATCACCATAGTTTGTATCATTACTATTATGCATGATGATAACAGGTACCTTATATTTAGCCACCACCGCGGCCATGTCAGGGTCATAATGTAAGCCCCATACATCATTTAGAATATGTGCCCCTTTTGAGAAAGCATATTCTGCGGTTTTTGCATGATATGTATCGATAGATACAGGAACGGTAGAGGCCTTTAACACAGGTTCTATCAATAAAGAAAGACGTTCTATTTCTTCGTCCGTAGTCAAAGGTGTAGAACCTGGTCGTGTAGACTCAACGCCTAAATCGATAATATCTGCACCATCTTCAATCATTTGTTTCACATGAGCAGTAGCTGTTTCTGGTGTATTAAATTGCCCCCCATCAGAGAAGGAGTCAGGTGTACCATTCAGTATACCCATGATAAGGGTACGATCACACAAAGATAAGTTTTTGCCATCATTCCATGTATAATTTCTACGTTTAAACATTTACCTGTCCTCCGCCTAACATTGCCAACGCTTCATCCCTTACTGTACCTGTTTCAGCTAATACGCCTCGGCTTTCTAATGTAATTACCTTTGAATCTTGCTGCATAGTTCCTTTAATAAGCATACATAATTGAGTCGATGTAATACGAACAAAAACACCATGAGCAGATAAATCATTCATTATCGCATCTGCTAATTCAGATGCTAACCGCTCTTGTAATTGCGGTCTGCGACTGAGTATATTAACAACATCTTGAAACTTACTGAGCCCTGCCACACATCCATCCTTGGGTTGATACACAATGTCTACAGTCCCAAAGAATGGCAATAAGTGGTGCTCACACATAGAATAAAAGGGAATACCTGTAACGGCTATAAGTCCCTTGTAATCAGTGCTAAACGTTTCACCCCATACCGATTTTGTTTCGACTCCTACGCCACTAAATAACTCACCATATAATTCTGTTACACGACTTGGTGTCTTTTCTAACTCTGGTGCCTCTGTATCAACAGATAAAGCCTCTAAGAATTGCTTTATCCCGTCATTTGCACGTTGATTCATCGGTCCTCCTAAACAATCTTTGTCGTCCAATCTTCAATATTCCAAATATCCGTAACCCAATCTTGATAGAATTCAGGCTCGTGACTTACCAATATAATTGCACCTTTAAAATCACGTAGTGCACGGCTCAGTTCTTCTTTTGCATATATGTCTAAATGGTTAGTCGGTTCGTCTAGGACCAACACATTGTACTTATTCTGCATGAGCTTACATAGGCGAACCTTCGCATTCTCACCACCTGAAAGTACGCGCATTTGAGACGTAATATGTTCATTTGTAAGGCCACAACGAGCTAATGCTGCACGCACCTCTGCATTTGTCATCGCCGGATATTCATTCCAAATATAATCTAATGCTGTTTCAGAATTAGATGGCGTATCCTCTTGGGCAAAATAGCCAACTTGTAAGAATTCACCTTTTACCAACTCACCACTAACAGGCTTTAATAGACCTAAAATAGTCTTCAACAACGTTGTTTTACCTAAACCATTGACACCGCGAATAGCAATTTTTTTGTTTCTTTCAATTTGAAAGTCTACTGGTCTTGTTAATGGTTCATCATAACCTAATTGCAATCCAAAAGCCTCTACGATAAAGCGACTTGGCGTACGGCCTTCTTTAAAGCCAAAAGTGGGCTTGATATACTCTTTTGGCTTTTCTAGAATTTCCATCTTTTCTAAGCGCTTTGCTCGAGAATTTGCCATACCACGTGTTGCAACGCGCGCTTTATTGCGCTGAATAAAGTCTTCCATACGCTCAATCTCTTGCTGTTGACGTTCATACGCCTTAGCTGCTTGCGCTTTTTTCACCTCGTAAGCAGCTTGGAACTGATGATAATCACCAGTATAACGCGTAAGCACCGCTTGTTCGATATGGTAAATAACATTGACTACGGAGTTTAAAAACTCCATATCATGAGAAATCAAGATAAAGGCATTTTCATAATTTTGCAAATAGTTTTGCAACCACTGAATATGCTCCACATCAAGATAGTTTGTCGGTTCGTCTAAGAGCAAAATAGTCGGTTTCTCTAGTAATAGTTTTGTGAGCAAAACCTTGGTACGTTGACCACCGCTGAGCTCTGTTACATCTCGATCTAAGCCGATATCCATAAGTCCCAATCCGGCAGCGGTACGCTCAATAACCGCATCAATTTCATAGAACCCACGTTGCTCAAGAATTTCTTGCCATTCCCCTACCTGTTCAAGTAGCTTATTCATTTCATCTTCGGACACATCACCCATGCGATTATACGCATCGTTAATGTTTTGCTCCATGACGAATAAATCATCAAAAGCACGTTGTAATACATCACGGATGGTCATACCTTTTTCAAGAACAGCATGTTGATCCAAATACCCAACAGTTACCTGATTGGACCATTCAATTTTCCCCTCATCAGGTGGCAATTTACCTGTAATGATATTAAGAAACGTAGATTTACCTTCACCATTTGCACCAATGAGGCCTACATGTTCACCTTTTAGCAAACGGAATGATGCATCATCTAAAATTTGTCGCGCTCCAAAACCATGAGTTACATTTGAAACGGTTAAAACACTCATATCTATCTCCACCGGAATAAAAGCCGTCTTGTTGAAGACGGCTTATTTCATACTTACTTAAATATTATATCTATTGTACCTTTTTGACCTCTATATGTCAAAAATTGAACTTACTTACACATCGCATAACGCAAGGCTACAACAGCCATAATCTTAGCACCCTTAATCGCTTGGTCTAACCCATAGTCAGATCCAGCAGCACAAGTAAATTCTGGCGTATGCGCTTCTAAACCTAATCCAATCTGCAAGGTAGGCTGTGCTGTTGGTACTTCGTAAGACACATTACCTACATCAGTGCTACCATCCGCCTCATCATCAGGCAATATACGTGGGCTTTCACCAAATTCAGTCATCACATCTTTAAAGAGATTTAATAACTGTTTATCTTGACGCATATCCTTAAAGAGTGGCTCATAGTGATGCATCTCAACTTGAGCTCCATAGGATGAACCGATTTCTTGGGCTGCCTCTTTAATAGCCGGCAAAATAATACCTTCTAAATCATCCACTGTACTACCACGAACAGTCATACGAATCGTAGCCTTTGGTGTAACCACATTTGGTGCCGTACCTGCCTCTGTAAAGATGGCACCTACAATAGCACCTTTAGGAAAGGTCTTTTTTAAATCTTTTACCCTTTGATATAAGTCTACCGCACAATCTAAGGCATTGATTCCTGAATCTGTTAAGGATGCAATATGACAAGAACGTCCATGGAACGTAACCTCTAGAGGATGTGTCGCCAATGATGTACCTCCCACCTCATTTTCTCCACCTGGATGAATGATAAGTGCTGCCTCATAGCCTTTAAAAAGACCGGCTTCTGCCATATATACCTTACCACCGATAGTTTCCTCTGCAGGGCACCCAAAGAATGTTGTACCCCAATCCTGTGGTGCACTTTGACTAAAAGCAACAGCAGCACCTAAGCTCATCATAGCAATAAGGTTATGACCACAGCCGTGGCCTAGTTCCGGTAACGCATCATATTCACCTAAGAAGGCTATTTTATGCCGTGCAGTACCGTTATAGTCGCCCCGTAACGCTGTTTGTAACTCTGGCCGATTAGTTAGACTTACATGAGATATAAAATTATGTGTTTCTAAGAATTGGTGAATTACCTTTACTGCTTTATGCTCATTCAAGCCCAATTCAGGATTATCGTGTAAATATATGGAAACTGCACGCAATTCCCGTGCCATACTATCTATGATGGCACAGGCGCGAGCCTCTCGTTCTTGTAGTGTCATAACTCCCCTTGTTATTATCTAATATCTTATTACCTATTATTTTATTACCTAATATCACGGTAACTACTATTTTTATCTAATATCTATTTGCCTATTAAGTAAAATCGTTCATCCAAAAGCTCTTAACTATTTCGTATAAGGATGAACGATGATGGTATTAGAAATATATCTAAAGCTAATCGTCGCTCCTAGCGGTAATGTTTGATGTGGCGCCCCATGTCCCGTTGGCACATAGCATACAAAAGGATCTGGTAATTTTGGATTTCTATTTTCCTCCATATAGCGCAATGCTTCATAACCTAAATCGTAATCACGCTCATCTTCATCTCCTTCACAATCTGTAAAGATACCAATGACTAAGCCTTTAATACGGCTCAACAAACCGCTGAGTCGAAATTGTTGTAACATGCGATCCAGCTTATAAGGAGCCTCCCCTACATCTTCAATAAATAGTAAGGTATCTTCCCATGATTCATTCTCTAAAAAATAAGGCGTTCCCGATAACATGGATACCATCGTCATATTACCACCTCGTAAAATACCCTCACCGAGTTCTGTGCCAATCGCACCTCGGGGAGGCTCTGGCAAGGGTTCTATAACTTTTAATTTGCCTTCTAAAGCATTAAATAGCGTATCAATATCTGACTTACGGTCTAATTTAAAATCTACCCCCATAGGTCCATGATAAGTAATGAGGCGGCTATATCGATTAATAGCCATATGAAGTGCTGTACAATCACTATATCCAACAAAAGCCTTCCGATACTTACGAATCGCTTTATAATCTAATAAATCTAAATAGCGCATCGTGCCATAACCACCGCGCAAGGCAAGAACCGTATCACAAGGAGCCACAGTCATCATGTATTGAAATTCTACGGCTTGCTCCTCAGGTGTGCCTCCATATAGCCCCTTTCTCCTTGCACTTTCACCTACAAGCACCTTATAGCCTTTAGCCTTACAAATTTCTTCTATTCTATGTAAATCTTCATCGCTAGCACTAGCAGGTGCCATAATACCTATGGTCATCCCCGGTGCCAAACGTTTTGGTTCAATCCAGTCCATATATCCTCAGAAAATACCTGTTAACTTATAATATATTAATATTCCCATACAACAAAAGACGTACACAAGGTGTACGTCTTAAGTGTATCTTATTTGTATGCTTTTTTAAAGTCAACAAGTCCCAATGTGGTCCAGAAATAATTTTGAATTGTTCCGTTTGTCACATATGGTTGTGTTGTAAAGTACAACGGCATAACAAGAGATTCATCAAAAATCATCTTTTCTGCTTCATGCATCAACGCATCACGAGCCGCCCCATTTGGAGTTGTACGAATACGTGCAATCAACTCATTATACTCATCACTATGATACTGACCATCGTTATCTTCAGCAGAGAATACCTCTAAAAAGTTTTGTGGATCGCTATAATCGGCAACCCAAGAAGCGCGAGCTACTTGGTACTTGCCAGCTTCACGGTCTGCCAAGAATACCTTTGTCTCTTGATTTTGTAAGCGTACATCTGCGCCAAATGCATTTATCCATGCATCTTGAATCGCTTCTGCAATAGCTTTATGTAATTCACTTGTATTATACAAAATCGTAATTTGCGGCAATGGACGATTCTTGCCATAGCCAGCCTTTTTCAGGATTTCCTTGGCTTGCTCTACATCTTCGTATACGAGATAGCTACCAGCTTCACGGAAGTCTTCACGACCATTGCTTTCAAGCATACCATATGGTACGAATGCATAAGCTGGCTCTTTACCGCCTCTAACAATATTATTAACAATATTAGCACGGTTGATAACCATAGAAAAGGCTTTACGCACATCTGGATCTGTGAAAGGTTCTGCTTTCACATTGAATACGTAATAGTAGTTACCAAGCATAGGGCCAATATGTAATAGGCCGGCTTCTTCTAGACGTTTTTGATCCGCTACAGGAGGCTCAACCGTCATATCAGCTTCGCCACCTTCAACTAAGGTAAGGCGTGTACTTTGAGACTCACTAATAGGCCAATTCATTTTCTCTGTCTTCACAGATTCTGCATCCCAATAGTTTGGATTCTTAATGAAATCCATTTCCCCATTATGCTTCCAAGAAAGTAAACGATATGGACCATTAGATACTATTGTTTCCGCATTAGCCGCCCAGTTTTCGTGAGCTTCTACTGCTTTTTTACTCACTGGGTAATAGCTATGAGACGCTAATAATTTCAAGAAATAAGCCGTTGGATTTTCTAAGGTAACTACCAATGTATCCTCATCAATAGCTTTAACCCCAACATCTTCAGCTGCAGCTTTACCCGTATTAAAAGCTTCACCATTTTCCAATACATATAACATATATGCATTATCCGCATGGACTTCAGGGTCTAATACGCGCTTCCAAGCGTATTCAAAGTCATAAGCCGTCAAAGGCTCTCCATTGGACCATTTTAAATTAGGTCGTAAATGGAAGGTATACTCACGACCATCATCGGAGATGTCCCAATTTTTAGCAAGTGCTGCTTCAGGTTCACTTTCATCATTCAAACGAACTAGACCATCGAATAATTGAAGTTGAACCGTAGCCTCCGGAGAGGTAGTAGACTTTGCGGGATCCAATGTGGATGGTTCCTGCTCAATAACATAGCGGATTGTGTGTTCATCGATTGGTTGAACACCACGAGGGTACCCAAATACGAATAAGAGTACGCTCACCCCTAGAGCGAGGACCATGAGTTTTAACAAGTTTCGTTTATCCATCATGGCAATGCTTCCTCTACAAATTCTTTCATGATGCGCCCAACTTGAGCGCCTAACTCTTTACCTCGGTCATTATCGATATCGCTCATTAAAAGGATAAAACAAAAATGACCCCTAAATGTTTCTATTACACCCCCATCATGTTCTACACGATCAAGGGATCCTGTTTTATGGTGAAAGCGTATGCCTTCTCCCCAGTAAAATGGTAAGATATCACGGAATTGTTGGCGACCTAAGATATTCCACATTTCTCGGCCATAAGCATCTCTATCACGACATTCAAAAATGTGTTTATACAAACGAGCTAACGACATAGCTGTAATGTGATTATCACGACCTTCAGCTAGGGCGTTAAAGTCCATCATCATGCGATTAAGCTCCATCTCATCCATACCAAGCTTTTCTGCACGAGCATTGATATTTTCCATGCCGAGCACTGTGATGAGTAGATTTGTTGCGATATTATCACTAAGAACCATCATGAGACGGCATAACTCAAGATATGTAAAACTATGTTTACCAACTAACTCTTGTAGTGCGCCGCCACCTTCAACGCGTGGAGTTCTAGATAAAGGAACTGTATCATTAATGTCCAATTGCTCCGTACGAGCTAAATGAAAGACATATTCCATGATAAGTACCTTAATTAAACTCGCACTAGAATGTACAGTATTTTCACCTCTAGCTGCGATGAGTGTTGGTTCCTCTTCATCATCGAATTGTAGCACCGCATAAGATATATTCCCTGCTGGTGCCAATTCTTTAATGACTGTATCTAGTTGATGTTCCAAGGACTTGCCAACAATTAGTTTTTCCATACTATTCTCCCATTATATGTGCCAGCATGCGATGTGGCGATCTGCCCAATCTCGAAGTGGCGGACGTTCTGTAAAACAACGACCTTCCGCTTCTGGACATCGACCACTAAACAGACACCCTTTTGGTGGGTCTAATGGATTTGGTGGATCCCCTTTAAGCGGTGCCCCAATTGGTGCATGTGGCATAACTGGACCATTTAAGGCCGTCAATGCACGGGTATACGGATGCTGAGGGAATTCATATAAGTCCAATGCAGGACCTTCTTCCATGACGGCACCTAAATACATAACAACCATGCGATGACTAATGTAGCGCACCATATTTAAATCATGAGAAATAAAGAGGTACGAAATACCATGTTGTTCTTGTAACCGTTCTAGTAATGTCATAATTTGCACTTGGATAGATACATCTAACGCAGAAATCGGCTCATCACAGATGATACATTGAGGCTCCATAATAAGAGCCCGTGCAATGCCGATACGTTGACGTTGCCCACCAGATAGTTCATGAGCATAACGCTCACCAAATGACATATTTAAGCCAACTTGGTCAAGCACCTCTTTTACACGAATCACGCGATCTCGAGGTGTATACTTTGGATCCAGTTCTAAAGGCTCCTCTAAAATCGCATTAACCGTAAGCCGCGGATTAAGGGATGCATAAGGATTTTGAAATACCATTTGCATCACCGGGTGAACAGACTCTCTATCCACATAAGGGTTGATATGTCGACCATTCATATAAATAGAACCAGATGTAGCTTGATATAAACCCATCAAAGTGTAACCAAATGTAGATTTACCACATCCAGATTCACCTACGATACCTAGGGTTTCCCCTGGTGATTGATATAGACTCACGCCTTGTACGGCATGTACCGTTTGTTTTGGCTTAAATAAGCCGCCTGACAGGGTGAACTCTTTAACGAGATTGTCAGTCTCCCATACGTAACTCATTAAAGTCCCTCCAACTTAGCTAACCAACATGTAAACTGGTGACTTTCACCAACATTTGTAACCATCGGAACCCGACTACCACAGATTCGCATAGCCCATTTACAACGAGGATTAAATGCGCATCCACGAGGTAAATCAAATAGATCAGGTGGTTGACCTTCAACAGCCTTCAATTCGCCGTGCCATTTACCTTGAGGCAATGCAAGCAACAGCCCCAAAGTATATGGATGACGAGGCTCGCTAAAAATACCATCTACTGTAGCAGACTCAACACATTTACCTGCGTACATAACCATAACCCGATCACAAATTTGAGCAATAACACGTAGGTTATGAGAGATAAAGATAATCCCTATGCCAGCCTCTACGGCTAATGTTTGCATAAGGCGCAAAATTTGTGCCTCTGTAGTAATATCAAGAGCTGTTGTGGGCTCATCACAAATTAAAATCTTGGGACGACCGGCCACTGCCATAGCAATACATACGCGTTGGCGCATTCCACCGCTCAACTCATGAGGATATTGAGATAACCGGCGTTCCGGTGTAGACAGCCCCATCTTCTTCAATAAATCGATGGCAATGGCCCTTTCATCGTAATCTTCACCATACGCATTTGTACGACGGATAACCTCATACATTTGCTCTCCAATGGTCATGATAGGATTCAAGGAGGTCATAGGATCTTGGAACACCATGGCAACCGTCGTACCACGAAGTTCATTCCAATCATCTTCAGTAAATCCTAAACAATCATGACCATCAATCATGAATGTATCCGCTTTAATTTTAGTTTTACCATATGGCAATAAGCCCATTAAAGAGTTAACTAAAACGGATTTACCACACCCAGATTCCCCGACTATACCTAAAATCTCACCAGGGTATAAAGAAATATCTTGATTGCGAATAACTCGCAACGGACCTTGGAAGGTATTGATGGTAATAGATACATTACGTACATCAACAATAGCATTATTCATTATCTATCTCCTTCCTTAGGGTCTAATACATTACGTAAACCGTCGCCAAAAAATGCGAAACCAAGCATGGTAATACTAATAGCAACAGCTGGGAAAATCAATTGGAACGGATAAGAGCGCATGCTACTAATACCTTCAGAAGCTAGTACGCCCCAGCTCGCCATAGGTGCATTTACACCTAAGCCGATAAAACTAAGAAATGCTTCTGTAAAAATAGCCTCAGGAATGGCCAATGTTAAAGTAATAATGATCGGTCCTACACAGTTTGGTAAAATATGACGTAATAAAATTCGACGCTTAGGAATACCCATAGCTTCTGCTGCAATGATGTATTCTTCGTTTTTAACTTTCAAAATTTGGCTGCGTACGATACGGGCCATATTAAGCCAATACGCAATCCCCAACGCTACAAAAATAGAGATTAGCCCAGGTCCAAGTACAACCATCAATAAGATTACGTATAATAAAAGTGGAATACCATACAAAACATCTACGATCCCCATCATGATACGGTCTACCTTGCCACCTATATAACCCGCAATGCCGCCATAGGCAACGCCAATCACAAGATTAATAAAAGCTGCTACAAAACCAATGGTTAAGGAAATACGAGCGCCGTACATAACACGTGTATAGATATCACGGCCCAATGTATCCGTACCAAACCAATGGCTAAAGCTTGGACTTTGGTTCGCATCAATTAAGGATTGGTCCGCATAGGTATAAGGTGAAATAAGTGGACCTAGAATAGCAAGCACCATCATCACAATAATGATGGTTGCACCAACTACAGCTAAACGATTTACCTTAAATCGTTCCCATTTACTAGGACGTTTTATAAAGCTAGTAATCTCTTCTTGAGGGGCTCGTTCAATAGGTAAAAAGTCTTCCTTATTCATCTGTCCCCTCCTCCGTTGTAACTCGTGGATCGATTAATGGATAAATCATGTCCACCAAAATATTAAGAAATACTACAAGCGCACTATAGAAAATCGTAATACCAAGAATAACCGTATAGTCTCGGTTATAAATAGATGTTACAAAATACTGACCTAGACCAGGAATCGCAAAAATTGTTTCTACGATAAAGCTGCCTGTTAACAAACTAGCTGCCAATGGACCTAAGTACGTAATAACTGGCAAAATTGCATTGCCAAGGGCATGACGTGTCAAAATGGTCCAAGAACCTAGACCTTTTGCGCGAGCTGTACGAATGTATTCTTGTTGATACACGTCAAGTAAACCACTGCGCGTTAAACGAGCAATAAATGCCATCGGTTGCGCTGCTAATGTCAACACAGGTAACACCATGTAAGAGGGGCCACGCCATAAGGCTACCGGGAACCATCCCAATTCAAAGCCTACTATGTACACAAGAACAGCACCGATAATAAATGTTGGTACCGAAATCCCTATTGTAGATAATACAGTTACCGCATAATCTACAATGCTATTAGGTCTCATGGCACTAATCGCACCAGCTGTAATACCACCAACTATAGCTACCATTAAAGATAATAAACCAAGCTGTGCGGAAATTGGGAATGCATCACCAATTATATCGTTTACACTACGGCCTTCATATTTAAATGATGGGCCCAAGTCACCTGTAATGACGCCACCTAAATAATCTCCATACTGTTTCCATACAGGATCATCGAGATGATATTTAGCCTCGATACTTGCTTTCACCTGAGGCGGTAATTTCTTTTCTGTTGTAAAAGGCCCACCAGGTATCGCATGCATTAATGCAAATGTTACGGTAATGATGACCCATAAGATTATGATTGCGCCACCTAGGCGTCGAAATACATACCTCGTCATTGTCACTTTCCTCCATAAAAAGTCTATTCGTTTTATTATACTACATTATGAAGTTAATTTCATGATTAACATCATTACATTTACAGAAAGGCTCACATAACGTACAATAAAATATATGATTATTTGGAGGTGTCTATGATAGCAGTACCTAGAGTTTTAACAATTCAAGACATGAGCTCTATCGGACGCTGTGCCCTTACCGTTATGATTCCTATCATCAGTGCCATGCGCTGTCAGGCGGTTCCTTTGGCGACAGCGGTACTAAGCAATCACTTAGAGTATCCACACTATGAATTCGTTGATTTATCTGCTCATATGAGAGATTTTATGGACTGCTGGGATAAAAACGAAATTGACTTTCACGCTATCGTAAGTGGATTCTTGGCATCACCAGAACAAATTCACCTCGTTGAAGAAGCAATCGATCGATTTGCCTCTAATGGTCAGATGGTTATCGTCGATCCCGCAATGGCCGATGATGGTCGCCTCTATTCCATTTATACTCCTGATATGGTTGTAGCTATGCGCCAACTTGTATCTAAGGCCCACATCGTAAAGCCAAACTATACTGAGGCATGCTTCTTATTAGATATTCCATTCTCAACAAATCCTATTAGCGAAGATGAATTACGTGAGCGATGTAAACAATTACATCACATGGGCCCTGAAATGGTTATCATGACCAGCGTCCCATCGAAAACACATGCTGTTATTGCGGTCTATGATGGACCTACAGACTTTTTAAAAACATACTCTATACCTCTGGTTCCTGTAAAAGCTACAGGGACAGGAGATATTTTTACTGCTGTATTATCTGGTGCTGTAATGAGGGGATATTCTCCTTATGATGCGGCAGAACTGGCAATGAATTTTACTACCAACGCGATTCAAGCAACATTAGATACAGTACAATCGCTAAAACATGGAGTCGCATTTGAGTTAGTTTTGCCAGAATTAACTCAACTATAAGCTATAAATAAAGGGGAACTTATGGATTTACTTTATGTTGTATTAAGAACACTGCTCATATGTACCATCGGTTTACTCATTGCATTCCAAGGACGTCGCATGGGTTTATCGATTTTTAACTTAACGGGACGGTTAAATCGACTACAATTTATCATATGCTTCATCGCTTTAATGATTTTATTTCATATTGTCCACTACATCGATAACATATTCTTGGACTTTGTTGTATCACTACCAGCATATTGGTTGACTAGGGTCATTATTTGGCTCTTATTGGCAACCCTCTTTCCTTTATCTTGTGTCTTATTTGGCCGTCGTATTCACGACATCGGCTTCAATGCATGGGCAGGAATCCTCTGGTCGGTAATCATGATTTTCATCAATACCTACTCTGCCGTATCTCCATTCAATTACATGCTAGAGCTTTTTATATGGCTCATCGGCTTCCTATTCTGGGTATTGCCAGGACAACCTGAGCCTAATCAATATGGCAACCCTCCATTTATGACTGTAAATCGGACAGTTTATGAACCAATACAGACTCCTATATCTAACAAAAAACAAGAAGGTCGAAAAACAGTTCGTAAGCGACGCAAAAAGCGATAATTAAAAATTAACACCCTACAATAAAAAACGTATCTCTATAAGTAATATATACCTTCTTTACTGGACAACCAGTAAAGAGAGTACATATCAAAGAGATACGTTTTTATTATGTCTTCTGTTTTTACAATATTAGTTCATTAACAACATCAACTCAATCAAAGTACAACCTATATATGCAATAATAAACTTAACCTTTTGTTTACGCGCTCTATCATCATCTGCAATTTTAAGTCGATTTGCAAGGAATCGTTTATCTCGAATTTGCAACAAAAGGTGTTTAATTCGCTCTTGGCTTTCATTAGCAGTATACTCATCACAATCAGCTGTCAATGTAGCTTGTTGCATGAAGATGCGTCGGTGTAGTTTACGCATTTGAATTTTAATATTGTTATGTACAAATGCACTTTGCCACTGTTTGCGAGAATCAAAATACATGTACAAATACCGAGGAATATTCATAACCAAGAAGGAAATGATAAAAATCCCTAAGGAAATTAAAAAGTATGTAGAGAATGAAAATTCCAATGTTTCTGTTGGTAAGTAGTGATGCAAGATAATAAATGTAATCCATACACCTATTGGCAATAAAAGAACCGCTGCAATATCGATAGAACGAAGCCAGCTAGTACGAGTTGGCACATCAGGTACTGTAAAAGTATCTACAGGATCATGGAATGCATAGTAATCCAACTGTAACACAGATTGACTGGTACGCGGGTTACCCAAGAGAACGGGTCCATTACTACCAATATGGCGCTCAGGCATGGGTATAAATTTCTTCACTTGTGTATTAGGTAATAAGTCAAACTGAATTATACCCTTCTTCTCAAAGCGTACAGTAGATCCTTTTTCACCTAATGCAATAGGGTTAAAGAAAATACCGAAGAGACTTAGACACCAGTTACCCAACAAGTGTAAAATAGAGTTCAAAATAAACCCACCTGTATCTATATTATTTGTATCTAAACGAATGGCAAAGGATGATGAATAATCATCGAACCATAAATCCTCTAAGGTGAATTCCACATTAATCACATTCCCCCATTTTGTAATAATGGATAGGAATATTTGATTGTTTGGTTCAAATTCAAATGTTACAGCATAAAAGAACCAATGATTACGAAGAGCGGCACGCAACATGCGATTAACCATATCTTCTTCTATATATAATAAGCGATGGTCAAACAAATCTTGTTCTAAAGGTGCTTTTTCTAATACGGGCGCCTTATCCACCACCGCATCTCGATCAGATAATGCTTCATCCACCAAAGCTCGTAATTTGGTGAAGATTTTAGTCATAACCCCTCCAAGGGTGAAATAATAGCTCTTAACACAAAAATTATACCATATATTGCATGATTTATCGATAAAAGTATACTACATATACTATTAAATATAAATATAATTAAAGCCCCTTTCTGCATAGTAAAAGGGGCCTTATTAATGTAGTTAAACATTAGTCGTATTATAATTTAATATTCATAATAGATCTTAAATTGCAACGTAATATTAAACATTGTCCAAATCTATAATTAAGCATTAATAATAGATACTTTAAATGATATTTAGTTTTATTGAATACTTGCCATGGATAAATAACAATATTCATAGAAACGACCTTTAAGCGCCATTAGCTCTTCATACGTTCCATCTTCAACAATTTGCCCTTTATCCATAAATAAAATCCGGTCCATTTGTTCTAAACCTTCCAATTGATGCGTAATATATAGACATGTCCTACCCTCTACATAATGCATCAAGTCACGATGTAAGGCTTTTCTTGTGACTTGATCTAAGCCCTCTAAAGGTTCATCTAATAAAACGATTTTAGGATTGCGCAAGAACAATCTAGCTAATGCAACTCTTTGACGTTCACCACCACTCAAACCTTGCCCTCCACTCCCTACAATCGTATTCATACCTTCTGGTAATTTTTCAACTACCGATCGCAATGATGCACGATTAATGGCTAGCTCTAAATCCTCCATAGAAGCTTCAGGTCTTGCAAGTAGTATATTATCCTTAAAGGAAGCATTAAAAATATACGTATCTTGAGTTATAGTCCCCAATGCATTACGCCAAGTATCAATTGAAATATCCTTCAACTCCACCGAGCCTATACGAATGGATCCACCATAATCATATAACCTCTCAAGCATATTAAACAATGTCGTCTTTCCAGACCCACTAGCACCTACGATAGCAATGGATTCCCCTTGTTGAATATGTAGTCTGAGATTCTCATAAATATGGCGATATTCATCATAACCAAAGGATACATCTGTAAAAATAATATCCTCATTAGGATTAAATGATTTTGGTGATATAGGTTCTACAATAGATATCGGTTCATTACTGAGAGCCATGAGACGACTTGTGGCAACTTTACTTTCTGCACCATGATGAACAGCAGCAATCATAGGTTGTAACGCTTCAAACCAAGCCTGTGTGCCAATGGCAGCCACCGCTACCATAACACTAGCCCAAGCGCCTGTTAACACATTAGAAGCCATAATAGCTACAATAACTACAGTTAACTGAACGCCGCCTATGAATAGTGTATTACCCATATTCATGCCCCGCTCAATAGTACCTTTTTGAGCATCTACATTGCGCATCATATGCTGAATACGCTTATATACCATGTCTTCGTTACCATAACTAATCACATCTTCCAGACTATCCATAGTATCACTTAAAAGCGCTTTATAATCGCCTTGTTGAGGCCCAATCGTACGTAAAGATTCTTTATTATACGAATAAACAACCAAAGGTACTATTACACCTAAAACAAAGGCCGACAAAAGAATAGGTATAATCAAACTATTGTCAATTGTAGAAACTCCATATGCAATCAATATAGTCAAGGCAACGGCTGCTACGGGTGGGATCAAAGTGCGCAAGTAGAAGAATTGTAATACCTCTATATCCCCCATGATGCGTCCCAACATATCACCCGCCCCAAACCGTTTGAGTATAGCAGGTGCCAATGGTTCCAAATGAGCATAAAACCACAAGCGCAAGCCATAGAGTCCTTGGAATGCCATGCGATGAGATGTATAGCGCTCAAAATAACGACATACAGCACGACTAACACCGAAGAATCGAACTCCTACGATTGCAAGACTTAAATAAGTGAGCCCTGGTTGCAATGCGGCAGATGCCAATAGCCAAGAGGATACTGTTAAAAGCCCAACATTCATGAACACTGTTAAGAACGTAAATAGCAAAGCCAATACTAATGACCACTTAGCGGGATTTAATACAGAAAACAACAACTTCCAACCTTGTATGCCCATATTAGAACCTTTTGCATTATCTTTAAAAGTCTCAGTATATTTAACAAATTTAACAAAATGCTCTATGCCATTGATAGGTGTATCTATGCCCAATGTATTCTCTGAACCAAATTGTTTTCCAATATACAATGGTTCTTCAAGAGTTGCTGATAATTGCCCTAAGCCAGATGTAACAAGTTCTTTAAAATAACCATCTTCTTCAAGTAGGTCATGATAAGAACCTTCTTGAATAATTGATCCATTTTTCAAGACATATAGCTTAGATGCCCAATGCATAGTTTGTAAGCGATGTCCAATAATGATAACAATCTTATTTTTCATCAAACGCTGAATAGCTGCACTTATAATGGATTCTGTTTTTACATCTAGATGTGCTGTCACTTCATCAAGAATCAATACTTGACCCTTCCGGAGAAATGCACGAGCTAAAGCAATACGTTGCCGCTCGCCGCCACTAAGACCTAACCCACCTTCACCGATAACCGCATCAAGCCCATCTTGTTCTCGATTAATAACATCTAATAGCTGAACTTCTTTGCAAGCATCAAGAATCTCTGCATCACTTACATCCATACCAAAGGATAAAACCTCTCGCAAGGACCCTTTCATAATATGTGGATGTTGAGATACATAGATAATTTGCTGACGCCACCAGTTGATATCTAAATCACATATATCAATGCCATCGATAGTGACTGTTCCTTTCGGAGCCTGTAAAAAACCTCCAACAATATGGGCCATAGTAGATTTACCAGCTCCGCTTTCACCAACGAGCATAATAGGTGCATTACGTTCAGCCTGCAGCGTAATATGGTGTACCCCATTCTCACTATTTTTATAGGTGAAAGTTAAATCTTTAATTGTAATTTCCTGTATAGGCTTATCAAGTTTAGACTCACCACCTACTGGTAAAGAAGGTGGACGCTGCATGAATTCTTCATACTTCAGAATAGATGTTTTTCCTGCTATCCCTGTGTGGAAAGCTGCCCCCAATTGTCTAAACGGAGTATAGAACTCCGGCGCTAACAACAAAATAAAGAAGGCTGAAAAGAATGTGACTTCACCATCTAATAAGGTTAGACCTAAATATACCGCAATCAGAGCAGTACTAATTGTACTCACTAATTCAAGTACTAATGCAGATAAAAAGGCTACGCGCAACACGCGTAAAGTGGAATCTTTAAACTCTTGAGATAATCGACCAATAACCTTAATTTGATCCTTTGCACGGCCAAAGAGCTTTAGTGTAGTAATCCCTTGTAGTACATCTAAAAAATGCCCCGATAAGAAGCTCATACGTTCCCATTGTTCCTTATTTAATCGATCAGCTTGCTTCCCAATCAAGATCATAAAAAATGGAATTAAAGGCACCGTAACAATCAAAATAATACCAATTATTGGTAATGTATTTACAATGGCAATCCCCATAATAAGAGGAATCATAATAGCATATAAAATCTGCGGAATGTAACGTGCTATGTAAGCATCTACTTGTTCTAAACCATCGGTAAGCATATGGATGACATCGCCATGACGTTCCTTATGCTGTATACCGAGCTTAAACATATGCGCCAAAGAGCGTTCTCTAAAGGATGCTTTTACAGCACTTCCCAAATGATTTGCTACCGCCTCTTGAACATAATGAGCCACCAATCTCACAATAATAGCAATAAACAAATAAATAATGGTGTTCGTTTCGTCAGCTAGTGTATGCTCCAAAAATATAAGGTTATTTATTAAGGTTCCAAAGAACCAAGCTTGCCCAACAATTGACAGACTTTCTATTAAACAGGTTAAACCGAGTAATCCAAGCTGTCCTTTATGTTCTAGCAGCGCTTTAAATGCGGTATGCTGTATCATACTATCCTCTATGGTAAATCTACTTAAATATATAAAATCAAACAAATTTAAATCCCTATAAATAGGCCTAAAAAGTCCAAACGAATCTAAATTTATCAATATTATAATCATCTTACCACAAAAAAGAGGCGTGCCGCTACGGCACGCCTCACATTAAGATTTAATTTTTATAACTCACAAGAGGTATAAGGCTATTCTATTAATAGTGTAAATCTTTTTCTGTTACACGATGACGGAATGTCCAATATACCCAAGATTGGTAAACCAATATGATTGGCACAAATACGAATGCTACACAAGTCATCAAAGTCAACGTGTAAGTAGAGTTAGCTGCATTAGTAATAGTCAAGCTCCACTCAGGATTCAAAGAAGAAACCATAATGCGAGGGAACAAACCTGCAAAGTATGCAGCCGTTACAGAAATAACGGATAAAGAGCTAAATAAGAAGCCCAATTTTGTATTACGAGTACGTGCTGCGCCCCAAGAAATGAGGAAGAACACGATAGTTAATGCAAAGCAAACTACAGCTAATACAGAATTAAACAAATCTGTATATAGGTAAGTTGCACCTACCAATGCTAATGCACCGATAGCTGTAGGAACACCTACTACCAAGGATGCAGCACGAGCGCGTTCAGAAATAGCACCAGCGGTTTTAATAGAAGTAAATAGGCCACCATGGTATGTAAATACTAAAATGAACGCAATACCACAAAGTATGGTGTAAGGGCTTAATAAATCAAAGAATGTTCCAACATATGTCATACTTGCATCAATTGGAGTACCTTGAATCAAGTTACCTACTGTAACACCCCACAATAATGCAGGAATCAAGGAACCAAAGAAGATGCAGTAGTCGAATGTTTTACGCCATAACAAATTAGGGCTTTTAGAACGGAATTCAAAGGATACACCACGAATAATAAGAGCTGCAAGCATCAAGAATAGAGCTAAGTAGAATCCACTAAATAATGTAGCATACACATGAGGGAAGGATGCGAATAATGCACCTCCGGCAGTAATCATCCAGACCTCATTACCATCCCACACAGGACCTAAGGCATTGATCATTTGTCGACGTTCAACATCAGTTTTACCAATGAATGGTAACAAAATACCAGTACCATAGTCAAAACCTTCTAATAAGAAGAAGCCAGCGAATAGTACAGTAATCAAGATAAACCATACCACTTCAAGGTTATTAAAAATTAATTCCATAATCTCGCCTCCTCTTTTTCAACTACATCATGAGATGGGTTGCCATCCGGACCTTTTTTAATGTGTTCTACAGCAAGATAAATAGCCGCGATAGCAGCCACGATATACACAAGTGTAAAGCCGATGATTGTAGTCATAATTTCTGGAGCCGTTACGGATTTAGACGCACCATCTGCAGTCAATTGCAAACCATATACAAGCCATGGTTGACGACCTGCTTCCGCTACAAACCAACCAGTGGAGTGAGCGATAAATGGCAATGGCAACATCCAGAACATAATTTTTAAGAATGTGCGGTTTTCAACAAGTTTATCTTTTGCATTTAGGATAAGACCTACAAAGGCAACAAGTAACATAAGAGAACCGGATGCTACCATGACACGGAATGTCCAGAAGATTGCTGGAACATCTGGAATATAGTTGCCAGGGCCATATTGAGCCTCCGCTTTTGCTTGAAGGTCTTTGATACCTTCTACCTTACCAGACGTAAAGGAGTTTTGAGTCAAGAAGGATAAACCACCAGGAATTTCAAGAGCATTTGTATTCTTTTGTGCCTTAGTATCAATGTTAGCTACTAAAGAGAATGGTGCTGGATCTTGTGTTTCCCACAACGCTTCCATAGCAGCCATTTTCATAGGTTGTACTTTTGTGATGTACTGACCTTGGTGATGACCAGCTAATGCGCCTAAAGTACCGAATACTAGAGCGATAACCATGCCCCATTTAGCAGAGCGACGGTAGAACTCTGTCGCATTATTGCGTAATAAGTGCCATGCACTGACTGCCATAATAATTACGCCAGCTGTTAATAAACCATTCAATACAATATGGAAAAATTGTCCAGGTACATAGCCATTTTGAACGATGATCAGGAAATTTTCCATCTCTGCACGGCCATTGCGTAATACAAAACCTACAGGATGTTGCATAAAAGAGTTTGCTACAAGAATCCAGAACGCAGATAGATTTGTACCTAATGCTACAAATGTAGCTACAAGGGCGTGAACACATTTATGTAAGCGATCCCAACCGAAAATCCAAACGCCCATGAATGTAGATTCCAAGAAAAATGCCATTAATGCTTCAAGAGCCAATGGAGCGCCGAAAATGTCCCCCATAAAACGAGAATATTCTGCCCAGTTCATACCGAAATGGAATTCCTGAACAATACCAGTCACCACACCCATAGCAAAGTTAATTAGGAACAATTTGCCCCAGAACTTAGCCATTTTTTTGTATACTTCTTTACCAGTCGACACGTAGGTCCACTCTAAAGCAGCAACAATCACTGTCATACCTAGTGTGAACGGCACAAATAACCAGTGATAGATAGATGTTAGCGCGAATTGCAATCGGGCTAAATCTACAGCTTCAAACATGTGTTTTCCTCCTTAGAATAAAATACTAACATCACTTGACGAGCTTTTACAAAAAACCTTGCATCATTGCGACTATAAAAAAAGCTCAAGCCTCAGCGATAATCAACTGTTCTCGTTGGACAAGATTCTTAAAATTAACCGCTTCCAACTGATTGACCAATTGATGCTGAATCACGCCCATTGCTTCATTTATAGCACAATGCCCCTTACAAGACTTAGAGCAAGAACCTACATCATATAAACAACGTTGTAAATACGCATCCCCTTCTACGGCTCTAATTACATCAAGCAACGAGATCTCTTGAGGGCTTCGATTCAGGGCAAACCCACCATCTACCCCTCTGAAAGATTTCATAATTCCTGCTGCAATGAGACTACGCATAATCTTGAGCAAAAAGCGTTCTGGAATCAACTCATGCTCAGCCAATACAGCACCAGTTATCTTCGATCCCGAAGGTAATAGCGCCATATGCAAGACCATGCGAAATGCATAATCCGTGGCCTGATTTAACTTCATAAAGTCTCCTTTCTCGTGCACTCGGACAAACGTATTACTAAATCTAGTATAAATGAAATAAAACAATACTGCAATGGTATTGTTTTAAACAAGATAAATTAATTCACTTACTTCTCATGCTCATATTCTTTGGATCAATTACCTACTTTTATATCCATCAAATATTGATTGTCATCATATATAAAAAGACTGCTCTCAAAAGAACAGTCTCCATATATATTATTTTGTAATTTCTCGCACCAAATGGCCCATTTCAGGAATGATGAGTTTGCTCATCGCTAAGGTGACGGCCCCAACAGAGCCAGGAATAGAAAACATCAAAGTGTTATTCTTAACACCAGCTTCTGCACGAGATGCCATTGCTTTTGTTCCAATATCCTCCGTATAGGATAAATATCTAAAGATTTCACCAAAACCTGGAATATGCTTTTCATATAAGCTATTTACAGCCTCGATGGTAACATCTCTCATAGCAATACCAGTTCCCCCAGTAGATATAATGACATCAATAGACTCATCATTACACCATGGAGTCATAGCATTTATTATAGACTCACAATCATCAATTACAATTTTGCGATCTGCTACAATATGATTTGCTGCTTCCAAAAATTCTTGAACTTTGTTGCCTCCTTTATCAGTTTCTAATGTACGAGTATCAGATACAGTTAATACTGCAACACGTAATGGTCTTGCTACAACTTCGTAAGACATAATTCCTCCTAAAATAAAGGCATAATAGACGCTAATATCGGCCATCCATTGTCGCGTAATGTATCACGCAATGCCCATGTATACTTAATAAGCGGTGCACAATGTAGGCGCAACCAAAAAGATAAATACGGTGTATCTCCTTGGAATACAGCTAGTCGATTTAGAGCATATAAATTATCCCCTGGCTTTACTGTCCCTGGTTGGACAGTGAAAGCCATTTTATACCCAGACTGTTTAGTAACATATTGAACGAGCATATCATTAAAACCACCAGGATAGGCCAAGTAACTAATAGGTTCTCCTAAGATACCTTCCATAGATGTTTTACCACCGAGAATGGCATCAGGCAATTCCGTAGGATCCATATGAGTTAGTATCTTATGATGATTTGTATGCCCTTGAATGTCAAATCCTGCCGTCTCCATTTGGTGCATTTGTGCAGTATTTACAAAACCAGGCGTATTGGCAGCGTCACTAATCATGAACAAAGTAGCTTTCATATTATATTCTTTTAATATAGGCAGTGCATGTTCATAATTATCCACATAACCATCATCAAATGTTATTACTATAGGCTTCTCTGGTAAATCCGAACCATTTTGTAAATAATCATACAACTGATTCAATGTAATCGTATTATACCCATGATTATGGAGGTATTCTATCTGCTCCTTAAACTGATCCACATGCAATGTTAAAGCGGAGTGTTTCTCATCATTTATTTGATGGTAATTAAGTACTGGTACACCATATAACTTGTAATCTGAAGACAGACCCCACATAACTCCAATAGAAACCGCTAAGATTGCAATACATATTGCAATACAATATAACAACGTTTTAATGCAGCTCTTTCCATATTTATACATATAAAATAATCACTCCCATCGACTTACATACACAATGAGAATACCATATTTTTAATAAAAGTATCAAGAAAATAGACGTATAAAAAAAAGATCATTTTTTCTACAACTAAACTTAAATTCCTATCAATGCTCATTGTAGATTTACCTTCACTGCTCCGCAGTTCTGTACAGCTTACGTTCGGAAAAAGGTGATGTGTGAGCCCCATACGTCGTTTAATCCTAATTACTTTTCCCTTGTCCTACTTGCTTCCTCACTGTGGATTTTCCTTCACTGCTTTGCAGCTCGGTAAATCTTACGTTCGGAAGAAAGCGATGCAGTGAATCGGTCGTCGTTTCACTTCTCCATCTTCTACTGCCCTGCTTTTACTGCCCTGCTCACCAGGTACCCTGGGAGGATAGGAAGCCATACAACAAAAAAAGACACACCCTCAGGTGTGCCTTTACGTCAATCAGCGGCTTCCTATCCTCCCAGGCCGTCTCCAGCCAAGTACTTTCGGCGTTTATGAGCTTAACTACTGTGTTCGAGATGGGAACAGGTGGATCCTCATAGCCATCGCCACTGAATCTGTCAGAGTTTGTACTCTGAAAACCACATAGAAGTATATATATATTTGTTGCACATTCTGCTTAATGTTTTGTTGTATGTTGCGTCCCATACTCAAAGTACACGTCTAGAGGATTGCGTCGAAACGTAAGATTTCACGCAACTTGTGCG
>NZ_GG770201.1:0-299201 GCF_000163715.1 Veillonella sp. 3_1_44
TAAGATTTCACGAAGTGAAATCCACAGGCTTCGACGCAATCCTCCAGACGTGTACTTTGAGTATGGGATGCAACATATAAAACATTAAGCAGAATGTGCAAACAAATATATATAACTTCTATGTGGTTTTCAGAGTACAAACTCTGACAGATTCAGTGGCGATGGCTATGAGGATCCACCTGTTCCCATCTCGAACACAGTAGTTAAGCTCATAAACGCCGAAAGTACTTGGCTGGAGACGGCCTGGGAGGATAGGAAGCTGCTGATTAACGAAAAGAAAAAGGTCTACCTTAAGGTAGGCCTTTTCTTTTTGCTAGTCTTCGACTAGCTAACTCTGCAAGAGCCGTCTCCAGCCAAGGTTGTACAAGTAGAAACTATCTATATAAATCAATAAGACGGCGTGGGAAGGGTAGGGTGTGAGGCCACAGAGGAGTGAAACGACGTATGGGGCCCACACATCACCTTCTTCCGAACGTAAGATTTACCGAACTGCGAAGCAGTGAAGGAAAATCCACAGTGAGGATTGATAGGAAGCTGCTGATTAAGCTAAAGGCACACCTGAGGGTGTGTCTTTTTTTGTATGGATTTTTATTCTTTTAAGGGAACTAATGAGCAAAGCAGTAGACGTTGAAGGAGTTACTTATATAATTAGTATTAATTATCGTGCTTTGAAGCACATATTTTTCTCATGGATATGGTATACTTAGGCTTATATCATATTTATAGGAGGTCATATGGCTAAGAAAATTGCGGTTCTCGTGAATGAGGATACAATGCAGCGCTGTTCTTGTGGCGGTTGTTTGAAAGCATTTATGAATAAAGCGGATTCTTTTGAGCGTTATGCTGATGAGGATATTGAGTTGGTGGGGTTCACACATAGCGGTGGGGATCTAGCCAAGAAGATTGAGTCTTTCAAGAAAAAAGGTGTTACTGCGGTACATCTTTCTACATGTACGCGTGGTAAGAATGAAAATTATGAAAGCATCGCAGAGCAGTGTGCTGAGGCGGGCTTTGATGTAGTAGGCTATACACATGGTGGTGCTGTTTCTAAAGATGGTAAAGAAGCGATAGTACTTTCAGCTAAACCAGTAACGACAGATCAATAGTCAGCAATGCTTGAATTAACTATAACAATTTGCAATATCTTATAATAGATGAATAATTGTTCCATTATTCATTCTATATTTACACTAAACCTATATTATATAGATAGTATGTAAATTATGAGTGATATATTTATCATTTTGAGAGGTTGAGAGAATGAATAAGAAACTTACAGCGGCTACTTTATCTATTGCTATGGCAGTGACAATGGCACCTACTGTGATGCAAACGGCTTCTGTCAATGCTGCTTCTGCTGCGGTACAATCCTTAGCTGGTGGTGCTATTGCTATGGCTTACGTATCTACTGCATTAAATAAAATGGATAATTCTGCAGAGGGGCAACAGGAGAGTTTGGCACGCACAAAAGAGAAAACTGGTTATTTAAACGATAGTGCAGCTCAAGAGCGTGTAAATCGAATTATGAAGACATTAGAGGCTACACCTAGTGTAAAGCGTTCCTACGTTGTCTATGCGAATCCTGATGAGGAGTTTAATGCGTTTGCCACACTTGGTCGTGTTATGTCTATTAACAAGGGTGCTTTAGATACACTGGATGATGATCAATTAGCCTATGTAATGGCTCATGAAATTTCTCATGGCGAGCATAAAGATATTATTAATGGCGCTAAGAAACAAATTGGTCTTTCTACAGCAGTCGGTATAGCCGCTGGTGGTAGTGAAGGCGCGGCTATTTTATCTAATGTGGCAGGTAATTACTTATCCAATCAAGTGTTTACGATGAGTCAAGAAAAAGCTGCTGATGAGTTAGGCTTTAAGATTTTAAGTGAATCTCCATATAATGTAGGTGGTGCTGCTGGTTCTATGGCAGTACTGCGCAACAAAGTGGGGGAACACTATCGTGAAGGGCTTTCACAGGTGGTAGCACCTAATAACCATCCAAAGTTGTCCGATCGGGTGAACAATAATATTTCTCGTATGTACACATATTCTGGGAATCATGTAAATGTATCGAATGGTACTGTGTATGTAAACGGCGATAATATTTATACTCCAGCAGGTAGCGGTCGTTACACAGGCGAAGAGCGTGCTTATTACATGGCCGGTAAATTGGCACGATTGTATCATAATAATCAAGTGACACCAGGTTCTGCATCGTATAGTGGTGACACTGTAACGGTAGCTGGTCAATCCATTGTTTCTACGCCAAATGCGGACGTAGCATTACAAGTGGCAACAAATCTTAATAATGCATTTGTAAAACCTGCAGGTTCTGCTGTTAATGCAAAAAAACCAGTAAAGGTTAAACAAGAAAAACCTAAAAAGGTAAAAGAAAATAAAAAGGTAAAAGCTGATAAAGCTAAAAAATAAATAAGAGCTATACATGGCATATAATTTGCTTTAAGGATTTATGTTATTATAATGAGAATAATCAGAGGACTGAGCCCATGAAGGCTTAGTCCTCTTTTTATATAGATTGTAATATTTATAGTTTGAGTATAAGTTAATAAGTTTATAAGATATATTGAGGGATATACGAGTAATAAATAGACCGTAAAGATATGGATAGTCTGGAGTATAAGTATTATTCATGTGTGAATAAATTATATTCATGGAGTAATAATAAGCTCATAAAAATACAAAAAGATTTTTGATGGTGGAACGTGAATTATAATGATTTTCAACTATAAAATATGAGAGATTATCTTATTGAGCATAGTTTTAATAGATATAATTATTATATTTTTTATAATAATTATGAAGCTTTTATGCGAGAACTTAATATTGTCTATATATAGTGGATAGATGTATATTTAAGGTGGATGGAATATGTAGTTAGAATGGAATCCTATAGAAATATCATAACGGTAGGGGGTATAGGGTTATTGTACTTATAAATACTTTATAGGATAATGTCAATGTTGGTGGTTAATCTAATAATATAGATGACCATTTTTTTGTTAAATAACACGTAATTTTATATATTATATGGAGGCTATGATGGAGTATACAATTCACCTATTTAATGCAGGTGGTTTCGTTATGTATCCACTTGTACTATTCATGTTAGCAGCATGTACTATTTTATTTGAACGTATTCGTACGTACAGAAACATCAATCATGAGTTACAGCAGTTGTCCGATAGCATTGATGCCGGTCGTAATAGTAATAATTGGTCTACTCTAGAGAATTCTATAAAAAATAGTGATGATGCATTGAGTCGATTCGTGTCTCCTATCGTGGAGTCTGTATATAGTGCGGAAGGTTTAGAGAATCGTTTACATGATGTGGTAGGGTACATGGATGAACGTTTAAAACGTGGTCTTAACTGGCTTAGCATGATGGTAACAATGGCTCCATTACTTGGCCTTTTGGGTACTGTTGTTGGTATGATCCGCTCCTTCGCGGCCGTTGGTGGCGATATTGGTGCGCCTACTGTTATTACAGGCGGCGTATCCGAAGCGCTGGTTGCCACTGCAACAGGGCTTTCAGTAGCCATCGTAGCATTAGCCATCCATAGTTGGTGCACAGATAAAGTAAATTCAGATATCGCAAAGTTAGAGCAAAAATTAGGTTCTATTATGGATTTATATATTAGGAGTCAACGATGAAACGTAGTTCAGTAGGCATACAAAAAGAACCTACCATCATGATTATACCTATGATTGATATCGTTTTCTTCTTGCTCGTATTTTTCATGATGAGTACGTTGTATATGAATACAGAGGAACAAATTCCTCTTAACTTACCAAAGGCTTCCTCTTCTTCTGCAAAGACGATTGAGCCTATCACAATTTCATTAACAGCTACACATAAGATGTATTTGAATGAACGTGAGATTGTCCCTGATCAACTGGGCAATGAAATTCAAGGTATTGTTGCAAAAGAACCTCAACAGGCATTTATTGTGCGTGCCTCTGAGGATATTGCGTATAAGGACGTTATCAATATTTTAGATAATCTTAAAATTAGTGGTGCTCGGTTTGTTAGCGTAGCTACAGAACGGAAGTGATTCTATGGTAGATAAACGATATGGAATTCCTTTCGTAGCTGCATTGGCATTAAATCTTGTATATTGGGGTGTTGTAGGTGATTGGTTTGGTCATATAAAACCTCCAGAAACACCAAAAAAAGACTTGGTTATCAATCTCGATATGGGGCAGCAAGAACCTCCTCAAGAGAAGGAAGAGCCTGAGAAATTAAAGATTCAACCTGACGACAAACCCGTCGCAGGGGGCGGTAAAGCAGGTAGTGTGTTGCCTAATTTATCGGGAAAGCCGACAGAAGGCTTAAAAAATCTGAATCCTTACTTAGGTGGTAATGAGACGGCATCAGTCAACTTGAATGGTAATACTGATAATCCTGTTGGCAATCCAGGCAGTGGCAATGTACCAGGCCCTGGTGGTGGTGGGGTTATTGGTAATGGAGGCCTTGGTAATGAGGGCAATGGTTCTAAAGGTGGTGATCCAGGTCCAGGTGATGTAGAACGTCGTGGGGGATCTTACGATAGTTCAGGTTATATTGCTCGCGTTGAGAGTAATAAAGTAATGCCGCAACAGGCGGTGCGCCGTGGCCTCAGTGGACGAGTTTCCTTTGAAATCACTTTTGATGCGGATGGCAACTTTGCTGGTGCGAATATGATCGGTAGCAGTGGCTCTAGCATTCTCGATAATGCTGCTGCTAGCCTCGTAGAGAGCTCTGGCGGTATAGAGAATACAACAGGTGAGCCAGTTACGATTGTGGTTAATGTAGATTATGGTTTTAACTAATCTTCTATAGCTGATAATGTATGAATTATGTTTGTGTGTAGTTGTAATTCAGAAAATACAAGAAACGCATTTGTTAGAGGATTAGTTTTAATATTTTTTTTATTGTGTATTTATTGTGTGTGGAGGGGTTATGACGAGTCGTCGTATTTTATCTGCTGCTATTGCGGCAACGTTAGCGTTAGGTACGTATCAAGCCTATGCGTATGATGAGAACTTCAAGGGTTATGAGGTTCATAATGTTTCGGTAAAAGCCGATGCGGCAAAGGATGAGTATGGTAATACCATTACTGAGCAATCCTATTACCGTACTGGTGGTGACGTAAAGGTTATCACTCGTGAGGAGATTGAAAAACGTCATTATCGCGATGTAACTGAAGCGATTAAACGTGTTCCAGGTGTTACATTCCAAAATCCTGGTTATCGTGGTGGTGAGTATGGCTACCAATTCTACAATAATGGTGTATCCATCAATGGTGACTCCCGCGTTGTGGTATTAGTGGATGGTCGTCGTGTAGACAATATTACATCTGGTCGTTTAGGTGATAGCTCTGAAAGAGGCTCTAAATCTACAGGTGTAAATATTGATGAAGTAACCAATATGGATGCTATTGATAAAATCGAAGTTATCAAAGGCCCTGGTGCTTCTCAATATGGTTCTGATGCTACAGGTGGTGTCATCAATATCATTACACGCCGTGGTAAAGGCAATTTCAGCGGTTCCGTTGATTTGGCTACAGGCAGCTGGAACAAGCATAGTTATAACTTGACTGTACAAGGTGCGGCAGGTAAGAATGCATCTACTGGTTACTTTGTAACAGCTACACGTACTATGTCTCAAGATACGAAGTATAAAGATGGTGATACTGGTGAAGTAGCCACTCTTACAGGTTCTAAATGGCGCGAAGAAGGATTTAATGCACGTATTGACCATGAGTTCAATAAGAAACAAAGCTTACAGTTCTCAATGAACTTCAAAAAAGGTCGCGATGGGTATCCAATTTCTACACCAAGCCGGAAATACTGGAATGCAGATGATTGGCGTCGCATTATTTTCAATGCTGAAGTTGGCCAATATGATACTAATTACAAGTTGAAAACAGATCCTAAATATGTAGATCCAGATGAAAATCCACAAGGTTATGCACCTAAGTTGTATGGTGACTCCAGAAACCCTGGCTACCACAATTTATTCGCTTTAGATGGTAACTACGGCTCTTATAGTAAGTTTAAAAATTAGACACAGATTTGAAATTTACTTTCGATCGCCAAGGTCAAATGGAAAGCTTTGCTAGATTGTATCGTTTAGATCATCGATATGAAGGTCGCGATACATATACATGGTCTAAACTTGGTAGCGAGGCCGCACGTGCTGCCTATGCTGCGGCATTCCCTAATGGCGCTACTGTGGAGCAATTTAATGCATGGGTTGATTCCAATTTGGCACCATTCCCAGATCGTCGTGATGCATTGCGTCAATGGATTGCTGAAACAGGCGGTATGGCAGGTAGCCCAAATAGATGGTATAAAGAAAATAAAACAGGTGTAGAACTTCAATGGACTCGCCAACTTGATAAGCATGATATTATTGCTAATATCGACTATAGTCGCTCTAATTTGAATTCCCGTTCTATTAAACGTAATGGTGATGTAGTGTCTTCTGATATTCGTCGTAATACTTTATATGCTTATTTACAAGATAAAATCTACATTGGTAACAATGTGGAATTAACACCAGCATTGCGCTATGTACACTATAGCAGTATTCAAGGTAATGGCAGCGGTGACTCCCAAGGTAAGGGTAGCGTAAGCGCCTTGACTCCTAGTTTGCATGGTCAAGTTAAATTTAACAAGAAGACTAGTATGTACGCTGGGTGGACTCGTATCTTAAGACCGCTTAAAACAGGCGACTATAGTGCGACTGATGGAGTATTTAATACACCGTTAGATGACGAAAGAGGCGATGCTTTCACATGGGGCCTATTACATACATTTGGGAAAAACAATAATACTA
This sequence comes from Veillonella sp. 3_1_44, assembly GCF_000163715.1. NCBI lineage: Bacteria > Bacillati > Bacillota > Negativicutes > Veillonellales > Veillonellaceae > Veillonella > Veillonella sp. 3_1_44. The sequence goes on from NZ_GG770201.1 coordinate 6,845, forward strand.
CTGTAGCAGTTCACTATGATTACACACGCATGAAAAATGCCATCGCTACATTGCCAATTTGGAATGGCAGATCCGGTGAGTTTGAAAAAACAGCAGTTAATGCGAAAGAAAACAAACAATCTTTCAATATTACAGTAGACCACAGATTAAATGAACATGTAACAATGAGTGCGTCTTATTCTCATATGAAAGATAAATGGTTATCTAAAGGTGGTTGGATTCTTGATCCAAACTGGGGTTATAGCAATAGCGATGATATCAATGTGGCTATTAATAGCTTGCGTCCGCAAAACCACTATGCATTGAACATTTCTTATGATAACAAGCGTCTATATTCTGGCTTGTTGATTAATTGGTACACTGGTAACAGCGACTATGCATTCACTCATAGACGTTTCCTCATCGTGGACTGGAACCTCAACTATGATGTAACAAAAGATTTAACTGCGTACATTGTAGTGAACAATGTTCTTAACCGCGCTTATGAAACAAGCTATAGCGCTTACAATGGTCGTGGTAGTGCGGCTATGCCGGCACGTTCCTTCATGATTGGGGCGAAATATAAATTCTAATGATTAGATTCAGCGCATTAATACTATGTCTATTACTATGCGTAGGTTGTGGTCCTCAGCAGGTAACTGTTGAGGACCATCAGTCTACATCTACGCATATCGAACTACAGCCGCCGGTAACAATCAAGTCTTATGTGCGCCGAGGGGAACCTTTTGAAAGCACCTATACGGCGGTACCTGAACGTGTGGTGGCGATGTGGCAAAACTCCATAGAAACCATCATTGCCCTTGGTGAAGGGAATCGTATCGTAGCGGGTATGGGGATTCCAGATCGCAAATACGTGCGCCCAGAATACCGTGAAGCGTACGATAAAATCCCATACAAGGATCTGAAATACGCCAATTTAGAAAGTGTATTAATGATGAAGCCTGATTTACTAGTTGGTTGGCGATCTACTTTTACTAATAAAGGGTTACGACCACCTGCATTTTGGCAGTCACGACATGCGAATGTGTATATTGCAGAATCTTCTCTAGGGGCGCAGTCTGCACTGACCATGGATATGGAGTACCAATATATTCGTGATTTAGGCCGTATCTTTAACCGTAACATGGAAGCAGAAAAGTTGATTCACGATATGGAACAATCTGTAGCACATACAGTGGCCCAAACGGCTCATGAGAAGCCACCAAAGGCATTGTTTGTCGAGGTGCAAGGTAAGCATTTTCGATTGTATGGACATAAGACATTAGCAGGTAATATAGGGGATTCTTTACATGCCGATGTAATCGACACGGAAACTCCGACTATTAGTATGGAGGATGTAATTGAACAGAATCCGGACGTTATATTCTTGATTGTATCTGATGGTGAATATAGCCAAGCGGATGTGATTATGAACTATGTACTAACGCAGCCAGGTTTACAAGGTGTTAATGCATTGCGCAATAAGCGCGTTCATTTCTTGCCATTGCTCGCTGTATATAGTCCTGGTATTCGTTTATCAGATGGTATCGACATCGTATCGCATGGGTTGTACCCTAATCTATATTCAGAAGGGGTACCAGATTTAATTCATTAATAAAGGAGCAGTATGCTAAAACGTATTGGATATACTGCTGGCGGATTTGTCCTCATAGGGGTGCTAGCGGTAGCCATTCTATGGGGACTTTCTGTTGGTACAGTACAGTTTTCACTTTCTCAAATTTTTAATATTGTAATGGATCAATTTTCTAGCCCTTTGGCTATCGATGATCCTATGAATGGTCCAGAGCAGACCATTATATGGTTATTGCGTATGCCGCGGTTGTTGATGGCCGCTATTATTGGGGCAGGTCTTGCGGTATCTGGCGTTATCATGCAGGCTATCGTTAAAAATCCACTAGCGGATCCATATATCTTGGGTATTTCATCGGGTGCATCCCTTGGCGCTACGGTAGCTATTTTATTTGGTGTAGGTGTTATGTTCGGTGAGAACTTCGTCGGCGTTATGGCCTTTATTGGAGCCATGGCGATTTCCTTCGGCGTGTTGTTTATCTCGAACTTGGGTGGCCGACCAAATTCGGTGAAATTGATTTTAGGGGGCTTGGCATTAAGCGCTGTATGTAGCTCCTTCTCTAGTTTTGTGGTCTATTTAGCGGACGATAAGGAAGGCATCCAAACTATTACGTACTGGTTGATGGGTAGCTTTGCGGGCGCTAAATGGGACATGTTGCCATTTATTGCCATCGTTGTACTCGTGAGCATTCTATTCTTTTGGTCTCAAAGCAGAGTTTTAAACATTATGCTTCTCGGCGATGAGGTGGCCATCACCTTAGGTCGTGATTTGCATAGATATCGACAAGTCTATTTGATTATTAGCTCACTTATTATTGGCTTTGTGGTGTACGCTGCGGGTATGATTGGTTTTGTAGGACTCTTGATTCCTCACCTTGTGCGCATGACAATCGGCACGAATCACTGGACCTTGATTCCATTCAGCGCATTAGGGGGTAGCATTTTCCTCGTTATTGCGGATGGCTTGTGCCGCTGCATTATTCCTCACGCAGAATTGCCAATTGGTATTCTCATTTCGCTCATTGGGGCGCCAACCTTTGTGTATATGTTGGTGCGTAAGAACTATGGATTTGGAGGGGAATAATGAATATTCAAACAGATAATATCCAAGTCTCATTTGGTCCGAAAACGATCCTCCATGATATTTCCCTAGATATACGAGACAAGGAATTTGTAGGAATTATAGGACCTAATGGGAGTGGTAAAAGTACGTTTTTGAAATGCTTATATCGCGTGCTTCAACCTAATCATGGCAAGATTTTCTTTGACGGCACTGAAATGAGTTCCTTAAGTCATCGCGACACGGCTTTAAAAATGGCTGTAGTAGCACAGCATAGTACGGTTAACTTTGATTTTTCCGTTCTTGAAATGGTCCTTATGGGCCGCTCCCCTTATAAAGGACTGCTCGACAGAGATAAAATCGATGACTATGAAATTGCTCGACATGCACTGGCTCAAGTAGGGCTTAGTGATTTTGAAAGTCGCAATTTTAATACCTTATCTGGTGGTGAGCAGCAGCGTGTTATCTTAGCACGTGCCTTGGCACAGCGCACAGAATGCCTAGTGCTAGACGAACCGACAAACCACTTAGATATTAAGTATCAGCTGGAACTGATGACGATTGTAAAACGCCTTGATGCAACAGTAGTGTCCGCTATTCATGATTTGAATTTAGCAGCTATTTATTGCGACCGTCTCATTGCCTTAAAAGACGGCTCCGTAGTGTGTACAGGGCCCCCTCACGAAGTATTAACAGAGGAGACCATCCGACACATCTACGGCGTGTCCGCCACGGTACAAACATTACCAAATGGACGATTAAATATTATATATAATATGGAATAATTAAAAAAAGAGGCGTGGATGATGAAACGAATGAATAAACAAGTCTATGTAGCAGTGCTTATGGCATTAACTACTATGTCAATTAATAGTTATGCTGCAGATGTAACAATGAACAATAATGAAGAAGAAGTTACCATAAATGTTACAGCTAATCGTACAGCGTTATTAGATTTAGATACACCGGTATCGACTTCTGTTATTACCCAAGAGGATATACAAAATAGCGGCGCTAAGACTGCCTTTGATGCGGTCGCCAATGTACCGGGTGTAACCATTAATTCCTTTAGTGCGTCTGGCGCAGATTTTGGTGGCATGGATAGCCGTACGAATATTCGTGGCCTCGACCGCGGTGCACTTGTTCTTGTAAACGGTGTACCTATGAACTTGAATGGTAAGAGCGGAATTGGCTCTATGCCTACCAGTGCCATTGAGCGCATCGAAGTCGTGAAGGGGGCGGCCTCTACCTTATATGGTGCAGAAGCTTTAGGTGGTGTTATAAATATTATTACAAAGACGCCGTCAAAAGAGGGTGGTTCTGCTACGGTAGCTGTAGGTAATCGAGGCTCTAAGAGATTTGATATTTCTTATGGTACTGATCGATTTCTCGTTGGTATCGATAGAAAATACTGGGGGACTCAAGATCCATCTACACCGGTGCGGTATGACTATACAGGCCGTAAAGGTTATGATTACTACACTACGCGCAACAAGGGTAATTCCTTAGACGTGTTCATGAGTGGTAAGCTTTCAGATAAGATAACCTTAAATTATAGTCGCGATGAAAGCCGTTCCTCCTTTGGTCTGATTAGTACAGAAACAAATCCTATGAGACAGGCTCGTCATTCTACGACATATCATTACAAGGATGACCGCAACAATGCATCCCTGATCTATAAGGACGATAATACGACGGGAACATTATTTTATAATGACCGTACTATGCGTGGTGAAAGCCGTGTTCATAGTGCTAAACAGTTCAAGCCGACCGAAACCAGTTATGTAGCTCGTCAATATGGTATAGATGTACAACATGAATGGGACTTTAGAGGCGGTAAGGATTATTTGATTGCCGGTGTTACAGGTAAGCAAGAAACCTATCGCGCCACACAGGCCCCTGTGTATACACGGCCTCATCGTAATACCTATGCGGTGTACAGTAGCTATTCTCGTGAAATCAATCCAAAATGGACTGCCATTTTGGGCTTGCGCTATACAGCTATTAGTGATCCTATTAAGGACCAACATGTGTTAACGCCTCAGTTCCAATTGTTGCATACCATCAATAAAGATTCCTCCATGTACTTAAATATAGGGAAAGCTTACACGATGCCTAGCTTGAGTGATACATTCCGCAGTGTAAACCGCCAATACACAGCAGTAAGTGGTAAAAATCTTAAGCCTGAAGAGGGTTGGAACTATGAATTAGGTTATAAACGCCTTAATAAGAAGGATAGCTGGAAGGTGGACGTGTTCTATATGGACTTCAAGAACTTCTTCCAATGGCAACCTGATGTAAATGGTCGCCCAACCGTTCGCGTAAACGGTGGTAAATTCCACAATGTTGGGATTGAAGCTGAGTATAGTAGACATTTGTCAGATCGACTCAAAATGAGTGTAAGTGGTTCTTATTCTAATCCAAAACAAAAGGAAATGAATGAAACCTATTGGAAACAAGCGGCTCCTAAGTTACAGTTTACAACCGGTGTTCATTATAAAAGCTCTACTTGGGATGCAGGCACATCTTTGAACTTTGTAACCAAACGTTTGCGCAATCGCGATGGTGGCTTGAACCCTAACATTGCTCTTTGGAATGCTTACGTTGGGTATCACTTTAATAAAGATGCTACATTACGCCTTGATGCACGGAATCTTTTGAATCGTCATAATGTGGTATCCAATGGAGATTATGAATACTGGGATGCACCATTCAATTATGAATTAAGTTATACACAAAAATTTTAATATGTATTAATGATACAATCCCCCGAGAATGCAGTAGCGGTAGGGGTATGGGTTTTGTGCGGGCCAAATAAATGTGTAATAATACAAATATGTAGTTTATATAATTGTGTGAATGTATATATGTGTTAAGTGAGGCATTTGGTATGAGACAACAAATTAAGCATCGTATATCTATACTTGTGGGTTTAGCATTGATAGGATTGTCTGTGAATGGATATGCAGCAGAGGTAAGTGCTGATAAGACTCCCACTACAGCTGCATCGAGTGAATCTAATGGAGCATCTGAAATCCATACTATTAATGTAACAGCAAATCGCATGGCTCTTTTAGATTTAGATACGCCGGCTGCGATGGATGTTATTACTCAAAAGGACTTAGCTAATAGTGGTGCCAAAAATGCATTTGATGCGGTTAATATGGTACCCGGCATTACGTCTTTTTCCTATGGTGCATCTGGTCTTGAATATGGGGCTATGGATAGCCGTGTGAATATCCGTGGTCTTGAACGGGGCTCTTTGATTCTCATGAATGGGGTACCGATGAACCTCAATGGCAAGGGCGGACTTAGCTCTATTCCGACTAGCTCTATTGAACGCATTGAAGTATTAAAAGGTGCAGCGTCTGCTTTATATGGCGCTGATGCTATGAGTGGTGTTATCAATGTAATTACTAAGACTCCAAGTAAAGAAGGGGGCTCTGCTACGATAGGTTTTGGTAATATGGGCCGCCAAACTTATAAAATTAACTATGGGACGCCTCGCTTCTTAATAGGTGTGGAACGTAACTTCTTTGGCGCTCAAGATCCAGAAACCCCTATCCGCTCCGATATCGGTGGTTATGCTAGAGGGTATGAATATTATACAGCTCGTAACAAAGGGAATTCTTTAGGTGTATTTATGAGCGGTAAATTAAATGATAAGTTGACTTTGAACTTTAGCCGCTTTGAAGGTAATTCTTCTTTTGGACAGTTAAGTACAGAAACGAATCCTATTAAGCAAAAGCTTCACTCTACAACATATGCTTATAAAGATACTAAAAATAATGCGTCTTTAGTTTATAAAGATGGCAATACTACAGGTACAATCTTCTACAACGATAGAGATTTGTATGGTAAAAGTCGCGTACATAGCAAAAAGGCATATACGTTGAGTGATAATAACTATATTGCTCGACAATATGGTTTTGATGTACAACATGAATGGGATTTCCGCGGTGGTAAGGACTATTTTATTGCGGGTGTACTTGGTAAACGAGAAACATATCGCACCACATCTGGTCCGTACTATGGAAATCCACATCGCAATAGTTATGCCGTTTATGGTACATACTCTTATCAAATCAATCCTAAATGGACTAGTATTTTAGGCTTGCGTTATTCGGATATTAAAGACCCTGTGAAAAATCAGCGCGTATTAATTCCTCAGTTCCAATTACAACATCGTATCAACAAGGAATCATCCATGTATATAAATGTTGGTAAAGCTTTTAGAATGCCGAATCTAAGCGATACTTTCAAGAAAATTAATAAAGGCTATGCCTCTGTTAGTGGACGCAATTTGAAACCTGAAGAAGGTTGGAATTATGAATTAGGCTATAAACACATTACTAACAAAGACAGCTGGAAAGTAGCGCTCTTCTATATGGACTTTAAAAACTTCTTCTCTTGGAAACCGGATAGCAATGGTAAAAACACGATTCGCGTAAATGGTGGTCGTTATAGAAATGTTGGTATCGAAGCTCAATATGACCGTAAATTAACAGATCACTTAAAAATGACTGTGGGAGCATCGTATTCCAATCCTAAACAACGAGAAATCGATAAGACCTATTGGAAACAAGCTAATCCTAAATTGCAATTTACCGGGGGAATCCATTATAACAGCTCAACCTGGACTGCAGGTACTAGCATCAACTTTGTTACAAAACGGATGAAGAACCGCGATGGCGGCATTAATCCTAATCTCGTAGCTTGGAATGCGTACGTAGGGTATCAGTTCAATGAAAACTCATCCTTGCGGCTAGATGCACGTAACTTGTTGAACCGTCACAATGTTATTTCCAACGGTGACTGGGAATACTGGGATGAACCATTTAATTACCAACTCAGCTATACTCAAAAATTCTAGACTTTATGTAATCACTAATTAGAACTATACAAGGAGTATCATCATGAACAAGAAAATTGGATTTTTCATATGTTTGATGATACTCCTTTGTGTATGTTTAACAGGTTGTGGACCTCAATCTGAGGATGGTGTAACGCCATATACTCGTTATGTGGAAAGTCACGATGGCGTTCAAGTTGCTGTTCCAGAGCATCCAAAGCGGATTTTATCACTGTCCTCTGCATTTGACACAATTTTATTAGGACTTATAGAACCAGAGCGTTTAGCAGGCATTAATAAATTGTCTACCTATGAGGAATATTCGCTAGAGGCAAAGCGCGCAAAGTTGGTAAAACCTGTGTTGAGCTCGTATCCTTTGGAGAAAATTATAGCCTTGAAACCGGATCTCGTTATAGCGCCAGATTATATATCGGCTGATGTTATCTATGGTTTACGGCACATGGGTATAGCCACTGTTGTGGTACCTACCCCTTCTACGGTGGACGGAGTGATTCAGAATGTGATGGAGATTGCTCATATTATCGGGGAAGATGAAAAGGGTAGCTTTTACAATCGGAAGATTCATCGTGAAATAGATGAAATAAAGCACCTAGCGGAATCTATTCCACTTGAGCAGCGCAAGACGGTTCTCTTTGTGTCATCTATGGACGGATACACGGGCACAGGAAGCCTTTTTGATGATATGTGTCACTATATGAGCATCTATAATGCACCTGATCGGATTGGATTACCACCACGAATACCCTTTGGGGAGGAGCTTGTGCTAGCCATGAATCCAGACTATATTTTTATTCCATCCTATAAGGGAATGGACAAGAATTTGGCGGATAGATATTTAAAGAATCCAGCCTTTCAAAATCTACCTGCTATTAAGGAAAATCGCGTTAAGCCCTTACCGGCAGCGTACTTATATACAATGAATCAGCATATTGGTGAAGCAATGCTAGCCATTATGCATACTGTGTATCCTCAATTAGAAAGGAATTCTCATGACTAAACAGAAACAACGCATCATGGCGATCACTCTGATTGGGGTATTGCTATGTATAGTGAGCTTATTGGCACTCCATGTAGGGACCATTATGATTCCTATTGGAGGGGGCGTCCAAAGTATTTTGAATGGTATGGGCATACCAGTGAGTTTTACTGAACCTATTTCTGCTGAACAAGAGGCGGTACTGTGGTTTATCCGCATGCCACGCCTTATCATTGGACTGCTCGTAGGCGGTGCCTTGGCAATCGCTGGCGCCGTTATGCAAGGGGTATTCTCGAATCCGTTGGCTGATCCAGGTATTATGGGTGTATCCGCAGGGGCATCTCTCGGTGCGGTTATCGCCATCGCCCTTGGTGTAACATCTCTTGGCATGTTTTACATGCCTGCCTTTGCCTTTGTCGGGGCCTTTGTATCCGTTGGGATTACTATATTGTTAACATGGCGTAATAACAAGCTCGACACGACCACCTTGTTGCTTGCTGGTGTAGCTGTTAGTATGCTGCTCGGTGCTTTTACATCGGGCATCTTGACGATGATTAATGAATATCGCTTGCGGGAATTTTTATTCTGGATGGTAGGTGGCCTCGATTATCGTCGATGGGACCATGTTCTATTGGCGGTAGGACCTATCATGACGGGTAGTGTCATTTTGATGATGCTCGGTCGTCACCTCAACGTACTTGTCCTTGGCGATACAGAGGCGCGTGCCTTGGGTTTGCCTGTTATGGTGTACCGCATGTTATTCCTGTTTTTGGCATCTGTCGTTACTGCTACTGCGGTGTGCGTCAGTGGTTCTATTGGCTTTGTAGGTCTTGTGGTACCACATATTGTACGTATCTTAGTAGGGCCAGATCATCGAATACTATTGCCTATGGCGGCCGTTGGAGGCGCACTATTCCTCGTATTCTGTGATACATTAGGTCGCGTTATTGCTCAGCCAGTTGAGATTCGCGTAGGTATCATGACGGCTCTATTAGGGGCACCATATTTTCTATATTTACTTCATCGCTTGCGTCGTAAAGGAGGGGCCTAATGAAACTAGATGTTCAATCTCTATCTGTCACATTAGGAGATACAACCATTGTAAAAGAGGCATCCTTTGCTATTGACCGAGGCGAGTTCGTAGGCATTATCGGCCCTAATGGCTCCGGTAAAACAACGTTGTTAAAAGCATTACGTGGCCTTTATCCTACATCTGGTGGAGATGTTTTGTGGGATGGTAAAAGCATCTCTTCTTTGAGCGATAAAGAAATCGCTCATCATGTGGCGTATATGCAACAGTCTGTAAATGTTTCCTTCGATTATGAAGCCATCGATATTGTAATGACCGCTCGTTATCCTTATTTGAAATGGTGGGAACAAGAAGGCCCTGAAGATAAAGTTATCGTTGAACAGGCTATGAAAGAGGTAGGCGTTTATCATCTGCGGAATCGTTCTGTACAATCTTTGAGTGGCGGTGAGCGTCAACGGGTATTCTTAGCAAAGGCTTTGGCACAACAAACAGAGGTCCTATTACTAGATGAGCCGACGGCTGCCCTCGATCTAGTATATGCTGACGATATCTTTCATGAAGGCCGCCGATTATGTGACGAAGGTAAAACGATTTTAATTGTCGTTCATGACTTAGAATTAGCCGCAAAATATTGCACTAAACTCGTCTTAGTTAGTGATGGTCACATCGTTGATGTAGGTGCACCTCGAGATGTATTGACGGCAGAAAATTTACGAAATGCGTTCCGTTTATCGGCCGCGGTTTACGATGATCCGTACTTTAAACAACAACGTATCTTTGTATTCCCAAAAGGAACTACAAAGATTGATGACTTCAAACAAACCGAAGTTACTTCAGAAATGTCTATTGATCCAAATCTGAAATAGTTAGAATGGATTACGATACTTAGAGTTTTCCTAGGGTTATTGATTTATTATGTATGGTGACTATTTTGTATTGCGAATCTGAGTGAGGTTAGGCGTATGCTATATCCATTTACTGCTATTGTTGGTCAAGATGAAATGAAATTGGCCTTGTTGCTCAATGCCATAAACCCATCAATCGGCGGTGTCTTAATTGAAGGCGAAAAAGGCACTGCTAAGTCTACGGCTGTACGTGCGTTAGCGAATCTGTTACCTCCTATGGAAACAGGCGCATCAGCGATGTCTGTTGTTGAGCTACCTATCAATGCTACAGAAGATCGCGTTGTAGGATCCATAAATTTGGAAAAGGCATTGCAAGAGGGTGTAAAAGCCTTTGAACCGGGTATTTTACACGCAGCCCATCAAAATATTCTTTACGTAGATGAGGTTAATCTATTAGATGACCACATTGTAGATATTTTGCTAGACGTGGCGGCTATGGGGGTGAATACGGTAGAGCGGGAAGGGGTGAGCCATTCTCATCCATCTCGTTTTATCCTCGTAGGAACGATGAATCCTGAAGAAGGCGACCTCAGACCTCAACTGCTAGACCGTTTCGGACTATCTGTTATGGTCTATGGAGAACAGGACCCGGCACAACGTATGGAGGTAATCAAGCGTCGCCTCGCCTTTGGCGACAATGCTGAAAGCTTTGTAGCGTCTTACAAGGAATCAGAACGTAGTCTGCACGAACGTTTATTACAAGCTCGTGAAGTATTGCCAGGCATCATTCCATCTGATGATGTGTTGTTGCAAATAGCGAGTATCAGCATAGGTGTCGGCGTTGATGGACATCGCCCAGACATTACGATGATGCATACGGCTCGTGCTCATGCAGCCTTTCACAGTCGCAACCAAATTACAGCGGAAGACCTCAAGGTGGCGGCACGATTAGCGTTAAAACATCGCTTACGTCGCTTGCCCTTTGAAGAACAAGGTTACGATGAGGAGCGCATTGATACAGTGGTATCGGCAGTGCTTGAGGGCTAGTTATGGAAACATCTGTACAAGAGGCCCTCGAAATAGGCCTTGTAAACGACCAGATTCATACCATTGTTATTTCTGGAGGTACCGGTGTTGGTAAAAGCTATGTACTTCGTCAGTGCCTCGAGAAATGGCAAATTCCATATCGTTTGATACCTGTTTATATAGATACTTCACAACTACAAGAGTCCATCGATTTTGAAGCATCCTTTGCACAGGGTAAGATGGTTATGGCATCTGGCTTATTAGGTGATACGAGTAATCGATGCTGGGTTGTCGATGATGCTCACGTTCTGTCGCCCGAAGTCCGTCATGCACTATTGGTAGAAGCGAAGCGTCGTCAAATACTACTGATTATGACCATAAACCATGAAGATAGAACCTTAGATGATGCGGAGTGGGAATTCGTAGATGTGCATGTATCTATGGACGCACCTACACTACAATCTAAGGTGAAGGTGTTACAACGAAGGCGAGATGAAATTGAGCCTTCATCTGAGGATCTATTGAGCCTAATAGATTCTAAACGAGTTCAATCTATAGTTGTTCCTGATGCTATGCTTTCACTGGCTATATCCTATGCATTGCAAGCTCGAACCGTAGGTCATGGAGCAGAGTATGTATTATTACAAGTTATGAAATCACTGGCAGTTCTTGATGGTAGTTCTTACTGCAAGCCATCTCATGCGGAACGAGCCGCGCTCTATGTACTGCCTCATCGCATGAAGCGCAATGATACACCTGAATCTCAGACCTCACAAGGAGAGACATCTAATAGTGCAAGTGACCAAAACCAGTTGCAGGAGAATACCGAATCAGCAACAGATGATTCGGATGTAGACGACTCTGATAACTCTGATTCCAGAGATTCCAAGCGTGATGAATCCCATTCTGACGAGTTAAACGCTAATGGGCTAGATAATTCAAATAGCGATGGTCATGACGGCTCAAGTGATATGGATTTTGATGATTGTAAATCAAAAGAGTCCAATCATTCAGAAACATTAGAGTCTACAGCGAATGAGTGGGGAACTTCTGATTCAATGAATACTTATAGTGACACATCTAATGGAATATCTTCTTTATGTTTGCCCGATACTGTTGCCCGTATAGCTAACCAGTTCTTTCAATGGAAATTGCAATCTTCTAAAACGGTAGACCGTCAGTATCGTAAAGGTTCTGGTCGGCGCCTTATGACTAAAACAAAGGATACTAGGGGGCGCATGATTCGAGCGTATCAAGATGAACAGGCTTTAGAGGATTTGGCTTTAATTGACACATTGCGTGCAGCCGCACCGTATCAACGATTGCGGGCCGTTGAAAGGGTAAAACAATTACAGGTAGATACCCCATTAAATGTAGTGGAGCAATCTGTTACATCGGAATGCTTATGTCAAATGGACCCACAAGCAGAGCGTCATGATTTAAAAGGGCTATCTATTGTAGTAAAACCTCAAGATTACCGCCGAAAGGCTCGGGAAAAGAGGATTGGTGCGTATCAGCTTTTCGTAGTGGATGCTAGTGGCTCTATGGCAGCTCGCCATCGCATGGAGGCGACAAAAGGTGCGATTTTGAGCCTCTTGCGTGACTCTTATGTTCACCGTGATTCGGTGGGACTTATTGTATTTCGCAAGGACTCCGCAGAGATATTATTGCCTTTCACCCGTAGTGTAGAGCGAGCAGAACGACTGTTAGCTACATTGCCAACGGGGGGCAAGACGCCCTTAGCCCAAGGTTTACGAGTCGCCTATACTATGTGTGATAGATTGCTTCGCAGACATTCGGCGGAGCGGATTCAAATGATTTGTATTACCGATGGTCGTGCTACTTCGGGGGCTTCTGAGGACCCTGTAGGGGAGGCGAAACAATGGGCTCGTATTTTAGGGACCTTGCCAGTATACTGTATCGTTATCGATACGGAAACGGGCTTTATCAAGCTCGGCTTAGCTAAGGAATTGTGTAAATTAATGAATGGCAGTTATTATGCGATGGACTCTATTACGTCAGATAGTATTTTGCGCGTATCGCGGAGGTAGATCATGAGTCGTCTCCTGTATATTTCTAATTTAGGAAAACAAATCCAATATATAGAAAAAGCTGTTGCTACTTACCCGGAACTCTTACAGGGCGAGGTGGACCTTTGCAATATGAAAAAGCCTCCTCAATGGGATGCTGACTTTGAAAGTCGCTTACGCGCTGCCGATGTAGTTCTGGTAACGAATATGGGGGTTGGTTTAGACTCGCCCTTCTTAGAACGTCTGGAACGCTGGTTATATGCACATCATCCTAAATACTGGATTGATGTAGTAGAACCTAAGAAAACAGATATTTTATATCGCAATTTGGATGAGGATAAACGGGTCCTTCTTGAAAGTTACCGCCGAACCAGTGGGGTTATGAATTATGTACGCTTAATCAATGGTGCTTTCAGTACAAAACCTACCTCTGAATGGGAAGAGCCAGATCCTATTCCTTGGCAAGCCATTATGGGTCGAGAAGGCAATATCTACGAAACTTATGATGAGTTTATGGATGCCGAAGGGCATCGAGATTGGCCATCTATAGCGGTCTACTTTTACCGTGACGAATGGATCATGGGGGATATTGAGTATCAACAGGCCTTATTTGAAGAGATTTACAAACATCAGTACAATCCGATTATCTTTTATGGTCAGTATGGCTCGAATCCGCGCGTAGGTATTCCAAATATGAAGCTGTCCATGAACCATCTTTTTGGGAAGAATGAATTCCCCTTTGATGTGCTCATAAATACTTGTAAATTTTCCTTTCAGTCCTTAGGTGCTCAAACCTTGGAGGAGTTAAAGCTACAGGATGTTCCTATCGTTCAGGGTTATACCATATACATGGATGAGAAATCTTGGGCCGAGAATCCACAAGGTGTAACACCTTTAGACGTGAATTTATCTATATCTCAGCCTGAGATAGATGGGGTTATTCAAGGCGGTGTTGTGGCATGCCAAACCTATGATGAGCGTGGACACTATGTGTACTTGCCTGTGAAAGAACGCATCGCTGCTATTGTACAACGAGCTATTAAATGGTCTACATTGCGCCATATCCCTGTATCGGAGCGAAAAGTGGCCGTTATATTACATAACTATCCGCCTAAGAACTCCAACATTGGCTCTGCCGCAGGTCTTGATACACCTGAGTCGGTGCTACGGTTATTGCGAGATATGAAGGCGGAAGGTTATACCATCGACACGGTGCCAGAAACAAGTGCAGACTTGATGGATGTGGTAACGTCTCATATGACGAATGACCGCTCCATGCTCACCGATGAACTGCTAGCCTCTGCAGAAGGTCGGTTAAGTAGCGATGATTACAAATCATATTTTGCTACGCTGCCGGAAGATACGCAGACAGCAATGGTTAAATCTTGGGGCGAAGCCCCAGGGGATGTATTCGTCTACGATGATGACGTGATTATCCCAGGTTTCTCCAATGGCAATCTGTGGATTACGGTACAGCCACCCCGTGGATTTGGGGAGAATGTATCGGCCATTTATCACGATCCTTGCTTGCCTCCACCACATCAATACTTAGCGTTTTATCACTGGGTGCGCGATGTCTTTGAAGCTGATGCAGTTATCCATGTTGGTACCCATGGCTCTCTAGAATGGCTGCCCGGTAAGGGGGCTGGACTCAGCGCTAGTTGTTATCCGGAAATCGGCATTTCCAGTTTGCCAAATATTTACCCGTATTGGACAACCATTATTGGGGAAGGCATACAAGCCAAGCGGCGTAGTTCGGCTTGCTTAGTGGGTCACTTGTCGCCGCCGATGACGACAGCGGGCCTCTATGATGAGTTCGAAGAATTAGAGGCCTTACTCGATGAACATAGTCATTTTGAGCGGGAACATCCTGAAAGTGTCTCTACTCTAGGTGAAGTGATTCGAGAAAAGGCCATGGAGTGCCATCTCATCGATAAAGAACGAGGTTCTACCATGACGGTGGACGATATAATTACAGAGGTCCACGAAAAGCTGAGCGACTTGAAACATATGCAGATGCGCAATGGTTTGCACATCTTGGGGCAAGGTCCTGAAGGGGAAGCATTAGAAGAGTTTATTACTGCTATTGTAAGCACTCCTCAAGGTGAAATCGCGTCAGGCCTTGCCACCATCGCAGAAGAATTAGGTTATGATTGGTCTTATATGGCGGAACATGCTGGCGAAATTCATTTAGATGGTATACGATATAGTGTTACCATAGATCGAATTTGGAATGAATTGCGTAGCTTTGTAAGGCATGTGATCAATATACCAGATTATACAGTGCTCGAACGGTTAGAACCTTTGGCGAATGCGATCGTTCGAGAGTATATTCCAAAATTAGGTGACACCAAGAACGAGCTAACCTCTATTTCAAATGCCTTACAGGGCAGATATGTAGAGCCCGGTCCAGGTGGAGCCCCCTCGAGCGGTCAAGTCGACGTACTGCCTACGGGGCGTAACTTCTATGGTTTAGATGAAAGAGCTTTACCGACGAAGATAGCCTATCAATTAGGCATAGAGTTAGCAGATCAAGTTATCGCTGACTATATTTTGAATGAACAACGGTATCCTGAGACGATTGGCATCATCCTATGGGCTACTAGCAATTCTAGAAGTCATGGTCAGTGCTTGGGTGAGTTCCTTTACTTGTTAGGAGTTCGACCTAAATGGCAATCGGGCGGTCGCGTGTCAGGTTTAGAAGTGATTCCTTTAGAGGAATTGCAGCGCCCTCGCATCGATGTGATGGGCCGCATCAGTGGCCTCATTCGAGATATGATGCCTACTGCTATCGGCTGGCTCGACAAAGCCGTTGAAATGGTGGCAGAATTAGATGAGTCGTTGGAAGACAACTACGTGAAAAAGCATATTCACGATGATGTGGACTGGCTCGTTGAGCAAGGTGAGGACCCTCTATTGGCTACTAAAAAGGCTAGACTCCGCATCTTTGGCGATCCGCCCCAAGCTTATGGCACGGGTGTAGGTGCCTTGATTGAAGGCAAAAACTGGGAGTCTTTACAAGATATTGCTCAAGTTTACAGCAAGTGGAGTAGCTTTCATCTGCACAAGGACATTCCTCAGGACATGAGGCTGTTCCAGCGTCGATTAACCACGATGGATGTAACCATTAAGAATGAAGATAATCGGGAAACGCATATTATGAGTGCCGATGATTATTATAGCTATCACGGTGGTCTCATTGCAGCGGTGCAGACAGCAAAGGGCAGCGCACCTCGAGCCTATGTGGGAGATAGTTCAGACCGCAGCCGCGTTGTGATGAGGCCCTTAGGTGATGAAATTCGCCGCGTCGTACAAGGGGAAACGCAGAATCCTAAGTTTATTCAAGCCATGATGAAACATGGCTACAAAGGGGCATCGGACATGTCAAATGTAGTATCTCATAGCTTTGGTTGGGACGTCACTAGCGATGTTGTACCAGACTGGGTTTACGAAGGATATGCTAACAAGTATGCCTTAGACAAAACAGTGCAAGAATGGATGCGGAATGTAAATCCTTGGGCTTTGCAGCGCATTACAGAAATCTTGTTAGAGGCTTCTCAACGTGGTTATTGGGACGCATCCCCAGAGATGTTACAAGATTTGCAGTCATTATTTATTTCCATGGAAGGGGTTATAGAGGGTCGTTAGCATGAAACAAAGAATTTCTATTATATGTACCATAGTAATGATGGTACTTTTAGTGGTCGGTTGTGGTCCTACGCAGACGGGGACAACGGGTACGACACATCAGGTTACGGATGGCACTGGTCTAACTGTTACTGTACCTAGTGAGCCGAAGCGCATCGTCCCTATCGCTGCGAGTACAGAGGATATAGTGTTATCTTTGGTTGATCCGAGCCGAGTGGCAGCTGTTGGCACCGTGCCTAACAATGTGCCTGACGAGTCTGCCAAGGTTGGGAAACATGTGAAAGCAACTGCTGAATCTATGCTCTCTGTACAGCCTGATCTAGTATTAGTTCCAAACTGGATGTCCCCAGATGCGATTGGGGAAATGCGGAATATGCAGATTCCCGTTTATGTCTATAAGACGCCGACTACGGTAGAAGAAGCAAAAGCAGTTATCCATGAAATTGCAGGACTCTTACACGCTTCGGATGAAAAGATGATTGCTAGCATGGACGCAGATTTGAAAACTGTCGAAGAGTTAGCCAATAAACATACCGGTGAACGCCCTGTAGTAGCATTTTATACGCAATTTGGTTTAACCGGTGGCAAGGGGTCAACCTTTGATGATATGACTAAATATTTGAAGGTTACCAATGCGGCCGCCCAATTAGGCTTGGGGCCTTTTGATAATGGGACGCGAGAGGATTTAATCAAAGCGAATCCAGACATTATCATCATCCCATCGGTGGCTTATACCTCGGATGGCACTACGCCAGCAACGGCAGAACAACTCTATTCTGACCCTGCTTTGCAAGGTGTTAAGGCCATCGCCAATCGTCGTGTGTTCCTCGTAGATTCCTCGCAGGTCATGAGTTATTCCCAATTTATGACTCGTGCAATGGTTTCTATGGCACAAAATATATATAGTATGTAAATGTATGTGTGGAGGTTTTTATGAAAGTATCAAGAATGCAACGATTATCCATGTACGTAGGGTTAGCTCTCGTATTTGGTAGCACATTGAGTGCTCCTAGTGTATCAGCTGTTGACGCTGGTGAAGCGAAAGAAGCGCATACCATTGTTGTTACGGCGACTCGTAGTGAACAACAGCTTTCAGAAGTGCCAGCTAGTGTAGGCGTAGTAACAGGCGACGATATTCGTGAGCGCCATGCTACGAATATGAACGAAGCCTTGAACATCGTACCGGGCGTAGATATTAATACGTACGGTGGTGGCGTAGGTTACACGAACTCTAATGCATTCCGCATCAATGGGTCTGACCAAGTATTGTATTTGGTAGACGGCATCAATATGGGGGCGGCTGGTGTGAATCCGCCGATGACTATTTTGAAAGATATGTCTAGTATTGATCGCATTGAAGTTCAACGTGGTGCAGGCTCTACATTGTATGGTTCCGGCGCCATCGGTGGTGTAGTAAACGTAATTACTGCAAAACCTGAGCAAGGTGTACAAACTAAGCTTCGCGTGATGGGTGGCAGCAATGATTTAGAGCAATACGCAATTACCAATGAAGGTAGCCAAAACAATTGGTACTGGCGTGTAGGCGTACAAAAAGATATCATTGGCTCCTACAAAGATGGCCATGGTGTGCGTATTCCGCAACATGGTAACAGCCATACTGCATCTTTCATGGTGGGCAATAAAATCAATGATAAGAACGATGTAAAAATATCTTACGACACATATCGTGGTGATGTAATGTACTCCGACCATTTGGGTGCCCTTAACCATATTCGTTATGGTAATGAAGCAAATGACTCCTTGCGTGCGATTTGGAACAACAAAATCAGCAATCGCTGGAGCCATCAATTATACTTGATGAACAATCATTATAAAACAACATATGATGGGTACTTAACGGATGTGAAGACTCGTGGTATTGGTGATCAAGTTACGTATAAAGCAAAAGACCATACTGTAGTAGGCGGCTTTGATTGGAGACAAGATAAGGTGCTTAATATGGGCGGGGTGAAGCTTACGAATACATCTTACTTCATTCAAGATGAATGGAAATTTGCTCCTAAGTGGACTGTAACACCTGGTATCCGCGTTGACCATCATTCCTCCTTCGGTACGCATACATCTCCATCCATCAGCCTTGGCTATGATGTAAATGAGAAGACAAATGTGTATGCTGCGTATAAAGAGTACTTCTTAGCCCCTACACCATACCAATTATTTGATGGCTTCAATGGCAACCGCAATTTGAAACCGGAAACAGGTCATGAATTTGATTTAGGTGTACACCACAAATTCGGTAAAACATGGAATAGTAATCTTAGTTTCTTCAGCCGTAGTACGAAGGATAAAATCGGTTGGGTTATGACAGATCCAGCAAATTTTACAGGCCAATATCGCAATTTTGACACTGAAAAAGCTCGTGGTATCAATGCGGATGTGCGTAAACAATTGACGAACCACTTGTCCGCACGCCTTGGCTATACGTATACTCATATTGATGCGACACCAACTCGCAAAGCAAATCGCGATGGGTATGTGCCAAAACATGCTGTTAATGCAGGCCTTGATTACAACGATGCTAAATGGGATGCTCATTTGGATATCCGCGGTATCATTAATCGTCCTGGCCCTGCAGATAATGTATTCCCACGTAAAACGTACTGGTTGGCGGATATCAGCGCTAACTATCGGGTACGCGAAAATGTTACTATATTTGGTCGTATCAATAATATCTTTGATACATACTATGCAGAACAATCTAGCGTTCGTTGGGGCAACCCTGGTGACTGGTGGCCAGGTCAAGGTCGCAACTTCCGTCTAGGTGTAGAAGTGACTATCTAATAGATATAACTACTGCAATGGCTAATAGATATAACTACTGTAATCGTTCGATTATAAAGCTATACTAATAATTGACAATTACATCATAGTTATTTGTATAGCTTCAAAATGTAATCTATATCATGGTGAAAGAGCCTCTTATGGGGCTCTTTCATTTTTATTATAATTTTTGATGATATATTGAGACCGCACTAAGTACCATGAGAGTTATTTTCAATAACCGATAAATTAGGTATAGGTAAATAAGTATATGTTATAAAACTATAGATTTTCTATAGTAAAAGCTCTATAATATTATGTATCTATCTATAGGTATTCATAGTTTATGTTTTGTGATGTACACATATATTTGCTTGTATAGTAAATGTTTTGTTACTTTCACAGTTATCAAAACCTTCCCATGGAGAAGGTTGATTTTTAGAGGAGTTGGATCGAAATGAAACAACCAGAATTATCGCCGTATATGATGGCTCGCAAGCCGTCTGGCATTCGCCTAGGACAAATTAAATTCTTGGAACGTAAGAACCCACCTATCTTGGTGAATGGTTCTATTGGCAATGTAATGCGTCCTATGCATCCCGCCATGCAGCGTAGGTTGTTTGATTTGGGTGGTGTTAATAGTCCGTTCCACAATGGCATTGTGCCATACGTACCAACTACGGGCACTGATGAATGCCGTGAAGCATTTCTACATATTTTGCGCAGTCAAGGTTTTGATACAACAGGCCTCGATGTACTCGTAACAGACGGTGCATCCATGGCGATGGAAATCATCATGCTCGGCGTATGTGGTGGTGCAGGCGAAGAGGAACGCCCTCTCTTGATGTTCAACCCTTCTTATACAAACTATGATGCAGTAGGTCTTCGCATAGGCCGTAAAACGGTTACTGTAGAGCGGGAGCTTAATGAAAATGGTGAGTTTGAATTGCCGTCCGTAGAGACTGTAGAGAAGCGCATTATCGACACAAAACCTGGTGCGTTGCTCATCATTCCTTATGATAATCCTACAGGTCAATTGTTTAGCAAAGAAACGCTTATTGAATATACAAAATTGTGCGTTAAACATAATTTGTGGATTATCTCTGACGAAGCGTACCGCGAATTGGCTTATGAAAAGGGGAAAGAAACATCTAGTATTTGGGCTTTAACCGATAAAGATGTGCCTGGCATCGAAGGCCGCCGTATTAGCCTTGAAACAGCTAGTAAGGTTTGGAATGCGTGTGGCCTTCGCATTGGAGCTATCATTACGGATAATAAATTATGCTATGAAAAATCTGTTGCGGAATATACGGCAAACCTTAGCGCTAACACCTTGGGCCAATATATCTTTGGCGCTTTGAAGCATGAGTCCTATGCGCAGTTGCACAACTGGTATGAGCAACAACGCGACTACTATCGTCAAATGATCTTTGAGCTCCATAAAGGGTTTAAAGAGGTAGAACCGGATTTTATCGTGTCTCGCCCTGAAGCATCTATTTACTTTGTAATCGACGTGAGAAAGGTGGCAAAACCTGGCTTTGACGGTGTAGAGTTCGCGTCCTGGTGCGCCGAACACGGTGCAGTGAGCCTTGATGATGGTAAGGAATATACACTCCTCATGGCGCCGCTCAATGGTTTCTATAGCGGTAAAAATGGTGATAATAACCCTGGTAAAACACAATTGCGCGTGTCGTTCTGTGAAAATCCAGAACTATTGCGCTTGGCTCCTGAGTTATTATCTAAACTATTCAGAGCTTATGAAGCACAACGAAATGTATAAACGTAAAGAGTGCCATTCCCAAAGGGAGGCACTCTTTTTGCATTGTAAGTTATCATTATGAGTTATAAAGATACTATGTATGGTATAGTATTACATAAAAAAGAGCTATAATATTCAAAATTATAGCTCTTTTCGTTTTTCCCTAGATATGGTAAGTAGGGAAGGGCTTTTATTTACTTTCTTCATCATGATGCGGTCCCTTAGTACGTATTTCGACTGCCAGTTGCTCGCTAGGTATAGAGCTTTCTTCAGTTGATGGATATGAAGTGTCTTCTAAGATAACCGTTTCTAATAATTTGTCAATTTCATCAGACTGGATGGATACTTCTTTGTTGTACCATTCGCCAAATTCGCGAATAACTTCTTCGTTGCGACGGAAATAGGTATATTGGTCGATTTTACGCGATTCTACAAGTTCAGCATTCTCTAAGATGCTCATAAATGTAGAAATAGAAGATTGCGATACACCGCAGCGCTTTTGGATACTCTTAACGCTCACACTATATGGAAAGTCGATAAGCGTATTGGCGTGTACTTGTACACCGAATTCTTTTTCCGGGTGTTTTAGCCACAATATAATATCTAACCGATGCGGATTGGATAATGCTTTCAAGATTTTTAACGGGTCCATAGGGCCTCCTCTTAATTAAAAAATAACGAGTTCCCAACCTTGACCGTGGACTTGCATTATGCGGTCGTATTATACGCGTCTTGCTCCGTATAGGGTTTTTGCTACCTTTATCATACGCTACTTTTACCGTGAAAGCTAGACTTACTTATAAATTTCACGAATTGATGAATTTTATTGCACTTATTTAGAAGGGAAAGTATACATTAGTATTAATATATAATGAGTATATATACAACCTGTAGAGACTTTTATAATATATTTCTGAAAAATATAGAATATATTCATCTTTCTGTGATAATTTTTAAAGGTATTTTGGTTCTAAATAGAGAAATATATATACTATATGAACTTATGTAAGTCTAAGCTTTCATTTAAAGGAGCTGAGTATATGGCAATTGATCGCAATGAAATATTTGATGTTATCGTTGTTGGCGCAGGGCCAGCGGGTTCTGCGGCAGCATTACGCTTAGCGGAGCAGAGGGTAAAAGTTTTACTTATCGAACGTGGAACCGCACCAGGTGCTAAAAATATGATGGGTGGACGCATCTATACACATTCTTTGGAGCGTCTTGTACCGGACTTTAGAGACCGTGCGCCGTTGGAACGAAAGGTAACAAAAGAGCGCATTTCTATAGGCACAGGTAATGAAATGACTACCATCGAGTATAGTTACGAAGATGGTGAACCTAATGAAGAATCCTACGTAGTATTGCGTGCTAAATTTGATAAATGGCTAGCAGAAGAGGCAGAGAAAAAAGGGGCTCTCCTCGTATCTAATGTACAGGTAACAGAGCTTATTACCGAAGGCGAAGGAAAACATCGCCGCGTAATAGGGGTTCGTTGTCACGATGACGAAGTATATGCAAAACTAGTTGTCATCGCAGAAGGTTCTAATACATTATTATTGGAACAGGCTGGTCTTACAGGTCCTACAGATCCAAGAACAATGGCTGTAGGGGTAAAAGAGGTATATAAACTCAAAAAAGAGGATCTTGAAAATCGCCTTATGCTATCTGGCGATGAGGGGATGGCGTGGCTTACATTGGGCGATATGACCGATGGCCTATTAGGTGGTGGCTTTATTTATACGAATAAAGACAGCCTTTCCGTAGGTATGGTTGTAGGCCTTGAAGATATCGGCAAAGCTACTAAATCGGTAGATGATATGCTGTTAGCTTTCACAAACCATCCAAGAATCGCACCACTATTAAAAAATGGTCAATTGAAGGAGCATAGTGCGCATCTCGTGCCAGAAGGCGGATTTAAAGCGCTGCCTAAGTTGGGCGGTAATGGGTATGTTATCGTCGGTGATGCGGCGCGCATGTGTATGAACCTGGGGTATACCATTCGTGGGATGGACCTCGCCATCGAATCTGGTATGTGTGCAGCGGATGCGGTTAACGTAGCCTTGCGCGATGAGAACATGGAGCGCGTTGCTAAATTGTATGAACGTCAAATCAAGAATTCTTGGCTATATAAGGACATGAAACTTTATAAAAATATGCCTGCCTTCCTCGCATCCAACCCTCGTATATTCAAAGAGTATCCAGCTCTTGTGAATAATGTGATGCGCGATGTATTCACTGTAAACGGTGATGGGGCAGTACCAATGATGAAAAAATTGATGAGTAGTGTAAGTGATGTAGGTTTAGTTACCTTGATTCGTGATGCTTGGAAAGGGGTGCGTTCCCTATGAAATTAGAAGAGCGCTTGGGCGCCAATAAATACTATGTAGATGAAACGTCTCCTCATATCATTGTGGATGGCGCCGGCTTTGGTCTGGAAGAGAAAATGAAACTCGTAAATGGCTGTCCTGCCGGTCTATATACATTACAAGAGAATGGCGATTTAGCCTTTGATTTCGCTGGTTGCCTTGAATGCGGTACCTGTCGTGTTCTCTGTGGCGAAACCATCGTAAAAACTTGGAAATATCCGCGTAACGCTAAGGGCGTAGAATTTAGACAGGGGTGAGTGTATGGAGTTATTAGTATGTATCAAACAGGTTCCAGATACATCTGAGATTAAGCTGGATCCAGAAACGAATAATCTCATCCGCACAGGTCTGCCTAGTATTGTAAACCCTTATGATATGCATGCGTTAGAGGCAGCTCTTGCAGTAAAAGACCAATATGAAGGTAGCCGTGTAACCGTTGTCACTATGGGGCCTCCACAAGCCGAGGCGGCACTGCGCGAGTGTTTATCCCTCGGTGCAGATGATGCGGTGCTCATTACAGATCGTGCTTTTGGCGGCGCTGATACATTGGCGACAAGCTATACAATTGCCTCTGCCATTCGTCATATTCAACGTACCATGAATCGCGAGTTCCAAATCATTTTCTGCGGCAAGCAGGCTATCGATGGTGATACGGCTCAGGTAGGGCCTCAAATTGCTGAGGAATTGGGCATGGCGCAAGCTACCTATGCTTGTGAATTATCCGTAGACCAAGCAGCTCAAAAGGCGATTGTGAAACGAGAACATGAAAATGGTTATGAAATTGTGGAAGTTCCTTTGCCTCTATTGGTAACGGCTACGGCTGAACTCAATGAGCCTCGCCAACCCGGTCTTTGGAGCTCAATTTACGCCAAACGGTATACAATTACGCATATTACATTGCGAGATATGCCGCATATTGATGAAAGCCGTATTGGTCTCAATGGCTCTCCTACACGTGTGCGCAAGGTATACCAACCACCGCTTCGGGGCAAGGTAGAAATGCTTTCATCTGTGGACGAAGGGGCTAAGAAAATTCTTGAATTGGCTTATAATATCAAGCCAGAAAAGTTTTCTCATCTATTAGTGCCCAGCGAAGAACTGGTTGAAGAGCCTGTAGATACCAATGATGAGGGCGTAGATGTAAAAGATCCTGTGCAGCGGGCTGCCTCTGTTGAAAGTGTATCCTCCAGTGAGTTTAAGGTTTTAGCAGCTGTTAAAGGTGAAGAAGGTTCCAAAGGAGGTGATCGATAATGGGAGTGACAAATTTTGATGAATATAGAGACGTCTTTGTCGTAGCGGATACCATCGATGACGTAGTACATCCGGTTACGTACGAACTTATCGGTCAAGCTCGCCGTATTGCTAAGGAATTGGGACAACTCGTTCAAGTTATGCTGCTTGGTGAGAATGTTCAATCCGAGGCGGAGGAACTTGTGGCACATGGTGCGGATATTGTTCACGTTTTTGAAAGCCCTCTTTTGAAATACTATACAACAGATGGCTATACAAAGGTTTTGACGGACTTCTTTGAAGACCATAAGCCTAATATCCTTTTGATAGGTGCAACAAATAATGGTCGTGACCTAGCACCTCGTATGTCTGGTCGCATGAAAAACGGCGTCGTAGCTGACTGTACCATTTTGACAGTAGATACTGAGGAAGGCCTTGTAGAATGGACACGCCCTGCCTTGGGGGGGAATATTTTAGCTGAAATTATTTCCCCAAATCATCGCCCACAAATGGGTTCTGTCCGTCCTAATGTATTTAAGAAGCCGGAACGCATTGCAGATAGCTGGGGCCGCATTCAAATTGAACCATTCGACCTTAAACCTGAAGATATTCGCATGAAGCGTCTTGATTTCATTCCGTTCAGCAAAGCTGGGTACAACATTCAAGAAGCGGATATCATTGTGGCCGGTGGTCGTGGCATGGGGTCTAAAGAAAACTTTGATAAGCTTTACGAACTTGCCGATGCTATCGGCGGCGTTGTAGGTGCTACACGTCCTCTTGTTGAAAAGGGTTGGATTGAATTGCCATACCAAGTAGGCCAAACAGGTAAAACGGTAAGCCCTAAACTATACTTGGCATTCGGTATCTCCGGTGCTATTCAACACGTGAGCGGTATCTCCGGGGCTGACACAATCGTGGCTATCAACAACGATCCAAATGCAGAAATCTTCCAACACGCTAACTATGGGATTGTGGGGGATTGCATGGAAGTGTTAAATGATATGTTGGCGCATTTGAAATAAAAGACGTAGTATTTGAGCTCTACTTATCAGACTAAATAAGACATAGGGATACCTATCCTCAGCCTTCATGGGTACGCGTAGCGCCCAAGGCGGCTTCGAATAGGCATCCCTATTTGTCTTACTGCTGCTGTAGAGCTCAAATATTAGTGTATTATAAACAAATGCTCCGACATATTATTTATACAAAGGGAAAGTCGTTTTCAGAACGGTAATCCTTTTTCATTTCTATGCGTTTTACCTTAAAATGCGTCAATATGTCATTTTGGGGAGTAGGAGAGTGTGGTACGCGTAGTGGACTAGAGTCCATTACATATTAAAGTGGTATAATTAGGGTATAGATATAGTTCGGATTGATAAGGAGGTTTTTATGGCTCGTAATGTTTTTGTTACTGGTGCAACGTCTGGTATTGGTCTTTGTATTGCCGAGGCGTATGCAAAGTATGGCGATAATGTTTTGATTTCCGGCCGTCGTGCTGAGGTGTTGGCTGAGGTGCAGGCTCGTTTGTCTAAGGAGTATGGCGTGCGCGTTGAGACTTTGGTTCTTGATGTGCGTAGTCGTGAGGATGTTGAAAGCAAGGTTCCAGCAGCAATTGAGGCTTTTGGTGGCGTTGATGTCCTCGTAAATAACGCAGGTCTTGCACAAGGCTTGGATCCTTTCCAAGATAGTACTGTCGATGATGCGGTGACTATGATCGATACGAATGTGAAAGGTCTTTTATATGTAACAAAAGCCGTACTACCTTATATGATCGATAAAAATGCAGGTCATATTGTGAATATGGGATCTACTGCTGGTATTTATGCATATCCAGGAGGCGCTGTTTACTGCGCTACAAAGGCCGCCGTTAAGATGTTGAGCGACGGTATTCGGATGGATACGATTGCAACGGATATTAAGGTCACAACCATTCAACCGGGCATTGTAGAGACTCCATTTAGTGAAGTCCGCTTTCACGGTGATGCGGAAAGAGCTAAAGCCGTCTATGCAGGCATCGATGCCATCCAACCTGAGGATGTGGCGGACGTTGTGCTATACGTAACAAACCAACCTAAACGCTTGCAAATTTCTGATGTCACAATTATGGCTAACCAACAAGCAGCTGGGTTTATGGTGCATAAGAAATAAGACATCCTATGATTTAATGTGAAAGCTGAGTAAAGGACTCGTATGTTAACTAAGGAGGCATAGCAAGTGCAATAAAGCCAGATACTCTTATTTATAAAGGAAAGGCAAAAAAATGAAAAAATATATCGTTATTACAGGAGCAAGTTCAGGCATAGGAGCAGCTACGGCAAAAGCTTTTGCACGTCGTGGAGAAAATTTGATCGTTATTGCACGAAGAGCAGAACTATTAGAGAATTTGAAAGATGAGATTGCTAATATTTCACCTGATACAGACGTTATTGTAAAACCTTGTGATCTTTCGCGTAGCGAAAATGTTTTAGCGCTTTGGGATGACCTTAAAAGCTATGAGTTAAAGGCACTTATTAATAATGCAGGCTTTGGTGATTTTGGATTCATGGGCAATCATGATATTCAAAAAATGGTAAAAATGATAGATTTAAATGTAACTGCACTTGCGATACTTTCCAGTTTATTCGTGCGAGATTATAAATGTAAACAAACACAGTTGATAAATGTTTCCTCCGTGGGTGGATATTTTTTAGCGCCCGGAGTAGTACCATATTGTGGAACGAAATTTTTTGTAAGTGCTTTCACAGAGGGCTTATATCATGAGCTTGCACAGGATGTAGATGCTAAAATGCAGGCTAAAATCTTAGCGCCTGCTGCTACTAAAAGCGAGTTCTGCGATGTAGCTTCAGGTAAAAGCGGATTTGATTACGATGCTTCATTTGAAAAGTATCATAGCAGTGAACAGACCGCAGATTTTTTGCTCACCCTTTATGATAGTGATGCATGTGTTGGTGAGGTGGATTTAACTAGCTTTGAGTTTAAGCTCAGCGGACCAAAATTTAATTACCTAGCTGCTGCCAAATAGTAGATAGGGATGGATTATATATAGACATAGATACTTCTTGTTAGCGCCTTACTATCCATTTTGAATATATGTTTGTATAGTAGCTAATATAGAACTCAGGATTTTATATGAGAAACAACTACTTGAAATTCCCTATCATTTAGGGTATAATTATAAAATAAGTTTTGATAAAGAATATTTTGTAAAATATATTTATAAATTATAATATTCTTAATACATGTGTTGTGTTTGTACAGATGTATATGTAAAAGAGCGGAGATTATAATCATGTTGAAGAAATTTGTATTGATGGCAGTTGCCTGTGCATGTGTAGGTTCTTATACTGTTGCTGGTGCTCAAGGTACTTTTGATGTAAAACCAGATCAACCTAAATCTGTGGTAGCGCAACAAGAAGCGCCAATGGTTGGTATGCCAAGCCCATTTCATGAGTTTTCTACTGTAGATGAAGCGGCTAGATATATGAACATTATACCTCAAATGCCTAAGGTATTACCTGTAGGTTACAATATTGAATCTGTAAGTACTATTGATAAGGATGTATTGCAAGTGGTTTATGTTTACCAAGCTGGTGAAGATGCTACTCGTAATCAAGCTGCAGGCAAACGCATCGTCCATCGCATAGCCAATGAAATAAAAGAAGATATCAGCGGCGATTATAACGATTTTCGTGTAACAGCTAATGAAAAAGTAAACGGCACAAAGGTTGTTTTCAAAGGCGGTAATAAAATGGTATATCTCATAGGTTGGACAAAAGACGGACAAACTCATGGGATGTACTTCGAACGCCCTGTAACTCGTGACATGGCTAAAGCGATCGTTGCTAATACAGTAGCTCCAAAACAACATACAAAATAATATAAAAGTCCAGGCCTAATGGGATAGGCATGCGAGCTGTGGTGAAGCACTCGCATGGACACTGTAAGGGTTTTATATGGAACGGCTCCTCATATGAGGGGCCGTTTTTGTTGCTATGCAAAACTTTCATAATGATAATGATTCTAAATACCCATATGGGTATATCTATCTAAGTATTACGTTGATAGAATGTAAATATAGCTATTTTGTGATAAAGAAGGCAGGTGATGTGTTGTATCGATTAATACTACAGCGTTTAGCGAGTATTGTAGGTATTTTATTGGTGGTTACTATCGGTACATTTGTATTGATAAAATTATCTCCTATCGACCCCGTGTCGATGAAGTTTAATCTTGTAGGGGCTACACCAGATCCAGTTGTGGTTGCACAAATACGAGAGCAGTTAGGCCTAAACGACCCGTGGTGGCAGCAATATGTACGCTGGCTGGGCCAACTGGTGCGAGGCGACTTTGGTGAGTCTATACTTTATGCAGTACCTGTGGCCACGTTGTTGAAAGGGGCCCTACCAAATACATTGGGGCTCGTATCTTTAGCTCTTGTTATGGGGATAGTGGTGACCATACCGCTCGGTATGTTATCTGCAAAGTATCAAGACTCATGGATTGATCATGGGGTTCGTCTCGTTACATTTCTAGCATTAGCAATCCCTGGGTTCTGGGTCGGTTTATTATTACTGTACTTATTTGGTGTTAAATTACAGCTAGTGTCGATAACGAATACCAATGGCTTTTCTGCCTATGTATTGCCCGCGGTAACCCTTGCTTTATGGATATGTGGTCTCTACATTCGTCGATTGCGCAATGCTATTTTAGAAGTGTCGCGACAGCCCTTTGTACAGGGGGCGCGAGCATTGGGCTTGCCAGAATGGATGGTCTACACCCGTTACATATTCCCTCATGTGGGACTTATGTTGTTGCCTATGATGGGGGTAACTATGGGCGCTATGCTAGGTGGCTCTGCCGTTATTGAAACGGTATTCTCTATAAAAGGTATTGGTTACATGATGGTACAAGGCATTATGGCTCGCGATTATGTATTGATGCAAGGTTATATCATCTGGATTACCTTGGTGTTTATCGTGATAAATATCATCATTGATGTATTGAGTGTTTGGCTGAATCCGAAGCGAAGAGCCGCTATAAAAGGAGGCTCTTATGAATAGACAAAAGCCCTATACTTTATACGCTATGTTAGTATTAGCAGCTCTGTGGATCGTATTTTTCTTATGTGCTCCCTATATAGCACCCTTTGATCCTGAAACGACGAGTATCGCGGACCGCTTACAAGACATTAGTAGTACCCATCTATTAGGTACTGACCAACTCGGTCGTGATGTGTGGTCTCGTATTCTGTACGGTGGTAAAGCCTCTTTAGGGATTGCTTTCACCATCATTGGCATTAGTGGGGCCATCGGTATCGCTATTGGTGGGTTAGCAGGATTCTCTACACCTAGCATTGACCGTTGGTTATCTCGCTTGATTGATTTGGTACTAGGGTTCCCGAACATGGTGATTGCCATTGCTTTCATCGGTATTATGGGACCTAGCATAACGAATGTAATCATTTCCTTGTGCATTACGAAATGGGCGGAATATGCCCGTATCACTAGAGGCCTCGTACAGATTGAACGCCACGCGGAGTACATTACCTTTGCTCGTATGTCAGGTGCTTCAAATCTACGAATTCTGTGGCGCTATATTCTGCCGAATGTATTGCCACCGTTGGTGATCGTTATTATTCAACATTTAGGGGACGCCATCATTTTGGTAGCCAGTTTTTCGCTCATCGGCATCGGTGTACAACCGCCGGATCCGGAGTGGGGCGCGATCCTGTTGAGTTCCCGAGATTTTCTACAAACGGCACCGTGGCTGCTAATTTACCCAGGGCTCGCTATTTTTATTACCGTTGTTTTATTTAACTATATTGGTGATGCGTTGCGCGATGCCCTTGATGTATCTCGTTAACCGTGCTGTGTATAGATTTTTTATGGTGAAAGCCTCGACGAGGCAATGTATTTTAAAGGAGATATTATGAAACGTTGGTTGTTAGCATGTTTGTCCATGCTATGTATGGTGGCTCTCTTGGTCGGCTGTGGCAATGATACTGCTAAAGATGGCAAACAAGGGAAGCATATGAATGTTGGTTTGTATTGGTTTGGTGAAACATTAGACCCAACTCACGAATGGGACGCGTGGACATTGACGCGTATCGGCGCTGGTGAAACATTGGCAACGGTAACACCAGATATGAAATTTACTCCACAATTGGCAGACTCCTGGGAAAATGTGGACCCTACAACATGGAAATTCCACATCCGTGAAAACGTAAAATTCCACAATGGTACTCCGATGACGCCTCAAAAGGTAAAAGAGTCCATTGAGTATACGATGAAACAAAGTGCTCGTTCCGCTAAAGCTGTTAAAATTGAGTCCATCACAGTAGATGGTCAAAACTTGATTATTAAAACTACAGAGCCTAATGGTTCTTTGTTGTCCAGTTTGACTGAACCTGCTTTCGTTATCATGGATACTGCAGATCTTAAAGACGTAGCATCTAAACCAGTTCTTACAGGCCCTTATAAAATCACTGCTTTCAAAAAAGGTGAAACAATTGAACTCGCAGCCTTCGCAGATTACTGGGGTGGCAAACCAGGTCTTGATACTGTAACTGTAAAAGACATCGAAGACAATAACAAACGCGCTATGGCGTTGCAATCTAAAGACGTAGACGTAATTCAAAAAGTGGACTCTGCTAACCGCAGCTTGTTCAAAGACGGTTTTAATATTCAAGACGTTGCTGGCGTTCGTGTGTTTATGTTGAAAGCAAACCACACAGAAGCATCTCCATTGCATGATAAAGCTGTGCGTTCCGCTATTGCTCATATCATTAACTATGATTCCATGGCTAAAATCATCGGCAATGGCTCTACACCAGGGGCGGCACCATTCCCTCCATCTGCCAATTTAGGTTATGATGCGATTGCTAATAAACCGATGACAGATGTGGCGAAAGCTGACCAAATCTTGACTCAAGCTGGTTACGCTAAGAATGCAAACGGCATGTATGCAAAAGATGGCAAAGAATTAGCGATTACTATTGCTATTTGGGGTAAAGACACAAGCTTATACGAAGAAATCCAACAAGAATTGAAAAAAGCTGGTATTGCTGTAACTCTTAAGAAATTACAAAGCCCTGATGAAGTAGATACACTTGGTACAGATGGTTTTGATTTAGTAGAACGCAATGTAGTGACTATGTCTACAAACGATCCTTACTGGTTCCTCAGCTTATTCTACAAAACTGGTGCGAAAGCAAACGTTGGCGGCTACACTAATTCTCAAGTAGATGCGTTAATCGACCAATTGTCTGTAACATTTGATCAAAACGAACGCTCTAATATTGCAAAACAAGCGCAACAAATCTTAGTTGATGACGTGGCAGATATCTACTTGTTATATCCAAGTGCAACAGTTGTATCTACTACAAAAGTTAAAAATGTACCAGTACATCCTATCGATTACTACTTATTAACAAAGGATTCTACTATTGAATAAATCTGATTGTATCGTATTTGATAAGGTTACAATTTCATATGGTGCGGAGCAAGCGGTACGCGATGTATCCTTCTCCGTGCCCAATGGTGAGGTCTTTGCCATCGTTGGTGAAAGCGGATCTGGTAAATCTACGTTAGTTCGTGCCGCCTTTGGCATGTTCAAACAAGCTACCATTAGCGGCCAAATTTTACTAAACGGAACCGATGTTTCTACATTGAGTGATGGTGATTGGCGACAATTGCGGGGCACGAAGATTTCTATGATCTTTCAAAATCCCAGCGCCTATCTAAATCCAAATCGCACCGTAGAAAATCACTTTAAGGATTTGTTCTGTGCTCATGATGAAAGCTATGATGTAAGCCGCGTTATAGATATGCTTAATCTTGTTCACTTAACCGACGGAGA
This sequence comes from Veillonella sp. 3_1_44, assembly GCF_000163715.1. NCBI lineage: Bacteria > Bacillati > Bacillota > Negativicutes > Veillonellales > Veillonellaceae > Veillonella > Veillonella sp. 3_1_44. Next base: position 39,895 of record NZ_GG770201.1, read on the forward strand.
GCGTATCTTGCAGTCCTATCCGTTTCAATTGAGCGGTGGCATGCAGCAGCGATTGGCAATAGCTTTAAGCCTTATCTTGAAGCCGAGCATCGTATTTGCTGATGAACCAACTAGTGCCTTAGATATGCTGGTGCAAGCCTCTGTATTGGACCTTATGAAAGAGGTAACACAAGCCCTTGGTGCAACAGTGATTATCGTAACGCATAACATCAAGGCGGCGGCGCGCATTGCCAATAGTATTGGCGTTATGAATAAGGGACAGCTCGTTGAAGTAGGCTCCACCGAAGAGGTTATGGCATTCCCAAAAGATGAGTATACTCGTATTTTGTTAGATTCTGTAATGAAAGTGGTGTAGTATGATTCAACTCGAGAATATCTGTAAACAATATACAAACCACAATCATACGGTTCGTGCTGTTGATGATATATCTTTTTCTGTAGCGGAGAATGAACGGGTAGGTATTGCTGGTGGTAGTGGTTCTGGTAAAAGTACATTGCTTAGGATAATTGCCCTGCTAGAAAAACCTACATCTGGCACCTTGCGACTCTTTGGTGAGGATATCCATTCCATTCAAAATCATACAGAAATATATCGCTCTATGCAGATGATGTTCCAAAATCCCTTGGCGGTGATTCCGCCTAGAATGAACTTAGAAGCATTTCTCTTAGAGCCGTATATCAACTATGGGCTTATGGATGTGGCGTCAGCAAAGGACGATATCCGTAAATGGATGCAACGAGTAGACTTGCCAGAAAATACGGTGTATAAATACCCTCACGAAGTCAGCGGTGGTCAGTTACAACGTGTCGTATTGGCACGGATCATGTTGATGAACCCCAAGCTAGTACTCTTTGACGAACCTACATCAGCCCTTGATGCGGTGAATCAAAAACTAGTGTTAGACCTATTACAAAAACTCCATTCGGAACAACCCTTCGGCTACGTATTCGTCAGCCATGATATTGGCCTGTTACAAGCCGTAACAGATCGAATCATCGTTATGAAAGATGGGCAAATCGTAGAAACTATCGAATCAAAACGACTTAAAGAAGCGGTACACCCATATACAAAATCACTTGTGGAAGCGAGTGAGTAGAAAAAAAGCCCCTATGCTTTGATATGTCCCCCCCTTACTGGTTGTCCAGTAAAGGGGGACATATCACAATAAAGGGTCTTTTTATTTAAGTAGATTAAGATAAAATTGTTGGTATCAATAAATTAGTTGTATTGATAGAGGAGTTTATATAAAAGGGGAGAATAATAAATAATATAAGTTAAATTGTTGTTGGAGAGATTATATTGTTAGGAGAATATATGATGGAGCTGATAGATGAGTTCTTAGCGGTGTTGAGGGAGTCATTAGATATGTTGCATAATAATGATCAGTATTTAATAAATTATGAGGCTGATGAACCGGTGAAGAATGATGAACATGTTAGTGAACTATCTATTTCACATAAACTTAGTCATTATTTGGAGTTGTTTGTTACTGAATATCATGTAGATTGTGAATATAATCGAAATGTAGCTGATAAAAAAAGTATGGGGGAGAGTCGTATTAGACCAGATATTATTATTCATAAACGTGGCAATAATGAGAAAAATTTTGTTGTTATAAAGATAAAGCCTTGGTGGAACCGTGATGATGTGATAAAAGATGAGGATAAGCTAGCATATTTGACAAACCAGGATAATGAATTTAAATATAAATACGGATTGAGTTTAATTATTGAGCAAAGTAGATTAGACGATAAAGCTAAAATTTATGAAAATGGTGAAGCTCAAGGTGATTATATAAGGGTATAAATAAGTTAACATATAGAAAGAGGCTCCTTTTAAGGAGCCTCTTTCTATTCATTTATATTATTCAAGTTCCGCTTTCAAATCAATTATGTTTTTAGCAGCTACGCATGCATCACAGTCACAGAATTTGGCGCCTTCAGCTTTGATGTCTTTAGCGTGTTGTAATAGGTTAGCTGCGCTTTCTGCACCAAGGATTTGTGTAGCGAGTTCAGAGCCAGCAAAGCCAATTGTTTCGTCGATAAGTGCAATATTTTGTTCTGCTACAGATACGAGTTGTTTCGTGAGTTCTTCTTGTTTAGGTGTACCTTCTGCATTAATCCAAGATTGAGCGAATTCCTTTACTGTTTCATTGCTTGTAGGTGCATCTAATAAAGCTTGTACGAGTTGTGTTAATTGTGTATGTGTCATGATAATCTCCTTAATATAACTAGTAAATATGAGTTTCGAAAGATGCACTTACTATCATAGGAACACCTGTTCATTTTTATAAGTTCATTATAGCACTTACAATAATTTTGAATAGTAGAATGATTTGCGATAGATACTATCAAATAGGATAGATTTATGATAATAACTGGTATAAATTTTTTGGGGAATAGAAAAGAGGAATGCTTTCACATTCCTCTTAAGCTTAGTTAGAATAAATCTGAGTGGCTACCCGTGCGAGTTAAAGATAATACTAATATGTCATCTTTAATTGCATAAATTAGAAGCCAATCTGGCTCGATATGTAACTCTCTAAAGCCTTCGTAGTTTCCTGTTAATGGATGATCTTTATAACCAGGATCTAATAGCGTTTGATTCTGTAATTTATTGATGATTGAATAGAGTTTATTGAGATCTTTACCGCGTTTTTTTGAGCGCTTTAGGTCCTTTTTGAACTTACTGCTAAGCACTAATCTCAACATAACTGATTACTCCAATCCTAAATCCTCAATCATTTCTTTTACATTAGCATATGATTTTGCTTTTACTTTTCCTGCCAATATATCTTTCGTTTCTTGAATAGCAGCTTCTGTTTCTGCATTATAACGAGGTTGTTTAGGTTGAAATGGAAATCCGCCTTCCATTAGTGATGTGTGGAGAAAAATATTAATCGCATCAGTTACGGATATGCCAAAGCTAGCATATAGTGCTTCTAATTGTGCTTTTACAGCTGGCTCGATACGCAAACTGATAGAGGCTGTTTTTGCCATAGTATCACCTCCTGTTACTTCTATTGTAATGCACATGCTATATAATTGCAATCTTATAACTGCGAATTGCAAGCATAATATATATCTTTTCCTGGACGAAAAATACTTATGAATATAAAAAATATTAGCTTTTTAGGTGATATAATTAACTTACTATATATAGTTTGTTTGCAGGGGATTGTATCATGAAAAAGGTTGTATGTATGTTAGCTACGCTAGCTTTTATAGGTTCCATCAATGTTGTGTCCGCAGATGAGTTGATGAGATTCCGTCTTAATGGTAATTCTATTTATGATCAGCCTTATGGTGATCGAAATGAGTTCCCATGTCCCAATGGACTTGGTAGTTGTACTATAACTGATGAGGATTATAGAAGCACTCGTAAAGGTCAATCTCTAGAGGTGTTTGATACCCTATATGAGGCTAAGCAACATTTGAACTTTAAACCGCAGTTGCCAAGTGGTTTAGAGGGATTACGTCCCGTACATGTATCTATTGTGGATCACGATGTATTACAAGTTGTGTATGCCTATCATGAGCTTTTAAAAGGAATATATTTTGACCGTGTAGATGATATGCCGCAGTATATTAAATACCGAGTATCTACCGTATCAGGTAATATCGCAGGTGACTATAAGGATTATGTACCTCAGAAAACAGAGATTATAAATGGGATGACGATAACCTATCGAATGGTAGATGACGCTGTTTACTTAGCATCTTGGGAACATGAAGGACAAAATCATGTGTTCTTATTTAATGAGCCAGTTTCTGTTGAGCGTGCTAGAGAAATGATTAACAGTGTAGGTACTAATTAAGTTTATTGCTGTACTATCTTTTTAAGCCTGATTAGCTTATAATATACATATAAAGAGAGCCCATTAACGTGATTAGGGCGTTAGGCTCATCTAAAACTGAACAAAATTATGATGACGCCTAACGTGTTAGAGGACTGCACTCCTCTATACGTTAGGCGTTTATCGTTGTACTACTTAACTAGTGCAATGATAGTGACTACTGATAACAGAACTATGATAATTACATAGGTAACTTCATGATTTGTCATAGTATCACCTCCTCGCGGAGATGAACCTAACTCACGTCAACAGACTCTCTTCGTAATAAGTATAGCAAAATACTCTTTACACAAATAGCGATATACAGTCCTCTTTGGTGTGCTTCATATTAAAAATAACGGAGCTTATATGAACGCAGATAATTATAAGATTTCAACGTTGCCATATATAGAAAATGCTAGCAATGAGATAATGGAAAAGTACAATATAAAAGCGCAATATGAAACAGAACCGCCTCATGGAGATGCTATATATTCTATTTCTATAAAGGGGAAAGCATTGCCGTTTTGGATTTATGGTAGGGATGTTACTTTCATAGGTAGTAGTATGGTTATGGTAGAGTCTGTAAGATGCAAGACCTGGGATCCTATTGAAACCATCATTATTGATTTAGAGAATGATGTGTATGCTAGTTTAAAGGAATGGTATACAGATATTTCATTTGTTAATAATCGAATAGAACTTACTAATCAAGTTGTAAAAATGGATAAGAGAATACTAAATAATTTTGAGCATTTAGAGTGGATAAGCTTTTTAGATTGATTGCGTAGAGGTATGCTTTTGGATAGATACTTTCAAATAAAATAGCTGCCACAAATACGAAATAGACATCGTAATTTATGACAGCTGTTTTGGCAGTACATGGTCAATCTTATAGTGTAATTATTTAGTTATATTCTATTTTTTAAAAGCCTCACCGATGGAATAAATTCCGTCAAATAAGAAACCGAAGGCGATGAAATAGATAAATGCTTCACCAAAAGCGATCGGCTCGAATATGAGTAATAGGCCTAATAGTAAAAGAATTAGTGCAAGCCATTTTGCATTACGTCCCATGAGTGATACCATGCTGTCGGACTTTCTTGATTTAATGAAAATAAAGATGGCGTCAATTACCATCCAGATGCCGATTGTGGTTGGGAGTACTAATGGTAGGAATGCAAATCCGCCGGATATTAAATAGATACCGAATAGAGCATTGATAATGCCGCTGATAAGATACCAGCCGCTACGTAATTCAGACGATAACGTAAAATAATTTATAATAGAGCTGACCGCACTGACGAAAAAGATAATAGAAAAAAGCCAGGCAAAAGCTATGAGATTAATAACGGGATTTAAGAGTAAGAATATCCCCAGGATAATGCTTACAATACCCGATAAAATAAAGAAGAATTTGCTTGAACCACTCATAATAATTCCTCCAATCATTGGTACTGCTTATTTACAGTATGCATGAGATCATGGGGGATGTCAAATTGTAACGATAAAACTGTGTTTTCACAAAACTCACATGTCCATCCTGTTGACACAGTTCTATAGAATACCGTATAATACCTTTATATCTTAAATACGAGCTATGAATGGGTATAAAGGTTTACAGATCCTGCTTTCAGAGAGTTGCCGGTTGGTGCGAGGCAATAGAGGTTGTACGCTGACACTCTCCCGTGAGCTTCGGTGGCGAACGTTAGTAGTCATCGACGGTGGTTCCGTTATACCCGAAACGAGTCCCAATTAGGGTGGTACCGTGTTATGAATATAACGCCCCTTTGAGCAACGACGGTTGTTCTGAGGGGCTTTTTTATTTGTGAAAGTCTAGTAAATCACTGATTATATATGGTGTCGACATTGGCGATGTTACAAACTTTCACTATGGATAGATATAATAAAGTGTTATGTTTTATGAGGATAGAAAAGGTGGCTATTATGGAACAGAATCGCGTATATTTCTTCGATACAACCCTTCGTGATGGGGAACAAACACCAGGTGTATCTTTACAAACTCCTGAAAAAATTGAAATTGCGAAAGGCCTAGTACGCCTCGGCATCGACGTAATCGAGGCTGGCTTCCCAGCTGCATCCCCTGGAGATTTTGACGCGGTACAAACGATTGCCCGCGAGGTTAAAGGCACAACGATTTGTGGTTTGGCCCGTGCCAACGAAAAGGACGTGCAAAAGGTGGCTGATGCGTTGAAAGATGCAGAGCGCAGCCGTTTGCATGTGTTTATCGCTACATCCGAAATCCACATGAAATATAAATTGAAAATGACTCGTCAAGAGGTATTGGATCGCGTTAAATCTATCTTGGAATTTGCAAAAGGCAAATTTGATGAAATCGAATTCTCCGGTGAAGATGCGGCTCGTACAGACTTGGATTTCTTGTGTGAAGTATTCGGCGTGGCTATCGCTGGTGGCGCTACAATTATTAATGTACCAGATACCGTGGGGTACATGAACCCTAACGAATTTGGTGACAAAATCCGTTATATCAAAGAACATACACCAGGCATTGAAAATGCCATTATCTCCGTTCACTGTCATGATGATTTAGGCCTTGCTAATGCGAATACGTTAGCTGCTATTAAAGCAGGTGCACGTCAAGTAGAGGGCACAATTAATGGCCTAGGTGAACGTGCAGGCAATGTAGCAATTGAAGAGGTTGTTATGGCTCTTAAAACACGCCATGATTATTTCGATGACCTTCAAGTGAATATTGATACAAAACAATTTACGAAAGTATCTAAACTTGTGAGCCGTTTAACAGGTGTTGTAGTTCCTCCAAATAAACCAATTGTAGGTTCTAACGCCTTTGCTCATGAGTCTGGTATTCACCAACATGGTATGATGAGCAACCCTGAAACGTATGAAATCATGACGCCTGAATCCGTAGGTGCTGAAAAAACAGATCTCGTATTGGGTAAACACTCTGGTCGTCATGCCTTTGCCGATCATTTGGCAAAACTTGGATTCCAATCTTTCACAGAAGAGAAAATCAATGATCTCTTCGGTAAATTCAAAGAATTGGCAGACCGCAAAAAACAAGTATACGATGATGATATCGTAGCCCTCGTAGTAGATAATCTTCATCACAAAAAAGCATTCGAACTCGTGGCTCAATATTACAAATTGGGTGAAAAAGGCTATGCCTATGCTGACGTTCGTCTCATGACTCCAGAAGGTGAAAAAGCTGATGCTGCCGTTGGTGATGGTCCAGTAGACGCATCCCTTAAAGCGGTTGAACGTGTGGTCGGCTTGCCAATCAGCTTGAAAGATTACCAAATCCGCGCTATCACAGCTGGTAAAGATGCTCTTGGGGAAGCAACTCTCAAGGTAGAATATAACGGTCGCTTGTATCATGGACGTGGTATCAGCACCGATATCGTTAAATCAAGTGTAAATGCATATATTAATGCAGTAAACTCAGTATTCCTAGCTATGGAGCTAGAACAACAGGAGGAAGAATAATATGGGTATGACCATTACTGAAAAGAATATGGCTCGCCACGCGGGTCTTGATGTTGTAAAGCCAGGCCAAATCATCGAGTGTCATTTGGACGCGGTATTGATGAACGACATCACATTCCCACCGGCTCGCAAAGAGTTCTTAAAAATCGGCAAACCTGTATTTGATCGTCATAAAATCTACTTGGTGCCTGACCACTTTACGCCAAATAAAGATATTCAATCTGCTACACAAGCGAAAGTAATGCGTGATTTCGTACGCGAACATGGCATTACGAACTACTTTGAAGTTGGTCGTATGGGTATTGAGCACGTTATTTTGCCAGAAAAAGGGCTTATCGGTCCTGGTGAAATGATGATCGGTGCTGACTCCCATACTTGTACATATGGTGCGGTGAATGCATTCTCCACAGGCGTAGGCTCCACTGATGCAGGCGTTGCTATGGCAGAAGGTAAAACTTGGTTCAAAGTGCCTGAAACTATTAAGGTTGAGCTTATTGGCAAACCTAATAAATGGGTAACGGGGAAAGATGTAATTCTTGACTTGATTGGTCAAATCGGTGTAGACGGCGCTCGTTACATGGCTCTTGAATTCGCCGGCGAAGGCGTACAGCATATGACTATGGCTGACCGTCTTACAATTTGTAATATGGCTATCGAAGCGGGCGGTAAATGTGGCGTATTCCCTTACGACGCAATTACTGAAGAATACATCAAAGGTCGCGTAAATCGCCCTGTTGAGCCAATCACTCCAGATTCTGATGCAGCATATGCCCAAACTATTACAATCGATTTGTCCAAATTGCAGCCAGTTGTAGCATTCCCTCATTTGCCATCCAATACGCATTACATCAACGAAATCGACAAGGATATTAAAATCGATCAAGTTATCATCGGTTCTTGTACAAATGGCCGTTACGAAGACTTGGTAGCAGCTGCAGAAATCTTCAAAGGTCACAAAGTAGCTCCATTCGTTCGTTGTATCGTAATTCCTGGTTCCCAAGATGTATACGATCAAGCTATGAAAGATGGTTTGTTGGACATCTTCATTCAAGCTGACTGCGCAGTATCCACTCCAACATGTGGCCCTTGCCTTGGCGGTTACATGGGTATCATGGCTGAAGGGGAACGCACCGTTTCCACAACAAACCGTAACTTCCGTGGTCGTATGGGTCACGTTGATTCTGAAGTATATTTGGCAAGCCCTTACGTGGCGGCAGCAAGTGCTGTATTAGGCCGCATTGCAGGCCCTGAGGAGGTTTAATATGGATTTTGAAAGCAAGAAAATCTGGCGCTACGGCGACGATGTAGATACAGACGTAATCATTCCGGCTCGTTACTTGGCGATTGCTGACTGGAACGAATTGGCCGAACATGCGATGGAAGATATTGATACTACTTTCGCTCCCAATGTGAAAGCTGGCGAAATCATGGTAGCTGGTAAAAACTTTGGCTGTGGTTCCTCCCGTGAACACGCACCAGGCGTTATCAAAGCAAAAGGCGTGCCTGTTATCATTGCACACTCCTTTGCTCGTATCTTCTTCCGTAATGCTATCAACATCGGTTTACCAGTTGTGGAAATCGGCGAACAAGTAGATCGTATCGATGCTGGTGATGCAATCGGCGTAGACTTGTCTAAAGGTATCGTGTACAACTTGACGAAAAACGAACAATACCAAGGGACTGAATTGCCACAATTCATTCAAGACATTGCGGCAGCTGGTGGTCTTGTAAGTTTTGCTAAAAACCGTAAGTAGCAGGAGGAAACGAAACACGTATCTCAAGCCTCCAAAGCGAGCTAAGTCGGTTTCGACACGTGTTTCGTTTCCAACTGTTCTACTTTTGTGTAGCAAAACTTTAAATCCCTCTAGCTAACAATATCTTGAATGAATTTATGGCAGAGGGGGAATGAGGAGCGAGCTAAGTCGGTCTCAAGGCATATGCCAGCTCTTGTCCCATTAAGTTCTATTGCGGTTTCTTCGCAAAGGGCACTGGGGGAAGAGCATGAGGTTTACAATCTTTTACTATATGGAGAGGTAATATGAGCGAAAAGCGTATCGTATTGATTCCTGGTGATGGTATCGGTACTGAGATTATTGCGGCCGCGAAGGCTGTGTGTGGTGTGGCTTTTGAGAAAGCCGGTGTAAAGGTTAATTGGATTGATAAGAAAGCGGGCGGTGCGTCTATCGATGCGTATGGTGTGCCTTTGACTGAGGATACGATTGAGGCTTGTAAAGCGGCTGATGCTGTATTGCTCGGTGCTGTAGGCGGTCCTAAATGGGATAATGTCGATCCTTCTATCCGTCCTGAGAAAGCAATTCTAGGTCTTCGTAAGGAGCTTGGTTTGTTCTGTAATTTGCGTCCTGTAAAAATCTATCCATCCTTGCAAGAGTATTCTCCACTTAAAAAGGAACTCGTGCAAGATGTAGATTTCGTTATCGTTCGTGAGTTAACTGGCGGTATTTACTTCGGTGAACGGGAAGAGGCACAAGGTGAAGGTGCTAACGAGTTCGCTTGGGATAAAGAAACGTACAGCCGTTATGAAGTAGAGCGCATCATGGACATCGCTATGGAAACAGCTCGTAAACGTAACAAAAAGGTTGTATCCGTAGATAAAGCAAATGTATTGGCTTCTTCTCGTTTATGGCGTAAAATCGCTCAAGAGAAAGCCGCTGCTAATCCGGATATCGCAACAGATTACCTTTATGTAGATAATACAGCAATGCAACTCGTTGTAAATCCTGCACAGTTTGACGTTATCGTTACAACGAACTTATTTGGCGATATCTTGTCCGACGAAGGTGCTGTTATCTCTGGTTCCATCGGGCTTTTACCATCTGCATCTATGGGTACAGGTACTGCATTGTACGAGCCAATCCACGGATCCGCACCGGACATCATGGGCAAAAACTTGGCGAATCCGTTGGGTACAATCTTGTCCGCTGCGATGATGTGCCGTCATTCCCTTGATTTACCTCAAGTGGCTGACGCTATTGAAAGTGCTGTAGAACAAGTGCTCGTTGATGGTTACCGTACTGGCGATATCTACCGTGAAGGTTTGAAACGGGTAGGTACAACAGAAATGGCGCAAGCCGTAATTGAACGTTTATAAAAGTAATGAATTAAGATTTCTGAAAGTTATTAACGTGAGTTACGTCATTTTTAAAATCGTATTATAAGCGTTAAGATATAGGTATTATAATATATTTGTCCAATTAAATAAGAGGGGGTTGTAAGGCCCTCTCTTTTTTGTAGGACACTAGCGGTATACGTAGTTGTTCTTCATATATTAGAGTGCTATATTGGTAGATGAATGGCAAAATATTCTTTAAGGAGGCCTTTATGAATTCTTCAATGTATCGAAATTTAACCATTACTGCTTTATTGATGGCATTAGCCATCATGATTCCTATCGTGATGCCTTTGAAAGTTGTGATCCCACCGGCATCGTATACATTGGCGAGTCATGTTCCTATATTCTTAGCTATGTTCTTATCTAGAAAGATGGCAGCTTGTGTCGTGATAGGTTCTACGCTCGGCTTCTTTGTAGCAGGCTTCCCACTTGTTATCGTTATGCGCGCTGCATCTCATATCATCTTTGCCTTGATGGGGGCTTACTATATTAAACATCATCCAGGCGTATTAACAGGGGCTCTATCCTTTGTTGCGTTTAACCTTGCTTGTGCTATCGTTCACGCTATTGGTGAGGTACTAGCATGCCTATTGTTCTATACTACCACTACGATGCCAAACATTGATCTCATCTACGTTGTATTTGTTCTTGTAGGTGGCGGTACCATCGTTCATAGCTTGGTTGATGGATATATTGCATTATATATCTATAAAGCTATCCCTGGACTATCTAAATCGGGTAATAAATAATCATATAATTACATATACTCGTAACCACTCATGGGAAATCGATGTGTACTAATGTACGGCATGTGATTACCTATGAGTGGTTTTTATAATAATTCTCAAAACTGTACCTACAGGTACAGACTTAATTGTGTGATATCGATATAATAAAACTATAGTTAATGACCGATTTATGTTGTATCCATTGATATAACATTTGGCCATATATTTGGTATTATCGGTGAAAGTTGCTTCTATCATTCGTGTTTCTATATAGGTTCATTAAAAAATCTGAGTTAAGCACATCAACTTTCACAGAACATGGAGGTTATTATGAGAAAGCACATTAAAAACAACGTATCATGGGTTGGTAAAATCGACTGGGAATTGCAAGAGTTTCACGGTTCCGATTACACCATTAATAATGGGTCTAGCCAAAATGCCTATTTGATTGAAGAGGAGAAGACGGTCCTCATTGATACTGTATGGAAACCTCATTCCTCTGAGTTCATTGATAATTTGGAATCTGAAATTGATTTGAATACGATTGATTTCATCGTATGTAACCACGGCGAAGTAGATCACAGTGGCTCCTTGCCTGCTTTAATGGAAAAAATCCCTAATACGCCTATTTATTGTACGGAAAATGCTGTTAAGTCCTTGGTTGGTCAATATCATCACCCTGAATGGAACTTTAAAACCGTTAAAACAGGGGATTCCGTAGATGTTGGAAACGGAAAATCCTTGGTGTTCGTAGAAATGCGCATGCTTCACTGGCCTGATTCCATGGCGACGTATATGACAGGGGACAATATCTTGTTCTCCAACGATGCATTCGGTCAACATTTTGCCGTAGAAGAACTGTGGGCAGACAAGGCGGATCAATGCCGTCTATGGGAAGAGGCGATGAAGTATTACGCTAATATCTTGAACCCATTCTCTCCATTGGTAAAAGCCAAAGTTGAAGAAATTCAAAAACTCAATTTGCCAATCGATATCATCGCTACAAGTCATGGTGCAATTTGGCGCGAAAATCCAATGCAAATCGTAGAAAAATACTATGAATGGTCTCAAGCGTATCAAGAAGACCAAGTCACAATTGTATACGACACGATGTGGGATGGCACCAAGAAATTGGCCCATAAGATTGCTGAAGAAATTGCGAAACAATCCCCTGAAACACGTGTTAAGATTTTTAACATTAGCAAAACCAATAAAAATGACATCATGACGGAAGTTTTTAAGTCTAAAGCCATTGCTGTAGGGTCCCCAACAGTAGGTAATAGCGTATTATCTTCCGTAGCTGGTTGGCTCGATTTCTTGCGTGAGTTGAAATTTAAAAATAAAAAGGCTGCTGTATTCGGTACCTATGGTTGGTCTGGTGAATCTACAAAGGTACTCCGTGAAGAGTTGACTAAATATGGATTCTCTGTAGTAGAACCTGAAATCAAATGCAACTGGAACCCAGAAGAATCCGATTTTAATAAAGCAGAAGCACTTGTAAGCGCCTTATTAGCATAATTACATATAATAAAGAAAGATTCTTGTTATAAAACCCCTATTTTTGATATGTACCCCCTTTACTGGATAATCAGTAAAAGGGGTATTTTCATGAAGAATAGGGGCCTTCTTTTTTTAAACATATACATAAAATATTAGTCAATATAAATTGTATTTGTCATGTTTATTCTCATAACATTCTCGTTAGCGTTTTTTGGGGCACCGATTTGCATTGATAGATACTGGCGCTATAGAAATATAAAATTATAATAAAATGTTAAGTTGTTGATTAAATATACAAAACAGTTTAATTCACATATAATTCATGAATTAAGTGTGAATGTGAATTAATGAGGATATAAGGTATATTTTGCGTACTTATAAGGTGGTTATTTATTTATAAGTTATACAGTTTGTTATATGAGAAAAGTTTACAAAGTTGCGAAAAATTTAACTCATAAGGGGAAATAATGAGTAAAATTTATTTCCCTGTAAAGCTAGGAATAAAGCGGATTTTGATAGGTATAAAGACTTGGTAATTTGGTTTGTGTTAGAAAAAAGGGTTGTGTATATCGTAAAACTTTGATATTCTATGCGAGTAATCGACAATATAAATTTTTCTTAAACTGATATAGGGGTATTTCTTTATGCTAATTTAGAATATCACCTGTTCAGACCGAGGTGAGAGACGGAACATAGAGAGAATGAAAAATTGTATTGTAATTTGGATGATTTTTTAATTTAGTGAGGGTGTAAGATGAGAGAAATGAAACATTCCAAAAAATTAGCGTTTGCTGTATTAGCTGCTGTCACTGCTGTTGGTGCGAATGTTAATCCGGTAGACGCTGCTTCTGTTGTAATGGACAACACTAATGTTGTTACAGGTACTAATAATGCAGTTGCGTATGGTAGCGGTAATACTGTAAAAGAATCTGCTGCAAACTTCCGTGATCGTGATTATGAAAATGAGCCAGATGATGCTACAAAGAAAACTGGTGACTGGAAAAGTAATTCTGTTGCTATTGGTGTTAACAATACTGCTGCAGGTACCTCTGCATTAGCAATGGGTAATTCTTCCAAAGCGTTGATGAATGAATCTATTGCTATTGGTCATTCTGCTGAAGCACAACGTACATGGTCTACTGCTATTGGTACACGTGCAAAGGCTTCCGAAGTTCGCTCACAAGCTATTGGCTATGAAGCGTTAGCATCTGGCTATAAATCTAATGCGATTGGTTCTAGCGCACAAGCAACCAATAATCATTCTGTTGCTATGGGTTCCTCTGCTCTTGCATCTGGTGATCATGCTCAAGCATTTGGCGCTGGTGCACAGGCAACTAACGTGCGTTCTAATGCGTTTGGTTCTGATGCAAGTGCTACAGCTGACTATGCTATGGCGATTGGTGATCATGCAAATGCAACACATTTAAACTCTATCGCTTTAGGTACAGGTTCCACTACAAGTGAAGCTACAGCTCAAAGTAGTGCAACCATCGCTGGTCATACCTTTGGTGGCTTTGCTGGCGTAGGTTCTGCAGCTAATGGTTCCGTGTCTGTAGGTAAAGCTGGTGCTGAACGTCAAATTAAAAATGTTGCGGCTGGAGAAATCTCCGCTACTTCTACAGATGCTGTAAACGGTAGCCAATTATATTCCGTAGCTAATGATTTACAAACACAAATCAACAATTCCACACCTGGCCAAATTAATAACAATATTAAGAACTTGACTAATCGTGTTGGTACTGTTGAAAGACGTGTTAACAAAGTAGGCGCAGGTTCCGCTGCATTGGCTGCATTGCATCCATTGGACTTCAACCCAGATGACAAATGGACAATTGCTGCTGGTTATGGTCACTACCATAATGCTAACTCCGCTGCGTTGGGCGCATTCTACCGCCCTAACGAAGATACAATGTTCTCCGTTGGTGGCACTGTAGGTACTGGTGAAACTCAATTGAACGCAGGTGTATCTATTCGCCTAGGTAAACGTTCCCCTGAATCCCGTTCCCGCGTAGCTATGGGTCGTGAAATTGCTGAATTGAACGCACGTCTTCAAGATATGGAAAACAAATATAATAACTTGTTACAAATCTTGACTCCACATGCAATTGATCCAAGCAAAACTGCTGAATTCCCAGACGTTCCTCGCAACCACTGGGCTTACCAATATATTAGCCAATTGGCTGGTAATGGTATCCTTGTTGGCTACCCTGATGGCACATTCAAAGGCGATGTTAAGATGACTCGTTACGAATTCGCTACCATGTTGTACCGTGCACTTCAAAATGGTGCTCCTATTGACGACAACATGAAACGTGCATTGAATGAATTCGGTCCTGAATTACAAAATATTCGTCTTAACCACTTCCGTGTTGATCGTATTTCTGGTGATGATAACGATCGTCATAAAACTGAACGTGTTCGCGTTAATAACGAACCTAAAAATGAACGTGACGTATACGGTTCCCGTATATACAATAATCAATAGAATTAACTTTTCTAGAGTTTGTAAAAACTCAAAACAGGATGTATCTTTTGATACATCCTGTTTTTTTGTCTAATATGCTTTTGTATTATCTTATATGTTTTTTGAATACGTATTCTACTTTTAATGAAAAAAGATTTGTGAGATAAATGTCCCAATATTTGACGAAGCCTCTTTTATGCTCCTTTTCAGATGTTTTTCTTTATGTTATAATGAAATTTAAAAAAGACTGCCTTGATTTATATGGTTTTTCTACAAAACTTTTACAAATCAAAGTAGCCTTATTTTGTTTTCTAGCACTATAAATAGAATTGCATAATAATTAAGATTTTGGGGTTCTTGAATTATTATTATAATAATAATGTAATAATGATTTTAAAATATATACTTACCTGTTTTTGAAGAGGTGTTTTTGGCAGAGAGTATATATCTTTTATCTTAATATATAGTGTATTTTTAGTGTAATTAGTTAGTGTAACAGAAAAAATTTAGGAGGAGTGTTATGAACCGGATTTATAAAGTCATTTGGAGTCGGGTGAAAAAATGTTATGTGGTTGTTTCGGAATTTGCCAATAATCGTGGAAAAATCAGCGGAAGTGGTGGAACGAGTGCGTGTACTGTTTTATGTGCACTTGCATTGGTGGGAAGTATAGCACTGCCATTGAACACTGTTCATGCAGTAATTCCTGAAGGAACAGGATCAGGTATATCATTGGGAAATGGAACTGAGACAGGATCTGATCCTAATAATGTGGCAATAGGTGGTTATGCTAAGTCTTTAGGTGCAGTTGCTTTGGCGATAGGTGCTCATAGTAATTCTTCGGCTCAATATTCGACTGCTCTTGGTGGAGGCTCAAATGCTACGGCTCAAAATGCTACTGCTATTGGTGGCGTAGCATATGCATCAGCTAAAAATGCAGTTGCTGTAGGTGCAAATGCTAAAGCTTCTGGAGAATATGCTGCTGCTATTGGTGGAGACGCAAAAGCGGATAAGACTCATGCTATTGCTATTGGTAGCGTTGCTCATGCTCAAGAAGAATCTTCTTTGGCGATGGGAAGTTTAGCGAAAGCTACAAATACCTATGCTTATGCAATTGGTGGTAATGCGCAGGCAAAGGGAAGATGGTCTATTGCTATGGGAACAAATGCGGTGGCTGAAGATGATGCTAGTGTGGCGATTGGAACATGGTCAAATGCTACGAGTGGGCAGTCTGCAGCTGTTGGCTATCAAGCCAAAGCAAAAGCTTTAGGAGCAACGGCACTTGGTAGACTCACGAATGTTACTGCAGTAGATGGCACTGCCATAGGGTCTTCGACTTCTGTTACTGGATTAAATGGTACCTCAATAGGTAATAAGGCTAACGTAACAGTAAAGAATGGTGTAGCTATCGGTAATGAAGCAAATGCAAAGAATGAAAATGCTGTAGCTATCGGTTCTGGATCTGAAACTGCAACAGCAGTTGGTACTACGTCTGAAACGGTCAATGGAGAAATACATAATTTTGCAGGCATTAATCCTACTTCTACAGTAAGTGTTGGCAAGACAGGTGTAGAGCGTACCATTACTAACGTAGCAGCTGGACGTCTTTCTGCTACATCTACCGATGCTATAAATGGTAGCCAATTATATGCGGTGAATACTGAAGTGAATAAAGGCGTAGTGTATGCAGGTGATGTAAAGGCTGCAGGAGCTACGGATAATAAATTTATTCAAAGACTAGGTGCACAAACTAATGTTGTTGGCGGGGTAACAGATGTATCTAAATTGAGCGACAACAATATTGGTGTGGTATCCGATGGAATAAATACGCTGAATGTTAAATTGGCTAAAGAACTTAACAATCTGACTAGTGTAACAACTGGTAATACGGTTATGAATACTGACGGTGTGACTATTACCGGAGGTCCAAAAATCGTAAAAGATGGTATTAATGCGGGGAACAAACAGATTACAGGCGTTGCTAGCGGTGGAGATGTCATTACAAATGGTGCTAATATCGGAGATATCAACCGTATCGTTGATGCAAAGGATAAATACGTGACCGGTGGTACAGCAACTTATCAAGCTAATGGTGACGGCATTGCAAATCTAACCGGTACAAACGGTTTGACCGCTAATGTGACAGGCCTTAAAAATAACTTTGTTACAAGTGGTAGTGTATCCAATGATGGTAAAACTTTGACATTGGAACGTAACGATACAGGTAAAGTCAATGTTGATTTGAGTAATGTATTTACCGAAGTGGGAAAAGGGGACTATCGTTTGGTAGCAAACCCTGATTTAAATAGCCAAGGTAAATATAAAGTTGACAGTGATGGCAACATGGTATTGACTGTAGCTAATGATAAAGGCGATAAAAAACAAGTTACATTGACAGATATCGCATCCAAAGTACAACAAGATACCAATACAACAAATATCACAAATATCAATACTACTATTGCAAAAGGATTGAACTTCGCTGGTGATACTGGTACAGATATTAATAAGCAATTGGGTGATAAGTTATCTATTAAGGGTGGCGCTTCTGCGGACTTGACAGATAATAATATTGGTGTAGAATCTGATGGTACTCAACTAAATGTTAAACTTAAAAAAGATATTAACTTAGGACCTGATGGTAGCTTGGCTATCAATGGGAAGACTTATGTCAATAAAGATGGTTTGAATGCGGGTGGTCAAAAAATTACTAATGTAGCAGCAGGTACTGCTGGAACTGATGCTGTCAATGTGGATCAATTAAATGCCGCAATTGGTGGTACAGCCAAAGCAACAACTGTAAAAGCTAAAGATGCTAACGTAACCGTTACAGAAGGAGTTAACGCTGCTGGCGGTAAAGAATATACAGTTGGATTAGGCGATAAGATTACTCTCGGTTCAGATGCTGATAAACAAGTCGTTATAGATGGTACTACTGGTACGATTACAGCTGGAAATAAGGTTACAATTCATGGTACAACAGGTGATATTAAGGCGGGAATAGTTAAAATAACTGGCGCCGGTACGGTAAATGAATTGACTAACCGTATATGGGATATCGATAATCCTACAGTTGTACATGGTCAAGCAGCAACAGAAGACCAATTAAAATATGTTAGTGACGGTGTAAAAAATAATAAAAATGATATTACAAATATCAATAAAACCATTGTAAAAGGCTTAAACTTCAAAGGTGACGATACAACTGTTATCAATAAACAATTAGGTGAACAGTTAGATATCAAAGGTGGTGCCGATACTAATAAATTGTCTGATGACAATATTGGTGTAGTATCTGCAAATGGTGCGCTTAATGTTAAATTAGCAAAAGAATTGAAAAATCTGACTAGTGTAACTACCGGCGATACCGTTATGAATACGGATGGCTTGACTATAAATGGTGGTCCTAAGATTCTTAAGAACGGCATCGATGCAGGCAATAAGAAGATTACTAATGTAGCGGCTGGTACTGATAATACGGATGCAGTAAATGTTGGTCAACTGAAAGACGCTATTGCAGCAGGTAAGACTATTCTTAAAGATGGTAAAAATACAACTGTTGAAGGTGATGGCTCAGCTGCTAATCCTTACAAAGTTAATGTAAATGATGATCTAGTCCTTGGTAAGAAAGGTATTGATGGCAAAGACGGTTCCATCGGAGTTAACGGTAAAGATGGTTCAGCTGTTGTTATCAATGGTAAAGATGGATCTATTGGTTTGAATGGCAAGGATGGTAATAACGCTATTTCTATCAAGGGGGGCGACGGAAAATCTGGTATTGATGGCAAAAATATTACTCGCTTAGTAATCGAAGAAAAGAATGGCGACAAGCATGATGTTGCAACTTTAGATGACGGTATGAAGTATGGCGGAGATACAGGCGCTGTTATCAAGAAGAAACTTAACGAACAAGTGAATGTAGTTGGTGGTATTACCGATGTAAGTAAATTGACTACTGATGACAATATCGGTGTTATATCCGATGGTGATAGCAACTTAAAAGTTCGTCTAGCTAAGGACTTGAAAGGTTTGAACAGCGTAACTACCGGTGATACTGTTATGAATACTGATGGATTGACTATTAATGGTGGTCCCAAGATTGTTAAGACTGGTATCGATGCGGGTGGAAAGAAGATTACTAATGTCGCTGACGGTACTGATGTTACAGATGCAGTAAATGTGAGTCAATTGAGTAAAGCGGTAGCTGGTGCTACAACAAAACTAGAGAATGGTAAAAATACAACAGTAACTTCCATAACTAATAATGATGGATCTAAGACTTATAAAGTAAACCTCAATGATGATATTACTCTTGGAACAGATCCTAATAAGCAAATTTCTATTAAGGGTTCTGAAGGAACAATACAAGCAGGTAAAGTAACTGTTAATGGCACAGCTGGTACAGTGAATAATTTGACTAATAAGACCTGGGACCCTGCTAACATAACTAGTGGTCAAGCGGCAACAGAAGACCAATTGAAGGCTGTAGCTAATGGGGCAGGTAAATACTCTTCCGTATCGGAAGGTAACAATATTAGCGTAATTAAAGGGACAAATGCAATTGGTGGTGTAGACTATAAAGTATCTGTAATCGATACACCGACATTTAAATCTGTAACAACTGGTAATACCATAATGAACAATAATGGCTTGACAATTAAGAATGGTCCTAGCATCACAGAAACTGGTATCAATGCAGGTAATAAGAAAATCACCAATGTTGCAGCAGGTACGTCTGATTCGGATGCCGTTAATGTAAGTCAATTAAAAGAAATCGGTGGAAATATCAAGAATATTGATAGTCGTATGAATAGGGTTGGTGCAGGGGCAGCCGCATTGGCAGCACTTCACCCTCTAGATTTCGATCCTGATGATAAATGGGATATCGCTGCAGGCTATGGTAACTACAAAGATGCTCATGCAGCTTCAATCGGTGCATTCTATCGTCCAAATGAGGATACTCTATTTAGTGTAGGTGGTTCCTTCGGCGGCGGTGAAAATATGTTGAACGCTGGTGTTAGCATGAAAATCGGTCAAGGCAATCATGTGTCTACTTCTAGAGTAGCAATGGCGAAAGAAATCAAAGATCTTCGTGCTGAGCTTGAAAATGTGAAGGGCATACTCATGAAGGTTTCTGAGGGGAAACAGCTCAACTCCTTGGATTTGGATAAGATGCAACTTTTCCCAGATATACCTGAAAACCATTGGGCATACGACTATGTGGCGACATTAGCAGGTAATGGTATTATTGTGGGTTATCCAGACGGTAAATTTGGTGGAGATCGTATGATGACTCGTTATGAAATGGCTGCATTAATTTACAGGGCTATTCAAAACGGTGCTGTCGCCGATGATCAAATGGTTAGAGCACTTAAAGAATTCCAACCAGAACTTGAACGTATCAGAGTAGATACTATTTCTAAACATAAAGATGGTACGCCTGATATTCAACGTGTTCGCGTTATTAAAGGTCGCGGTTAATAGAATCGAAAGATTTTCATATGAGAAAAAATCTGTTTTATTGTGATTGGATGTCCAATGATAGGGCGTAAATATATCATTTATAACGTATATTTTTAAAAGTGTTTTAAAAAGATTTTGAGTTATGTCTCCTTATATGTATAATACTATTATTAAGGAGACATAATTTATTTTTGCTATCCGTCAAATATTACAATTTTATCTTATGAGTATTTTTTGACACCAATCATTTTATGGTTGGTGTCATTCTTTTTGATTAAAAATAGAATACGTAATATAAATCTATCAATATGGCGTAGTTGATAACTTATTTGTCTCAATAGTTTTATCTTGTTATTAGTTTCTTCTGTGTATATATTATGGCACTCCATATGAGATCCTCTTTATAGATATTATAATTTCATATAATATTTATGTAATTGTATTGCAAATAAATACATATAGGTGTATAATTACTTTCACAAAGTGAATTAATATTCGTAGCTTGTGAATAAAAATATAGATATGAGGGAAAGACCATGAAAGAATTTAGACAATTAACAGTTGCAGACACAGCAGAATATCATAAGGTATTAATCGATGGTTACGCAGCTATAAAAGACTATCCCATTAGCTTCGACGCTATTGATTTTACGGAAGAGGAATCTAAGGAATGGATTGAAAATTATCCTGTATACGGCTTGTATATTGATGGGCAATTAGTTAGTTCTATTACGTTTTGTATGCCTTGGGTGAAATACTCAACGCCGGATAAATATCCGCATATTGCTCATTTTGTAACGGCACCAGCTTTCAAAGGCAAAGGATATGCACGGGAAGTCTTGGGCTATGCAGAGGAGCTTTTAAAAGAACAGTTTAAAACACATATTGTTACACTAGGAACGGCTAAGGAACATCCGTGGTTGCCTAAAATGTATGAATCCTTTGGGTTTACGGCATATGATAAGGTTCATTTTAGAGGAAAACAGCATACAACTATATTATTCAAGAAAGAATTAAATTAATTAAGAAAGCGTTATATTAATTACGTAAATTACCTTGTACTCTATTTGAGTGTTTTATGCTCTGATCGCAGATCAGGGACATTCACTAAATTTAGATACAAGGTATTTTTTTGTGTAAGATTATGACTATTCAGTATATAATATATACATATAACGTATCTTTATGGTTATATGTGTTATGGATGATTTGTAGAAAGGATGTGTCCATATGTTGATTTTGTCTGGTATTTTAGTGATGGTCATCGGTCTGATGCTGCGCTTTAATGCCTTGTTAGTTGTCGTAGCCGCAGGCTTTGTAACGGGCCTTGCAGGTGGTCTCAGTATTAACAATATCGTTGGTGCTATTGGAGAGGCCTTTGTTAAAAATCGTTATATGTCATTATTTATTTTGATTTTACCTGTTATCGGTCTTATGGAACGTCACGGCTTGCGTGAACGGGCAGAAATTTTGATTGGCAAGATCAACGCTGCTACGGCAGGTCGTATCTTTATGATTTACTTATTTGTGCGTCAAGTAACTGTAGCCTTTGGCATTAACATGTCCGGTATGGTTGCTATGGTTCGTCCATTGATTGCTCCTATGAGTGAAGCTGCGGTAGCTCAAGGCCGTCCAGTATCTCAACGTACGCTTGATAAGGTGCGCGGTGTGGCTGCTTCTGCAGATAATATAGGTAACTTCTTCGGTCAAAACTTATTCCTTGCTGCTGGTGGGTTATTACTCATCAAAGGCGTTATGGAACAATTAGGTTATTCTGTAGAGTTAACAGATATGGTATTGTACGGATTGCCAACTGCTGTTTGTGCTTATATCGTTAACTTTATTCGCTTTATTATCTTTGATAAAACAATTCAAGCCTCTGTAGCTCGTGACGAAGCGGATATGAAAGCTGGTAAATTAGTACCTAATGAGTTAAATATTCTTGTTACACCAGAAGAATTGAAGAAGGAGGCTGAATAATATGTTAGAAATATTCTATAAAATGCAGCCCTTAGATTATGTATATCTTCTCGTAGGGATTATTCTATTTATCTTTGCTATTCAATCATTTTTAGATAAAGAACATAAATATCGCATTGGTACAGGCTTATTTTGGCTCTTATATAGCATATCCTTTATCTTTGGTTCTTATCTCTCCAAGGAAATTAATGGCTGGCTTGTAATTGCTATGGCAGCTATCGTATTAGTAAAACAACTCGGCAAAGGCCATTACTTTGAATCTCCTATCGAATTCAAAAAAGGCGAAGCTGTTCGTATTGGTAATGTTATCTTCGTACCAGCGTTACTTGTTGGTATTATTACATTCTTCATTGGTTTCTTTACTAAGTTAGGAGCTCTTGTTGGTCTAGGTATTGCCGCAATCATTGCTATGTGTGCTGCTCTTTATATTACAAAGGGCGAACTTAACCAAGGTTTCCATGAAGGCCGTCGACTTATCGATGCTATCAGTTGGACTGCTATTTTGTCCCAGTTATTAGCGGCTCTTGGGTATCTATTTAATTTGGCTGGCGTTGGTAAACTTATCTCCAGTGCAGTCGCAAGTGTAGTACCAGCAGATAATGTATTCCTCGTTGTTGTGGCTTACTGCATCGGTATGGTTATCTTTACAATGATTATGGGTAACGCGTTTGCCGCATTTGCGATGATTACAAGTGCCATCGGTATCCCAATGCTCGTTGTAGCTCATGGTGCTAACCCAGCAGCTGTCGGTGCTATTGCAATGCTTGCTGGCTATTGCGGTACTTTGATGACACCTATGGCGGCCAACTTTAATATTGTACCGGTAGCACTCCTTGAAATGCGCGATCAATACGGCGTTATTAAAGCACAACTTCCAATTGCATTGATTATGCTCGTATTGAATATTCTATTAATGTATTACTTTATTTAACCCTTTTGTGAAAGTACGATATGCTTATGAAACTATATGATATATCCTTCTAAGATTATGTATCATATTTGATTATTCTAATGAACCATAAGATATCGTTATGAGGTAGTGTGATGAAAACAATTTTAATTACCGGCTTTGATCCATTCGGCGGTGAACCTATTAATCCCGCTTGGGAAGCGGTAAAAACAATGGATGGTTATACTGATGGTGACTACAAGGTAGTGACTCAAATGGTTCCTACTATTCGTTATAAATCTGTTGATACTGTAAAAGCAGCGGCTGAAGAGTGCCAACCAGATTTCATTCTCTGTGTAGGTCAAGCAGGGGGTCGCCCAGATATTACAGTGGAACGCGTTGCTATTAACTGCGATGACTTCCGCATTCCGGACAATGGAGGCAACCAACCTGAAGATGAACCTGTTGTAGCCGATGGTCCTAGTGCCTATTTTGCAACGTTGCCAATTAAAAACATTGTTAACGCATTGCATCAAAATGGCATTCCTGCAAAGGTTTCTAATACAGCTGGTACCTTTGTATGCAATCACTTGATGTATGGCGTGTGTCATTATGCAGCACAAAAAGGCAATATTAAGGCGGGCTTCATGCACATTCCATACTTGCCATCCCAAGTGGTGGATAAACCAAATCAACCAAGCATGGCTGTTGAAACTGTACGTGCCACATTGGAAACCATCGTTCATGTATTAGCTCATGGTGAAAGTTACAAGGCACAAGATATTAACTATACAACACCTCACGAATAAAAATATTACCAATACTAGTGTTTGTTTAATACACATAATTTAAATAAAGCTCGAGTTATATCTAGAAACGATATAACTTGAGATTTTTGTTTGTAATAGATATTATAAATTTTAAATACCCACTATTGACATAGGTTTTTAAATAATATAATATAGGCTTATATTCATATTAAGTTAGTAGGAATAATTGAGGAATATCACAGAAGCTTTCACCATGAAAAGTGGAATAAAGCTAATGGGGATGACCTTTATAAGGAGTATAGAATGAGTGAACACGTAGATGTAAGTAAAATCAAGGATCCTACCATTGCGGCGGCTCGTAAAGAAGTTGAGTTCCAACGTGCTATGAATCCTTGTCCCATCGATTTTTCTGAGTTTCAATCTAGTAACCCTCGTTCTCAAGGGGAGCAGAAGGAGTATGAAGGTAAAGATGCATCGAATTTTAACCGTCGTCAAAAATATTCTGATAGCGAAGAACCTCAATTCACAACACCTTTTGGCAGTGAACCAGGGTTTCTACCTGTAGAAAAGGACCGTTACCGCCTTGTATGGTCTAAGCATTGTCCTTGGGCCCATCGCATTGCAATTGCCATCGATTTACTTGGCTTAGATAAAGTGATTTCAAAAGGCACGGTTGATCCATTGCGTCCTGCAGGTGTAATTGCAGACTGGTTCTTTACCCTTGATAAGGATGAAAAGGACCCTGTATTGGGCATTCACTCCTTAGGTGAAGCGTACCGCAAAGGCGACCCTAACTACGATGCACGCTCCACAGTACCAGCTATCGTAGATGTTACAACAGGTGCTGTTGTAAATAATGACTACCATGCGTTGACTACAGAATTGGCATTGGGTTTTAAAGATTTTGTGTCCCCTGATGCACCAGATATTTATCCTGAGGAATTGCGTGCCGACATCGATGCATTGAATGTTATCATCTATGCTGACTTCAACTTGGCTGTAAATCTAGCAGCCCTCGTAACGAACCAAAAAGATTACGAATATTACTATGACCGCATTTTTGCTCGCTTAGACTGGCTTGAAGAACGCCTTAGCAAGCAACGTTACTTGATGGGCGACACAATCACAGACCCAGATATTCGTATTTTCCCAACATTGGCTCGTTTTGACCTTGTATTCTACCAAAAATACTTGGTGAATAAGAAACGTCTTGTAGACTATCCAAATCTTTGGAACTATGCGAAGGACTTGTACTCCAATCCAGCATTTGGTGGTACTACAGACTTCGACTCTATGCGTAAACGCTTCTACTATGTAGACCATACGCCATTTGAAGACCTACCACGCCTCGTTCCAAAAGGTCCAGACGACTCCATTTGGTTAGAACCAAATGACCGTGCTGAAAAATTTGGTAAATAATAGATTGTATAGATAACTGAAAGGGGGCCCCATGGATTTAGTAACACAGACGATTGTGAACCACATAGAACAAACGGATGTGACGAACCGTGAGGACCTCCTGTCAGTGGCTCGCATTGCTTTTCTAGATTATTTGGCATCTCTAGCGCCGGCTGAGACGGAACAGGCCGTTCAAGATTTGGCTCGGTTCATCGAGACTAATGGAGAAAACGTATCTAAAGCCGATAAAGCTTTGTATTATGGTTTTGCTTCGCATTATCTTGATTTTGATGATGCCCAGGCAAATTTGGCAGGTCATTTCAGTACTGTTTTATATTCTGCTTTGTTGGCAGTGCTCGAGCCGTATGATACATGGCATGATTTCCTTCGTGCCTATATCATCGGAGCCGAGTTAGAGGGGATTATTGGTTCCCTTATTAATCCTGCCCATCGGACCCAAGGATGGCATTCTACGGGGACCGTTGGTGTTATTGGGGCGGCGGCCGCTATAGGCGCTTTGCGAGGCCTTCATGGTGAAAGCTTGGCTCAGCTCCTGTCTTTGGCTGCCACACAATCGGCAGGCATGTTCTTTCAAAGTGGTACAGATGGTAAGCCTCTCCATGCGGGACTAGCAGCACGCAATGGCGTATGGGCTTACGAACTGTTACAACATACATCACTTAAAACAAGCACAAAACCATTTGACCCTGAACGGGGTTGGTTTAAAATTATCGGTAAAACTACCGTTACATCAAATGACATCGCTAGCCGTTGGCTAGCACCAGGGCAACTCATTGATCCTGGTTTGTGGATGAAAGTCCATCCCTATTGCTCGGCTGCTATTTGTGGCGCTGAAGCGGCAGAAGTCGTGGCACATAGACTATATACATCTTCTTCGTATGTGTCTAAACACAACTACCTTTCACCAGATACAGAGGAACAAGATCAATGTAGATTATGTACCACCCCCAATTTCTCCCTTTGGGATGAGATAGATCGAGTGACTGTTCATTTCCCGCCTGGTGCTGATGCGGCATTGCGTTATACATCGCCAACAACAGGTCGAGAAGGGCAGTTTTCCATAGAGTACATCGTGTACCAAGTTCTCGCGTATGGGGCGGTACAGGATGAATTATTCAAGATAGATATCATAGACTCATCAATACGAGACTATATGTCACGAATTGAGCGTGTTTATGACTTACCGAAGGTATCCCAAACAGAGCGGATTACGAAAGTAACCGTTATATTGAAAAATGGAGATACTTTCACAGAAACGGTGAACAATCCGAAAGGATCACCGAATAATCCTCTCACTATGGAGGATATACGCATAAAATTAGGCCTTACCTTGAAGGCTGACCAAATAGATAGAATCATTGAGGCTTTTACCCATACAGATGAGGTTGAGCCATTCCTGCAAACATTGCGAAAAGAAGGAGTTTTACATGTTTAATACAAAGAAATTGACGAAATTATTTGCTATTGGCGCGTTGGCACTAGGCGTGCTTGTGGTGGCTGGTTGCGGTGACGATACATCTAAGGATGCAAAGGTAAATCCTGATGCTAAAGTAATTAACGTAGCTACACGCGGTACAGTTCGCCCCTATTCCTATACAGATGATAATGGCAACCTTACTGGTTTTGACGTAGAATTGTTGAAAGAAATTGAGCGTCGTAATCCAGACCTTCACTTCAACTTCAAGCCAATGGCCGTTGATGCTGCCTTTGTAGCAATGGATGCAGGCCAAGTGGACATGATTGCAAACCAAATGCGTCGCAACCCGACACGTGAAGCAAAATTCTACTACACAAATGAGGTTAACAACTACTCTACACGTAAATTAGTAGTTAAAAACGATCGCAACGACATCTCTAAATTGGATGATTTGAAAGGCAAAAAAATCGCCGTTACCACATCCTCTGAGTTCAACGAATTAGTAAAACAATTCAACGAAACAGCAAATCCTCAAATCGAGGTTATCTATACAGATAAAGCGGGTGCTGAAACGTTGAACCTTGTTGCTACAGGCCGTGCTGATGCAGCCGGTGAATACGAATACGTTATTAATTCTGCCATTAAAGATCGTGGCTTGCCACTTAAAGCCGTAGGCGATGTATTGGCCGTAGTACCAACTTATTTCTTGTCTAAACGTACAGATGACATGAAACAAGTAAACGAAAAAATCGATAAAACTATGAAAGAAATGCGTGCAGATGGTACGTTGAAAAAACTTTCTGAACAATATCTTGGTGGGGATTACACATTCGATCCAACACAAAAATAACGGATAGGCCGCCTTGGCGGCCTTATTCTATTATGTCTAGAAGCGAGGTGCTACTGTGGGCAAGTATTTTGATGTGTCCTACATGATCCAAGCGTTTCCACAGCTCTTGAATTATGTGCATGTAACGGTATTAATCACCGTTATTTCTGCCATCTTAGGTGTTATTTTGGGCTCTATCATAGCCATCATTCGCCTCAAGAAGGTACCAGTATTAAACCAATTATTTATCGTATTTATCTCCTTTATGCGGGGCACTCCGTTCTTGGTACAGCTCTTCCTTATTTACTTTGGGGTACCAGAAATCATGTCCCACATGGGGCTTAACATGAAAAATGTGCCAGGCCTCGTATTCGTATACGCCGTATTTACATTGCACATTGCAGCTTACAGCGCTGAAATCATGCGCTCCAGTATTGATGCGGTGGCTCCTGGTGAGAAGGAAGCCGCTAAAAGTCTTGGTATGACCGAGTTCCAAAGCTATGTGCGCATCATCTTGCCGCAGGCTTTCACCATGAGCATTCCACCGTTGACGAACCTCGTTATCGGCATGTTGAAAGGGACGGCGCTCATTTTTAACGTCGGCGTTGTGGATATGATGCGTAAGGCGGACCTCATGGGCGGCAATAGTCAGCGCTATCTTGAGCTATTCGTCGATGCGGCCATCATTTATGGTATTCTAATTATCATCGTGTCTCTCTTGGGCCGATTGCTTGAAAAACGTTTTACCGTTGCGGGCAAGGAAACGCAACGCATTTTGATCAGTGAGGAGTAGGGGCGTATGGGACATATAATCGATTCAACCTATATTTATGGCACCTTCTTTGCTGTCATTCCTTATGTGAAAGTCACCCTTATGATTACCTTCCTCAGCGTTGGTTTGGGTACAATCCTAGGGTTATTAAGTTGCGTGCTACAACAAAATAAAGTGCCTGTGCTCAGTCAGCTCAGCTACCTATATGTATTATTGTGCCGTAGTATTCCGAACATGGTTCTCTTATACCTCGTGTACTATGGTTTACCAATTCTATTCCTCGCGCTAGAGGATCAAACAGGGGTGCATGTGCCCTTTGAAAAGGTGCCAGCTACCTTTGTAGCCGTTGTAGGTTTAACCTTGCACACAGGAGCCTATTTGAGTGAAATCTTCCGGGCTGCCTTACAATCGGTACCGAAAGGGCAAATGGAAGCGGCTCAGGCCATCGGTATGACTTGGTTCCAAGCGTTCCGTCGCATCGTATTGCCACAGGCTACAGTCTTTGCGTTGCCACTATTTACAAATCAGTTCCTTAACACCATGAAGAGTACGAGTATCGTATTTGTCATCACAGTTATTGAACTATTTGGCGCTGCAAAGTTATATACAGAGGAAAATTCACAATATTTTGAGGCCTACATCGTGGTGGCCGGTCTATTCTGGGTGATGGGGATTGTATTTGAATTTATCTTCCATCGTTTAGAAATCTATGCAAGCAAGTATAAACGAGGTAATGCATTATGATAGATATTAAACAAGTTCACAAATCCTTCGGGAACCGTGAAATTTTAAAGGGCATCGACTTACATGTGCCAACAGGGTCTGTAACGGTTATCCTTGGCCCATCCGGTAGTGGTAAGACGACATTCCTTAGAACGCTTAACTTCCTTGAAAAGGCCGATGCAGGGACAATGCAGTTAAATGATATTTCTGTAGACCTCCATAAAGCGTCTAACAAGGAAATCTTAAACGCACGCCGTAACACATCCATGGTGTTCCAATCTTATAACTTGTTCTCTAATAAGACCGTTATTGAAAATATTATGGAAGGCCTTGTAACGGTTAAGAAGATGAAGAAATCTCAAGCCCGTGAAATCGCACAACGCTTCCTCAAGGAAGTAGGCATGGAAGGCTATGATGATTACTATCCGGTACAACTTTCCGGTGGTCAACAACAACGTATTGGCATCGCTCGTGCCCTTGCGATGGACCCAGAGGTTATCCTC
The DNA here is from genome assembly GCF_000163715.1 of Veillonella sp. 3_1_44. Taxonomy (NCBI): domain Bacteria; kingdom Bacillati; phylum Bacillota; class Negativicutes; order Veillonellales; family Veillonellaceae; genus Veillonella; species Veillonella sp. 3_1_44. The sequence goes on from NZ_GG770201.1 coordinate 69,802, forward strand.
TTTGACGAACCTACATCAGCCCTCGATCCAGAGCTCGTAGGTGAAGTATTAGCTGTTATACGCAAGATTGCGAAAGAGCTCAAGGTTACGATGATTATCGTAACTCACGAAATTGGCTTTGCCAAAGAAGTGGCTGACCAAGTCGTATTTATGGAAGGCGGCGTCATCGTAGAACAAGGAGATCCTAAGGTTGTCCTTGAACATCCAACAGAAGAACGAACACGCAAATTCTTGAGCCGTTACCTTACACTAGATAGCGAACAGCCACTAGATAGTGCAGCTTTATAAATAGTACTGCTCTATAAAAATACTGCTCTATAAATAATGCAGAGCATAATAATGCGTGCTATCCTAGTAATATAGAAATTCATGGCGACCTAATATTTTTAGAATTAGGTCGCTTTAAACGAGGTACATATGAAAGAATTTAGACAATTAACCGTAGATGATGCGGCTGAATATCACGAGGTGTTAATTGCAGGATATGCGGAGAATAAGAACTACCCTATATCCTTCGATGCTATTAACTTTAGCCCAGAAGAATCTCGGGTGTGGATCTTAAAATATCCTGTATTTGGTCTCTACGTAGATGGTTCCTTAGTATGCTCTATTTCATTCCGCATGCCTTGGATTCCCAAAGCTACGCCAGACGTATATCCGCACATTGCACACTTTGTGACGGCCCCTGAACATAAGGGACAGGGCTATGCTCGTGAAGTCCTCGCCGAAGCAGAAGACCTATTGCGCAACGTATATAAAACACCAGCCGTAACCCTTGGTACAGCCGCAGAACATCCATGGCTTGCCAAAATGTATGAAGGCTTTGGCTTTAAAGAATATAAACGAACACAACTACCTGGAAAGGTACATACGACCATATTCTTTAAGAAAATATTGTAATGGGAACTCTAATTTTGGAGTCCTACCATACAAATAGCGACTAGTTAAGATAACCAACTAGTCGCTATTTTTTATATGTTATTGTTATGCTAGACTTTACATGCATTAGTGTTGCTTTTAAAAATTATCGATACTATTTCATTAATACATGTAATGTTATAATAAATAAAAATGTTACTGTTTGTGGAGTGTGAATAGTATGTATGAAATCGTAAATGAACCAAATTTAACAATAGCTTTTGATATGGATGTAGAGTTATCTGAATTTGGTATGTTTGGCGTATATATTAAACGAGGCTATAATATCTGTTCTGGCTATATTGATCCTAGCGATTGGTCCGGAATTCGTAAAGGCTATCAAGAATTAGTCGATTTGTATGAGAAGTGTAAAGGCAAAGCAACCTTTACCCATGTATTAACTGGAGAAGGGGATACCTTAACATTCTCGTTAGATCAAAAGGGTGCATTGGCGATAGATGTTACTATCTGTACTACTTATAATTACAAATGTAATATGACAATTGAAAGTTTAGATCAAACATATTTGCCAAAGTTTATTGAGTTTTTCAAAGAATTTTTGGAACGAGAGCCAAAATAAAAAGAGTCGCATCAAAGGATGCGACTCTTTTTTGTACCCAGTTTCTATTTACAATTATTTTGTAACAACTTTAAGATCTACAGGGATTTTAGCTTCTACAGCTTCGCCTTTGATAACTTTTTGAGCTGTATCAATAGCGATTTTACCCATTTGGTCCGGTTGTTGCGCAATTGTTGCAGCCAATGTGCCGTCTTTAACAGCTTTGTCTGCATCAGCAGTACCGTCAAAGCCTACGATGAAGATTGTTTTGCCTGCGGATTTAGCTGCTTGGATAGCGCCTAATGCCATTTCGTCGTTATGAGCGAAGATAGCTTGTACATCAGGGTTAGCTTGCAAAATGTTTGTTGCTACGTTTAAACCTTTTGTACGGTCGAAGTCAGCACTTTGTTTTGCTACTACTGTTAAGTCTTTGTCAGCTACGTTGTGGAAACCTTGGCCGCGTTCACGTGTGGCGGAAGCACCAGGGATACCTTCGATTTCTGCAACTTTTGCAGCTTTGCCTACTTTTTCAGCGATAAGTTGAGCGGCCATTTCGCCGCCTTTTACGTTATCGGAAGCGATGTGAGCTACTACTTTGCCTTTATCAGCAGAGCGGTCAACAGTGATTACAGGAATGTTTTTAGCATTTGCTGCTTCTACGGAAGTAGAGATAGCTGCAGAGTCTACAGGGTTGATGATCAATACAGAAACGCCGCTTTCAAGTAAGTCGGAAATATCGTTTGCTTGTTTTGCAGGGTCATTTTGAGCATCAACGATTTTAACTTTAAGACCAAGCGCTTTAGCTTGAGCCTCAACGCCTTCCTTCATAGTTACGAAGAATGGGTTGTTCAATGTGGAAACAGAGAAGCCGATTGTGCCGGATTTTTTGTCGCCGCCATTATCAGCGCTTTTACCACAGCCTGCTACAAGACCGATAACCATGATAGCCATCGTCAACAGTAACAATAGTTTTTTCATAGGAACCTCCTAGGCTTTCTTGCGGTCTGCAAGAACCGCCAATAAAATGACAATACCTTTTACAACTTGTTGATAGAAACTGGAAACGTCGAGAATATTTAACCCGTTGTTGAGGGTACCGATAATGAGGGCACCAATTAATGTGCCAACAATATGACCACGACCACCAGCAAGGCTTGTGCCGCCAAGAACCACCGCTGCAATAGCGTCAAGTTCATAGCCTGCACCTGCTGTCGGTTGTGCAGAGTTAAGACGAGAGGTGATGATTGCACCCGCGATACCACAGAGCATACCGGTTAAGGCATACACGAAGATTTTAACGCGGTCAATCTTAATACCAGCAATGTAACTTACCTTTTCACTACCACCTACGGCGTATGTTTTACGGCCTAAGGATGTGCGGCTCAATACGAACCAAAGGGCGATGAAAGCTAGGAACATTGTGATCGCTGGAACTGGAAGGCCTGCAATATCCCCTTGGCCAAAGCCGTGGAATAGAGGATCTTGAGTAAGACCGGAGATTGGGTTACCGTCTGTGAATACTAGCGTCGCACCACGGTAGATTGTCATGGTCGCCAAGGTAGCGATAAATGGAGCTACGCGGCCATAGGTAATAACGAGACCGTTAATACCGCCCAATACAAGGCCGGCACCTGCGGCTAATACGATAGCTAATACAGGGTCAGTACCAGTTACGATGAGGTTTGCCATCACTGCACTAGAGAGGGCAAGGATGGAACCAACCGATAAGTCGATACCGCCAGTTAAGATGACGAAGGTCATACCGAAGGCGATAATTGCATTGATGGATACTTGGCGCAACAAGTTACGCAAGTTAGAGAATTCAAGGAAACTGTCGTTCATGACAGAGATAATTACAAATAATAGGATGAGGCCGATGAGGGGGCCTAATTTTTTTACATATTGTAGAGCTTTGCTGTCCATTATTGTCCTCCTGTGGCTAATGTCATAATCGATTCTGGTGTTGCATCGCTACGGTCCAAGATACCTGCTACGCGACCTTCATGAATGACCATAACGCGGTCGCTCATGCCGAGCACTTCCGGTAACTCAGAGGACACCATGATAATGGACACACCATCGTTCGTTAATTCGTTCATTAAATCGTAAATATCACGCTTGGCGCCGATGTCGATACCGCGCGTAGGTTCGTCCATGATGATAATAGATGGCTTTTTACCGACCCATTTCGCGATAACCACCTTTTGTTGGTTACCACCGGATAGGGATGATGCGGGTTCGTGAATAGATTGTGTTTTAACGCCTAGTTTTTTAGACAATTCGTCAGCAAAGGAATTGAGTTTGCCCTTATCAAGTACATGAGAGGGGCAAATTTCGCCAAGATTAGGCAATGTAATGTTAGAACCGATGGAGAAATCAAGAATCAAGCCTTCGCTCTTTCTATTTTCTGTGATGAAAGCAATGCCAGCCTTGATGGCATCTTCTGGTTTTTTACAGTTTAGGACGGAGCCGTTTACTGTTACGGTGCCGCCGTTGTGTTTATCTACACCGAAAATGGCGCGCATAATTTCTGTACGGCCAGCACCCATGAGACCTGCTACGCCGAGGATTTCGCCTTTGCGCAAGGAGAAGGAGATGTCGTTGTCGAAACCTTCTGGTTTGAGGTTATCCACGTTCATAACCACATCGCCCGGTGTTGTAGTGCGAGCAGGGTAGAACTCGTCGATGGAACGGCCTACCATGTGGCGTACCACTTCGTCTACAGAAATCTCAGATGTTGGTTTAGTGATAATTGTGTGACCATCACGCATAACCGTAATTGTGTCACATTCGCTAAATACCTCTTCCATACGATGAGAGATATATACGATAGCAACGCCGCGTGCTTTCATTTTGCGCATCATGTTGAACAATGTCGCCGTTTCACGCTCTGTGAGGGCTGCTGTCGGTTCGTCCATGATGACAACCTTTGCATCTAACATCAAGATACGAAGAATTTCCGTCATTTGTTGGTGACCAACGGAGCAAAGGCCTGCTTCTGTTGTGAGTGGCAATTCGATGCCTAGTTCGCGGCATGTGTTTTCAGCCTCAGTGAGCATCGCCTTTTTGTCGAGCATACCAAATTTGTTGCGCTTTGGTCTCATTAAATATAGATTTTCTAACAATGTTAGATTTGGCCAAATGTTAAGCTCTTGGTGGATGAAGACCACACCGTTTAGCTCGGCCTCTCTCGGGTTCGGGAAGGTTCGCTTTACGCCGTCGATGGTAATCGTACCAGCATCCGCCTTGTGAATACCGGTGAGGATATTCATGAGCGTAGATTTGCCGGCGCCGTTTTCGCCCATCAAGGCGTGAACTTCGCCCTCCTTGAGGGTAATACTTACATCGCGCAGTACTTGGTTTGTACCAAATGCCTTCGCAATGCCTGACATAACAATTTCCATAACTACTCCTATATGACTGATGAAAGTATCTCTTGATATATGTAATAGATTAGATGTTTAGATAATCTTTGAAAACTAAGCTATCTAATTTACATAAACTGATTTATAGGTTCAGTTCCTTAACGTATAAACTTAGTTGGTTAATCTATTATTTTAGGGACGATCGCTGAAAATACAATCGGCACGTAAGATAATGTTCGCATACGGAGATGTTTCACCAGTTCTAATAATGCATTTGCATTGTTTCGTGGCTTCTTTGAAAGCATCGTGGCTCGTTTCAATCCATTCGTATTGATCAGATGGGAAGGTAGACTCTAAGAAGGCGTAAGCCTTAGGATTATTTTCTTTAATTTCTGTTGCCACATGAATCGCTTCGGATTTCATATGTTTAGCGATGATGGATACTACTTGCTCAAAGCTAGGTACACCAAAATCCAAGGCTAAGTCGATTTTTTGAACCCCTTCAGGTACCGGTAAGCCACAATCAGAGATACAAATTGTATCTGTGTGACCAAGATCTGCCAAAACCTTAGCAATATGGCTATTTAAAATACCGTGTCGTTGCATAAATAACTCCTTATCTATTCCGATGACTAAGGCTTTAATGCCTTAGTCATTAACTCCCTTTGTTATATAGAGGACAGTTGCATTCATTGCTTGAAGAACGTATAGTTTGGATTGAAAGACCGGTTCAATCTATACGTGTTCTGCTAAGAATGCAGCGACCTCGTCTTTTGTTGGCATGCCACCTTGAGCCCCCAAGCGTTGGATGGAGAGGGCCGCTGCTGCATTGCCGTAGTGTAGAGCGTCGGCTAAGCTTTTACCATTAACGATAGCCGTTGCAAAGGCACCGTTAAATGTATCGCCAGCACCTGTTGTATCTACGGGCTCAACCTTGAAGCCAGGTACAATGTGAATTTCACCGTTATCGGCATATCCTACACCCTTGCTACCAAGGGTAACGATGATTTTGTTTTCGTTAGCTAGTAAAATCTCCTCTGTAGATTGATTAGGGTAGAGCGCAGATAACTCGTGTTCGTTTGGCGTAATATAGGTTGCTAATTCTAACCATTCCGAATCGAGGTCGGCTGCTGGAGCAGGATTTAAGAGGACTTTCACATTAGCCTCGTGACAACGACGAACGATGTATTCAATAGTTGGAATAGGAATCTCGTTTTGAACCATTACAAGATCGGCTTGCTCGATAGCAGACCAAGCGTTATCTACTACGGACTGGTCTACCTTAGCATTAGCGCCTGCAATCACGATGATGCTATTATCGCCTTCAGCTAATGTAATGTGTGCTGTACCGGTTGTAGTATTCGGTACCGTAACGATGTAATCTGTATTGATGAAATTTTCTTTTAAATTATCTATAATCATATGGCCGTATGCATCTTCACCGATACAGCCGACCATAGTGACCTCTGCACCTAGATGAGCCGCAGCCACCGCTTGGTTTGCTCCCTTGCCACCGTGAGCGATGTGCAATTCGTTGCCCATGATTGTTTCGCCTGCAGTAGGGCGTTTGTTCGCGAGGACTACAATATCCATGTTGCAACTGCCAATAACAACAATGCGATTCATAATAACTCCTTAATAAGCCTATGCCCTAACTGGGACTAAAAATGACTATCATTTATTTTTATACATAGAATCTTGTGTATTTTATACAACGAGCTGTATATATAAATATAATTGATAATCTAAGAGGCATTTGCTTTCACATACCTATAAGTGTATATTAATCATTTATTAGTATAGCGTAAATACGTGAGTTTATCTATATAAATATCTATAAAATGTAGGAATAAAAAAGGTATACCCAAAATCTATGTTACATGAGTAAAAATGTACCGATTAGATTTAGGATATACCACTTTGAAGGGTATTTAATTTTTAAAGAAGCACTGGTTTAGTTCAAATGTTATAATCCGTTTAGTATATTTACATAATCCTGTCGTTGATCAAGTATAGAGATTAAATAAATAGTTCTAGCTTCCTCTACAACTGTGTAGAAAATAATAAGCTTTTCTAAAATCAACATTCGAAAGTCACTGTCATTAAGTGCTCTAATTTTAGGTGTAGTCCCCATATATGGATGGTTCATAAGATTTGAAATTGAATTTTGAATATTTTCTTTTACTTGTATAGCTGTTTCTTTTGAAAACTGCATAGCTATATAAAGTATTTGTTGATGTAGCTCTTTATTGAACTTTTCAGTAGGAATGATTGTGTAGGGTTGGGATTTCATAGAGTTACCCCATTTGATCTAGCATTTTATCGATACTGTTGAAAGCTTCATCAAGTGTAGTGGTGCGACCTTGAATGATATCGTTTTGTCCTTCTACAAGAGAGGATAATAATTCTATTTTTGACTTTAACATATTATATGTATTATAGCCGAGACTTACAGTATCTCCACGACCATTTACAGTAATAATGGCAGCCTCATCTTTAAGTTGTAAGGTTTTAGAAATTTCAGGATACTTATTTCGTAAATCAGAGGATGGACGAATTGTTTCGCGTAATATTCCCATAGTTATCTCCTTATAGTTTTAAAAGTATTTGTTCATCATTCTTATACTGTAATTATATCATTTAAACGATATAATTGCAGTATACAAATATATATATGAGATATTTAATTCAAATGAGGTTAACTAGATACTTTAATCATAAAATGATATATAAAAAGACTATCTTCAAGCGTATTGAAGATAGTCTTGTATTGGTATATAGTATTTTCTCTTTTTTACAAAATATTTATTTATATATTAGTGAAAGCTTGGTTTGTCATAGTGTGTACCTGGTTCACCTACGCCGATGCTTGTGCGATGGAAAGGCGTTTCATCCGCAGCATGTAAGATATCAAAAATGGCTTTTACCACAGCTTCGCGTGAAACTTGGGCATCGTTGAATTGAGCCCCTTCAGGGATGAGTTCGTAATCGGTTTTCTCTGGATCATTGTAAAGCCATGTGAGGCGCAAGATGGTGTAATTTAAGTTGGATTCGCGTAATACATTGCGTGCTTGGCGCTCACCTTGAACATAGCTAATCGGTAAGTTGTCGAAGGTCCATTTTTCAAGTGCTACAGGGAATTCACCAGAAAGTCCAGCCATGGACACACCGATAACACGGCGTATATTTTTGCGGCTCAATGCTTTCACGATGGAAGCCATATCACTGCCAGACTCCATAGCACCTACAAATACAACCTCCGCATTTGTTACAGCTTGTTCTAATTTACCAGGATTTTGGAACGAACCTTCAATCACTGTAACACGTTCATGGTCGATAATCTCTGGAGGTATACGTGTTTTCAACTGACGACCATATAATGTAATGTGCATATCTGTATATGTTAATAGTGTAGCAGTCAACTTTTGAGCTATTTGGCCCGCAGCTCCTAAAATCGTAATATACTTATACATAAAAAAGACCTCCTATGTTCGGGCATAAATATTTAATGGAATTTTAACATACATATATGACAAATACGTGAGAAAAAATTATAAAAATCTTTGTATTATTTTCGTAATTTAATTGATGCTTAACATTTCATTTGTTGTTTTTAGCTGTGCAAATCGATTCCGCCAAATCTTTTCTTTGTAAAAGGATAGGATTGTACCGGCTGGTAGATACTCATTATCAAAGGTTGAGATAGCATCTTCGACGATGGTGATATTATAACCATACTCAAAGCCTACTTTCACAGATGTATCAATGCAAAATTCCACTTGCATTCCTACAAATGTTACATCGGTAATATTTTTTCGGTTTAAATATTCCTTTAATTCAGTATCCTTGAAGATGCTATTGTAATATTTATTGAAAATCTTTTCGTTTTCTTGCGGTTTTAATTCGTGATAGATTTGCCAATTATCACTGCCCGTTGCTAATAAGCCCTCATTTTCAGAATGTCTGATATAAATGACTTCTATATTTTGATCTCTAAAATGTTGAATGATTGCTTTTGTATTTGAGATAAAGTTTTTGGCATTGTAAGGGTTTTCCTTAACTAAGCCTTCTTGAATATCGATTACGATTAATGCTTGTGCCATGATATTTCCTTTTTTAATAAATTATTTGTTCTTAAGTGAGAACTATTAGATTTTATTATATCGGTTATAAAAAATGTCAATTTATTAGTAAATAAGTATCTATGCGCATTATATCATATGTATATAACAAGAAAAGGAAGATATAAGTATCATAGATGTTGATAGTAATTTTAAAGGGTGCTGTAAAATTTAGTGTTGAATTTACGCGATAATTTAACTACAATAGTAATAAGATATTAGAAAAATGAGTAGTATATCACTAAAGTACTCTGGAGGTGATAGTATGCCGAATATAAAACCTATTTCAGATTTACGAAACTATTCTGAAGTTTTACGTGATGTTACTATAGATAGTCCCGTATTCTTAACTAAAAATGGTAGAGGCCGATATGCAATTATGGATATTCAAGATTATGAACGTCTAATGGCTACGATAAAACTTATGGGCGCTTTAGAGACAGGTCGTAAATCTGGTGAAGAACAAGGCTGGATTTCATCAGAGCAACTAAAGAGTGAATTGGGGATTTAATTATGAATAATCAAATTAGCTATGCACCAAAAGCACGAGAAGATTTGCTAGAAATAAAATCTTTTATAGAAGAAGAAACCGGTGATATTGAGTTAGCTAAGAAAACCGTTTTGGATATAGTAACTGCGAATGATTCGTTGAGTATATTTCCAGAAATGGGGCAGCGATTATTGATTAATCTAGGAAGTAAAATTGAATACAGATATTTACTTTGTCATAATTATTTAAGTTTTTACCGTTATTTAGATCGGACTATCTATATTGATAGAATATTAAACAGTAGACGTAATTATCTTAGAATATTATTAGATGAAGTACATTAGTTCTTAAAAGCACTATCATTAATAGATGGTGCTTTTTTTATGGACTTTACTTGAAGTCCCTTGATAGCCTCTAGGCTTTCACAAATTCTCGAAGAATGTTAAAATAAATCCATATATATTTTTATAGAAATGAGGCTATTATGGAACGGATTCAGGATCTTGTGTACACACATGTGCAGGGTGGCCAGTTTAGATGGGTTACTGTTAGCACATTGATGCTCGCATTGGGCACGATTTTGCATTTGGTGAGCCCTAGTGTGGCTGGGGTAACGCCGAACTGGACGATTGCTACGTACTGCGTAGCTATTTTATTGACTCGTCCTAGTTTGAGTCAAACCTTGGGGATTGGACTCGTGGCGGCCCTCATCAATGTATTGACGTCTAAATCAGCGTTCCCTTACGGCAATTTGTTGTCTGAGCCAGGTGGTGCTTTGACGGCGGCTCTCGTAACGCGCGCTATGTTGTCCATGAAGTTCCGTAAAATTGGTGGTTTTGATTTAACCCCTGTCGTGTCTGGCTTTTTAGCAACTGTTGTATCTGGTGGTATCTTTGTTACCATTTTGTGGCAAGTGCTTGGGTTGCCAAATAATGTGTACATGTACGGCATGTGGCCATTGGTACTCATTGTAGGGGCCTTGAATGGTGCCATTACACCAATCTTGTATATTCCGGCACAACGTTTATTCTCTAAACGTGGCATGTTGCCAAATGCAGATCAATTGACATCTGATCATAGTCGCTTGACTATTTTGCCTGAGCGCCAAGCTAAAATATCCATTGAGCACGTAAATTACTATCATCCAAAGGCGACTACACCATCCCTTGAAAATATCAATCTCGATGTAAATGAAGGTGATTTCCTCGTTGTTACAGGCCCTGCAGGTTGTGGTAAAAGCACCCTTTGTATGGCGATGGTAGGGGCGGTGCCTAAATTCTATGGTGGACGGCTAGAAGGCATGGTCTTCGTAGATGGTCATGCGACTACGCAAATGGAAATCCCAGAACTAGCGAACCATATCGGTGTAGTTCTAGCCGACTACGATACACAGCTCGTAACGATGACAGTTCGTGAAGAAGTAGCCTTTGCTATGGAAAACCGCGGTTATGACCGTGAAACTATTAAAGCTCGTTCTGAAGAGGTGTTTAAGCAAGTTGGCCTCGTAGGCTTAGAAAATCGCAAGATTACAAGTTTATCTGGTGGTCAACGCCAACGTTTGGCTATTGCTTCTGTATTGGCTACGAATCCAACCGTACTTGTTCTTGACGAACCGACAAGCTCTCTCGATCCAGATGGGACCGCAGAATTATATCGCCTCGTAGGCGATTTGAACCAAAAACACGGTATCACCGTTGTCGTTATCGACCATGATTTGCATGCCGTATTGCCGTACGCTAACCGCATGGCTCTCATGGTAGATGGCTCTATCGCCTGTGATGACGATGTACCGACTACGCTTCGTTACATGTACGAGCACAACATTCACGTCGATGCATTGCCATCCGTGTTTACTACGTATATGGAATTGGAACAAGCCGGCTTCCACAGTGATGAACCTTGGCTCAGCATCGAGTCTGCTATCAAGGGCTTGCACCAAATTGAAATGGCTCATGCTATTCAAACCGAGGTGCATGGTAAAAGCAACTCTCCAGCTAATCAAAGAATTACAGTAGATAATCTTGTTGATCAATCTAATATAGTAGAAAATAGACAACCAGTTCAACGTGTTGATGATGTACCAGGAAAGGACGGTGGAGCTCATGCTTAAGGTTGAAAACATCCGCTTTGGCTATGTGCCATCCGTAGATATTTTCCGAAACGTGACTTTCACCATCGAAGGAGGCGAATATATCGCTATCGGTGGTCGTAATGGTTGCGGCAAAACGACTATTACGCGATTACTTGTCGGCCTAGAAAAGGCTAGGGAAGGCCACATGTATTATAACGGCAGAGATATTACGTCCATGCCGCCGTCTAAACGGGGACAATTTATCGGCTACGTATTTCAACAGCCAGATCGCCAAATGTTCAGACCTACCGTAGCCACAGAGGTTGCCTTCGGACCTGAGTCCTTGGGGCGCAGTAAAGCCGAAGTGAAGCGTATCGTTGATGAAGTATTGGCGCGCACAGGCATCGGTCATTTGCGTGAAGCCTATCCTCCAACATTGCGCCGCGGTGAAAAGCAACGTGTTGCCATTGCTTCTGCGCTGGCTATGCAGTCTAAAATCCTCATACTTGACGAACCAACCAGTGGTCAAGATGGTAAGGAAACTAAAGAGCTATTAGCACTATTGCGTCAGCTTAATTCAGAAGGTATCACAATCCTTCTTATTACCCATGATATGGAAATCATGGCTAGCGAATGTAGCCGTGCTATCATTATGGGCAACCAAACCGTTGCCTTTGACGGCAGTCCAGAAGAATTATTCAAAAAATCTACGGATGAATTGCAAGACCTAGGCCTTACAAAACCGCCAAGTGTGGAACTTTCACTAGCGGTACCATCCTTAGGCTATTGCAAATCTATGGATGAATTGAAATCCAAGTTAGTGGCTCAGTTGAGCGGAAAATAGGAGGGACATATGGAACGTTTAGTACCGTTAACAAAAATCTTGATGACCCTCGCTGTATCCGTGTGGGCCATCCTGTTGCGCGACTGGGCATCGCTATTGGCATTAGTCGTAGTAGAACTCGGTGTACTGTTTTTGGCAGGTTTGTTATTCAAACAACGCAAAGCCGTGTTGGCATTAACTAGCTTCGCTGTATTTCTTGGACTCATCCAATTCCTTGGCAGTGGCGATGTAACCTCTGCCATTGTATCCGGCTTACGAATGTTGGCTATGACACTTGTTTTTATAGGCCTGTTGGCAACTACAAAATTGCAAGACCTTACGGCAGCGCTCGTAACACAATGCAAAATTCCTTACGAATATGCATTTATGTTCACTGCTGCACTGCGCTTCGTGCCTGACTTCATTGCTGAAAGCCATGCTGTACAAGAGGCGCAAGCTTGCCGCGGCTTATCTCTCGAAGGCAACTTCATTAAGCGTATCAAATCCTATGCATCTGTTATCCAACCATTGCTGCTAAAATCCTTGGGACGATCCGAAACAATGGCGTTGTCTTTGGAGTTACGTGGATTCGGTGGTCCCACACACAGCTTTGCTGCATCTGTAGGATTGAAAAGAATTGACTATACTGTTGTTAGTGCTTTAATTGTTATTACAATACTTTTATTTGTTATTGTGTAATTTTCTTATATATCAAGTAAGAGTATAACTTTGCTCCTATAGAAATGTATTAGCTTTAATAGTCATAATAAAGAATATGATAAAAGTATATAAGTAAAATAAGAGCTTTTTACTTATATATGCTTCAAAACGTATATGCTGAGTGGTAAAAAACGTTGTTTTTACCACTCAGTTTTGTTGTATTGGGGATATAGATGTAAAATATGTAATTCTTACCTCAAAAGATGGATAAAAGTGAAATGGTATGTTATACGAATAGTTCGTCCTTTTTCTTGCGTATGTGGGCTATTTTTATATATTATGTTAAATAGAAATAATATTTTTTAGGATACCTACAGTTTTGAGGAATACTTTATGAGTGAATTAGTAATACGACCAATTACAAAAGGTGATATAGCCCCTTGTTTAGATATTTATAACTATGAGGTTGTAAACGGCGTAGCCACGCTTGATCTTGAACCTCACACGTTGTCAGAGTGGCAGGAGTGGCATGAGTCTCATAGCGATGAGCACCATCCTATTGTGGTAGGTACCATTGATGGGATTGTAGCAGGCTATGCATCGCTTTCACCATATCGACCTAAAGAGGCCTACAAAAGTACCGTCGAATTATCTATCTATATCCATCAAGATTATCGTGGTAGGGGAATCGCTACACAGCTGATGGCTCATATTTTAGAAATAGCAAAAAATGATCCGTTATTGCACAATGTGGTATCCGTTATTACGGCTGGCAATGAAGGCAGCACCAAGTTACACGCGCGATTTGGCTTTACCTATTGTGGTTTAACGCCTCAAGTTGGATTCAAACATGGTAAATATCAGGATACCGAAACATACGCATTATTGGTATAATAATTAGTATAGTAAAAGATAAATATTAATACGTTATACTAATGATGTATAGATTATAGATAAGGATTCGCCAGGGGTTAGGGCGAATAGGGGTGATTGAATGAACATGAAAGATGAACGGCAGTTCGTTGGATATAGTAAATATCGTAGCCGTCTCGTGGACGGTCATGTGCATACGGAGTTGTGTCCACATGGTAGTGGGGACCGAACTGCGATGATGATTGAGAAGGCCATCGAGTTGCGTATCGAAAAGGTATGCCTTACAGAACATGCACCATTGCCAACAGCTTTTGCTGCAGAATATGGTGGTGATAAAAAGGCCTATGACACAGCGTCTTTGAAATTAAATGAAGTTGATACTTACTTAGAGTTGGGTCGTCAATTACAACGTGCCTATGGCACACATATCGATATTTCTCTCGGTTTTGAAGTCGATTATATTCCAGGCTTTGAATCAGACATTCAAGAGTTCTTGGATCGCTATGGTCCGTTGACGGATGATAATATTTTATCCGTTCACTTTATGGAAGGCGTTAATAATGCCTTTTACTGCTTAGACTACAGTGCTGAAGAATTTGAGAAAGGCTTTGGGCCGTGGATTGAAAAACAATATGAGTTATATTACAAGTATTATTCTACAGTGCGCCAAGCCGTGCGTGCTGACCTCGGTGAATATACGCCTAAACGGATAGGGCATTTTGATTTAATCAAGAAATACCAACATCACTTTGGCTTTGAACGTCATTTAGATCGTCGCAATGCGCAGGTGGTGAGCGATATTTTGCATATCATGCGCGTCCAAGGTCGCGAGTTAGACTACAACATGAGCGGCTTCTTCAAACCAGATTGTCGTGAAATGTACCCAAGCCGCTTCATTCAAGGCATGGCGGCTATCATCGGTGTGCCATTTGTATTGGGGTCTGATGCACATAGCGTGGCAGATATAGAAAACGTTTGGGGCTAGTATAAAATCATTATTATAGTAAATACATGAAATATTAACGGTTCTATTGACAATTCTATAGAACCGTTATATTATGATTTCATACTTTAATAAATTAAAGCGATAAAATAGAAAAGTATCGATATAGGTAAATTTTTTCTCATAGTGTATTGGATAGCCACATAATCCCAATGATAGTACAGAAATATGGCTTTCACAGGCGTGAGAAATAATATGAATCAATTGATAGAAAGGATGTTTACGATGGTACAGCAGCAATTACCTACTGGTTTCCGCGATGATATAGGGATCGTAGCAGAGCGCAAGGATGATGTGAGTCAATATGTACTCGGTCTTTGTCGAAATCGTCAATACACAAAGATCTCTACGCCTCTCGTAGAGTACAAAGATGTTTTCAATGGCTATGCAATGGGGCGCGGTCAACATATGTACGAATTCATGGATAGTTCTGAAGTGTCCGTCGTAATTCGTCCGGATTTGACCATGCCTATCGGTCGTTTCTTGGCGACTACAAATATTGAATTGCCTCGCACGTTCTACTACTTGGGCGATGTATTTATGAAAAATAAAAAGCATCGTGGCGATGTCAACCAAGTGACGCAAGGTGGCATCGAGATGGTAGGCTATGAAGGGCTTGAGGCTGAGCAAGAGTGCTTCAAGATTATTAAAGAGGTGAACGAAGCTCAGTTGGGTAATCATTTGTTGCTCGAAATTGGGGATGCTCGTTTTTCTCGTGCTATTACCGATGCTCTTGGACTCAGTGATGATGAAAAGGCAGAGCTCTTAGAGGCGTTATTCACTAAATACTTGCCACGATATAACGAGTTGATTTCTGACTTTAAAAATAGTGCGCTATATCCTTTCTTAACTGTATGGCCTCGCTTGTTTGGTACGGTTCAAGATATAAAGGATGAGCTTAATCAAATTATCTTGCCTGCAGCGGCGCAGCGCATTTTAGATAATCTCGTAGATATGGCAAATCAAGTGGAAGCAACGGGGCAACGGGTTCGCATTGATGTTTCTACGGAACCACTTCAATCCTATTACACAGGTCTTACTTTTAGAGGCTATGTGGACGGCGTGTCTCAATACATCGTCAGCGGCGGCCGTTATGATGGCTTGCTATCTAGCTTTGATGGTACGCCGATGCCGGCAGTAGGGATGGCTTTTAATATCGACGTCTTGACTGATGTTACCTTGCAGGGTGAAAGCAAAGCTCAAGATAACGATACATTGCGTATCGCTCTTACGAAGGGGCGCGTAGAAAAGGATTTTATTCCACTCCTAGAAGCATGTGGTGTTGATTGCGAGCCATTACATAATAAGGCGCGTAAGCTCATTATCTCTTTAGGCGATTCTATGGAGATCATCCTTGCAAAGGGGCCAGATGTAACGACGTATTTGAAAAATGGCGTGGTTGATCTTGGCATCGTCGGTAGCGATGTGCTCGATGAACAAGACGATACGAGCTATGAAATGCTAGATTTACAAACGGGTAAATGCCAATTCATCTTGGCGTCCTTAGCGGGCTATGATCCTAAAGAAGGTCGTCGTCAACGAATTGGTACGAAATATCCAACCATTACAAAACAGTACTTTGGAGCTCAAGATGTGGAAATCATCAAGATTGAAGGCTCTGTTGAGCTGGCCCCACTTGTAGGACTAGCAGATGCTATCGTAGATATTACGGAAACGGGTACCACTTTGCGTGAAAACAATCTAGAAATCTTCGATTGGCTACAGCCCATATCTACACGCTTAGTAGCAAATCCATTAGCATTAAAACAAAAGCGAAATACCATTTTTAAACTCATAGATCAGCTTTCAGAAGCAATTAATAAAAATTAATAAATAAGATGTAGAGTGAATCATATATTTAACTAGCAATATGGATAGCTCAAGTAGGAAGAAGGATGACAGATGAAAATATATAAGGAATCATTAGAGGCGATGCTTGCTATCGTACGGAATTACACACAGCAAACCACAGATATGGAGATTGAACGTCGGGTGTACGATATCATTGCTGATGTCCGCACTAACGGTGATGCAGCGCTCAAATCGTATTCTGAAAAATTTGACGGTGTTTCCATTGAAGATTTCAAGGTGCCTCAAGAGGAAATCGACGCAGCTTATGAGTCTTTATCTGATGATTTGAAAGCCGCATTATTAAAGGCAAAGGCGAATATTACAGAATTCCACAGCCGTGAAATCGAGCAGGGTTTTGTGGATATGGATACACCGGGTATCATCCGTGGTCAAAAGGTCATTCCTTTGGCTCGTGTTGGTCTTTACGTTCCTGGAGGTACAGCCGCGTATCCTTCGACCATTATCATGACTGCTTTGCCCGCAAAGATTGCAGGCGTAAAAGAAATCATCATGGTTACGCCGCCTCAAAAGGATGGCATTAATCCTGCCGTATTAGGTGCTGCAAAGCTTGCCGGCGTTGATGCGGTATATCAAGTGGGCGGTGCCCAAGGTGTGGCGGCCCTCGCTTATGGTACGGAAACGATTCCAAAGGTAGATAAAATTGTAGGTCCTGGCAATATTTACGTGGCTACGGCGAAACGTCAAGTATTTGGCCAAGTCGATATCGACATGATTGCGGGCCCAAGTGAAATCGGTGTTATCGCCGATGACAGCGCAAATCCAGTTCATTTGGCAGCAGACTTGTTATCTCAAGCAGAACATGATCCTCGTGCACGCGCTATTATGGTGACTACTAGTGAAAGTTTAGCAAATGCCGTATCTGATGAGGTGGAACGTCAACTTAAATTGTTACCTCGTGAAAGCATCGCTCGTCCAGCTATTGAAAACAACAGTTACATTGCTATTATGGACAGCATTGAAGACATGTTCACGGTGATGAACGAAGTGGCGCCAGAGCATTTGGAAATCCAATTGCCGGATCCAATGAACTATATGAGCCTCGTTCAAAATGCAGGCTCTGTATTCCTTGGCGCTTATGCGTCTGAGCCGTTGGGCGATTATGTAGGTGGTACAAACCACGTATTGCCTACTAGTGGTACGGCGCGATTCTCGTCTCCGTTAGGCGTATATGATTTCGTGAAACGTACATCTTTCACACAATTTACAAAAGAACGTTTAGAAGAAGTGGCAAAACACATTACTACATTGGCTCGTACGGAAGGTCTCGAAGCGCATGCTCGTGCCATCGAAGTACGATTTGAAAAATAGATTATAAAAAATATTAGAAAATAGATTTGGCATCTATATTTATATGTGTATTTAAAATATACAGTGAAAATATAGATTAGAAATATAGATTATAAAAATAGATTTGAAGTATAGAGGTCGTTATGATACGCACAGGCACGGTGCAACGCACCACTCAAGAAACAGATATTACAGTAGAAATTACCCTTGATGGGGCACAAACAAGCTCCATCTCGACCGGAATAGGCTTCTTTGACCACATGTTGACGCTATTGGCGAAGCACGGCCGTTTTAGCCTTGTGGTAGAGGCAAAGGGAGATACATATGTGGATGCTCATCATACAGTTGAGGACGTTGGACTTGCCTTAGGGCAGGCCTTGGTGAAAGCCCTTGGCGATAAGGCTGGTATCGAGCGCTATGGCGATGCTTGGGTCCCTATGGATGAAGCATTGACGCAAGTTGTCATCGATTTGAGTGGTCGCCCGTACCTCGTTTTCCAAGGGGAATGGAGTACGCCGGTTTTAGGTGGCAACTTTGAAACAGAGCTGGTGGAGGACTTCTTCCAAGCTCTTGCGATGAGCGCTGCTATGAACTTACATGTGCGCAATTTGTATGGTCGCAATACACATCACATTATTGAAAGTATGTTTAAGGCAACGGGTCGTGCATTGCGCAAAGCAGTTACTATCAATCCGGATATCCAAGGAGTTAACTCTACAAAGGGAGTTATTTAATAAAGGAGAATGTATGATTTTTCCAGCTATAGATTTACAAGAGGGGCGCAGTGTTCGCCTGTATAAAGGTGACTTCGCACAGGAGACGGTCATCAACCCTGATCCAGTAGACCAAGCGAAACAATATGAAGCAGCTAAGGTTGGAGCCTTGCACCTCGTTGATTTAGATGGTGCCAAGGCGGGCAAGCCTGTAAATGTAGACATTGTAAAAGCAGTGCGTGCAGCTTTCACAGGTATCCTTGAAATCGGAGGCGGCATCCGAGATAAAGAGGCTGTTGACCTCTATTTGAGTTTGGGCGTAGATCGGGTTATCTTAGGATCTGTAGCGCTTAAAAATCCGGAACTTACAAAGCAAGTTATCGCTGAATACGGTGCGGAGCGCATCGTTATCGGTGTAGATGGAAAAAATGGCAAGGTCGCCGCTGAAGGTTGGCTCGACCAATCCGACGTGCCGATGACCGATTTAATCGGTGCCATGGTTGAAGGTGGGGCAAAGTATTTCATCGTTACCGATGTAGACCGAGACGGTACAATGCAGGGCGCCAATGAAGAGTTACTTGGAAATTTGCAAAACGAATTTCCTACAGCTCGCATCGTTGCTTCTGGGGGTGTTCGTAATTTAGCAGATATTAAATCCCTAGAACAAAAAGGTGTTATGGATAGTATCGTTGGTAAGGCCTTGTACGAGGGCACTATTACGTTAGAGGAAATCGCCGAGTACAATCAGCAGAAATAATAGAAATGATTGTGATGTTCTCAAATTAATTATTGACCGTAACCAATGGAATATATTGATTGACACTCGATGGAAAGGAGCTTTATGTTAGCGAAACGGATTATTCCTTGCCTAGATGTAGATGATGGGCGCGTAAAAAAAGGGGTTAACTTTGTTAATCTCGTAGACGTAGGCAGTCCAGTAGACATTGCGGCCTCCTATGAGCAGCAACAAGCTGATGAGCTTGTATTTTTAGATATTACGGCTACCGTTGATGCGCGGACTACTATGCGCGATGTGGTACAAGAAATCTCCACACAAGTATTTATGCCACTCACCGTGGGTGGTGGTATCAAGAGCGTTGATGATATGACGGCTTTGTTGAAAGCTGGTGCGGACAAGATATCTTTGAACTCTGCGGCTCTCGCTAATCCTGAGCTCATCACAGAAGGGGCTCAAAAGTTTGGCAATCAATGCATGGTGGTAGCCATCGACGTGAAAACCGATGAAGAAACTGGTGAATGGTATGCTTACACTCATGGTGGTCGCAAGCGTACAGAGTGGAAAGCTCTCGACTGGGCTAAAGAGGCCGTAGATCGTGGAGCAGGAGAGTTGTTAGTGACAAGCATGGGTAAAGATGGTACAAAATCCGGCTTTGATATTGAATTATATAAGGCTCTAGAATCAGTCGTAAATGTACCTATCATTGCATCTGGAGGGGCAGGTAAGGTTGAGGATTTTGTAGATCTCTTTAAGCAAACTAGCGTTACCGGTGCACTGGCGGCATCTATATTCCACTTCGGAGAAGTTAAAATTCCTGAACTCAAACAAGAACTACGAGCTCACGGAATTACGGTACGCTAAAACAGATTAAAAAAAATTATTATCTCTCGCAAGTTCTTTACTAGTCTATATGTTCAGAGTTAGTTAAATAGCTTGTTTATAGATAAACAGAATAGAAATAGCAATAGATAGATAAACAGAAAATAGCAATAGCAATAGCAATAGAAAGAGATACAAGCTAATATAGGATAACAGATTGGTGATTACTTTTAATAAAGGATAGAATATGAAACCGGATTTTGAAAAAGGAAATGGCTTGTTGCCGACGGTTGTGCAGGATGCGGAGACTAAGGACGTCCTCATGGTGGCTTGGATGAACGAAGAAAGCTTTCACAAAACACTAGAAACAAGGGAAACGTGGTTTTGGTCTCGGTCTCGTGAAGAGTTATGGCATAAGGGTGGCACTAGCGGTAATGTGCAGCACGTGGTGAGCATGGCCCTAGATTGTGATGGCGATACTTTGCTCATTCAAGTTAAGCCTGAAGGTCCTGCCTGTCACACAGGGCGCACAAGCTGTTTCTTTAATGAAGTAGAACGGAGTTAAACATGGCACAGCAAACACTGAACGAATTATACGAAATTATTAAAAATCGCAAGGTACAGCCAAAGGAAGGTTCTTATACGAATTATTTATTCGACAAAGGGCTCGATAAAATCTTGAAAAAAGTTGGTGAAGAGGCTACAGAGGTAGTAATCGCCGCAAAAAATGAAGATCCACAGGAGCTGATTTACGAAACAGCAGACGTGTTATATCACTTGCTCGTGTTATTAGTAGAGAAAAATATCCCATACGAAGCCATTGAAGCTGAGCTAGCGAGCCGCGAAGGGGTTGTTAGCAAGACTACGGATCGCCCAGAAATTACAAACTTATAATGTATATCCTGTTATGAGCTCGGACATATGAGCTCTGGTGGAGTTCATATGTGTTATATGAGTTAAGGAATAGATAGAAAGGATAGCCTATGAAAGAGATAATTCGCACATTGAAACCTTATATACCTGAGGAGTCGGCTGAAGCGGTGAAAGAGCGCCTTGGTGTAGAGCGATTGGTGCGCTTGTCGGCGAATGAAAATCCATACGGCACATCGCCATTGGTACGGGAGGCTATCCTTAGCTATGTAACCCATAATGATGCCAACTACTATCCGGATGGCAACGCCACCGATTTGCGCATGAAATTAGCGAATTACTGGCAGGTACAACCTGAGCAACTGGTCATCGGCGTGGGTCTAGATGAGGTCATCGCCATGGTCAATAAAACATTGATTACCGCTGGTGACTCCATCGTAGTAAGCGTGCCAGCCTTCTCGGAATATGCCTTGAATGGCCTCGTGGAAGGTGCTGAGATCCGTGAGGTGCCAGCTGATTTTGAAACGGGACAGTATGATTTTTCTGCTCTTGTGAAAGCTGTAGATGAAACGACACGGGTCGTGTGGATTTGTAATCCTAATAATCCAACGGGTACCTATGAGTCTGTTGAAAATATCCGCAAATTTGTAGCAGCTATACCAAAGGAAACCTTGGTCATCATAGACGAGGCGTATATCGATTTTGTCACTTCCGTAGCAGTTCCTACGGCACGTGCGCTCTTGGATGAATTCCCTAATGTGGCTATCATGCGTACCTTCTCGAAAGCCTATGGCCTTGCCAATTACCGTGTAGGTTACATGATGACACCTATAGAGTTGGCAAATTATATGCAAACCATTCGCTTGCCGTACAATTTGAATACCTTATCTCAAGTGGCTGCAGAAGCCGCTTTCGGTGATCAAGAATTCGTGGCGAGAACGGTCTCTCAAAATGCAGAGGAACGGTCAAAATGGGAAATCCTTTTTGACGAGCTAGGTATTCACTACTATAAGAGTGAGGCTAATTTTATTTTCTTTGCAGCGCCTGATGCGGAGGGTCTTGCAGATGCTTGGCTTAAATCAGGTTACCAAGTGCGCCGAGGTCAACGAGAAGGATGGTTACGTCTTACGATTCCCATGCCTCAAGATGGGGATGTTATGCGTAAGATATTAAGAGACTTCATGAATTGATTTGTATAGAATAACATACAATTCGTAATACGTTTTGTTTAATCTTATCGTGTTTTACCCTATAGAATGGAGTTTATTATGATTGCCATTATAGATTATGATGCAGGGAATACCTTCAATGTCCAGAAAGCCTTAGCTTACATTGGCATTGATGCAGTGCTAACGGCAGATTCGGCGACTATATTAAATGCTGATAGTGTTCTCTTGCCAGGTGTAGGCGCATATGCACCGGCGATGGCAGTTCTAAAAGAACGTGGTTTAGTCGATGTCATCTATGAAGTAGTAAAACGTGAAATACCTTTATTAGGTATTTGTTTAGGGATGCAACTTTTATTTGAAGAATCTGAAGAATACGGCCCAACGCCCGGTTTAGGCCTTATTCCCGGTAAGGTAAAAGAAATTCCTCGCAACCTTGGCCTTAGCGTGCCTCATATGGGTTGGAATAAAAATGTAGTACACCAGCCTCATAGTGCTTTTAGCAATGTAGATGATCAATATACATATTTCGTTCATTCCTATTATGTGGATACAGATCCTGAATATATCATATCTACTGCAAATTATGGTATCGATGTACCTGGCATTGTAGAACGAGGTAGAGTATATGGAATGCAATTCCACCCTGAAAAAAGCGGTGTCGTAGGTCTAAATTTGTTGCGTACATTTGGGACTATTACAAAAACTTATAGGAAAGCAGGAGAATAGGGATATAGCTATCTTTTATTACAGATAAGAATGAGTCATTCAGTAACCAATATATCTAGGATAATAACGGCATCTCATAGGTAGAGAATGCCGTTATTATGCTTTATAGTTATACTTAACTTTCAAAATGAGAAATTAATAATTGACACCTTGTTGATTAGTTATACAATAATGTTGTAAGTACTAACATTTTAGGAAGCCATTGTGGCATGGATACGATACATAAGTTTTATCAGTAATATTCATATACTCCATGTCACGTGATTATTGGAGGTGTTTATATGGTTATGAATGGTATTTACTTAGTTATTGCCTCCGCGTGTATTCTAATTTTAGCGTACCGCTTTTATGGGGCTTTTATAGCGGCTAAGGTACTGACATTGGATCAATATCGTCCAACGCCAGCTATGGTTCACAATGATGGTCACGATTACGTGCCAACCAACAAATGGGTAACCTTTGGTCATCACTTTGCAGCAATTGCTGGTGCAGGGCCACTTGTAGGTCCTGTTATCGCAGCACAGTTTGGATATTTGCCTGGGGCATTATGGATCCTAATTGGTTCCGTATTAGCCGGTGCTGTACATGATATGGTTATCTTGTTTGCTTCCGTTCGTTACGATGGTAAATCGATTGCGGATATTGCTCGTGAAGAAATCAGTAAACTTGCTGGTTTTGGTGCTATGCTCGCTACCTTATTCCTATTGATCATTACCCTTGCTGGTATGGCCGTAGTAGTAGCTAACGCATTGCATAACTCTCCTTGGGGATTCTTCTCCGTATTTGCTACCATTCCAATCGCTATTTTTATTGGTATTTATTTGAAATGGTTGCGTCCTGGTAAAATCCAAGAGGCGACTATTATTGGGGTAGCCTTAATCTTCGCAGCCATCATCTACGGTCCAAATGTAGCGGCTAGCGAATATGCATCTTGGTTCACATACGACTTGCAAACCATTGAAATTATGCTTGCTGTGTATGGTTTCTTTGCGGCTGCATTGCCAGTATGGTTGTTACTTGCTCCTCGTGACTATTTGTCCACATACCTTAAAATCGGTACAATCGGTGCATTGGCTCTTGGTATTATCATTGTAATGCCTGAAATTCAAATGCCAGCTGTAACTCCTTACATCTGGGGCGGCGGTCCTGTATTGAAAGGTTCCGTATTCCCTTACATCTTCATTACTATCGCATGTGGTGCGTTATCTGGCTTCCATACTGTTATTGCTACAGGTACAACACCTAAAATGCTTACTAATGAAAAAGAAATTTTACCTATCGGTTATGGCGCGATGTTAACAGAAGGCTTCATCGCTATGATGGCCTTGATTGCTGCCACTGCATTGCATCCAGATGATTACTTTGCGATTAACTCCACAGTTGAGTCTTTCAAAGCTTTAGGCCTTCAAGTCCATGAATTGCCAGCATTGTCTGCAATGGTTGGTGAAGACTTGATGCACCGTCCTGGTGGCGCCGTATCCCTTGCAGTAGGTATGGCTCATATCTTCTCCAGATTGCCTAACATGGCTCACTTGATGGGTTACTGGTATCACTTCTGTATCATGTTTGAAGCATTGTTCATCATGACATTAATCGATGCTGGTACTCGTGTAGGTCGTTACTTACTTCAAGAATTATTAGGTCATTTCCATCCTAAATTCAACGACCAACACTGGGCTCCTGGTGTGTATGGTTGTGCCGCTTTAATTTGTATCTTGTGGGGCTACCTAGTTCTACAAGGTAATATCGGTATTATCTGGCCTCTATTCGGCGTATCTAACCAATTATTAGGTACCATGACATTGGCCGTAGGTACTACAGTTATTATGAGACTTGGCCGCAAACGCTATGCTTGGGTAACAGGTATTCCTTGTATCTTAATGGCTATCGTGGCTATCGCTGCAGACTATGAAAATGTATTCTACAGCTATATTCCTGCTGGTAAATGGATTTTAGTAGCATTTAGTGCTGCTATGTTCTTCATGATCCTTATCGTATTGGTAGAAGCCGTACGTAGTTGGATTCGCTTGTCTAGCATTCCTCAAGACTATCGGACTCAAGCTGAAATCGAAGCTGAAAGCCTTGTAAAATACGGTAAAGAAGTAAAAGCATAAGATTGATTATTGCAATATATAAAGTGCACTCACATTTGTGGGTGCACTTTTAATCTATAAATTTGCTGTCTTTTTTATAAAATAGTTAGGTAATGGCGCCTTGCATGCAGAGTTTTCTGTGAGCAAGGCGCTTTTTGTATGGAAAAGAGTTTCTTATGGTCAATATGATTGATACAGGCAACACCACATGGATATTGTGATTTGAACATGTTATAATAGGGCTATGAAACATTATATACGTTCTTATTGGACAAAATATAAACAATTGTATAAGAAAGGCCTAAAAGGCATTGCTGCCTTTCTTGCCATTGGAGCGATTATAGTCTTTGTACTAGCAACCATTGCTAGTCGTGGAATGGGCGTTATTTTTAATGAGGTTATGGCTCGACAAACTATGATGCGCGGTACGGTTACTGTTGAAAGTTTATCTGCTACACCGTGGGGAACTTTGACTTTTACAGGCCTTGTTTGGAAGGACCCAGAAGGGCATGAGTTGCTCAATGCACCAAGTGGGAAAGTCCGCGTCAATATGTGGGATGTGGTGACACGTAATTTTAAGTCCTCCGCTATCAAGGGCATTGAATTAGATGATGCGGTTATAGTTATTGATTTAGACGATAATAATCGGTTGGATTTCGCGCCCATATCTCCAGATGTAAATAAACCAATTAATGAGGTAGAGCCTCGTCCGAAAGCACCTAAAAAGACCACACAAGAACGGCAAGAGGAACTAGGTAAGAAAGTACGTAACTTTAATTGGCAAGGTCAACATTTAGATCTTAAGATTACACTTAGAAATAGTCAGTTAGAGGTCTTTAATAGAAATCGCCATTATGTGATAAAGAATGTAAACTCAAAAATTGATCTTGATAGTAAGAGGGCCATTCGTATCGATATGGAGACGGGCAAATTTGGTGGTACCGCCATAGGGGATGGTCTTGTATTAAAAGGTCGTGTAGATTTAAAGGATGTTTTAAAGCATCGCATGCCTCAACTGGATCTACAATTTGATGTGAAAGGGGTGGATCCATCATCACTAGGCTTTGGTGAGAATATTCATGATGCCATGACCTTGCTTACAAAGGTAACAGGTGATTTTAACCGTCCTTTTGCTAAAGGTCGTGTGACGATGCCTATTTTACGCATCCCCGCACTTACCTTTGAGAATGTAGTAGGAGATGTGACGTACCAAGATGGTATTTTGAATTTTGAAAACGTTAGTGCCAATGTATACAGCGGTAAATTGGAGGCTAAGGGTGTATATAATTTGGACACTCGAGCCTATACGATTACAGGCGTAGCAAAGGATTTAGACAGTAGTGTAGCCCTCAAGGCTCCTGAGTTCCTCGTGCCTGTATCGGCAAATTTGAACTTTAAAAGTGAAGGCCAACCTCGAGACATGGAGGTATGGGGGAACTTCTGGTCTGGTGAAGGGCACTATATGCTGATTCCAATTCAAAGTATTACGGGAAACTTTCACAATAAAGGGCGACATTTATCCTTTAGCGATGTGAAAGTAAATACGAAAATCACCACTATCACTACGGATGCTCTGCGTATCGATGATGGACAGCTCACGATGGGGCCCCTTAATATTACTTCTCACGGAGGCAGTAATTTTATTCTGTATGATGAGTCATTTGATGAAATTGATGAAAATATGACTCGCATTAAAGACGATATGAAACAAGCTAGGGAAAATAGTAGGCGTGCTTCTGACTCTGCAAAAGGCATCGACAAATCTGGGCTTACAGCGCCGGACATAAAAGAATCCATGAAGGATCTGAAACGGAGTATGGATACGGCAAAAGATAGTTTAGATAATCTGTCAAAAAACAGTAAGCAATAAACTGTATTGAGCCGTAAAGGGTGAGAAGAAACAATAAAGTAATAATATAAAGTAACGGAAATAATAAACTAGCAGAAATCAAAAAAGAAGGCAATTCATCATGGTGATGAGTTGCCTTCTTTTAGTTATAAGGTGCTAAATTATATGTAGCTATACGAAAGATTTTATTATCTGTTTAATCCATTAGAGCGTACATATTCGGTATTTTCTGTGTCTTTGGTATCTGTTTTGGTGTTAGTTCGTTTTACCGTAATAAGAGGTTTCTTTTCTTTGGTTTCCTCTTCTTCGTATGGAATTACTTTATCTCCTTGATCCGGTAAAAATGTTTCGATACCGTTTCGTTTGCCTTTTTGCGTGTTTGAATCAGTGGCCAATTGACTTTGTTGTGGAACGATGTATATTTCGTCTTTATTGATGGTTACATCATTTAACAAGAGTTTGAATACGTTCGGACTTACATACAGAATTCCGTCTACCATACGTGCTGCAGGCAGTAAAGATTCGGATGTATCAAGGTTGATGATTTGCAGTTTACCCTTGCGCACGACTTGTTTAGAGTCTGGTTGTACCGCTAAGGTAGCAATATTCATATCGATTAATGCCGTTTTTGTAGGGGCATCCCAAGATACTTTATAACCTAATGCTTCTGATACTTGACGTAACGCTACGAGTGGCTGACCGTCAACATAGATGACATTTGGTTTATTATCTATGGGCTCTAATAATATGCCATCTACATTGATATAATGCTGTGTCGTTACTGATGCAGGTCTTTTTAAACTCTGTGTCGTTGTAGCTGTCTCCGCTCCGACTGCTGCCTGTGCAGGTTGCACCATTCCGCTTGTGAAAGCTAGCGCCCCAACGGCTATACCGGACAAAATCAGTTGTTTTAATTTCATGGTAACCTCCATTGTGTATAAAACGTAACGATAAATCATAATGGGTACTATAACATGGATATATGAATATTATATTATGAATTTTAATTTTACAAAACTAATAAAGAAGAAGGGATGAATTTATCGATTTGCTATAGAAAAACGAAGTCAAATAGAAATTTTAAGAAAAGAAAGGTACTCTGTTCATAAAATTGCTAGTTTAATTGGTGTTCACCATTCTACTGTAGTAAGAGAATTAAATCGTGTTAAAGACGAATACTCTACGATTAAAGCACAACAGGTAGCAACTAGTAAGTCTGCTAATAAAGGAAGACTAATAAACTTAATACCTCAATTAGCGGCTTTAATTAAATCCAGATTATAACAAACTTGGTCTCCAGAAGCACTAATGCTGATTAATAATTGACCTAGGAAATGCCTTAAGTTTAAAACACCAGATTAGAAAATTGATTTAATTTTGTCGCATTACTTATTACAATTTAAGACAAGATTAAATGATTTATTAATGGTGGAATCCGGTTTAGATATTTTTATAACTCTACGTTTAGAAAGATAGTATAATTAAAAAAGGGGCTGTAAGCGAATTCTTTAAAAGCAGCATTTTGTTTATGGTCATTTTTATACGTTCATTTGAGGTGTGAAAAGATATTTAGTAATGTTGATTTGTAGCTTTTATATAATCTATATTGAGAAAGTACGTTGCAAGATCTGCCGGCTCTTTTGTAGTTGGTATAGTCGGTACGAAAGCTAGAAATTACGCAAAATATGAAATTAAATTTAATTTGAAAAAGGATGTAGATAAGTAATGTATCAAGATCTGATTATGATATTTGGTATTATATTCTTCATATACAAACTTATTACGCATAAAGGTAAGCTTAGTTTAGCTCGAATTATCTATACTTTTAGCTTAGTACTCGGGTGTGGAATATTTTTCATACGTAATTTAATATCTCCATTTACTATGTTGTTTTGGTGGATATTTTGTATGGGGATATCTTTAGTTGGAATGTACTTTATGCTTAAAAATGATGAGTTTGAAAGTGATAAAGTAGAAAAATATCATTTTAATTTTAAAGCAGGCGTATATGTTTGGTTATTTCTAGTAGCCTTATACATATATTTATATATTTTGACCTATTATTAGATACGCTGACCGTACATATAGCAGGATCTATTGATTAACGTATAATGCTAATATAAGGCATATGAATCTAAAAAAGGACACTATAGTCTAATCTTCAGTGAGCGGTATTACTGAATGGGTTGGAGCCATAGTGTCCTTTTAGTTTTTATGGATTTGATGTTCGAGAGCATGTTATTAGATGCATTAGTTGCTACTAACAGTTTAACTAGACCTGGGGGAGGACTTTTTTAGCACTACGTATGATATAATTTATTTATATTGAATGATTTCGCAGAATTTATATTTTATAGAAAGAGGTTCCTTATGGCATCCGGCAGATCTGAAAAAGAGTTACAAGGGGTAACGATGTTAGGTCACAAGACCGATTACCCAACTGATTATGCACCACAGGTGTTAGAGGCGTTTGATAACAAGCATCCTGACAATGATTACTTCGTTAAGTTTAACTGTCCTGAGTTCACTAGCTTGTGTCCTATGACAGGGCAACCAGACTTTGCCACAATCTACATTTCTTATGTACCAGATAAGAAAATGGTTGAGTCCAAGTCCTTGAAGTTGTATCTGTTTAGTTTCCGCAATCATGGGGACTTTCACGAGGACTGCATTAACATTATCATGAAAGATCTTGTGAAGTTGATGGATCCTAAGTACATCGAGGTATGGGGCAAGTTTACGCCGCGCGGTGGCTTGTCTATCGATCCATACGCAAATTACGGCAAGCCTGGTACAGAGTGGGAAAAGACGGCAAAAGAGCGCCTTCATTTCCACGACATGCAGCCAGAGCGCGTAGCATACCGTTAATATGGCATACGAATATTTAACAATGGTCGCATCCTTTATTACTTGTTTTATGATGGGTGTGACCTTGTCTTTACAACCTGCATCAATAATCGTAGGGGCTCACACTCATTTAAGAGAACAAAGTAAATGGACTCGCTGGAACGGATATATCATGTTTGTGTTGCTCCTATTTGTGTTAGATATGCTCGTAACGAATGGTATATATATTGCGTTTCACGATGTGTATGGTAATCTTTTGAACATTGTTTATCATGATTTCAATCCTATGGACATGTTCTTTAGTGAAAGCTTTCAAATAGTTGTTATTCTAGTCTTTTCGCTTGTGTTATTTCAAGTGTTAGGGCTCGTTGATTTAGCTCATGGAGAACGGGATTTATCCTTTTATTATGACCAAGTAGATGAGGGTAAACAGAAGTCATCTTGGATGGAGCGGTACATGGGGAGTCAAAGAGGCTTTCTTGGAGCGAGCTTGGTGGGTTTGCTCTATATGCTGAGAATGACGATAAAAACAATGTGGCCTTATATCGTGTGCCTAGTGTGGTTTAAAATCCTAGCTATACTTGTAAATGTATTAGTGTCTCCGAGTATTAACCGAATTATGCATGCTGATAATGAATTGACGACCCTAATCATTTTCGACCCATATATTATCACCTATGTAGTTGCTGGTTTCTTATGGGGTCATGTAGCATTACATCATGATGTAACTAAAGTATCGCACTTAGCTAGTAGCATGGCTATATATCTTATCCCTCGTCTTACAGTTTTGGTAGGAGCGGTTTTCTTTATAGGATTGGCCCTCATCATTATAATGGTACCCATCACATGGGATGGGGTACTTAATGCACTTACAACAAAATAGATAAAGCTAGTTATTTCCTGTATTTTTAGGGTTTTAAAAGTCGTTCTCATTCTCTTGACAATGAAATGATTCAAATGTTAGAGTATGGTTGTATTAATTGGAATACATAAACGGTTATACCCCGTGTATGGTGAATAACAAGGTGCAATAT
This sequence comes from Veillonella sp. 3_1_44, assembly GCF_000163715.1. Classification (NCBI taxonomy): domain Bacteria; kingdom Bacillati; phylum Bacillota; class Negativicutes; order Veillonellales; family Veillonellaceae; genus Veillonella; species Veillonella sp. 3_1_44. Next base: position 100,703 of record NZ_GG770201.1, read on the forward strand.
AATATCGTCCTTGGGATGTTCCTAAGGACGATTTTTATCATCTATCGCTAGAGGGAGAATTAGATGAGTATAGTAACAAACCAAACAACTGAACTTATCGGTAAAACACCGGTATATCAATTACAAAATACTAATATCTATGTAAAGCTTGAGAAATATAATGTAGGTGGATCTGTAAAAGACCGTGCCGTACTCGGTATGTTGCAGGCTGCAAAAGAGCAGGGTCGCATCCATGAGGATAGCATCATTGTAGAAGCCACAAGTGGTAATACGGGAATCGCTCTTGCTATGGTAGGCGCTATTTTACATATTAAAACAGTAATTATCATGCCTGAAAGTATGAGTAAAGAACGCCGTGAGCTTATTAAGGCGTATGGGGCGCAGCTCATCTTAACACCAAAAGAAACAGGTATGAAGGGGGCTCTTGAGCGGGCAAATGAAATTTTAGCAAAGTATCCAAATGCTTTCACCTTGGGCCAATTCGTAAATCCTGCAAATCCAGATATGCATTACCGCACGACGGGTAATGAAATTGTAGAACAAGTGCCAAATGTCGATGTATTTATAGCGGGTATCGGTACAGGTGGTACTTTCACAGGCGTTACAAGACGATTGAAAGAACATAATCCTAATCTAAAAGCCATTGCTGTAGAGCCAGCGGGATCTCCTGCTATTACCGAAGGTAAGGGCGGCCCTCACAAAATACAAGGTATTGGGGCTGGTTTCATTCCTGAAAACTTTGACCAAAGCTTGATGGACGGCGTGCAAACTGTAAGTGATGAAGAAGCTTTTAGCGAGGTGCAAACCTTTATGCGTGAAAGTGGTATCTCTATTGGTCTTTCCGCGGGGGCGGCCATTGTAGCGGCAAAACGCATGGCTCGTGAATTACCTAAGGCGAACATCGTTGTTATTGCACCTGATGGAGTAGAGAAATATTTATCCCTTTTGGACTTCGGCAATAATGAATACGTTAAATAATAGATTTTAGATAGATAAAATACGAGATTTTGAATGATAAAAGAATAGGTTCTATATAGATATAGCCTTATATATAGGAATATAGACCAAATATGTTGTATACTAGATATATCTATATTTCTGTAGAATGTAAGTAGAGTTATTTGAGATGGAGTCACTATGATGCAAGGTTTGCGCGATTTATGGGGCAAAATTCAATATAATATTAAGCGCGTAATGGATTCTGACCCAGCTGCCACAAGTGTATGGATGGTTATATGGACATATCCACATATTACGGCTTTGTTCTGGCATTTCTTTGCCCACCGTTTATATAAGGCGGGGTGGCCAATCTTGGCTCGTCGTGTGGCTCTCCATTCTCGTCATGTAACGGGCATTGAAATCCATCCAGGTGCGACGATTGGTCGCGGCCTCTTTATTGATCACGGTATGGGGGTTGTTATTGGTGAAACGGCTATTGTAGGCGATAATGTAACCTTGTTCCATCAAGTAACACTAGGTGGGATGTCTTCTAAAAAGGTAAAGCGCCATCCGACCATTGAAGATGATGTACTCATCGGTACGGGTACAAAAATCTTAGGGGATATTACGATTGGGGCGCGCACGAAGATTGGCTGTAATCTCGTTATCAAACATGATATTCCTAAAGATATGGTAATTTTTGAAACAGACCCAGAAAATATGTATGTTCGTAAACTTAGTCGCAATGCAACCGCTGCACAAGCAGAGGAGAAAAAAATCCCTGATAATTACATAGAATACTATATTTAATATAGAAACGTATTTAATATATAATCATATTTAATATAGAATCATACAAAGAATCATACAAAGAATCATACAAACCTCTAACTATTGGATTAACTAGTAGTTAGGGGTTTTTTATGATTCGAAGAAACATGTTTCTTCGAATTATTGGATTTAGATTTGGTATGTATTGTATTGGGGATAAGTTTGATTTAGTATGGTTATAATATTTTCATTAAACTTTTATACAAAAATATCTGCTCATGTATTGACATGGAAAATCATTATTGGTAGAATATAAACATAATCAATATTGATTATAAATTAAATAAACGAATTGATGGCGTAGAAACCAACTGTGTTTGTTCTGCTTTTAGAATAAACTATAATTGAGAATTAAGTGAAAAAAGGAGTTTTATTATGAAAAACGTACAACAAGTAAATCAATATTTAGCAGATCTTTCCGTATGGAATGTAAAATTACATAATTTACACTTCAATGTAACTGGTCCGCAATTCAAATCCATCCATGAATACTTGGAATCCATCTATGATGAAGCATTTGAATACTTTGATGCCGTAGCAGAACATGTGAAAATGCAAGGTCAATTTCCATTGGTAAATTCTGCAGAATACACAAAATTGACTAAAATCGAAGAACTTGGTCAAGAAGACATCCCTCAAGCAAAGGTAATTGATATCCTTCTTAAAGATTTTAAATACATGAATGATCAAGCTGTAGCAATTCGTGCAGCCGCTGATGAAGAAGGTGATTTCTTGCTCGTAAGCATGATGGAAGATCACGTTGCATACTATGTAAAACAGATCTGGTTCATCGAATCTATGCTGAAATAAGACGATTGACAATGCCTTATTGGGTATGATATGATTACCCAGTAAAGCATGGAGGATTACTCAAGAGGCTGAAGAGGACGGTTTGCTAAATCGTTAGGGCGGGTTACCGTCGCTAGGGTTCGAATCCCTAATCCTCCGCCATGTAAAGACCCCACATCACTCGATGTGGGGTCTTTTTGTATAATATATTAATTTATTATATTATTTATATAGGCCTAATTTGTGAGGATTCGAGTGAGTCCAAGGCCTTATTAGTATTGAATGACACAGGTGTGTAAGGGTATAGAGTTGACGTATGTCTAGGGGTTTCATATAATAGATTGTATAAAATGTAATTTTAAGGAGACTCTTATGAATACAAAACATACACGTCAAATGAATCGTATCCGTCGAGCGTTAGGCATTGGCACATTATGCCTCGTTGCGTCTGTTGGCTTTAGTCATGCTGAAAGTATTGCCATTCCAAGTGCACGTCCTATGGTGGATGGCGTAAGTGCTGATGTAGAGACTGTTAGTAGTTCTAGTAAAGGGCAACAGCATGTAAACTCAGATGTTATTACGCCTAATGATTGGACGTATACAGCGTTACAAAGACTCATTAAACATGGTGCTATTACAGATACCCACGGATTTACTTTTGATGGTGCTAGCTACACAAAGGATGAGCTTATGCCACTTATCGATGAGGTAGTCACAAAACGTGAGCAAATGAACGACAATGATCGGGAATATGCATTGCGTATCTACCAAGAAAATATGCGTGATGTAATGGATTACCGTATTGCTCGCGATAAAAAAGTTACTGACGAGCGCCGTCAAAAACTAGATGAAAAGCGTGCTGAAAAGGCTAAAAAATCTGGTAAGATGTATCAAGTATCCAAGGATCAACAAGAGGCTCTTGATAAGGCTGGTGATGAAGTAGCAAAACCGGAAGAACGCGCTTTAACAGATGAACAAATCAAAGAAAAAATGAAGAAATTCAAAATTGATGATTCTCGCGTTAAGGTAAATAATGAAGTGCGTATTCGTTACGCTGATTCCAAGGATAAAAAGTCCAAAACAGATGCTCGTATGCAGACGGAGATGACCTTCACTCTATAACTCTTAGTAAGGGGTTATAATGATTGATTTTTTAAAGAAACAGTTGTTTACTGTCCATCAAAATGGTAAGCAGCAGGTAAGTGAGGTCTTTAAATATATAGGACCTGGTATAATCGTAACCGTTGGATTTATCGATCCGGGCAACTGGGCTGCTAACTTGGCAGCTGGTGCCAGTTATGGTTACGAATTATTGTGGGTAGTCACACTATCTACGATTATGCTCATTTTATTACAGCATAATGTGGCACATTTAGGCATTGTACGCGGTCAATGCTTGTCGGAATGTGCCTATGAATTCTTACCGCGTTATGCATCTCGCTTTGTGCTTAGCACGGCAGGAATTGCGGCGGCAGCGACGGCCTTGGCTGAGTTTATTGGCGCCGCTATCGCCTTGAAGATGCTCTTTGGTATTCCTATCTTGATAGGCAGCATTTTGACGGCTCTTATCTGTACGGTCATGCTCATTACGAACTCCTATCGTAAATTAGAGCGAATCATTGCTGGCTTTGTATCCCTCATCGCATTGGCGTACCTCGTTGAGGTAAATATGGTCAACGTGGATTGGGCAACGGCTGGTATCGGTTGGGTGGATCCTAATATACCTAATGAATCGATGCTCGTTATTTTGAGTATATTAGGGGCTGTAATTATGCCTCATAACTTGTTTTTACACTCTGAAATCATCCAAAGTCGCCAGTTTAATACACAAGACCCAGCGATTATGAAACGGCAGTTGCGCTATGAATTCCTCGATACTTTGTTATCTATGGGGATTGGGTGGATGATTAACTCTGCCATGATTATATTGGCGGCGGCTGTCTTCTTTGCTCATGGTATTGAAGTAACAGAGCTTGAACAGGCTGAAGAGTTGTTGCGACCACTCATTGGACCCGCAGCGGGTATTATTTTTGCAATAGCATTGTTATTTGCAGGTTTTGCCTCATCCGCTACAGCAGGTATGGCGGGGGCAAGTATCTTTGCAGGAATGTTTGGCGAGTCTTACGATATGAAAGACTTCCATACGCGATTAGGCTTGGCACTAACATATGTTCCAGCATTATTGTTGATCGTGTTTATTACAGATTCCTTCCAAGCATTATTGTTCTCTCAAATGTTCTTGAGCTTGCAATTACCAATCACCATCTTCTTGCAACTTTACATGACAAGTAGCCGCAAGGTCATGGGAGAATACGCGAACCGTAAATTTACAAATATTCTCTTATGGAGCATAGGTATCATCGTTACGATCATGAATATCTACTTATTGATTGTAGGCTAATAGAACATTCTTTGTTAGTTACCAAAAGGTTTATTATAAAATCATAATTAGAATACAGCATTAGAGTACAATATTAGAGTATAATATTAGAGTACAACATTAGAATACAAAATTAAAATGCAAAGGACCGCTATGGCGGTCCTTTTGTCATGTTGCTAACGTATCTATTATGTGAAAAGCGTATCTTTGAATACCCAAGAGGGGTATAAAATATGGTACAATTAAAAATAGTATAATTAAGATTAATATAATATCTGTTGGGGATATTCCTTAGCAGTGTGATATATGGAAAACTAGGAGGCCCTAATGGCAAAGGAAATCAAAGTGCAAGAGACAATACAATCTGATTTTAGTGTTGTGGTTAACGACATTGCTGAAGAGTTATTGACGCGCCTCAATATGGATGAGGATGGTTCTGTTATCGATATGTTCCAAACAGGCTCTTTTGATCCTTGGCAGTTATTCGTATTTTTTGGCGCTTTAGAAAAAGCTCTTATTGAGTTCAGAACGGATAAACGCAAGAAAACGGTTATCGTTCATGCACAACCTGAGGCTCTTATTGGCATAGGCCGCGTAGTGACACCTGTATCTACTATGCTTGAGCATGTATTGATGTCTCGTTTGAACGACATGAGCGAAGGCCGCTTGGAAACAGGCATGCTTACAGTATCTGCTGAAAGTATCGATTATGAAGGTGTAAACCTTAAAGGGCGTCACGTGGTTATCGTATGCGACCTTGTAGATGAAGATTCTAATTATCTCAAAGAATGCATTAAATTATGTAAAGAATTGAAAGCAAGCCACGTAGTGGCGGTGCCTCTCATGTTGTGGAACCCAGAATTGATCGATAATTTGACAGAGGAATCTATTAAGGCGGAATTATCTCATGAAAATCGTCCTCTCTCCTAGTAAGACAAAAACGATTACCGATGTTGCTAGAAATGATGAGGCAGTACATCATGCAGTCCGAGACAGCCAATTTCAGCCGAACATCACGAAAAAGATTATAAATCATGTACAATCTCTTGATGTAGCAGCTCTTGGAAAGGCGCTAAAGCTAAAGGCTGATAAGGCACAGGCTGTCTTTGATTTTTACCAGGACTTTGAGTCCCATCCAGTAGGTATCGCTTGTGAAAGCTACGATGGTATTGCTTTCAAATATTTAGACTGGTTGAACTTATCTGATGAAGCCAAGACCTTTGGTGAAAGCCACCTCGTTGTGATGTCCGCGTTGTATGGTGTCGTTGAACCTAATATGGGGGTGCGCAACTATCGACTCGATATGGTTGATAAGGTAGGCGTTAATTTATACGATACATGGCGTGAAGCAGTGGATGCATACTTTCACAAGGAAGATTGGATCCTAAACCTAGCATCTAAAGAATATGCAAAAATGGTGAACCATCCAAAGGTGGTAACCATTGAATTTTGGGAATTACGGGGCAACACGTTTAAGCAGATGAGTACGTCCTCCAAAATGAGTCGAGGTGTGATGGCTCACGAATGTTTAACACGACAAGTGAAACATGTGCGGGACTTGCCGCGCGAAATTAATGGATTTACCTGTGTCTCTGACATTGAATCCATTACCATACCAAGCGAATCGATGACGATTCGTTACGAAAGGAAGTGATTGTTTGCAAGTGCAAGACATTCTTGCAAAAGACCTTGTCGGTGATGAATGGCTGACCGAGGAGGAACTAAGATTTCTCATGTCTGTAACTGATGAAGAGCAGTTGCAGTTGATATATAAAAAGGCCTACGAAGTGAAGGCAAAATACGTAAAGCCTGTAGCGTATTATCGTGGCCTCATCGAGTTCTCGAACCGATGCATTAAGAATTGTAATTACTGCGGTATCCGCCGAGAAAACGATAAGGCGGAACGCTTTGATATGAATCGCGAAGATATCATCAAGATGGCACAGTGGGCGTACGATCATGAATATGGTTCCATTACACTCCAATCTGGTGAACGCTGTGATGATGCCTTTGTGGACTATGTTGTGGATTTAATTCGCGATATTAAAGCCATTGGTGATGGTTCTCTTGGCATAACGATGTGTGTAGGGGAACAAAGCGAAGAGGCGTACCGTCGCATGCGTGAAGCTGGTGCGAGTCGTTATTTATTACGCATTGAAACAACCAATACAGATTTATACCATAAGATTCATCCTCGTGATGAATTACATTCCTTTGAGACGCGCGTAGAATGCTTACGTCGTTTGCGCCGCGTAGGCTTCCAAGTTGGCACAGGTGTTATGATTGGTCTACCTGGGCAAACAGAAGATGATCTCGTAAATGATATCTTGTTCTATCGCGATATGGATATCGACATGATCGGTATGGGCCCTTATGTGGTGCATCATGATACGCCTCTGGGCCAAGAAGCATTGGCAATGGGCATTGATGATGAAGAGGGTAAGTTGCGACGAGTTCAACTGGGCCTCAAGATGATTGCCCTAACTCGTTTATTCTTGAAAGACGTAAACATTGCGGCAACTACTGCCTTACAAGCACTAGATAAACTAGGCCGTGAAAAAGGTTTAGCGGCTGGGGCGAATATCCTAATGCCTATCATCACCATTCCTGAACACCGTGCAAAATATTTGCTATATGATAATAAACCTTGCGTGGACGACAATGCAGAACAATGTAAAGACTGCCTGACGCGCCGCGTAATGTCCATCGGTGATACAGTAGGTTGGAAACAAAATGGGGACTCCAAACACTACGGTAAACGGACGGGAGAATTTTAGTATTCTATGATTTACCTATATCTTTTAGTGAATTATATATTTACCACTAGTATTGCCTATATATAGATGGGACCCCGTTACATAATGACAACTTAATTAAAAAAGACGGTCTATACTTGCTTGCTCCTCGTTCCTGATGTCGCTGCACAAGTACAGACCGTCTTTTTTATAACTTTGTGAGAGAACTAGTCCCATCTATATATAGGTTATACCGATAAGGTTATATTAATAATTTAATTAAGCTTAGGCTCTACATAGAAATACTAAAATTATATAATCCTCTTTTTGGAGAAATTTTTCTCAGAAAAAGAGGATTTTTCTATTGTAGTGTCGAAATGTATTAGCAAAGCCGTAATTTGCCAGTAAGGAGGCGATTCCAATGAAAGAGTACAGTAGTGATAAAATTAGAAACGTTGCTGTTGTTTCCCACGATGGTGCGGGCAAAACAGCTCTTGTTGAATCCTTGTTGTTAACTTCTGGTGCGGTTGATTTCGTAGGTAAAGGTCAAGATAATAAACATATTATGGACTTTGAACCGGAAGAAATTAAACGTAATGTAACTATTCAATTGGGCATGGCGCCATGTGAGTGGCATGACCATAAGGTTAACTTCATAGACACTCCAGGCTATAACGAATTCCATGGCGAAGTTCGTGCCGCTTTGCGTGCTTGTGATGGTATGTTGATGGTGCTATCCTCCACATCTGGTGTAGAAACTGACACAGTTCGCGCATGGGATTATGCAGTTGAATTACAAATGCCTCGCATGGCATTTATCAATAAAATGGATGTTGATGGTGCTGACTTCTTTGGCACTATTGAAAGAATGCGGGAATTATTTGGCAAAGGCATTATGCCATTGCAGATTCCTATCGGTGAAGGTGCCGATTTTGAAGGCGTTGTAGACGTAGCGAAAATGACTGCGTTTACTTATAAGGACGGCCAACCAACAGAGGTCGCTGTACCAGCTCACCTTATCGAAAAGGCTCAAGAAATTCGGGAAATGACCGTAGAAGCCGCGGCTGAAGGTAGCGATGAGTTGTTGGAAAAATATTTAGAAGGCGAAGAATTATCCTTAGAGGAAATCCGCCAAGGCTTGCGTGAAGGGATGATTAGTGGCCGTGTGTGCCCAATCATGTGTGGCAGTGCCACATCTCGTATTGGCTTAGATCAAGTATTGGATCGTATGATCCGTTACATGCCGGATGCAACTAAAAAAGTGATGACCGCAACTGATGCGGAAACCGGCGAACAATGTGTTGTACATGTAGATAAACCATTAACTGCATTCGTATTTAAAACATTGTTAGACCCATTCGCAGGCAAACAAAGCTTTGTACGTATCTTCTCTGGTGAACTGAAAGAAGGCGATCGCCTTTATGATGTAAACCAAGGTGTAGAAGAAAAATGGGGCAAGATGGTTACCCTTATCGGGAAGCAACAAATCCCTGTATCTGCTGCTAAAGCTGGCGATATCGTAGTGATACCGAAATTGGCCAATGCTAAGACCGGCGATACATTAACGGCTCCTGACTTTAAAGTAACATACGATGCTATTCGTTTCCCTCAACCTCTATATACAGTGGCTATGGAGCCAGTGAAAAAAGGTGAGGAGGAAAAATTAGCTAGTGCTGTTCTTAAAGTGGCAGAAGAAGATCCTACTTGCGTAGTAGTGAAAAATGCTGAAGCTCGCCAATTACAAATCGATTGTATGGGCGAAGTACATCTTGAGCATATCCTCAACAAAATGGACCGTAAATACGGCGTACAAGCTAAACTTGTGGCTCCATATATTCCATACCGCGAAACCATTAAAGGCTCTGCTGAAACCGAGTCTAAGTATAAGAAACAAAGTGGCGGTCATGGTCAATATGGTCACGTTAAGATTCAAGTGGATCCATTATATGATGGTAGCGAATTTGCATTCGTAGACAAAATTTTTGGTGGTGCTGTACCTAAGCAATACATACCAGCAGTGGAAAAGGGTGCCAAAGAAACCCTAGATAAAGGCCTAATTGCAGGATATCCTATGATTGGCGTGCAAGTGACACTCTTGGATGGATCTTACCACAGCGTAGACTCCTCAGAGTTAGCATTTAAAGTAGCTACGTCACAGGCTATCAAGGATGTGATTCCTAAGGCGAAACCAGTACTATTAGAACCAATCTATGAAGTCAACGTGTTTGCACCAGATGCTTTCATGGGCGACATTATGGGTGATTTGAATAGCCGTCGAGGTCGTGTATTAGGCATGGAACAAAGTGAAAGAACCGGTATTTCCGTTGTTAAAGCACAAGTACCATTGGCTGAAATGTCCGATTATGTGACTGCATTGCGCTCCATTACACAAGGACAAGGCGTATTTAACCGTCAGTTCTATACCTATGAAGAGGTTCCACATAAGCAAGCGGAAGAAATTATCGCTGCTCATAAAACCCAAGAATAAGGTAATGGCCACATGCTGTATTTAATACAGTTTGAATCACTACAACTGAATAGACAATTGCATAATGTAACAATTTAATACTGTAACAATTTCATAGTGTAATGATTGACGTAAGTCATAAATTTGAATAGTATTTTACTGAGGCCCTCCATATATGTAGCGTATGGAGGGCTTTTACATAAGAGAATAGCTAGTTCTTTATGTATATATGTGCTAACATAAAAGGTAATATAATTGGTTTATTGTGGTGCCATATCCATAGATATTGTGAAAGGATTGTGTATGTTTTTCTCTAATATTACCGCAGATTATACAAAAATGGGCTATCCTAAAGCCATCGTGCGCGCTTTGGATTTCTTGAAAAACACAGATTTGAAAGCGTTGCCTGGAGGGCGTCATGCCATCGAGGGTGACATGATGTATGCTAACGTAGATGATGTAGAAACAAAACTATTTGAAGCTACAAAACCAGAATCGCATCGTAATTATGTAGATATCCAATTTATGGTGAGCGGCGAGGAAAACATGGGCTTTTTCGTAGATAAAGGTCTCGTTAAACCTGTGGAGTCCTATCCAGATCGAGATTGCTATTTCTATCCTAATGAAGCGGTTGATGAAGGGCAAATCCATTGCCCAGAAGGGTACTACACCGTATTCTTCCCCTCTGATGTTCATCGGCCCTTGCTTGCTGTAAACGATAAACCCATCAAAATCCGTAAGGTGGTTGTGAAAGTTCACGTATCTTTGCTCGGTGACTAGCATGAAACAATATGAAGTTATTGGTGTTATTATAACTTTATTAGGCGCTGTTTTATGGGGTGTATCAGGTGCATCCGTACAGTTCTTAAGCAATTTTAGAGATATGAATTTGGAATGGCTAGTAACTATGCGATTGATTACAGCAGGTTTACTAACTGTTATTTATGCATGGTTTAGATTTGGAAATTCTATCTTTAATGTATTTCATAGTGTAAAGGATACGCTAGGACTCATTATTTTTGGCGTATTTGGAATGGCATTATGCCAATATACATACTTTAGATCCATTGCTTTAGCTGGAGCTGGCATTGCAACGGTTTTACAATATCTGGCGCCGTCTATGATTATTATTTACCTGCTGGTTCGCTATGGTAAACGACCATCCAAGGGGGAGACGGTTTCTGTTATACTTGCCTTAGTGGGGACCATTTGTTTGATGGGGAATGGTGATGGTCTTTCTATTAAAAGCTTCCCGATGGCGGTTCTCGTATGGGGGCTTTTATCTGCTGTCGGTGTAGCCGTATATAGTATTTCTCCTGTTGATTTACTCTACAAATATGGCACGTTGCCTATTGTGGGATTCGGGATGTTCATTAGTGGTATTGTAGCCGCTATATTATTCCATCAACCGAATTCATATGCAGTGTGGGACGCATGGACTATTATTGGTTGTTTCAATGTCATATTCCTCGGGACGATAGTATCTTTCAATGCCTATTTAGAAGGGGTTAAACGAATTGGGGCCGTACCAGGATCTATTTTGTCATCTATTGAACCTATTTCGGCGGCTTTCTTTGGGTGGGCTTTTTTAGGAAATGAATTTAGTCTATTAGGGCTAATTGGTATGGCTATGATTATTGCTACCGTTGTTATCATTGCATTAGAGAGCGGGAGGGGCACATGGAAGAAAAGCAATGGAAGGGCATGAGCCTAGCCATTATGGGGGCCTTGTTTTGGGGACTTTCAGGCACATCTGTACAATTTCTTGAAAGTGCAAAGCATATTAATGTAGAGTGGTTACTAGAGGTGCGTTTGCTTGTAGCAGGGATATTAACCATTGGCCTTGCTTATCTGCGAGAGGGAAAACGTATTTTCTCTATTTTTAAAGCACCTAAAGATATAGGCAAGTTATTAATATTTGGCGTACTAGGAATCGCTTTGGCTCAATATACATACTTTAGAGCCATCGCCATTTCAGGGGTAGGAGTTGCTACAGTGCTTCAATACGTAGCGCCTACGATGATTATTATTTATTTGTTTTTACGGTATTTTAAAAAGCCATCTACGCCAGAGTTATTTTGTATACTACTTGCTTTGGTGGGCACAATCTGTATTGTCATGCAAAAAGGGCTGGATATTTCATCCTTTAATGAAAAAGCTTTATTTTGGGGCCTTGTATCGGCAGCTAGCATTTGTGTATATACATTCAACCTATTGAGCTATTAAAAACATATGGCACCACCGCTATTGTAGGCTTTGCTATGTTTATCTGTGGCATCTTATCTGTTATCATGTTCCAACAATTTGATTCAGAAGCCGTTGTAGACAGTATGACCTTATTGGGGCTCTTTGCTATCATAATTTTGGGCACCGTAGTATCCTTTAATGCCTACATGGAAGGAGTAAGGCTCATTGGGGCCGTACAAGGATCCATTCTTTCATCACTAGAACCCATCTCTGCGGCTTTATTCGGTTGGGCTCTCCTAGGGAATGAGTTTACCGTTATCGGTATTTTCGGTATGATATGTATCCTTGCCACCGTATTCATCATCGCTTGGGATAGACAACGAACTATTAAACGAGAGGTACTGACAAAACTGAATAAAACAATATTAGAATAAATTGATAAGCACACATATATCACAGAAATCATTTCGTGGTATATGTGTTTTTTGTTATAACATACAGTATATTTTAGATACTGTATACATGCGCCATTTAGTTGACTATTTACCTATCTATTCATATAGTAAATATATACGTGATTATTAGTTTGTTACGGAGGTATTTATGTCTGTAAAAGATTTCGTGCAACAACGGCGCGATGCGTTAATCGCTATGCGTCGCGACTTTCATATGTACCCTGAGCCTGCTTGGCTTGAGTATCGCTCTGCTGCAAAAGTGGCGGATAGGCTTATTTCTTTGGGCTATGATGTGGCGTTAGGCGCAGATGTACTCGATTTAGATTCTCGTATGGGCTTGCCTAGTGATGAGGTTATGAAAGCCGCTATGGATCGCGCCATCAAAGAAGGTGCTAATCCTGAGCTTGTAGAAAAGATGGGCTACGGTAAAACGGCCATTGTTGCAACTATGAAGTTCGGCGGCGAAGGCCCTGTAGTAGCATTTCGTGTAGACATGGACTCTAACGATGTTATCGAAGCTAAAGAGGATAGCCATGTGCCTACAAAGGAAGGATTCCGTTCTTGTCACGATAAGGCGATGCACGCCTGTGGTCATGATGCACATATGACGATGGGGCTAGGCTTAGCGGAATACTTGGCTGCTCATAAGGATGAATTCAAAGGCACTATCAAACTCATCTTCCAACCAGCGGAGGAAGGCGTGCGCGGTGCTAAAGCGATGGCGGAAGCGGGCGTTGTGGATGATGTAGATTTGATGTTCGGCATGCATATTGGGTTTAATGAAAATCTATCCAATTGTTTTGCATGTAGCGATCATGGCTTCTTAGCGACAACAAAACTTGATGCGGTGTTCCACGGTTATTCTGCTCATGCTGGGGGCTCTCCAGAAAAAGCACAAAATGCAATGCTCGCAGGTTGTACTGCGGTGCTTAACTTACAAGCTATCGCTCGTCATAGTCAAGGGGCCTCTCGCATGAATGTAGGTGTTTTTGAAAGCGGTACAGGTCGCAATGTGACGCCTGATGTGGCAGTTCTTAAACTGGAAACTCGTGGAGCTACTACGGAAATCAATGACTACATGATTGAACGAGCAAAGACTATCATTAAAGGTGCTGCAGAAATGCACGATTGTACCTTTGAAATCACAAAACAAGGTGAAACTCCTGCAGGTCGCATCAGCGATGATTTAGCTCGTGAGGTGCAAGCTATCGTGGAGCCACTTGGTATCTTTAAAGAGGTTCCATTCGATTACAGCGGTGGGGGAAGTGAAGACTGTGCGTACTTCTTGAACCGTGTCATTGATCGCGGCGGTAGAGCAACCTACATGGTAGTAGGTTCTGCTATTAAAGCGCCACATCACAATCCACTCTTTGATATCGATGAAGAGGATATGTTAAATGGTATTGTCGCATTGGGTACTATTGCGGCTCACTATTTAAAATAAGGTTTACTGACTAGCCACCATATAGTTTGTCGGTAAATGATGTAGTGGATTGTGAGGTGTTATATGATTCAACGAGAGCGATTAGTTAAAGATTTTGATGCTATGGCCCAATTGACAGCACCTGGTGAGGGCATTAATCGCCTTGCTTTCACCGATGCAGACTGGGAGGGGCGTCAATATATTATAGATCGCATGATTGATGCGGGTTTATCCGTTGAAATAGACGATTTTGGTAATATCATTGGCTATAAGATTGGTAAGAAACCAGATTTACCAGTTGTCATGGTAGGGTCTCATACAGATAGCGTACCCAATGGAGGCAATTACGATGGTGTGGTGGGCGTGTTATCTGCCCTTGAAGTAATTCGTAGTATGATTGACGATGGTTATGAACATGACCATACCATCGCTGTGGTATCCTTCATGTGCGAAGAGTCCGGTCGCTTTGGGGATGCTACACTAGGTAGTAAGGCCATGCGTGGTGAATTAAGATTACAAGACTTACACCGATTGGTAGATAAACAAGGAATTTCCTTATACGAAGCATTGAAAGGTCGCAACTTAAATCCCGATGGGATTGAAGCAATGGAATATAAACGACCTGTAAAGTCTTTCACAGAAATTCATATAGAACAAGGAAAGGTACTGGAGCACGAACAGAAAACGATTGGCATTGTGACTGGTATTGCAGCGCCAGAGCGATTCTATGTGACCATTCGGGGCAATGCCGATCATAGTGGCGCTACGCCGATGAATTTACGCCATGATGCCCTATGTGGAGCCTCAAAAATCATCCTCGGCATCGAGGAGATTGCATCTATGCAAGAGGAACCACCCGTGGTGGGAACTGTTGGCGTTGTGGAGGTTACACCAGGGGCGATGAATGTCATTCCTGGTGCTGTAAAGCTAGGGGTAGACATTCGTAGCATATCTAAGGCAGCTCGTAATTCTGTAGTTACTCTTGTTAAAGAATTTATTGACATTACTGCCGAGAAACGTGGATTATCGTATACAATTGAAACAATTGCACAGGACTATCCAGTGGAGATGCACCCAGCGATGATTCGAGAAATCGAAGAGGCTGTTAAGTCTGTTGGTGTGGAGTACATGACAATGCCTAGCGGTGCCGGTCATGATGCGATGCATTGGGCGGAGGTAGTTCCGACGGGAATGATCTTTATTCCATGCCGTGACGGCATCAGTCATAATCCTGCAGAATTTGCTGAAATGGATGATATCGTAACGGGTGCAGCGGTGCTTGATAAGGTGCTTAGAAAACTTAGCTTGGAAGAAACAAAGCTTGTTTAATATACTTCTTTATGTAGTTATGTAGTTATGTAGTTATGTAGATAAGTAGTTATATAGTTATATGATTATACTGAATATAATTAAGTGATTACTTTTACTATTGTTAGGCCTATTAGGTGTAAGACATAGATAGGATTATTGTATTTAGTGTTGTTAGTTGTGTATTGGGTGTAAAGTGTTTATAGAGGGGATATAGCTATCTTGCATCCTATGTACACGGATAGGAGAGTTATGGTTATTACAGGTATTGTTATCGTAGTAGCGACGTTTATCGCTATTATTAAACAGTTTGAAACGCGGCTCGTTTTATTATTATCAGGCTTATTAATGTGCTTTATTGGTGGGCAGCTTGGCGCTGGTACGACGGCCTTTGTGAAAGAACTTACAAATCCAGGCCTTGTGCCTACAATCTGTACGGTGTTAGGTTTTAGCTATGTTATGGAATATACAAAATGTACGGAGCATATGGTGTATTTCATTTCTGCAGGGCTTAAAAAGATGACTAAAATCATCATCCCAGGTGCCGTTATTATTACATTCTTAATCAACATTGCACTACCTACAGCGGCAGGTTGTGCTGCGGCTGTAGGTGCACTCTTAATTCCTGCCCTCATTCGTTCTGGAGTACATCCAGCAATGGCTGGTTCTGCTATTTTTTTAGGCACATGGGGCAGCTCCTTGAGTCCAGGCCTTATGTTTAACCCTCAAGTGGCACAACTGGCGGGGGTAGACGTAATGACAGTTATTGCCAGCTTCTCCATGCAAGCAATTATCGGTATCGTAGTAGCCGCTATTTTGCTTAATATTGTAGCTATCGTTAAGAAGGAGCATACAGGGTATGTAATGAAAAACGATACTGTAGAGGAAGGCAAAGAGTTCAAAGTAAATTATTTCTATGCAATCATTCCAATTATTCCTCTTGTTTTACTTGTATTAGGTAGTAAACAGGTAGCGGTGATTCCAGAAATCTCCGTTCCTGTATCTATGCTCATCGGTACTGCTATTGGTATCATTGCCGTGCGTCCTAATGTGGCAGAAGCTGTTAAGAAGTTCTTCCGTGGTACTGGAGATGGTATGTGTGATGTAGTGGGCCTTATGGCTGCAGCAGCATGCTTTACAGCAGGGATGCAACTCATTGGACTTACAAGTGCCCTTATTGATGGAATGAAGAACTCTCAACAAATCGCCCAAATCGGGGCAGCCTTTGGTCCGTTCTTATTGGCGGTTATTTCTGGTTCTGGTAATGCGGCAGCTCTTGCCTTTAACGGTGCTGTAACACCGCATGCAGCAGACTTTGGTTATGGTATTATGCAACTTGGATCCATGGCTCAAATCGGTGCTGGTATCGGTCGAAGTATGAGTCCTGTAGCAGGAGCAGGTATCATCATTGCGGGACTTGCAGGTATCAACCCTATGGAAATGGCGAAACGCAATGCCGTCCCATGTATTATTGCGACTGTAGTCATCATGCTATTGTTACTCTAGTTCAATAAAACTATATTGTAAAAGAAAACCCGTCATGATTGTTGTGATCATGACGGGTTTTCTTTGTTATAACTTTTAATAGCCAATCAATATATTTGTATCAAAGCACCAATTCATATGATTTAAACTAGCATGGTAATCAAGATGATTGTATATAAGAGACTAATCAATTGATTATATGTAAGCGGCTAATTATATGATTTTTACGCATATATTGAAAGTTGAGATATAAGTAATATTTATGGATACCAAAGAAAAACGCAATTTGTTTTTATTGCATTTTCATAATATATTATATGTATTAAAGGAATAGTTACTATACCTTTGTGTCAGCCCATGTTTTCATAAATGAGTAAAAAGCCTGTACTGGCTTGGACTCAAGGGCACTATGACGGGTGTACATCCACGTATCCCGAGTCATGATATGACCATCAAGAGCTTTCATGGTTTCCTTAAATAGGTTAGGGTAATCATTACCACAGCTTTGGGTGAGGATGGTAAAACCAAGTCCTTGGTTGACGAGCTTCATACATGTATCGATGTCGTTCACCTCAATGGTGCGCATTGGAGGTTGTGAGTAGTGGGAATACCACCAATCATCAATGGTCTGCTGTAGATTCGGATCTGTCTGATAGTGAATATATGGCAAGCGAGGTAAATCCTCTACAGCACATGGTGTTTTGTTGAAGAAACAAAATGGTTCAGACCAGATATGTTCTTTCGACTCTGCCCAAGTGTGGGCACCGCGGATGATGGCAGCATGTAGGTGACCTTCGAGGAAGTCGTGGTACAGCTTATAGCTGAGTCCAGTATACATGATGATATCGATGTGTGGATAGGTTTCTTTAAAGGTGGATAAGATATGGGGGATATGATACTTTGCGAATACATTTGAGCATCCTAGGTTTAATGTACCGCGTGGTTCACTACCCATAGCTAATAGCTCTTGGCGTACCGAAGTATAGGAATTGAGCAAATCTTCGGCGTATCGTACAAGGCGTTGACCTTGATAGGTAAACTCTACACCACGAGTTTGTCGGTTGATGATGGGACAGTTAAATTCCTTTTCTAATTTTTTTATGCGCTCACTCAATGCAGGTTGCGTCATAAATAGACGACGCGCCGCATAAGTAATATTATTTTCCTCTGCTAAGGTTTTTAAAATTGTACAATCTTTCGTATCCATAAACTCTCCTTTACATATGTATTATTGTACTCTATCCCATAGAGTTGGTACAGACGAGGGGACGCTAGGGCTATACAGATTAGATATAACTAAAGACTAGGTACTAGTAAGAGGAATGGAACTTTCACCAATAAACATGGTGAAAATATAGTGTTTGTAAAGGTTTACACATGCCTGAAAGTAATAAAGGAGTAAGTCATGGTTAAGTTAATTTCAAATGGTGTATTTTTATATCACGGTACGGATATCGTTCCTGCAGATTCTAGTACAGCCCTTGATCAACAAGAAGTTTTTAATAAAGAGCGCGCCTATAAGGAAACGATGGCGTACCGTATTTTAATGGACCACCAACAACATGAAGGTGATCAAGATTTACGCATCAAATTCGATGCCTTAACATCTCACGATATTACCTATGTTGGCATCATTCAAACGGCGATTGCCAGTGGTCTTGATAAATTTCCAATTCCTTACATTTTGACAAACTGTCATAATAGCTTGGCAGCAGTAGGGGGCACGATTAACGAAGACGACCATGTATTCGGCTTATCCGCAGTTCAACGCTTCGGCGGCGTGTATGTACCTCCTCATCTTGCAGTTATTCACCAATATATGCGTGAAACAATGGCAGGCTGTGGCAAAATGATTCTCGGTTCCGACAGTCATACTCGTTACGGTGCTCTTGGTACTATGGCGATTGGTGAGGGCGGTCCAGAGCTTGTAAAACAATTGCTTGGCCGTACGTATGATGTACAACGTCCAGAAGTTATCGCTATTTACCTCGATGGAAAACCTAAACACGGCGTAGGTCCACAAGACGTGGCACTCGCTATTGAAAAAGCTGTATTCGCAAACGGCTTTGTGAAAAATAAAGTAATGGAATTCGTAGGCCCTGGTATTGAACATTTATCCATGGACTTCCGTAACGGCATCGATGTAATGACTACAGAGACTACATGCCTTACAACTATTTGGAGAACAGATAGTACAACGAAAGAATTCTTGACACTTCATGGTCGCGGTGATGCGTACAAAGAGCTTAACCCTGGTGATGTAGCTTATTATGATGGCCTAGTAAAAGTTAATCTTAGGGAAGTGGAAAGTATGATTGCTATGCCATTCCATCCAAGCAATGTATATACAATTAAAGAAATCAACGAAGGTGGTCGCGATTTATTAGCAGAAATCGAACGTCAAGCGGTAGAGCAATTAGATAATAAATCCTTGTCTTTACAATTGCCTGAAAAACATTTTGACGGCAAATTGCATTTAGATCAAGGTATCATCGTAGGGTGCTCTGGTGGTTTATATGAAAACATTATGCAAGCGGCTAACATCGTACGCGGTAAGAGCGTAGGTTCCGGTCGTTTCGCATTTAGCGTTTATCCTTCTAGCCAACCAATTTACTTAGAACTTATGAAAAATGGTGCTCTTGTAGATCTTATGAGTGCTGGTGCCATCGTGCGTACAGCTTTCTGCGGGCCATGCTTTGGTGCAGGTGATACACCTAACAATACTGGACTCAGTGGTCGTCATGCGACACGAAACTTCCCGAATCGCGAAGGTTCTAAACCTGGTAACGGACAAATTTCTTCCGTTGCACTTCTCGACTCCCGTTCCGTAGCGGCTACTGCTATTAACGGTGGTGCATTAACTGCGGCTACTGATATCGATTATGATGATGTAGTACCAGCTTACCACTATGATGATAAACCTTATGAAAGCAAAGTATATAGCGGCTTCAATGAGCCTAAAAAAAATACTGAACTCATTTATGGACCATCCATTAAACCTTGGCCAGCTATTAAAGAATTGACCCCAAATGTATTGCTCAAAGTAGTTGCCTATATCGATGACCCTGTAACGACTACGGATGAGTTGATTCCATCTGGTGAAACATCTTCCTTCCGTTCAGATCCATATGCATTGTCTGAATTTGCCTTGAGCCGTAAGGTTCCTGAATATGTAGGTCGTGCTAAAACCGTTCGCGATTGGGAAAAATCTCGTCAAGAAGGTGAAAGTACAGTAGAGTTAGTCGCTGCATACGAAGAGGTTAAGCAAGCTCTTGGCTTGTCAGAATCTGTAGAAGATATGGCTAAGTCTACAGCTGTTTCCAGCATGGTATATGCTAATCGTCCGGGTGATGGCTCTGCTCGTGAGCAAGCAGCATCCTGTCAACGTGTATTGGGTGGCGGTGCTAATATCGCTATTGAATATGCTACAAAACGTTATCGCAGCAATGTAATTAACTGGGGCATGTTACCGTTCGTAACTAGCGAAGAAGACTCTAAAACTATGGTCGTAGGCGACTATGTATATGTGCCAAATGTGCGTGACCAATTATTCTCTGACTCCGATGATTACACAGCATATGTTATCAGTGGAGGTGCGAAGAAAGCAGAAATCACATTACATTTAGGGCACCTCAGCGATGAAGAAAAAGATATTATCGCAGCAGGTTGTCTCATCAACTACTATGCAAATAGCAAAGCGTAAGTGGTGAACATAAAGGAGTAAGTTATGAACGGGTATAAAGAAATTCCTGTTACCTATATGCGCGGCGGTACTAGTAAAGGGGCGTATCTGTTAAAAGATACGCTTCCAACTGACCAAGCTGCTCGGGATCGTATGATTTTAGATTTATATGGCTCTCCCGATGCGCGTCAAATTAATGGTATCGGTGGTGCTGATCCATTGACGAGCAAGGTGGCTATCGTAAATTCTTCTGACCGCGATGATGCGGATATCGACTACACCTTTGGTTATGTCGGTATCGCTGATGCGGTGGTAGATTACGAAGGTAATTGTGGCAATATTTCTGCTGGTGCAGGGGTATTTGCTATTATGGAAGGCTTTGTGAAAGCCATAGAACCAGAAACAGTGGTTCGTATCTTTAACACAAATACAAATAAGGTTATTGAAGCACATGTGCCAGTACGAGATGGTAAACCTGTTATTGACGGTGATTTTGCTATCGATGGCGTGCCTGGTACAGGTGCTCGTATTACATTATATTTCTTGGAGCCTAGCGGTTCTAAGACGGGTAAGCTACTACCAACAGGCAATGTACAAGATACAATTACATTGGCTGATGGGCGCACAATCCAAGTCAGTCTCGTAGATGCAGCTAATCCAGCTGTATTTGTAAAGGCTACAGACCTTGGTTATGAAGGCACGGAGTTACCGGCTTTCACAGAAACGGATGGCGGTGTATTACTCAATACACTTGAAGATATTCGCACTACTGCAGCTGTAATGATGGGACTTGCTCCATCGAAAGAGGCTGCTAGTCCTGCAGTTCCAAAGGTATGCATGGTGTCCGCACCACAAACCTACGTGGCAAGCGATGGTCGAACTATCGAGGGGAATAGTATAGACATCGTGGCTCGTACAAAGGCACTCGCTGTAATGCATAAAGCGTATGCTGTTACAGGTGGTATTTGTACAGCTACAGCAGCGCTTATTACGGGGACTGTGGCGAACGAAGTAGTGAGCGAACGTGCTAAAGAAACGAATCAAGTTACTTTAGCGCATCCATCAGGGAAATTTGATTTCGAAATATGCCTAACCAAAGATAAGGGTTGGCATGTGGAGAAGGCGGGCGTCGCTAGAACAGCGCGACCGATCATGAAAGGCATAGCTTATGTAAAAGGAGAGTAAGAATGAATAAGCTACTTAAAATTGCAATTATGTTTGCCATTCCTCTGGCAATGTGGTTCATTACACCACCAGAAGGTTTGAGCGTTGGAGCTTGGCGACTGCTAGGTTTCTATTTAATGGCTATCGTTGGTCTTGTTGTTAAACCTTGGCCAGCACCAATTATCTTGTTATTATCTATTGCAGATTCTGCAATTTTCTTGAATGCTACGAAAAACGTATTGTCTGGTTATGCATCTACCACAGTATGGTTAGTATTCTCTGCGTTCTCCCTCAGTGTGGCGTTCGTAAAAACAGGCCTTGGCCGTCGTATTGCGTACCTATTGATTAAATCCTTAGGTCACACTACATTGCGTCTTGGCTATGTAACTGCTTTATTAGACCTTATTATTTCTCCAGTAACACCTTCCAACACAGCACGTTGTGGCGGTATCGTGTTCCCAATCATGAACTCTGTAGCAAAAGCGTTAGGTTCTGAGCCTGGTGAAAGCGCTAAAAAAGCTGGTTCTTACCTCATGGTTAACACATACATGGTGACTAAGGTAACAAGCTTGATGTTCGCTACAGCAATGGCACCAAACTTATTGGCTGCTGACTACATGAACAAAATCCTCGGCGTAGATATCAACTGGGGCCTTTGGGCATTAGCACTCGTAGTACCAGGTCTTGTGATGCTTCTCATTACACCTGCTTTGGTATACTACTTAGACAAACCATCTATTCAACACATCGACTCTCATGCGATTGCTGATGAAGGTTTGAAAGAACTTGGACCTATGTCTGGTCGCGAGAAATCTCTTATTGCTATCTTTATCCTTGCCTTAGTTGGTTGGGCGTTGCCTTCCATCTTGACGCAAGGCTTTGGCATTAAATTCTCCCTTGATGCAACAGCAGTAGCTATCGTAGCCATGGTAGCAGCTCTTGTAACAGGCGTAATCAAATGGGAAGATATGCTTGAATCCAAAGGTGCTTGGAACACATTGATCTGGTTCGGTGGTATCATCGGTATGTCCAGTGCGTTGTCCAAGGTTAAATTCTTTGAATGGCTAGCTGACTTTATGGGCACACACTTCAACTTCGGCGACAACCCAATGCTGGCTCTTATTATCATCGGCGCTATCAGTATCGCTGTTCGTTACTTGTTCGCCTCTGGTAGTGCGTACGTTGTAGCCATGCTTCCAGTATTCCTTACTGTAGGTAAAGTAGCGGGTGTAAACCCAATGGCGTTGTCCTTGTTACTAGCTGCTACAAACTCCTACGGTGGTGCGTTGACTCACTACGGCGGTGCAGCGGCTCCAATCGTATTCGGTGCAGGTTACAACACAGTTAAGAGCTGGTGGATTATCGGCGGTATCTTCGCTATCATGTGCTTCATCGTAAACCTTACAGTGGGCTACGCATGGTGGGAAATCCTCGGTATCCTATAATACCTAACTAGAGACAATAGTTATTCTATACATATAGAATGATCATCCCCTAGCTAGTGAAATTTTCTAAACTTTTACAAAAAATATAATAAAAGAGCTGTTTCGGAATCAGTACACATCTGAGTTCTGAGAACAGCTCTTTTTATTTGTTTATATAGTTTCTTTAATGCATTTGCACTATTTTCGTTGTATTACGGCGTTACTTTAGTTTTAACGCAACCCATAGGGCAGCGCCGATAAAGGTAAGGCTACATGCCCAGAAAAGGGTTGTGAAGCCAAATTGAGCGGCTACGATGGAACCACCAAAGGAGCCTAGAAAGTAACCCATAGACAAACAAGACTGATTGTACGAGAATACTTGTCCCGTATATTCCTTAGGTGTTTTTGATGCTAAATAGGTATTGAGCGCAGGTAACATACCACCTAGCCCAAAACCTTGCAAGAAACGGATAAACCCAAGTACATACACAGAGTCCACATAGGCTTGCGGTATATTGAGTAGACCTACATAGATCATCGAGTAGATGAGCACCTTTCTAGGGCCTATACGGTCTACTAATTTCCCGAGTGGAGAGCTACTAAAGAATTGGGCGATACCCATGGCAGAGAACACAGCACCAGATATGAAGGCTATATTTTCCGTATTGCTTGGTAGCATTCCTTTAATGTAAACCGTCATAATGGGGGAGATGGCGGTAACCGAAATGGCATACAGGAAGGAGGTTGCAGATAAAGCGACTAAACTAGAAAACTCAGGTAAGTGAGTTTTTAGATTTCTAAAGGTTTGCTTCTCAACAAGTGGCTTTGGAACATAGTTTTCATGTACCAGCATTGCCGTCAAGCCAAAGGAGATAAGCATAAGGGCCCCGATGATAAAGAAGTCATTTCGAATACCTACTACATCACTGAGATACCCTCCTACAAGCGGACCGGCTAGTGAGCCTGCAAGGCTAAAGGATCCTATAATCCCTAGAGCCCAACCTGTATGGTTTTGCGGTGTTTCTGACGCGATAAGTGTTACCGATGCGGGGTAAAAACCGCTTACTAACCCTTGCAATGTACGAACGAGGAACACACCTTCTGGTGTAGTCTGAAAGCCCAATAATATACTACATATAGCCATACCAAGACTAGAGCGTATGAGGGTAATCTTACGTCCCTTACGGTCTGCTAATCGGCCCCAGAAGGGAGCTGCTAAGCAGACAATGAGGAAGGTGATGCCCATGGAGGCACCGGACCATTGTGCTATCGATCCTGTATCGCTTAAGCCCATTTCATGGAAGTATAGAGGGAGAATAGGGCTTACCTGACTAATCCCGAGGGACATGAAGAATATGCAGAATGCGCAAATGTACACCGTTCGTTTCCACGTTTCCAAAGTATCCCTCCTTTAGTCTTTCTTTTTAACTTCTTCCCAATCGCTTAAGTCCGGAAGTTTATTGCTTGCTATAGATTCTTGGATCCAGTAATTAATGGAGGTTAAGTTGCTAGATTCCCGTTTAAAGCCATATACGATGTCATCTTCTACGTCGTCTTCTATAGTGATATAGAGAGAAATATGTAAGTTTTTACCTTTTCCGCGCTCGATGAAGTAGCTAATACCCGGATCGTCGAGGTTAGATGGGCGAACCGCAATGATATCGTACTTGCCATTGGCTACGCCTTCTAAGGCATCCTTAATCATTTGATTGGAAAGTTCATATTGATTGAGGTAGAAGATATCGTTGTCACAAGTTAATACATATTCTCTAGGAGGCGTAGTATTTTTGTACTGTTTCTCCCAGCTTTCATCAATCACAGGCAATGTAGCATTATCATAGAAGTCTTTAATTAAAGCGAGACCTGCAGGAATGGACATTTCTTTAAAGTATCTTATTTCATATACCCTAGGATCCACGTTTTCATCTAGTTCGCTAGGCTCCTCAATGTAGCCGTATAGATAGATAGTACAAGAGTTTTTGTCTTCATTGTGGAACATAACGATACTGTACACATCGTAAATGATGTTTTCTATGGATTGACGATTATCATAGATGATAAAGCTGAGATATTTTTGTGTATCCCATTCCCGTTGAATGAAATTCCAGTCGTATTTATTCGTGCGCCAACCAGTAGTAGAATTCTCGAAGATTTCTAATACATCGACAGAGTTTTGCGGCCATGCAGGTGGCATAGGGTTACATGTTGTAGAAGATTGCGTTATCCCTTCTTTGTACTGATAATGTCCATCAACGAGTTCAAAGGCCTCTAATCGCTCAGAGGCTTCGTCAGGAATTGCCAACGGCTCACCAGTACCTAACCAATTATCGTTTCTTGTGTTGAGACGTTTGATGCTTTCACGAGCATGCTCGTAGAACGTAACGGCTTGGTCTAAATCAGGTTCTTTTGTAATGGCACCAATTTCGTAGCAATAGCCGGCGGCCAGTTGCCATAGATGGTCCGCATAGTCATAACTACCGTATCTATCGAAACATTTGCTAGCCTGATTGACGCACTCTATGGCGGTTCTTATAGCAGGGGTATTACCTTTTTTGAAAGTAAATACATAAGCGAGATACGGCCAAATAGCATCGAGCGTGTAAATAGCTGGTTGTTGCAATAAGTGAGCGATGCGAGACCAGTCTTGAGACTGACCATCGATATTCAAGGTGCGAAGAATGATGGCTTGCATGGTAGCATAAGCGTGGTCGTTAAAGTCTAAATAATCTGGGCTTATAGCAGCACGCTCATAGTATTTGAGGGCCTTTTGAATATTCTGAGGAATTCTTTTGTTAGACTCACATGGTTTTGCATAGTACTCGGCAGCTTCACGCAAACACATGCCATTATTCATGGCCGCACCACGCTCAAAATATTCGAGAGCTCGTTCATGCTCCCCGCGAGACTTACAAATATCGCCTGCTAAATACATCATGAGTGGCAAACCTGCTTTGGCACCTTCAAAAATGACTTGTTCTTCCATTGCCCTATTATCTTGCTCTACATAGGTAATGCGCAAGTTTCGGTATGCAATAACAAGGCCTGCATCGGCAGATTTACGCAACCATTGTTGAGCAATAGCATTTATTTTATTGGTCGATCTACGTTGATCTGCTTGTACAAATAAGCTTTTTAAGAAACGGACAAAGGTAGATGGTTCACCTTCGTTAGCCACCTTTCGAGCCGATGGTAAGATGTGGTAATCCCCCCATTGGTATACATTGGCAATGGCGTAGGCACAGTAGGAACAACCCTTTTGGGCGCCCTCATAGACGCGCTGGAATGCTTGGTCCTTCGTCATAGGCAACTCTTTTTCAATAGTTGGTGTAAGGGCACCAGAGGTACGCATAGCTTGTAAAATAGCGATGGCACTGCCTTTGCGAATAGCCGTATGTAAATAACTATACGCCTTTGTGTCATCCTCAGGGAAGCCTGCTTCAATCCACGTGAACTGAGGTCCAGAATAGACGCGCGCCAAAATAGCGTACACATCGCCGATACCTGGAATCTTTTGACCTTCCTCGTCCAATTTCACAAGGGCATCAAGCTCAGCCTTGCCCGCCCAAGCAATATCTTTATTACATTGATGGAATATTTTATTGAAAGACTGCTGTATTTGATCAGTAAAATAAAAACTCATTCTCTCTCCTCCGCATAATAATCAGTAGAAGCTGACAACATATGTAATTTCAGTATACTATTAGTGTTTAGAGGAAAACAATATAAATATTCTGAATTTGCTAAGGTGAATAGGGATATATTATTTAATCACAAGTAGCGATATTATATGGTTGATGAATCTAAGGATAAGGTGAAAGTTAAGATTTTCCTTGACTTTCATTCTATAGAAACATTATAATCAGATTATAATTTTATACTCGCCTAAAGAAACCGATGAGGTGGAGATAAAAATAGGAAATGCACTCACAGAGAGCGGGATTAGCTGAGAACCCGTAGTACGCAGCTTATTAAATGGACCACCGAGGGCGCATGGAAAAGAATGAATTTCATTCCTAGTATGGTGCGACGTCACACGAGCGTTAGTCGTGAGGGATATGTTAGTATCCTGCGAAAGGGGAATGCGTTGCATTCAAACAAGGTGGTACCGCGATTTATAGCATAATACAAGTATTTTCTAATACTCTTGTAAAAATAGAACTATAGACTCGTCCTTGACGTTACATTGTCATGGGCGAGTTTTTTTATTGGCAAATGCCAGATGGAGGTTCTCATGATTTTCCCTAGTCTTGACCGTGTGAAAGCTATCGCACCAGGCTACGATATCGTGCCTGTATATATGGAAATTTTATCCGACGTACGCACACCGATTAGTGTGTTGAAAGCATTAAAACAAGTGAGCAGTCATACGTACTTGCTTGAAAGTGCGGATAATAGTAACCATTGGGGCCGTTACTCCTTCTTGGGCTATGATCCTAAGATTGAGCTCTTCTGCAAAAACCATAAAATGACTATCAAAGATGGTACAACGCGTACCTTTGAATGCTCTGACCCAGCTACAGAAATTCGCAATATTTTGAGCCAATACAAAAGCCCTCGCTTAGAAGAATTACCAACCTTCACAGGCGGCTTTGTAGGCTACTTTGCTTGTGAATACATCCGCTATATCGAGCCAACATTGGATTTCCCAACGCCAGATGATAACTCTGCGATGGTAAACGATGTAGACCTTATGCTCTTTGATAAGGTAATCGCTTTTGACCATTACAAAAATAAAATCTACTTGATTGCTAACATCAGCACAAATGATTTAGAACGCAACTACAACAAGGCTGAGCTTGAGTTGAAAGCACTAGCTGATCTCGTAGTAAACGGCAAAGAGGCAGACATTCCAAAAGGCATCCTTAAAACAGAGTTTACCTCTGAGTTTACAAAGGATGAGTTTGAAGCAGTTGTTAAAAAGACACAGCACTACATCAAGGAAGGGGATATCTTCCAATGTGTTGTATCTAACCGCCGTGAAGCTGAGTTTGAAGGTAGCTTGTTAAATGCATACCGCGTATTGCGTACGTTGAACCCATCTCCATATATGTTCTATTTATCTGGTGGCGATGTAGAGCTTACAGGTGCCTCTCCAGAAACATTGGTAAAATTAACGGACGGCAAAATGTATACCTTCCCAATTGCAGGCACTATGCGCCGCGGTAAAAACGAAGCAGAGGACCTCGCTATTGAGGAAAAACTCATTAATGACGAAAAAGAGTTGGCTGAACATAACATGCTCGTTGACCTTGGTCGTAACGACTTAGGTAAAATTTCTAAATTCGGTTCCGTAAAAGTAGAGGCGTTACACATGTTGCAACGTTTCTCCCATGTTATTCACATTACATCTACTGTGAGCGGTGACATTCAAGACGGTAAAGATGCACTCGATGCTATCGGTGCTACATTGCCAGCAGGTACTTTGTCCGGAGCCCCTAAAATTCGTGCCATCGAAATCTTACACGAACTAGAAAAAAGCCCGCGCGGTGTATACGGCGGCGCTGTAGGTTACATCGATTTCTCCGGTAACATGGACGTATGTATCGGTATCCGCATGGCCATGAATAAAGGTGGCAAGGTTTACGTTCGAGCTGGCGCTGGTATTGTTCGCGATAGTGTTCCTGCAAGCGAATACAACGAAACCTTAATCAAAGGCCAATCCATGATTTCCGCAATTACAGATGCACAGGAGGTAGAATAATGGTACTCCTTATAGATAATTACGATAGCTTCTCCTTTAACTTATACCAATTAGTAGGCTCTATCGATTCAGATATTAAAGTCATCCGCAGCGATGAATTAACAGTTGAAGAAATTCGTGCGTTGAAACCAGATTACGTGATACTTTCACCAGGCCCTGGCAGACCAGCTGATGCGGGCGTATACGAAGACCTATTGCGCGAATGCAAAGGTGAATTCCCAATTCTCGGCGTATGCCTTGGTCACCAAGCCATCGGTGAAGTATTCGGTGGCACCGTATCTTACGCAAAACAAGTGATGCACGGTAAACAAAGCGTAGCCAAACAAGTACACCCATCCAAAATCCTTAAAGGCGTACCAGAACAATTTGAAGTGGCACGCTACCACTCCTTGGCGATTGTAGACGAAACAATCCCAAGCGAACTCATCGTTACATCCGTTACAGACGACGGCGAAGTAATGAGCGTAGAACACAAAGACTACCCAATCTACGGCGTACAATTCCATCCGGAATCCATCATGACACCGAACGGGGAACAAATGATTCGCAATTTCTTAGAAAAATAATCACTGTTGTGTATTCGATGGGCTATTTATAAGTCCTTGAACGATAGGGCAGAAATAAGATCTCTCGGAACTCCAAGTGGACAATGCCCCACTACGTGGGGCCGCCAAGTCGTTCCTTAAGACCTTATTTCCTGCCAACTCAATCTTGGCAGTACCTATAATAGCCCCTCTACAATACATATCGTAAACTATAGCCATACTTTCCTAAAGAAATATGCGAATCAGAACCTCTAATATAGAAAGAGGTGGTGCAAAGCACCACTATTCCCACCACCCTATAAAGAAATGACCTGTGCGTTACTCCATATAATGCGCAGGATCATTTAAGAGATATTAAATTGTTGTTCATTTTATTGTGCGTGTGACAGTGAGTAGGGCATATAAAAGATTAAGTGTTCTAGTGTTTATGTGAGTTCACGGGGTTCTAGGCCCGACTTTGGCCCTGCGAAGGCCGCAGGCCGTAGTCAGACCCGGCCAGTGGAGGGCATAGGTCCACGTGAATCACATGTAGCATTAAAGTAGGTATATGCCCTATTAACGTTGAACCAAAGAAAATGAACAACAAGTAAGGAGCTATAAAATGATTAAAGACGCATTATATGCAGTAACGCATGGTCAAGATTTATCCTACGACCTTGCTAAAGATACAATGAACAAGATTATGAGCGGCGATGTAGCCGAGGTTCCTATGGCTGGTTTCTTGTGTGCTCTTGCAGCGAAGGGCCCTACTGTAGATGAGGTTACGGCGTTTGCTGAGGTTATGCGCGAAAAGGCCGGTTCTGTTTCTCACGAAGGCACTGTTATAGAAATCGTAGGTACTGGCGGTGATGAAGCTAATACATTCAACATTTCTACCACATCTGGTTTTATCATTTCTGCAGCAGGTATTCCTGTAGCGAAACATGGTAACCGCAGTGTATCTAGTAAATGTGGCGCTGCAGATTTGATTGAAGCGTTGGGCGCTAAATTAGAGCTTAACGGCGAGCAAAACGAAGCGGTTCTTAACAAAGCCAATATGTGCTTTATGTTTGCTCCTGTATATCACCAAGCCATGAAGTATGCTGGCCCTGTACGTAAGGCGTTGGGTGTTCGTACGGTGTTTAACATCCTTGGCCCTTTGGCAAATCCAGCAGGTGCTACTGTGGAGTTGATGGGTGTGTACGATAAATCTCTGGTAGAACCGTTGGCTCGCGTATTGGCTAATCTTGGTGTTAAACGCGGTGCCGTGGTACATGGCTTCGACGGCCTTGATGAGATTACGGCTACCAATAAAACGTACGTATGTGAAATTAATAATGGGACGTTCACAAACTACGAATTCGATCCTAAGGAATATGGTTTCGAATACGCTGATAAAACTGAGCTTGAAGGTGGCGATGCTACGGTAAATGCTGAGATTACACGTCGCGTTCTCGGTGGTGAGCAAGGTGGTAAACGCACAGCAGTTCTTCTCAATGCTGGCATGGCGATTTACCTTGCGAAAGACGGCATTACATTGGCAGAGGGTATCGAAGAGGCGAAACATATAATCGACTCTGGCAAGGCGCTTGCGACAATGGAACAGTTTGTGAAAGCAACCCAAGAGGTATGACCATTGATTTTAGATAAGATTATAGAGGCGACCAAAATTCGGGTAGCCCAAGAAAAACAGGTGGAATTTCCAGAGTCTGTGAAAGCAGTGGCTTTAGCATTACCATCTGATACAGGATTTCCTTTTGAAGCGGCCCTTCGTCAGCAAGATTTCAATTTCATTTGTGAAGTGAAAAAGGCATCTCCATCAAAAGGCATCATCGCTGAGCACTTCCCATATTTAGACATCGCCAAAGAATATGAAGTGGCTGGTGCTGCGGCTATCTCTGTTTTGACGGAGCCAGATTTCTTTAAGGGTGATAAAAAATATTTGCAAGAAATTGCAAGCACCGTAAAAATTCCTGTGCTTCGTAAAGACTTTATCATCGATGAATACCAAATCTACCAAGCAAAGGTATGGGGCGCTAGTGCAATCCTATTAATCTGTGCATGCCTCGATGTGCCTACGCTGACAAAGTTCCGTGAGTTAGCTGATTCTCTTGGCTTATCCTCTTTGGTAGAGGCCCATGACGAAGCAGAAGTGCAAATGGCCATCGATTGCGGTGCCCGCATTATTGGAGTTAACAATCGTAACCTCAAGGACTTCACTGTAGATGTACAAAATAGTGTGCGCTTGCGCAATCTCGTTGAAGACGATGTAATCTTTGTATCTGAAAGTGGCCTTGAAACGCCGGAGGATATTCAAGTATTGCGCGATAACAATATCGGTGTAGCCTTGATGGGTGAAACCTTCATGCGTTCTCCTAATAAGGTTGAAAAATTAGCCTATCTTTATGGACCGACATACTATACACCTAAGATTAAGATGTGCGGTATCTCTAAGGTGGAGACTATCCCTGCTGTAGTAGAGGCAAAGCCTGATTATATGGGCCTTGTATTTGCACCAAGCAAACGTCAAGTCACTGTTGACCAAGCAAAAACCTTAGTTGAAGAACTACATAAACAGTACGCAAATCGATATAACAGAAACGCAGAACAATACAGTAATGATGTAGTACAAGATGGAACAATAATTAACGCATTGCAAGAAGAAACAGCAACTGGTGATGCGCATGAAGGGACACTGACTAGTACAGAAAATATAAGTCCGACACTTATACATCAAGAATTTATTAAAACGGTAGGCATTTTTGTCAATGAAACGCTAGATAATCTCGTTACGATTGCCACAGAAGTAAATCTTGATGCGGTGCAATTGCATGGCGATGAAGATGAAGCTTTCATCCAATCCTTAAAAGGACGTACTAATGTAGAGGTTTGGAAGGCTGTTCAAATCCGTAGCGCTGCAGATGCAGAGGCGTGGATCGATAGCAGTGCGGATATGCTATTATTTGATGCGTACCACAAAGACGAGCGCGGAGGTACGGGGGAAGTGTTCGATTGGTCTTGCTTAGACGAGTTTGAACGACCATTTATGCTGGCTGGTGGTATCGATAGCACCAATGTGGCGCGTGCCATTCGTACGGTTCGACCGTACGGCATCGATATCAGTAGCGGCATTGAAACAGAAGGCGTGAAGGACGATGAGAAGATAAAAGCTTTCACTAACATTGTGAGAACAATAGCAATGCCATAGTATGGCGTGCTAGCAGGAATGGTATATAGAAAGGTAAGTTATATGAGTGAACAAAGACATGGCTATTTTGGCTCCTTTGGTGGCCAATTTATGCCAGAAACATTGATGAATGCAGTCATCGAATTGGAAGAGGCGTACAACAAGTACAAAGATGATCCTGATTTCGTACGCGAACTTGAGGATTTACATAAAAAATATACAGGTCGCCCATCCCTTTTATACTATGCAGAACGTATGACAAAGGATCTTGGGGGTGCCAAAATCTATTTAAAACGGGAAGACTTGAACCATACGGGTTCCCACAAGTTGAATAATGTAATCGGTCAAATGTTATTGGCAAAACGGATGGGTAAAACACGCGTTATTGCTGAAACCGGCGCAGGTCAACACGGCGTGGCAACGGCTACTATCGCTGCATTGATGGGCATGGAATGCGAAGTATACATGGGTGCAGAGGACTGTGAACGTCAGGCGCTTAACGTATATCGTATGGAATTGCTAGGCGCTAAGGTGCATCCAGTAACAACAGGGACTAGTACATTGAAAGATGCGGTTTCCGAAGCGTTGCGCGAATGGACAAACCGCATGTCCGATACGCACTATGTATTGGGCTCCGTTATGGGTGCTCATCCATTCCCTATGATCGTTCGTGATTTCCAATCTATTATCAGTCGTGAAGCGCGTGAACAAATCCTCGAAGCAGAAGGCAAATTGCCAACAGCTGTTATGGCTTGCGTAGGCGGTGGCTCCAATGCGATGGGCATGTTCTATCACTTCATTCCAGATGAAGGGGTTCGTCTCATCGGTTGTGAAGCAGCAGGTCGCGGCATCGATACAGAGGAACATGCAGCAACAATCGCGAAGGGGTCTGTTGGTATTTTCCACGGTATGAAATCTTACTTCTGCCAAGATGAAGATGGCCAAATTGCTCCAGTATATTCTATTTCTGCAGGTCTTGATTACCCTGGCATCGGTCCTGAACATGCGTACTTGCACGATAGCGGGCGTGCTGAATATGTGCCTGTTACAGATGACGAAGCAGTAGATGCCTTTGAATATTTATCTCGCTTGGAAGGTATTATTCCTGCGATTGAAAGTGCTCATGCGGTGGCACATGCACGTAAAATTGCTCCTACTATGAGCAAGGACGACATCATTATTATTTGTTTATCTGGTCGCGGTGACAAAGACGTAGCGGCTATGGCGAAATATAGAGGGGTGGATCTTCATGAGTAACATTAAAGACGCTTTCACAAAGGGCAAGGCATTCATCCCGTTCATTAGTGCTGGTGACCACGGTATTGAAAATACAGAACGTTATATTCGCATTATGGTGAAAGCCGGTGCAGACATGGTGGAAATCGGTATTCCTTTCTCCGATCCCACAGCGGAAGGCCCAGTTATCCAAGAAGCAAGTACACGCGCATTATCTACAGGCGTAAAAATCAATGATATCTTCGATATGGTGCGTCGTCTGCGTACAGGTGATGATGCGGTGACTATACCGCTCGTATTCATGACCTATTTGAATCCTATTTATGTATTTGGTCGTGAAAAATTCTTTACCCTCTGTGAAGAGGTGGGAATCTCTGGTGTTATCGTACCAGACATGCCATTTGAAGAAAAAGGCGAGCTCGCTAGTGTGGCTCATAAGCATGGTGTTGAAGTTGTATCCTTAATTGCGCCAACATCTGAAAACCGCATCGAAATGATCGCGAAAGACGCAGAAGGCTTTGTATACTGTGTATCCTCACTTGGCGTTACAGGCATGCGCAGTGAAATCAAGACGGATATTAAATCCATTGTTGAAATGATTCGCAAATATACGGATATCCCGGTAGCTGTTGGTTTTGGTATCTCTAAGCCAGAACAAGCGGAAGCTATGGCGCGCGTATCCGACGGTGCTATCGTAGGCTCTGCCATCGTTAAAATCGTGGCAGAACACGGTGAACATGCGGATCAAGCGTTGTTTGATTACGTACAATCCATGAAACAAGCTGTTCTAAAGGCTGGCGCATAACATAATAACTCATATAGCCTTGGGAAAAATTATATAGGGGATAACACAAAAGGACGTTATACAATGTATAACGTCCTTTTCATTGGTTGGTTAATTTAGTTTTGTGTTTTTAGGGCTAGTAATATGTATTATGCGCAAGGCTTAGTCATTAGAGGATTCAGAACGTTGGTGTCGTTCGCTGCGTTTTGCTGTTGTATTTTTATCATGCTTTTCACGTTCAGATATTCTATACTTTCTGTGCTTTTTCTTTTTATCATTTACTTTGTACCATGGATGATCGCTGCTATCTACTGTGCCATCATCATTTTTTACCATGCGATGGTTTTCACCGATTTTGAAGTGATAATCTTTGGCTTGGGATACATTGGCACTAATACCAACTGTTAAGAAGACACCTAAACTGGCCAAGGCTACTGCTTTAATTAATTTAGCTTTCATAATTATCTCCTGCATAATTAATTGCACGAATTTTAGTTGTAAGAAATATGTCTGTAGTATAGGTAGATTTCATGAACAAAAAATGAATCAACTAAGTTGATAAATCATAGTATAATAGGAATATCTATATATGTTTATTATTTAATATTATCTAAGATTATAGTAGGAGCTTTATGAAACAGAGAGTATACGAAATCCTCTATCGTGAGCTAGTGGAAAACTATGCGAACAGTAAGGGACGTACCAATACAGCCGATTTTTGGCTCACCATAAGTGCTATATCCTTTGTATATGGCTTAATTATATGTATTACAGGTCTTGCAACCTACATACCGTATGGATTTCTTTATGCTGTCTCTATCGGTGGCGGCGTATTATTTGTATTGTCCATCCTGTTATGCTTGCCGAAGATTATGTTAATGGCAAGACGGTTACGAGATTCTAATAATGATCCAACGTTGATGATTTTACTATTGGTTCCTATTTTAGGCTGGCTTGCATTATTGTATCTATTCTGTAAGCGCACATCGCCTGTATCTAATGAATTAGAGGAAAAACGTTCCGTTTCGGGCCTCTTTATTGTGTCCATATTAGTATTAGGATGCCTAGCCACTAGTGCAGGTAGTACAATGATTAATCATAATTTTATGGTAGAAGAGACTGCTTATGGCAATTTGGAACCTAGTTCGTTAACGAAACAAGCAAATCGTCTTTTACAAAGTGAAACGGCTACAACAGAGGGGCGTACTGTGGTAAGTAATTATTATGAAGCCCTCAACAAAAAGGATTATCATGGTGCATATCGTTATTTGAGTGCTCGTGCTATGGAGCGATATGGTACCTTTGAACTATGGGAACAAGCCATGACTAAGGAAGAGGTTCCTAAGGTGAAAGCGATACAGCTTGACTATGTTTCCCAAGACCAAGATGATGATATTGTTGTAAACTATATGGGCTTTACCATTACCTTTGAAGATAATCTAGAGCCCGTATTAGTTCGTTTGCATAATGAAGGCAAAGGCTGGGGCATTGTTGCTATTGAAGCCGCGGAGGAGGATTAGGTTATGTCAACCATAAATATATATGATTTGAATTATACCGATGCCTTCAAATTAGGCATTAGAAACTATGCTAATTTTAATGGTCGTGCTAGTCGTAGTGAATATTGGCGATTCGTGGCAGGCGTTACGTTGATACAAGGATTACTTGGGATTTTGGCTTTACTATGTAGTAACTTGGGCTTTCCTAATTATGAAGCGCTTATCGATAATGTTACTGTAGGGGTATCCCTTTTCTTTATAGTTCCCAATATAGCTATCACAACACGGCGTATGCATGATATTGGCCGGAGTGGTTGGACGCAGTTAATCTCATTTATTCCTGTTATAGGCTTCTTTATATTCCTCGTTTACGAATTGCGTCGTGGCGATGAAAGAGAGAATTCATATGGTGAAAGAACCGGCTATACACCTATTACTCCTGAGGTTAGCAAGGCTACAGGACTAGAAGAAACTCCATCCCGTCATCAAGATTGGGCGATGGGGATTGCCATCTTTATTATCCAATCTATTATTATTGCTGATATCATTAGAGAGATATTATGGTATGGTATTAATGGGAATGGATACATGTAATAGATACCTGTATTTATTAACAATCTCATTATTTTATTTTATAAAAGTTTAACATCTCCTTTATAGACAATATAACACTTTGTAGTAAAATGAATTTAAGATGAATTCAAAAATATAGATATTAATAAATAAAAAATATCTAAGTTGTTATATGTGTTAAGTACAGCAGGACCTCGTAATCTTTGCTGATTCCTGTTTGTAGCTAGAAGGAGTTTATTATGAAATCTTGTCCCTATTGTGGACATGCAGTGTTGAAAACAGATTGTTACTGCCCAGAATGTGGGCATGTTAGTAGACCACAAATCTCGTTAGATAAATACAATCTAGGCTTGATTGAAAACTTTAAACAATGTTTGGTTTATAAATATGCTGATTTTGATGGTCGTGCAAGTCGTAGTGAATATTGGCATTTCTTGTTAGTCTATCAATTGTTGTTTGTGGCCATTCTATTTACTTGTGCTTTTTTGAGCTATATTAGCCCACTGTCTAGTGTAGTAGGCGTAGGTTTTGGCTTGGTCATTCTTGTTCTTTTGTCCGTGATTATGGTTATTCCTGGCGTGGCCGTTTCAGTACGACGCTTACACGATCAAGGCCGATCAGGCGGACTTGTATTTATTGGATTCATCCCGGCGGTAGGGACCATTATTCTGTTGATCCTTATGGCTCTACCTGGTGAAAGCCAATCAAATCGCTTTGGTTCCCCTACAGGTCAAGTGGTTGTAACAAAACAAATGGCCCGTGAATTAGGTCTTATTGATACTACGCCATCTATGGGACTAACTGCAGGACTATTCTGCGCTATCTTTGTGCTTTGGTTCTTGGTAGATAAACTACTTATGACTAGTGCGATGTAGGCTATGATGTATCCTATAATGAAATATAATGCATAGGTTATTCTCAAAACATATAGACATTGATTTTCAAAATCGTCAACAGTAATGATATAATATTTTCAAGTAGAATTTATTTGTTATTGCTGGTATCTTCAATGTATTAAGTGCCCTTGTAATGGATACTGCGCTAGCAAGTGTTGTAGGGCTTATTTCTGTAGTATATAATCTAGCAATTTTATTACCTTCCATTGGTCTTGCTGCTCGTCGTCTACATGACATTGGTAAAAGTGGTTGGATGCTTTTGATTAGCCTGATTCCATTTGGTATTATCTATGTTATTTATCTACTTGCTCAAAAGGGTGATGAAGGTGATAATCAATACGGATCTCCAATGAGCTATGAAGTTGTCACTGCTGAAGAAGCTGCTCGCACTGGTCTTAAAGAAACTCCAACTGATGACATGGATCGTAAATTCATGTACGTGTGCATTGCAATTATTATTCTTGAATTAATTCTCATGAGTGCAATCTAATAATTGTATCTACAATAAAGCCTACATAAGTAGGCTTTTTCTTTTGCTTAATGGGGAAAAAAGTTTTGTTAAACTTAGAAATAAAGTATTTGACAATTCTCCCTCGTGAGTCCTATAATTATCTATTATATGAATATTGCGTTGAAAAAGACGGCATGTCTCAGACGGATTTAGTAGAGACCAAACTCATGGGCTGAAAGGTTTGGAAATCTAGAGATGTGCGGATCACTTTGGAGCAAGCGGCAACGCCGCCGGTGAACACCGTTATATGTCTAAGTGGCTTTCACAATATGAGAGATGAGTTGCGTCTTATGTGTTACAATCATGTGCTAGCATGGTGTGACAATCGCAGAAATGCGGTGGCGTTAGCTTTCACAAGTAACGAGAGTCAGTAGGGTGGTACCACGGATATGACGTCCGTCCCTTCGGGGGGCGGGCGATTTTTTTTATGTAAAAGGAGCACATCATGGATTACGGTAAGACGTTACATTTGCCTGAAACAGAATTCCCAATGCGCGGCAATTTGCCTAAGCGCGAACCAGAAATCTTAAAATTCTGGGAAGATAACAAGATTTATCAAAAACGTTTGGAATTGCGTAAAGACGCAAAGCCATTCATTTTGCATGATGGCCCTCCATATGCGAACGGTAAATTGCACATTGGTCATGCCCTCAACAAAACGTTGAAGGACATCATCATGAAATACAAGACTATGACCGGTCACTATACGCGTTATATCCCAGGTTGGGATACGCATGGTTTGCCAATCGAGCATGCGGTTATCAAAAACACAGGTCTTAACCGTCATGAAATGGCTCCATTGGACTTGCGCAATAAATGTAAGGAATATGCATTGGAGTGTGTAGAAACACAAAAACAAGACTTCATTCGTTTTGGTGTATTAGGCGAATGGGATCGTCCGTATTTGACATTGCGCCCTGAGTTCGAAGTAAAACAACTTGGTATCTTCGGCGAAATGGCAAAACGCGGCCACATCTATAAAGGCCTTAAAACTGTATACTGGTGTACACACTGCGAAACTGCATTGGCAGAAGCAGAAATCGAATACGCTGAGAAAAAATCCTTCTCCATTTACGTAAAATTCCCTTACGTATCCGAGAAAAAGGTAACATTGCCAGCTGGCGTAGATCCAAAACAAGCATACTCCGTTATCTGGACAACTACTCCTTGGACAATGCCTGCCAACGTAGCAATCTCCGTTAACCCTGAGCTTGAATATGGCTGGGTAAAAGTAGGCGAAGAATACTACTTGATGGCTACTGAACTCGTTGATGCAGCTATGAAAGATATCGGCATCGAAGATTATGAAATCGTAAATCGCTTCTCTGGGGCAGACTTAGAATTGGCTGAATTTAAACATCCATTCGTAGAACGTAAATCTACTGTTTTATGTGGCGACCATGTAACGCTTGAAGCAGGTACTGGTTGCGTACATACAGCTCCTGCACACGGTGAAGATGACTTTAACATCGTTATGCGTTATAACAAGGAAGGCAAAACTGAACTTCCTATCGTATCTCTTGTTAATGAAACTGGTAACTACACAAAACAAGTAGACGACAACCGTTATGGCGATACCGAATTCCCATTGGCTGGTGTAGAAATCCACGATGCAGAGGTGCCTGTAATCAAAATCTTGGCGCACAATAATGCATTGCTTCACAAATCTAGCTTGCGTCACCAATACGCTCACTGCTGGCGTTGTAAAAATCCTGTAATCTACCGTGCTACAGAACAATGGTTCTCCTCTGTAGATGGATATCGTCAACAAGCACTTGATGCAATCGACAATCAAGTGCAATGGATTCCTAAATGGGGCCACGACCGAATTTTCAACATGGTTCGCGACCGCGGTGACTGGGTAATTTCCCGTCAACGTATTTGGGGCGTACCAATTCCTATTTACTATTGTGAAAGCTGTGGCGAGCACATCATCAACGATGATACTATCAAAGCATTACAAGAAAAAGTAGCCCTAGAAGGCTCCGATGCATGGTGGGCTCACAGTGCAAAAGAATTGTTACCAGAGGGTTTCAAATGTCCTCATTGCGGTCATGATGAGTTCAAAAAAGAAACTGACATCATGGACGTATGGTTTGACTCTGGTTCCTCTTGGGCTGGTGTACTTGAAGTTAACGATCTTGAAGTACCATGCGCTATGTACCTTGAAGGTTCCGACCAACATCGCGGCTGGTTCAACTCTTCCTTGTTAACTGCAGTGGCAACAACTGGTAAAGCACCATACAATTCCGTATTGACTCACGGCTTCGTTGTGGACGGCGAAGGTCGCAAGATGTCCAAATCTGTAGGTAATACAGTGGCACCTAGCGACATCATCGACGTATACGGCGCTGATGTTATGCGTTTGTGGGTATCCTCTGCGGATTACCAAGCAGACGTACGTTTGTCCAAAGACATCGTAAAACAATTATCTGAAGTATATCGTAAGATCCGTAATACATTCCGCTTCTTGCTCGGCAACTTGGATGACTTCAATCCAAATACTGATAAAGTGGCTTACGCAGCTATGTCCGAATTCGATAAATGGGCATTGTTGCGCTTAGAAGAAGTGCGTCAAAAGGTTACTGATGCGTACGAAAATTATGAATTCCACATGTTATACCATGCAATTCATAACTTCTGCACCGTAGACTTGAGCTCCATCTATCTTGATGTAATGAAAGATACTATGTATGCTGAAAGCAAAAACAACGTAGCTCGTCGTTCTGCTCAAACAGCGATGTATGAAATCTTGAAAACATTGGTAGCTATGGTATCTCCAGTGCTTTCCTTTACAGCAGAAGAAGTTTGGAAATACATGCCTAAAGAAGAGGGTATGCGCGAATCCGTTATGCTTCAAGATTGGCCACAAGGTCATCCAGAACACTTCAATCAAGAATTGGCTGACAAATGGAACCAATTGTTAGACTTGCGTACATCCGTACAAAAAGCTTTGGAACTTGCGCGTCAAGACAAAACAATTGGTCACCCATTGGATGCATCCGTTACGGTATACGCTGAAGGCGCTGCATTTGATGCATTGAATGCTCTTGGTGAAGAAGGCTTGGCTAAACTCGTTATCGTATCCGAAGCTCACATCGTGAACGGCGCTGCACCGGCAGAGGCTGTAAAAGACGAAGAAACAGGCGTAGCGACAGTTGTTGTTGCATCTAATCTCGAAAAATGTGAACGCTGCTGGATCCACCGCGATACAGTAGGCCAAAATAGCGAACATCCTACACTTTGTGCACGCTGTGCCGATGTTGTAAAAACACTATAATAAAAAAAGACCATCCTCCTGAGCTTTACTTCCAAAAATTGTGTCCAATTTTTGGGGTGCAGTTCACTGGGGATGGTCTTTTTATGTTTGTAAATCCTTTGGCACCGTTAATTGTTTCCAATTATCTAGCTCAGGTATTTCCAAGGTATTTATTGTTTTTTGAATCCAATAGTTTAAGGACACTTCATTTCCTACATATTGTTCGAATAAGTAGGTCTTACCAGGCGTGTCTCGTTGGTTTCCATCGTCATCGATGGTGTGACGGGCCGACTCTTTCAGATAGAGCTGCACTCTAAATGGGGTCGACTGATTGCCTTTAAAAATAAAATAGGATGGGCCCACAAAGTCATGGGTGCGAATATTAATTTGTTCGTATTTTTTCTCTTTCAACCCTTGCAAGGCAGTCTGAATCATAGCGTTCGCATCGTCGTATTCCTCTAACAAGAATGGCTGTTGATCAACATCGAGCACATAGTGCCAGGTCGGCTTTTCTTCATTCTTTTCGATGGACCAGTTCTCTTCGAGGCTAGGCAAGTGACGATTATGGTAAAGCTCTTTTAATAGGCTTAAGGTATTTTCTTTGTTGAATAGGGCCTTATAGACGATTTCCTGTCCTTCTGTTGGATCATAACCGTGCAGTCTTACTTGATAATGATTTCGTAGCATCCGCGTTACATCGAGCTTAAAGATATTGCGCAATACATCTGGAATGGATAGGAAACGATTGTAAAAGCTGAGCTTCATTTCTTCCTGTGACTCTAAGGCGGTTTCAATGGTTTGCCAGTCGTACAAAGTCGTATCCCACAGGAAGTCGTCCATGGTCACAGATAAACGGGCCGCATCTTGAGGCCAGGCGGCAGGTGCAGGGCGCACCGTAGTAGTGGATTCGGCAATGCCTTCTTTGTATTGCCAGTGACCATCAACCTCTTCAAAGGCCGCTAATCGTTCTTCTGCTTCGTCATCGATGGGAATATCTTTTATCTCTGGATCCAAATTGGCTTTGTGAGACAAGATATATTGATGGGATTGCTCGTAATAGGATACGGCTTGATCTAAATCTGGTTTGCCTGTTACATAGCCTTTTTCGTAGGCATAGCCCAAGGCAACACGTGTTAAAGCGCGCGTAATATCGTAGAAAAGAACGCGATTCTCCTCTTCAAAGGCTCGTTGCTCCTCATCTAAGACACGCAGTAACGATTGTACACCGAAGCGAATGTTTTTCGTCACCCCTAAACCGTGGATTCGCATGTAACCGATATAGGGCAAGGCGAACATAAAGCGATCTTTTGTGGCCGCCATATGCGTTAAGTCTGCAATGAGACCCCAGTCGAGAGAAAGGTGGCCTATGTGAAAGATATATCCAAAGGCCGCCTGTAAGGCGGTGTAGCCTGCATCACTAAACTCTTTCGTTGCCGCACGGCGGTAGAGACCTATGGCTTTTACCGGATCATAGGGGATAGTACAACGTAAATTTTTGGCATCATAGAAATGATAGTAATAATCTGCTAATTCTGCGATGCTTTCAGATTGACCTAAGGCGGCACCTTTAGTGAACCACGTGAAAGCATCCTCGAATTTACCGTTTTCATGGCAGTCGAGGCCTGTATATAGCATCATGGCAGGGTTGCCAAGCTCGGCCGCAGTCTTGGCGACGCGGCGCGCATTGGAAAAGTCGGCTTCGTCGATATAGATATTGCGCAAGTTTCCTTGGAACATGGCAAGACCGTTGTCGAGAGCCTTATTAAACCATTCTTTCGCCAGGTTAGATGCATTTTTTTGCAATTTTTCGTCTGGCACGGTGCCTTGTAAGGCGGCGATACGATCCCGTACAGAGTTTGCTGTAAGGCTTCTTTGAATGCGTTTAGTCCAGCTCATGGGCGGAGGTGTTAGCATAGCTTCAGCGGAGTCGATGCGATTATCATCGCGCCAGAAAAAGACATTGCCTATAACATATTGGCAATAGGCATCGCCTCGATTCGCATGGTCATAGACAATGCGGAAAGCATCGTCGAAGGAGATTTGCATATCCTTCTCCACGGTAGGCGTGATGGAGCCTTTGATACGCAAGGCTTGTAATGTACCGATAGGGCTACAACGGCGAATGCTATCGTGTAAGCACTGATAAGTGCGCATATTGTCCTCTGGGAAGTTAGACTCTTCCCAGGTAAAGCGAGGCCCTGCATAGACGCGCGCCAAGAGGGCATACGCATCACCTAGCTCTCGAGCCTCTGAATCATTGGCTATCTTGAGAGCATCCTCTTTAGTGTCTATATCACTTTCAAGACGGCTTGTCTTGTCGTTTCGTAAGGCTCTATCTTTTAGTTGACTAGGATTTTGCTGATTATTGACGATGAGCTCTAATTGACGTAACCCTTCTTGAGCCATGTTTTGATTATAGGATGTAAAAATCATGTGGAAGACCTTTTGCAGGCGTTCCGTAAAGTACTGTGCCATTAGGCCTCCTTTTATACATGTATACAGTAAATACATATTTATTATATAACGAACGCGAGGTACCGTAAAAGAGAAAATACTAGTATATCTGTATGTTCTCCATTGATATCATACTGCTATCGGTTACCTGCTTTTATAGTATACTAGCCTATTTTTACTCTATATCTATGCATAATACAGAATCTTCAGCATGTATTGGATTTAAATGATAAAAAAATCCCCTCTGAAGAAAATC
The DNA here is from genome assembly GCF_000163715.1 of Veillonella sp. 3_1_44. Classification (NCBI taxonomy): domain Bacteria; kingdom Bacillati; phylum Bacillota; class Negativicutes; order Veillonellales; family Veillonellaceae; genus Veillonella; species Veillonella sp. 3_1_44. The sequence continues at coordinate 144,852 of NZ_GG770201.1, forward strand.
TGTTGTCACAAATTTTATGTGATGTCTGCAATCTTTCAGAGGGGTTATTATGTATCCTAGTTCTTAGCAATACATATTATTTTTTGTTGTAATCGCCGAACCATTTGTCGTAGATTTTTTGGTAAGTGCCGTCTTCTTTAAGTTCTTTAAGAGCTTTGTTAACAGCTTCTTGTAAAGCTTTGTTGCCTTTTTTCACGCCAAGCACTGTGCCCGGAGATTGTGTAGGTTCGCCTACAAGTTTAAGGTCTTGATCAGCACCTTGTTTGAGGTAGTACATAGCAACTGCATTATCGATGATAGCACCGTCGATTGTACCAGCTTTCAATTCCATGAAGATATTAGCATTAGAATCGATTTGTTTTACTGTTGTACCAGGAATTTTTTGAGCCATTTCAACCGGGATTGTACCGATTTGAGCGCCTACAGTTTTACCTGCTAATTCATCCATGTTGTGGATTGTTGTGTTGTCTTTACGAACAACTGTGATGAAACCGCCTTGGTCGAAGTATACATCGGAGAAGTCCAATGCTTTTTCACGTTCAGGTGTAGCGTTGATGCCTGCTGCGATCATGTCGATATCGCCAGATTGAACTGCTGGAATCAAAGCATCGAAGCCCATGGATTTGAATTCCATTTTTAAACCAAGTTTTTTAGCAATTGCTTCGGACAAATCAACGTCGAAACCAACGTATTTGTCGCCTTCAGTGAATTCGAATGGTGGGAATGTAGTTTCAGAACCTACACGCAATACACCTTCTTGTTGTGTCATTTTTGGTTTGTCATTGCCACAACCAGCCAATAAACCCATTGCTGCTATCGCTACGAGGGCGATGGCTGTCAATTTTTTGAACTTAAACATAGTATCCTCCTCAAACATCCATATACATGGTTTATACATTTCTGTTTATATTGTACGGAATTTTACACCAATAGGCAATAACATTGTATAATTAAGAGTAAACGAGTTTTCTATTCTTTATTGTAGAGTATCATAATCCTTTACAATAATGTGGTTATATACATGGAGGCAATATGTCCCTTACAACTACTTTTGCTGATCTTTGTAAAAGCTTCGCACCTGATGCGTTTGCCATTAATTACACATTAGCCAAGAATCCTGAGATTTCCAGTCAGGAGTTTGAGTCCGTCAAAACCATAGGCGCTGTTCTCGAAAAATATGGCATGGACGTAACCTATGAATTCTGTGGTTTGCCGACTGCCTTTAAGGCGTCTGCTGTGAAAGTAGATAACCCTCAAGGTCGTTTGGCGATTTTATGTGAATACGATGCACTGCCAGAGGTAGGCCATGCGTGCGGTCACTCTGCTAGCGGCTCTATGAGTGTGTTAGCGGCGTTGACACTACATAAAATGCAACAAGAGGGCGTAGCTTTCAACATGGACATCGATATTATCGGCACACCAGACGAAGAAGCGATGGGTTGCAAGGTAGACATGTGTAACGCAGGGGTGTTCAAAGAATACGATTTTGCCATTATGGTCCACCTCGACGGCGAGGAAACGCGTCCTAACTCACAATTCTTGGCACTCGACTGTTTCCGCGCTAAGTATCACGGTAAGCCAGCCCATGCGGCAGGAGAACCTTGGAATGGTGTCAATGCGGTAAACGGTGTGCAACTTGCCATCCATGCTATGGATATGATGCGCCAACAGGTGCGTCCTGAAACGCGCATCGGCACGTGGATCATTGCGGGAGGCACCGCATCCAATGTGATTCCTGCCTTCGGTGAATTAGAGGTTACCGTGCGTCATACGGAGCGTGAGTATTTGAATGGTTTATCTGAGCAAATCAAAAAAATCTTTGAAGGGGCTGCCCTTTGTACAGGCACAACTGTGGATGTAGAGTTTTATGGAAATCCTTATGATGATATGAATCAAAACAATCGTGGCACAGCGCTTATCGAAGAGGTAATGGCCAATATGGGCCTCGATTTTGAGCCCGGTCCAGCAGCCCTTGGAGGTAGCTCAGATATTGGCAATGTAAGCTATCAATGTGCGGCATTCCATCCTAAATTGCGCCTCGCTGGCGAGCCGAAGGTGTGCCATTCTAAAGAATTTGCAGCTGCTATGTTAGAGCCTACTATTGAACAAACCATTATCGACGGTGCAAACATCATTGGTGGCACAGTATTGCGATTGGTAGAACACCCAGAAATTTTAGAAGAAATCGTAGCCGAATTTAATAATTCTAAATAGAAGGAATAAAAGGAATAGAAAGAATAAAGGGAATAGAAGGAACAGAAGGAGGATGTATGGCCACGACTGAAACATTAGAAATAAAAAATTATATAGGCCTCACAGGGGATAAGCCCATTCGATTTATCGCATCCGATGTAGATGGTACCTTGGTCAATGATGCAAAGGCGATTCCTGAGGATGCTATTGAGGCGATTCGTGCTGCTCGTGAAAGTGGCATTCGCGTAGCCATTGCTTCTGGCCGTGCTTGGAATGAGATGAATGATGTCATTGAAAAACTGCCGTGCTTGCGCTATTTCATGTGCACCAATGGCGCTTACGTGATGGATAAGGATGAAAACCGCAGTCTATTCCACGTAAGTTTTGATAAAGAACAAGCATTACATTTATTGCGCAAACTATTAACCTATGGCGTCTATGTAGAGGCCTATGTGAAAGACCAAATCTTTGGCATGTATCCTCCGTCTAGATGTATTACACCTGAACGCTTAGGAGTATGCGCTAGCGAGCGTGCTGAGGAAGATAAAAAGACTGTACATGGCATAATGGATAATCATCTGCCTAATACTAAAAATCAGATTTTTGGTATAGGGGACACTCGTCTGCCAGGTGCAACGTACGATCACTATGCGTTGGCAGAAGGTAATGAAGCCGCAAAGGTAAAGATGTCTGAATGTGAAATAGAGCAATCTAATTTTTTCTTTAGACCTAATATTCGTCCATTTATCTTGGCTACGCGGACTATGGTATGTGATTTGTTAGCTCATATGGAATCCTTAGACGAAGGGCCTGAGAAGATTCAAATCTTCTATGGTGATGAACCAATGCGTCAACGTATCTTGCAAGACTTACGCGATGAATACCAAGGTCTATCCCACGACGGTACAGGCCGTGAACGCTTCTATGATGTGCTGCTCTCTAGTGAAGGTAATTTAGAATTTGTCTTGCCTCATACTACAAAGGGCACAGCCGTAGAAGCCTTGGCAAAACATTGGGGCTTAAGTCCTGACGAGGTAATGACACTGGGGGATAGCGAAAACGATTTATCTATGCTACGCTTTGCGGGCGCTAGTGTAGCGATGGGCAATAGCAAGCCGAACATTAAAGAAGCGGCACATTACGAAACGACAGACAATAACCACCAAGGCGTGGCAAAGGCAATCTATTCCGCTATTGCGTATAATAGTGAATTAAATAAGAAAAAATAATTATAATAACTGTTGTTGAATTAAATTTATAATAGCTGTTTTTGTATTAAAATATTTTGAATATATTCTTGAGCTAGCGTGATGTTTGTGATCTTATATATTTAAAATATGAATTCTACTATTTAAAAGTAGATAATGTTAAGTTTGGCACAGATAAAGAATGCATAGGAGGTGATGTATAATGGGAAATCTAAAGTTTAATATTGACGATACTTGCGTTAAATGCGGTGCTTGTGCTGAGGATTGTCCTGTTCAATGCATCACCGAAGGTAAGACTCGATTTATCATTGGGAAAGGCTGTATCAGTTGTGGTGATTGCTATTCCATCTGTCCTGTGGGGGCTGTAAAAATGTATAAGCGAGAGGCCCCTAAAAAGTAATAGCTAGATATCTTTCAACATTGTCAGTAAATTGACTTACATACGGAGGGCTCCAAAAGGGTGATAACTAGAAATCCGAACATTGGATTCTTATTTATAATTTACATACGGAATATATGGAGTCGTTATACTTCCTATGGTATAATAAAATGTAATGAAAAATTAGCGTTTAGTTCGGAAAAACGCGCCCCCAGTACAGAAATGTATGGGCATAACAAATCGTGAATATACTTTCACAAATAGATGCATATGGAGGAAGGCATGGAAAACAAGGAATTTGTAATTGTTGTTGACTTTGGTGGTCAATATAATCAATTGATCGCGCGCCGTGTTCGTGAAAATCACGTATACTGCGAAGTATATCCATACAACAAAGCGCTGGAAAAAATTAAGGAATTGAAACCGCAAGGTATCATCTTTACAGGCGGTCCTAATAGCGTGTATGAAGAAAACTCTCCGAAAATTGAGAAAGAGATTTTTGAACTTGGTATTCCTATTCTTGGCATGTGCTATGGTATGCAATTTATGGCGCATACATTGGGTGGCGAAGTTAAGTCTGCGGATAACCGTGAATTCGGTAAAACACCTACTAAAGTGGACACTACATCTCCATTGTTCAAAGGCTTGGAAGAAGACCAAGTTGTTTGGATGTCCCATGTTGACTATGTAGCAAAGGTTCCTGAAGGCTTTGAAATCGTAGCACATACTAAGGATTGCCCTGTTGCATCCATGCAAAATACAGAACGTAAACTATATGCTATGCAATACCATGCAGAAGTGTTGCACACTGAACATGGTAAAGAAATGCTTCACAACTTCTTGTACGAAGTATGTGGCTTCACAGGCACATGGACAATGGCAAACTATGCAAAATCTGCCATTGAAGACATCCGCAAAACCGTTGGTGACGGAAAAGTATTGTTGGCATTGTCTGGCGGTGTAGATAGCTCCGTTGCAGCAGCTCTTATTTCTAAAGCTGTAGGCGACCAATTGACTTGTATCTTTGTTGACCATGGTTTAATGCGTAAAAACGAAGGTGACGAAGTAGAAGCAGCTTTCAAAGATTCCGGCATGCATTTCATCCGTGTAGATGCTGAAAAACGTTTCTTAGATAAATTGGCTGGACTTGAAGATCCAGAAGCAAAACGTAAAGCTATCGGTGAAGAATTTATCCGCGTATTCGAAGACGAAGGCCGTAAAATTGGTTCTGTTGACTTCTTGGCACAAGGTACAATCTACCCTGACGTTATCGAGTCCGGTACTGGTGAAGCAGAAGTTATTAAATCTCACCACAACGTTGGCGGCTTGCCTGCAGTGGTAGACTTCAAAGGCCTTATCGAACCATTGCGCAACCTCTTCAAAGACGAAGTGCGTGAACTTGGTTCTGAATTAGGTTTAGCTGATTACCTTGTATGGCGTCAACCATTCCCAGGTCCTGGTCTTGCTATCCGTGTCATGGGCGAAATTACGAAAGATAAACTCGATATCTTACGTGATGCGGACTACATTTTCCGTGACGAAATTGCAAAAGCTGGCCTTGATCGTAGCATTAACCAATACTTTGCAGTATTAACATCTACACGTACCGTAGGCGTTATGGGTGACTTCCGTACATACGATTACACATTGGCATTGCGTGGCGTAACGACAACAGACTTTATGACTGCTGACTGGGCACGCATCCCTTACGACGTATTGGACACAATCTCCCGTCGTATCGTAAACGAAGTACAACACATTAACCGTATCGTGTACGATATTACATCTAAACCACCTGCTACAATTGAGTGGGAATAATATGGTTTGCTTAATATAGCTAACATATAAAAATATATAATACAATTTAGTCATCCAAAGAGATTATCTTTGGATGACTTTTTTATATCATTTTTTACTGGTTAATAGATATTTAGTCTTAGAGATTACAGTAATAAAAGTGTCATATGTCATTACACTATGAAAAATAAATGAATTAAAGATATATTCTGATTATCTGAGATGTTATAATAAAAAATATTAGTATTTATAGTATATTTACTAGATTATACGGATTTCATAAAAACAATCTTGATTTGCAAGTTTTAATGAGGATGGTATATAAGTTATGGCAGCAAAAAACAATACAGATATTGGGTTTGAAAAACAAATATGGGATGCGGCTTGTGTTCTTTGGGGGCATATTCCTGCTGCAGAATATCGAAAAGTAATTGTAGGGTTAATATTTCTTCGTTACATATCGAGTGCTTTTGAGAGACGCTATGAAGAGCTTATAAAAGAAGGAGACGGCTTTGAAAATGATAGAGATGCATATGCAGAAGAAAATATTTTCTTTGTTCCAGAAGAAGCTCGGTGGAGCACAATTGCATCTGCTGCACATACACCTGAAATTGGACTTGTTATTGATAATGCGATGAGAGCTATTGAAAAAGAGAATACAACACTTAAAAATGTGTTACCTAAGAATTATGCTAGTCCTGATTTAGATAAAAGAGTTCTCGGAGAAGTTGTTGACCTTTTTACTAATGAAGTCAAAATGGACGGTACCGAAGCGAGCAAGGATTTATTAGGAAGAACATATGAATATTGTATTGCTCAGTTTGCCTCTTATGAAGGTACTAAGGGTGGCGAGTTTTATACACCGTCAAGTATCGTTAAAACTATTGTCTCTATTTTAAAACCATTTAATAATTGTCGTGTATATGATCCTTGTTGTGGTAGTGGTGGCATGTTTGTGCAAAGTGAGAAATTTGTACAAGCTCATAGTGGTAACCGAGGAACTATCTCTGTTTATGGTCAAGAATCTAATGCTGACACTTGGAAGATGGCAAAAATGAATATGGCAATTCGTGGTATCGATGCAAACTTTGGTCCATATCAGGCAGATACATTCTTTAATGACTTACATAAAACATTAAAAGCCGATTTTATTATGGCAAATCCGCCGTTTAATCTCTCTAATTGGGGACAGGAAAAGCTAAAGGATGATGTCCGCTGGAAATATGGTTTACCGCCTGCAGGTAATGCAAACTATGCATGGATTCAACATATGATTCATCATCTTGGTCCAAATGGGAAAATAGGTCTTGTTTTAGCGAATGGTGCACTATCATCACAATCTTCAGGGGAAGGAGAAATAAGAAGAAGAATAATAGAAGACGATCTTATTGAAGGCATAGTAGCTTTACCTACACAGTTATTTTATAGTGTAACAATCCCTGTAACTTTGTGGTTTATTACTAAGTGCAAAAAGCAAAAAGGAAAGACACTATTTATTGATGCCAGAAAAATGGGATATATGGTTGATCGTAAACATAGAGATTTTACAGAAGGGATACAGGAAGATGGAAGCCTTGGAGATATTGATTTATTAGTAAAAACCTTTGAAGAGTTTCAAAGTGGAATGCTAGTAGAGAAAAAAGGCTTTTCCGCTATTGCTACAATAGAAGATATTGCAAAACAAGATTATTTATTAACTCCGGGGCGGTATGTAGGCATTGAAGAACAAGAAGGTGATGGAGAACCATTTGAAGAAAAAATGACAAGATTGACTTCGGAGCTTTCAGACATGTTTGAAAAGTCCCACAAATTAGAAGACGAAATCAGAAGGAAGTTGGGGGCGATAGGATATGAGATTTGAAGAAAGTACGCTATATAATATTTATTCAAAATTGAACGGTAAAAGATATCCACTATATGATTTAGCCTTATGGAAAAATGGACTTGCATTCAAAAAAATCCATTTCTCGGATACTGGTGTTCCTGTAATAAAAATTGCTGAGCTGAATAATGGTATAAGTGGAAACACATCGTATACCAAGCAGATATTTTCAGACGATGTTCATTTAAAAAAAGAAGATTTACTCTTTTCTTGGTCTGGAAATCCGCAAACATCTATAGATATTTTTAAGTTTCAATTACAGGAAGGTTGGTTGAATCAGCATATTTTTAAAGTAACTCCCAATGAGGAAATAGTTGATAGGGATTATTTCTATTTCTTGATGAAATATCTTAAGCCTTGGTTTACTCAAATTGCAAGTAATAAGCAAACTACTGGATTAGGTCATGTCACGATAGCTGATATAAAAAGAATGAGTGTATTAGTACCATCGTTGACAATGCAAAAAAAAATTGTGGATGTGTTAAAGCCTATTGACGATAAAATTCAAATCAATACTTCGATAAACAATAATTTAGAGCAGCAAGCAGAAGCTCTTTTTCATTCATTATTTGTTGAGGATGTCAATCCAATATGGAAAGAGGGTGTGCTTTCTGACCTTGGAACTGTTGTTGCCGGTGGAACCCCATCCAAAACAAAGCCTGAATATTACTCCAGAAAAGGCATAGCATGGATTACTCCAAAGGATTTATCTCTTAACAAGTCAAAATTTATTTCTCACGGTGAAATTGATATTTCAGAATTAGGATTTTCCAAGAGTAGTGCAATCAAAATGCCAACTGGAACAGTTCTGTTTAGTTCCAGAGCACCTATTGGGTACATTGCCATTGCTGCCAACGAAGTAACAACTAATCAGGGATTCAAATCGGTAGTTCCAAATGAAAATGTTGGTACAGCTTTTATGTATTATCTTCTGAGATTTTTATTGCCGACCATCGAGGGAATGGCTTCGGGTTCAACCTTTAAGGAAATATCAGGTGCAGGGATGAAATCTGTCCCTGTTGTAATTCCCGATAACGAGACTATCGATAAATTCAATGCCTTTTGTACTCCAATCTTCCAGCAGCAGGAAGTGCTTGAAGCAGAAAACTCACGACTTGTTGATATTAGAGATGCATTATTACCTAAGTTGATGGCTGGCGATCTGGATGTTTCAGGCATAGAACTTTAAGCCACTAAATTATTGTTTAGTTTTTTAGTATCATAAGAATTACTTTTAGTGAAAATCATTTTTGTAATTATAATAATATAAAAATGCTGATAGCATTTTAGAGGCAAATAATAACTAATAACAAGGAATAAGTGGAGAGTAAAATAATGCTAAATTTTTTTCGAGAGGAAGATTATGAAAAATCATTAATTGAATTATTTCAAAATGATTTAAAGTATGAATATGTGTATGGCCCAGATATAGAAAGAGATTTTTATAGTCCCTTTTATGAAGATGTTTTAATTGATTCTTTATTTCGTATAAATCATGGTGCAACTAATGATGCGATTCAGGATGCATTATTTAAACTTAAAAACTTTGAAAATGGGGAGCTTGTACAGAAGAATGCCATCTTTATGGACTACTTACAGAATGGTATTCCTGTAAGGTATTTTGTTGATGGAGAAGAACGTTCTTCAATTGTTTATCTTGTAGATTATAAGAACCCTGAAAATAATTCATTTGTTGTAGCTAACCAATGGACTTTCATTGAGAACAGTAATAAACGCCCTGATCTCATTCTATTTCTAAATGGTCTACCAATAGTATTAATGGAACTTAAGTCTCCTTCTCGTGAAGAAACAGATGCTTCTGAGGCATATAGACAGCTTCGCAACTATATGCAAGAGATTCCATCAATGTTCATTTATAATGCTATTTGTGTTATGAGTGATCAGTTGATTTCTAAAGCGGGAACAATTACTTCAGGTGAAGACCGTTTTATGGAATGGAAAACAAAAGACGGTAATTATGAGAATACCCAATATGCACAGTTTGATACATTCTTTGAGGGAATATTCCAAAAAGAACGATTACTTGATATTATTAAGAACTTTATTTGTTTCTCAAATGAAGGAATAAATAGCTATAAAATTCTTGCTGGATATCATCAGTATTTTGCAGTGAAAAAGGCTATTGAATCGACTAAGCACGCTACTGTTACTGATGGTAAGGGTGGAGTTTTTTGGCATACTCAAGGTAGTGGTAAGTCTCTTTCAATGGTATTCTATGCCCATTTGTTGCAGGAGGCTCTAGATAGCCCTACTATTGTTGTTCTTACTGATAGAAATGACCTTGATGATCAACTCTATAGTCAGTTTGTAAAGTGTAAAGACTTTTTACGACAAGAGCCGTTACAAGCAGAAAGTAGAGAAAATCTTAAAACCTTACTTGCTGGGAGACAGGCAAATGGTATTATTTTCACTACGATGCAAAAGTTTGAGGAATCGGATGAACCTTTATCTGAACGTCATAATATTATAGTTATGGCAGATGAAGCACATAGAGGGCAATATGGGCTTGCTGAAAAAATTAAGATTACAAAGAATGAATCTGGTGAGGAAGTAGCAAAACGCGTTATTGGTACAGCCAGACTTATTCGTAATACATTGCCTAATGCTACATATATTGGTTTTACAGGAACACCTATTTCTTCAAAAGACCGTAGTACGCGGGAGGTCTTTGGCGATTATATCGATATCTATGATATGACGCAGTCTGTTGAAGATGGTGCAACACGACCTGTTTACTATGAAAGTCGTGTTATCAGATTGAATCTTGATCAAGCCACATTGAGGTTGATTGATGCTGAATATGATTTGATGTCTTTGAATGCAGATAGTGAAGTTATAGAGAAAAGCAAACATGAGCTAGGGCAGATGGAAGCCATTCTTGGTAATGATAATACTCTAGATTCTCTTGTGCATGATATTCTTGATCACTATGAAAATAATAGGGCGTATTTACTTACCGGTAAGGCAATGATTGTTGCCTATTCTCGCTCTATTGCCATGAAAATCTATAAACGTATTCTAGAGCTTCGACCAAATTGGGAAGAAAAAGTTGCTGTAGTCATGACTTCTGGTAATAATGATCCAGAAGAGTGGCGACAAATTATTGGCAATAAGCATTATAAAAACGAACTTGCTAAGAAATTTAAGGATAATAATAGCCCTTTAAAAATTGCTATAGTAGTTGATATGTGGCTAACGGGTTTTGATGTTCCTTCTCTTGCTACCATGTATATTTACAAGCCTATGACTGGACATAATCTAATGCAAGCTATTGCTCGTGTTAATCGTGTATTCCGTGATAAAGAAGGCGGGCTTATTGTTGATTATGTGGGTATTGCTACTGCTTTGAAGCAGGCGATGAACGATTATACATCTCGTGATAAAAAGAATTATGGTGACACCGATGTTTCTATGGTCGCATATCCTAAATTCTTAGAAAAATTGTCTATATGCCGTGATATATTCCATGGATATGATTATTCTAAATTTAAAAGTGGTACGGATCTTGAAAGAGCTAAAACTATTAGTGGTGCAGTGAATTTCATTATGGATAAAGAGCGGGCAGAGGATAAGGAGGTATTTGTAAAAGAATCCCTTATGCTTCATCAAGCCCTCTCTCTTTGTTCGTCGTTAGTTAATGAAGACGATAGATTTGAAGCAGCATTCTTTGAAGCTGTTCGTGTACTTGTTTTGAGACTTACTAATACTGGCGTTGGTAAAAAGATTTCATTACCAGAGATGAACGCAAGAATAAACGAACTTTTAAAACATAGTATTAAGAGTGATGGTGTAATTAATTTATTCTCTGACATTAAAGAAGAGTTCTCTTTATTTGATCCTAAATTCTTGCAAGATGTTGCTAATATGAAGGAAAAGAATCTTGCAATTGAATTGTTGAAAAGATTAATTTCCAACCAAGTTTCTGTTTATCGTAGAACGAATGTAGTAAAGTCTGAGAAATTTAGTGAAATTATGCAACGCTCTCTCAATGCGTATTTAAATGGGATGCTAACTAATGAAGAAGTTATTGCTGAGATGTTAAAATTGGCAAAACAAATTGCAGCTGATAAACAAGAAGGGGAAAAACTTGGATTAACAGCAGATGAGTTGGCTTTTTATGATGCATTAGTTAAACCACAGGCTATTAAAGACTTTTATGAAAATGAAGAACTGATTTCTATAACGAAAGAATTGGCGGATACACTTCGTAAAAATAGGACAATAGACTGGCAAAAACGTGAATCAGCAAGAGCCAAAATGCGTATGATCATAAAAAAACTTTTGAAAAAGCATAAATACCCTCCAGAAGGAATGGATGATGCAGTTCAGACTGTAATAACACAATGTGAGTTATGGACGGATAATTATGATATGGAAAAAGAACACAAAGTTTATTCCTATCCGATGCCAACAGAGAAACCGTTATCCCTGGTTGCTGATAATATAGGGAAGTAAGATAGGTATGAAATTTTTAAGCCAACAAAGTGCTAACTTTGTTGGCTTTTTGTAAGTAGATTGTAGTAAACAGTTAAATGTGACAGAAGGGAAGATTAGAAGCAATTATTAGAATAAATGATAGAGGAGAATAGCATTTATTTGTAGAAAAGATTAATAGGAAGGTTATATAATTTAGTGAGTAATTCTAAGAGGCGGAATTTTTACGTGATATATAAATAGTTATTTAGAGATGTTATTTTGTATTCTTATATTGTCATTTACATAGGATAGTTTGTTCTAATACATCAGTCTGGGGAGAATAAAATGGAAAAAATTATTTTTGAGGAAATTAAAAATAAGGATATTTTTGGAGAAGATTATCAAAATTTTGTTAAAAATAATGAAATAGATTTTTCTAAAGACCAAATTGCGGTACTTTATGGTCCTAATGGAACTGGTAAGACAAGTTTGGTGAAGGTCTTATCATCTGAGGCTGGAACAAATGTGAAGTATACTTATGGAGATAAATCATATACAGATGGATCGCAATTCTTTGTGATTAATGATCAAAATAACAGAAATATCATACAAGGGGAAACAAAAGATTTTTTGCTGGGCGATAATATAAGAAAAGAATTTGAACTACAGAAGTATATAGATGATGAATATAATAGATTGTGCGTTGCTAGTATTTCTATTTTAAAAAATAATTACAATATATCTTCGGGGCGTAGTAAATCTATAGAGTGCTTTTCTGCTTTGGCAAGTATTCAAGATATAATCAAAGATTTTATGAATAACAAATCTAAAGGTTCTAAAACTGGTGTTGAGAAGTATATATCGGAATTAGATAAGTATACTGAAATTACTATTCCTGATTTTGAACAGGAAAAGTTAGATTATGTTATTTCTGATTTATCAGAAAATAATTCCCTTATTGTTGAAATTGAATCGATAGATGCTTGTAAATTGGCTAACAATTCTCATATTAAGGAGGTTGAGGAAAATACAGAAGCAATAAGGATACTTTCGCGTTTTAATTATAAACAACAGTGTATAGTTTGCGATTCAGAAGGAATTGATTCTAATAATTTGTTAGATAAAAAAACTAAAAATATAGAAGATATAAAAAAGACATTAGATGCAAAAACTAAAAAAATTGTTGAACAAATAATTCATGATATAAGAGAAGAAGATCCATTTAGAATAAAAGATATTATGCTAGAGGCGATTGAAACAGGAGATTTAAATGAGGTTTTAAACCTTAAAGCATCTATAGAAGAGTATAAAAATATATTTGCAAATAAAGTAATAAAGGAATTAGTGGAGATTTATAAAAGTTCTGACATAAAAATAAAAAATGAAGAATATCAAACTATGATAAGTCAGAAGCCAGATATTACGGAAGAAGATTTTTTATACATTGAGCAGATTATTAGTAGTAATATGAGTAAGGCACTACAGATAATTAGAGATGATAAGAGAAACATCAAAATTGTATTGGAAAATGAAGATTTTATTGGGGTTAAACGAGAGGACCTTCCATTAAGTTCCGGCGAACAAAATTTTCTTTCACTAACATTTGAATTTTTAAAAGCTAAAAACTCTAATAAATCAATTGTAATATTAGATGATCCTATTTCTAGCTTTGATTCTATTTATAAAAATAAAATAGCTTATGCAATAGTTAAAATGCTACATAATAAAAAGAGAATCATTTTAACTCATAATATAGACTTACTAAGGCTTCTAGATGGGCAATTTAAAAAATGCTTTAGATTATATTTATTTAATAATACACAAGGAGAAGAAAATGGGTTCATATCATTGCGTTCTGATGAGCGTGATATGCTTATTAACCTTGATGAGTTGTTAAATACATTTAGAGAAAAAATTTTTGATTATATACGAAACACAGAATTATTTTTAATTTCGTTAATTCCTTTTATGCGTGGATACTCAACTGTTATTAATAATCTGACTGTCAAAGAGAGACTAACTCAATTGATGCATGGATATAAAACAGATACAGTTGATATAGCAAAGTGTTATATTGACTTATTTGGAAATAAGGATGATATACTTCCAAATAGTTATCTAGTGAATGTTAATGATATTTTGGCGAAAAGCTTTGATGGACAGGAAATTGTTAATAAGGAGAAATATCCTCTATTAAATCGGACATTAATACATTCTTTTACTTACTTATTTTTAAGATTATTGATAGAGAAAAAATTGGTATCAAAATATAATATAGATACTGAAAGCAGGGGAGGAGCTAAACAACTTGGACAAATAATCTCAAAAGCTTTTCCTGAAAATAGTTCAAATAAAGATGATATAAAAAATAGGGTTTTTCTTACAACGAAGAAAACCCTGCTGAATGAATTTAATCATTTTGAAGGCAATATGAGTATCTTCCAACCAGCAATTGATATTACTGATTATATGTTGGAAAAAGAAAAATCAGATATTTTGACATTTATAAATGATTTATAGAGTGTGATTAAGGATAAGAGTTATAAAAATATAAGTATAAATTACCGGATTCGTTTGTCAGAGGGTATGAATTACGAGTTATTTTATACAAATAAAACCTGTCTCATATGTAAAGGTAAAATGTTCTTTGTTAACGAGAAGTTTAAAGTACCTAAAAAAATCTAATGATAAAGATTGGAAGAGTACCGTTATTAGTCCATCGGTGTTTATATGATTAAAATAGTTGATAGCAAACTGAATTGAAAATAAGTAAATGCGTTAACTTAAGAGTATACGCAGTGGATCAATCATGATTATGTTCTCGATAATCGTCTAATTGAATGTATTATGGACCATGCTATGGCCTCTGGATATAAAGAAATGGTGCTAGATACAATTGAACCGTTGCAAGCAGCGATCCTTTTGTATAAGAAGCATGGCTTTGTTGAATGCGAGCCGTATTATCATAATCCTATGGACGATGTTATTTATATGAGTAAGAGATTGTAACAAAATACGTTTAGCACTTATAACTTAGGAGCGTACTAGCATGAATAAACAGCAAGTAAGAGGATACCTTTTAGAGGTAGTGTTATCAAAGTTAATTGAAGTAAATGGATATGAAGTAATTACAGATGAGAATATTGGTAATACTGATGAATTTAAAAGTTGTGGTCGTAATGGATTAAAAGTTAAAGGACGTGGTGGTTATCACCAGTTTGATACGCTAGGAACGTTTAGAGTCACCCCTCCTTTTATTTATCCATTAAGGTTGTTTGTAGAAGCTAAGTTTTATTCATCAGATAGACCAGTTGGCATTGAGAAAGTCAGAATGGGAGTGGGAATTCTTGATGATATTAATACTAATTATTCAACTGTAAATATGACATTGTCCGAGTTATTTCTTGCTAGGTATAACTATCATTATGCGATTTTTTCAACGTCTGGATTTTCTAATGATGCACAACGTTATGCTATTGCACATAAGATACATTTAATTGATTTATCAGGTCGTGAATATAAATATATCACAGACTCTATTGAGAGTATTGTTGATATATTAATGTTCGACACTAACGATATAGAAAAGAACTTGTTTAAAACATTCAAAAGAAGCTTTTCCCACTTAATTCACACAGAGGAAACTGATGAATGGAATTATAAACAAGCTATTGAATGTATTGGCAATAGATTATTAGTACAATCAATATTATCTTTAAGGGAAAAGATTAAGGGTAAATATATATTTTTAGCTACAATAAATAGTGTGAATATGATTCCCTTATTTGCAGACGCAGCTTTTAATGAGTTACTAAAAAGTAATCCACACCAAAACATTTCAATACATTTCAATCGTGAAAATAGTGATGAATGGGTTATAGTACCAATAGATAATAATGGTAATGAGATTAGAAGTCTTAGTGCACGATTTACTCTTCCTGAGTTATTTTGTAAATATATGAAAGATGATCTCGAAAAAGCAATGGATATGAAAGAAAAGATATTTGCTAAAATAGTGTTTATTGCTTATCTAGATAAGACGAATCCTACATTATGTACGTTAACTTTTGATAAATCTACTACGTTATTAAATTCTTGGTGATTTTGAATTATATAAAGGAGCTTTTATGGCGATTACGTATACAGAACATCTACACGTACTGTAGGCGTTATGGGGGACTTCCGTACATACGATTACACATTGGCATTGCGTGGCGTAACAACAACAGACTTCATGACTGCTGACTGGGCGTGCATCCCTTACGACGTATTGGACACAATCTCCCGTTGTATCGTAAACGAAGTACAACACATCAACCGTATCGTGTACGACATTACATCTAAACCACCTGCTACAATTGAGTGGGAATAAGAAATAACTATAGTTATTACTAAGCTAAATCAGCCTCCTATCTTTTGATGGGAGGCTTTTGTATTTTGTACAAAAATTGGTATACTGATTTTAAGTTATAGATTTTAATTTAAACAGTTGTTTGAAAATAGAGGGGCTATGAATATAACAAGGTCTTTTGGAGAGTATTTCAAATATTCTCTCCATGATGCAAGGGTTCAAAAAATAGAATACGCAGATGGTAATTTAACTTTTACCTTTGATTATATTTTTTCCTATGAGAACGGTGTTGAACAGACTCATAAGGCTAAGATTGTATTTGAGAAGTGTGATATTGATGATTTAGAAATTCTCGTCTTTAATAGTACAATTTTAGATACTTTCACAGGTAAAAGAATTGAGTTACCTCAGTATCAACAGGAGTATAGTAAAAGTGAGTTTGAGGTCATTACGGAGACCTATAATTGGGGACGTGCTGCATTCCAAGGCTGGCTATGGACTGAAGGAAATCCTGTTCACTGTATAATGAACATATACTTTACAGGCAAAATGGTATATGTAATCGATGAGGCCTAATATGAGTTAATATGTTGTTAGTTTTTGAAATTGTAAATTACTTTATTCTAAAAGGAGATACGGAGTTCTTTATTATGAACGGAGTTAATTCTGTAAGGACGTAAGAATATGAAAACTTTAAAAGAATTTTTAGATAGCCCTATATATTTAGATATTATAGAGGAATTAGGGACTGATAACTTTAATAAAGAACTACAAAGTATAGAAATTCAAGAACTAAGAAATCGATTGAATCAAAGGCAATTCTTATTAGAAGGGTTTAATTGCAAGTTATATTCTGAGAAAGAGTTAGTGCAATTTTTCGAGCAATTAATAGAATACAATCGTAAAGAACTGATTCTTTGGAGTAAAGCCTTTTGGCAATACAGTGATGAAACTTGGGAAGAATATTCTGATGGTGAATTTCCAAAAGGCGAGGAATTAGATATAGAAGATAAATCAACTATACTTGAGATAGGAAAATATTCTATAACGAGTATTGCTATGTATATGATTGAATTTGATATTTTGAAAAATCATACAGAAATATTAGGAGATTACTATAAACGAATGCATCTTCCTGGTGCAGTGAAATACGCACGAGAAATTAAAGGGCTTTATAAAAGTCTTTTTGGTTAAAATATATAATATAGTTTTAGAAGATAAGGAAATTTTTAAAAAGGTTCTAGATTGATTAGAAAATCTTAACATAGAGCAATTTAGTTTTTCCTCGGATATACTTTAAGGGTGATATGGTATATGTAATTGAATGAGGCCTGAGATGAGCAATTTAGATTTTACTATTTGCTGTACAGTTACTTTCTTCAGCAAGAAGAGGAGAATTCCACCGAATTTAAATAAAGGAATGTATTATCCTCATTTTGTTATAAAAGGTACTGAGGAATATCTTGGTATCAACTTTATTGATGGTGAAGATGTCATCTTTGATAAACCAATTCAAGCTAACGCTTTACCAGTATATGAAACCGTAGATTATTCTGCTATACAAGCAGGTACTGAGTTCTTTATCATGGAAGGCGGCAATATTGTTGGTGAAGGGATTGTAAAAGAAATCTTTCAACATAAACCGTATGGGAGTAAATAACTATGGGTTATAAAAATGTATGTGTAAACTGTAGGATCTCCTTGTCGGAGGGCACAAACTACGAGTTGTTTAACAGAAATAAAACCTGCCCTACGTGCAAAGGTAAAATGTATCTTGTGAACGAGAAGTTTAAGGCTCCTAAAAAATCTAATGATAAAGAATGGAAGATTATCGAGTATTTGTTGTTGAGTGGCTATGATTTCCGTAATCCTTATTGTGGATATGAAGAATGTATTTATTTTGAGTTCCCTAAGAATCTACAAGAGGCAGAGGCGTTTATCCGTGAGATGCGAAAGTTAAAGTAATCATTTGAAGGAGCTTTTATGGCGATTACGTATACCGAAGAAAAGAATTTTACGCCCCAGCAAGTAGCAGAGTTGTTTCTGTCTGTTCGTTGGGTGGTAGGTAAATATCCAGATCGATTACATAAGGCTTTAATGAATTCATCTCGTGTGATTACAGCTTGGAATGGAGATCGTTTAATAGGTCTTATTCGCCTTATGGACGATAGTGAACTTGTGTGTTTCATCAATTATGTGCTGGTTCATCCTGATTATCGGGGCCAAGGTATTGCTGGTCATTTGCTTGAAATGGTGAAAGAGGCTTACAAGTCTTATTTGTATATCAATGTTATGATTGGTGATAGCAAGAATGCACCATTTTACGAGAAGCATGGGTTTAAGATAAAAGATAACTCCTTACCAATGCAATATCGTAATGTGCCTAAGTATACGAAAAAGTAAATATAGTAAATATAAGGTTCAGCAGAAAAAGGCTACATGTAATATCTCTACGTGTAGCCTTTATGGCGTAAAGCGTTTATACTAAAAATGATTTATTTTAGCCGACTCATTTTAAAATGTGTTCTATACAAATATATAAATACATAAGTATATAAGCAAATAAGTACATAAGTATATAAAGAAGGATATTAATATGTTAATACGAAAAGCGACAACCGCAGATTTAGATGTAGTTACACATATCGAAGCAACATGCTTTCCTCCTGCCGAGGCTGCACCTCGTGAGGCTTTTAAGGAACGGTTAAAGTATTACGCAGGTCATTTTTTGATTGCCTTTGATGGAGACACACCTATTGGTTTTATAGATGGTTTTGTGTCTGATGATGAAATCTTAACGGATGAGATGTTCGCAGATGCTTCCTTACATAATCCCAATGGTGCTTGGCAGATGATATTTGGTCTGAATACAATGCCTGAGTATCGGAACCATGGCGTAGGGGGCAGACTGATTGAGGCTTTCATAGAGCTGGCGAGAGAAGAAAAGCGAAAGGGCGTAATTTTAACTTGTAAAAAAGAAAAGATTCCCTATTATGCCAAGTTTGGCATTGTAAATGAAGGTGAATCGGAATCTGATCATGGCGGTGCTAAATGGTATCAAATGCGAAAGGTACTTTAGTTTTAAGCGGTTAAATTGACGGTTTTATTTTTTATAAAAAGGAGATAATAAGATGAATTGTATCAAATATCAGGTTTTTATAAGTTCGACGTACAAAGATTTAATCGAAGAAAGAAAACAAGTATTACAAGTATTGTTAAAGGCAGATTGTATTCCAGCTGGTATGGAAAACTTTGTTGCTACAGATGATGAACAATTTAATGTTATTAAAAATGTTATAGATCTTTGTGATTACTACATTTTGATTCTAGGACGTCGTTATGGTTCAATAAATGCAAGAACGGGAATTAGTTATACTGAAATGGAGTATAACTATGCAATAGAGAGAGGTATTCCTGTTTTGGTATTTTCTATAGATGATTCGGCAGAAATTGATCCTGAAAAGATAGAGAAAGATCCTATAAAAAATGGTAAATTAGCAGAATTCAAAAAGAGAGCTATGAATAATCGCTTAGCAAGTGTGTGGCAGGATATGTCTGATTTAATTGCAAAGGTTGCAATTTCAATTATGCGTGCAAAAACTGAGATAAAGAGACCAGGGTGGCATAGAGGCTCAAATGATAGCCTAAAAACTTTAAGTGAGAAAAATTGTTGTTTAGAGGCTGAAAATACTGAATTAGAAAGTAATTTTTATAATAAGTTGATAGAATTACATTTTGTAGAAAAGGTATATATTTTTACTGATAGTACTAGAGTTGACACGGATAACATTAAAGTTAATTTATCTGAACTGTTTAAATTTGTTTCATTAAGGTTAACAGGTGTTAAAACAGTATTAGCGTTTGAAAATGCAATAAGTGCTTTTAAACCTGGGTATGAAGTTGAAGAACAAGATGCACTAATTGTTAAAAATAAATTTGAGCACTTGAAACTTATAGAATGTTATGTAGGAGATGATAATATTGAATATATAAGATTAACTAATTTAGGCAAATCGATTATGAACAAATTAAATGCATAAATTAATAATCATAATAGGGAAAATATTTTCTACTAGTAACGATTATTTTAATATAAAAAATAATACCAAAGTATTTATTGAAAATAGAAGATTAAATAGATGTTGAGCTGGAAACGCATTCGAGTTGATAGGCTGTAATTACGATATGATATAAAGTGCTTGTAAATATCTAAATTAAAGCATTTCAATGTATATATTAGTTTTACGATTAGATGAGTTCTTAGTGAGAAAAGTATTCTCAATGGTAATGGAATTTATGTTATTTTTTCTAGTATGTATTAGAGTATATCTCATATCTAGAAAAAGGATTATGATAATTCTGTGTTTAATTAATCCATAAAAAGAAATTATAGAATATGTGATAGTCTTAAATGATTGTTATGATAAGAAGCTAAAAGTTAGCAGTGCAGCACTTTTTTTTATATTATGTAGAGCTTTATGCGTATATAGCAGTACCCCTATGTGTTTATTGACATGGTATGCCCCTCATGCTACGATGAGGAAAATCACATATGATTGGGTTAGGTGTCTATTGACTTAATAGAGAATTTGGTACAAGCCAAAGCGGTCACGCCACTGTAACAGCGAGGTACTTTGCATAGAGGGTGAAATGCTCTCGGTCACTGAAGTTTTTGGGAAGGCGCAAAGTAACGTTGAACTGGAGCCAGGAGAACTGCCTAATTAACAATTGCCAATTGACCTGCGAGAGACAGGGATGGGGATTGATATAGATGAATTTATACTAGCTATGCATAGTTGAAAGCTCATACTATATGCTAGCTTATTAGGCGTGGTAGTTAGTCTAACTGAGATGACAGCCCGTTTCCTCTTCGTGGGGAGACGGGCTTTTTATGTGCACTTATAGTGATAGTTTTAGTTTGAGAGAAGAGAGGGATTTCATGGTTAAACAGAAAAGAAAATGTATGGCTTACATAGCCACGGTTTTCCTCCTAATTGTTAGTATGCTCATCGCTGCATGTGGAGGTTCTAGCGAAACGAAAAAAGATACGGCGCAAAATAACAAGCCAATCGAAATCACAGACGTAACAGGTCGTACGGTAACGCTTAAAAAGCCAGCAGAGAGAGTTGTCTTACAGTGGAGTGGTGCCGGTGGTCCATTCTTTACGATTTCCGCACTTATGGGCAAGGATACGCCGAAGGTTATTGCCGGCATGGATACATCTTTGCAGGATTATAGAGCGGATATGTGGAAGCACTTTACTGCTGAAATGCCTGAGTTAGCTAAGATTCCAGTAGTGGGTACAGTCGGTGATAAAACATTTAACGTGGAGCAAGTTATTTCCTTGAACCCAGATGTTATTTTCATTCCTGTTGACTTGAAAGAACAATATGAGTCCGATGCTAAACCAAAACTAGATGCAGCAGGTGTACAAACGATTTATATCGACTACCATGCTGAAAAACTTGAAAGTCATCAAAAATCCATCGAAGCCATCGGCAAGGCTTTAGGTAAAGAAGAACGAGCTGCAGAAATTAGCAAGTTCTATACGGATCGTGTGACAAGAGTTCTCGACCGTGTTAGTAAAATTAACAAACCAAAACCAACTGTTTACCTTGAAGTTGGTATGAATGGTCCGGAAGAATTTGGTAATTCCTTTAGTAGCAATTACTCTTGGGGGGCATTAGCTACCATGGCTGGTGCTGATGTAATCACAAAAGATGCTATTAAAAAGTCATCTCCAATTAATCCTGAGTTTGTATTGGAAAAGAATCCAGACATCATTATGATTATGGGTTCTTACTGGCCTAAGAAACCAACTTCTATGCGTTTAGGTTTTGAAGCTACTGAAGATTCGTCTCAGGCGTTGTTGAAAGCTTTCACCACAGAACGTCAAGGTTGGAGCGAATTAAAAGCTGTTGAAAATAAACAAGTTTACTCTGCGCACCACGGTCTTCCACGTGAAGTCTTTGATGCAGCCGTATTCGAATATTTAGCAAAAACCTTCTATCCTGAAGAGTTTAAAGATGTAGATCCTGAAGCTACACTTAAAGAGTTCTATGACAAATTCTTGCCATTCTCTTATAGTGGCATCTGGTTTATGCATATGAATTAGGGTTGTGTTGTGCGTGAAGGAGCTGATGATGTAAAACCCAAATAAATGCTGTTATATATTGTGTTTATTAGAACTTATTAAGTTTGGAATCGAGGTATTCTATGGTTAAGAAAAAGAAATTTATGGCTTATCTTGCCACGGTGCTCCTGCTAGTTGTGAGCATGATTATGACAGCTTGTGGTGGTCCAGCAGATACGAAAAAGGATGCGGCACAATCTGGCAAACAAATTGAGATTACAGACGTAACAGGTCAAAAGGTTACGTTGAAAAAGCCCGCAGAACGCGTAGTAGTTCAATTGAGTGCTTCTGGTGGTGCGTTCTTGACTATGGCTGCGTTGCAAGGCAAAGATGTGGCTAAGACTATTGTTGGTATTGACCCTTATTTAAGCAAATTGCGTACAGATATGTGGGATCGCTACAAATCTGAAGTGCCAGAGTTGGAAAAAATTCCTCTCATTGGTAACGTAAATGATAAAACATTTGATGTGGAAAAAGTAATTTCCTTAAACCCAGATGTTATCTTCATGCCTTTATATTTCAAAGATCAATATGAAGCTGATTACAAACCTAAAATCGATGCAGCTGGCATTCCTACTATCTATATCGATTACCATGCGGAAAAGCTTGAAAATCACCAAAAATCTATCGAAGCTATCGGTAAAGCATTGGGTAAAGAAGAGCGTGCAGCAGAAATCAACAAGTTCTATACTGACCGTTTAACACGAGTGATGGACCGCATTAGCAAAATCAATAAACCAAAACCAACTGTTTACATTGAAACAGGTAACGAAGGTCCAGAAGGTTTAGGTTTTGCGTATAGTGCAAACGTAGCATGGGGCGCATTAGCAACGCAAGTTGGTGGCGACCTTATTACAAAAGATGTAGTTCAAAAAGCAGGCCCTGTTAACCCAGAATTTATTTTAGAAAGAAACCCAGATATCATCATGATCATCGGTTCTTACTGGCCTAAGAAACCGACTTCCATGCGTTTAGGTTTTGATACAAATGAAGCTAAATCTCAAGAATTGTTGAAAGCTTTCACTACAGAACGTCAAGGCTGGCCTGAATTGAAAGCAGTTCAATCTAAAAATGTTTTTTCTACTCACCATGGTTTACCTCGTGAAGTATATGACGTTGCAGTATTTGAATACTTAGCTAAAACATTCTATCCTGAGGAATTCAAGGATGTAGATCCTGAAGGCACACTTAAGGAATTCTATGACAAATTCCTTCCATTCTCTTACGGTGGCGTTTGGTTTATGCAGTTGAACTAAAAAGGGGTTTTGTATAGTGACGGAAACTAACAATCAGTACGATTATAAAAAACAGAGCTATAAAAAGCTCATGTTTATTATCATTGGTCTGATCATTTGTGCGGTAAGTTTTGTTACCGATATTATTGTAGGTCCTGCATCACTTACGTTAAGTGATGTATGGCTCGCATTAACAGACCCAGCAGAGGTATCCAAAAACGCATATGTTATCATTTGGTCGATTCGTCTTCCGACGGCCATTATGGCATTGCTCGTAGGTGCTTCTTTGGGCATTGCTGGTGCTGGCATGCAGACTATTCTTGATAACCCGTTATCTAGCCCATATACACTTGGTATATCCGCAGGGGCTGGCTTCGGTGCATCTCTCATGGTTGTTGTAGGCGCTAGTGCATTAGAGTTTTTAGGTGTCTTTATGGTTCCATTTGGCGCCTTTGTATTCGCTAGTTTGACGAGTTTCTTTATCTATTCCATCAATAAGATTAAGAACTTCTCCTCTGAAACGATGATTCTCGCCGGTATCGGCATGATGTTCTTGTTCCAAGCGCTTCAATCCTTGATGCAATATATGGCATCTCCTGAGGCCCTTCAAAACATCGTGTTCTGGACGATGGGTAGTTTAGCTAAGGCAAATTGGGTGAACATCTCTATTGTTCTTATCGTGCTAGTAATCATGCTACCGCTTATGATGCGTGAATCTTGGCGTTTAACAGCATTAAAATTAGGCGATGAAAAGGCTTCTGGTCTTGGTGTTAATGTTGAAAGCTTACGAGTAAAAGTGTTTGCTTTCATCTCCATCATTACAGCCGTTGCCGTTTCTTTCGTTGGAACCATTGGTTTTATCGGTATTGTAGGACCACATATTGCACGTATGCTTGTGGGTGAGGATCAACGGTATTTCTTACCGTTATCTGCAGTGTGTGGCATGGCGATTTTGTCTCTCGCATCTATTGCGAGTAAGATGCTCGTTCCTGGGGCGATGTTCCCAATCGGTATTGTGACAGCAATCATCGGTGTACCTTTCTTCTTCTCGTTGGTATTAACTAGGAAAAGGAGCTATTTCAAATGATTGAAGTTCATAATCTAACCTTTGGTTATTCCTCTACGGAAGACGGACAGATCTTAAAGGGCGTTGATTTTGCTGCTAAAACAGGTAAATTGACTGCGCTCATTGGTACTAACGGTGCTGGTAAATCTACACTTTTAAAAACAATCATGGGTATCTTGAAAGGAAAGGGCGAGATTTCCGTTAATGGTAAACCTGTATCTCAATATTCTACAAAGGATTTTAGTAGTACAGTGAGCTATTTGTCTCAAGATAATGACTGTAAAGTCAATCTATCTGTTTTTGAAGTCGTTATGCTAGGGCGCATGGGGTCCATGTCCTTCCGCGTAAGTGATGAGGATATTGCAGCCACACAAGAGGTATTGGAACGGTTGAACTTACAGCGCTTTGCATCGCGCAGCATCATGGAGCTCAGCGGTGGTCAACGCCAACTTGTGTTCATGGCGCAAGCCCTTGTAAAAGAACCTAAAATCTTAATTCTTGATGAACCGACAAGTGCTTTAGATTTGCACAAGCAATTTGACTTGTTAACATTGCTAAAAAAACTGACTCAAGAAAATGATTTTACAACGCTCGTAACATTGCATCATCTTGATCTGGCGGCTATGTTCGCAGATGAAATCATCGTGCTTAAAGAGGGTACAGTATATGCTCAAGGCGCGCCGAAAGACATCTTTACAGAAGCCATGATGGAAGATGTATACCGTGTTAAAACGAAAATTTATATGGATGACAATGGGCTACCTCATGTTATTCCATTAGAAGCTATTATTAATTAATAGGATTCTTTGTGATTGCACTGATCTATTATAGTGTTGGTACTATTTGTTATAGATAGTCATTGACGTGAATCCAGTTATTAATAGGATGTAAGACTATTAGTTAAAAATAAAAGAGGCTGAAATCTTTGCAGAGCAGCATTGATTTCAGCTTCTTTTTGTTGGGAAAAGTATTGGTATTGTATTTAAATAATCTCTTTAACTTGTGCTATACCCTTATCAGTAAGCACGTAGTGTCCATTTGTCACATATAATAGACCTTGTTTCTTTAGCTGTGAAGCAGCTTGATGAGTATAATCAGGTCTCCAGTTCAAATGCTCATGAATGGTACCAATGCCGTTTTCAACGTGCGCGATAGGTGTATCCATATGTGTATAAATATGGTACAACATCATCGTTTCCCGATAATGGCGACGTAAGTGACGTTGACGACGGTATGTGGCGATATAGCCTGTCTTCGGTGTTGCGATAACAGCGATAATCAGTGCGATACCAATGGTGGTTGCAATGGAACCAGCGATGGACACGTCCATGGTGAAAGCTACTTCCGTACCAATGACAGCACAGATAATACCGATGATGATACTGCTAGTAAGCATGGCTTTCACAGAGTCCGTCCATAAATAAGCGATGACCGCAGGTCCTATCATGAGGCCGATGACGAGAATGGCGCCTACCGCTTGGAACGAGGCCACAACGGTGAGGGATACCATGGTCATTAGCACATAGTGGATGAGGGCTGGCATAAAGCCGAAGAGCCCCGCTAGTAGCGGATCAAAGGTAGATAATTGCAATTCCTTGTAGAACAGCATGACTAATATTAAATTGATGAGTGCCACGCCTAGAGAAATCCATAGCGATACAGGCCCTAGATCGGTGCCGTTCACAATCCATCGATCAAAGGGTGCAAAGGCTATTTCGCCGAGTAATGCGGTATCTACATCGAGATGAGCGTTACCGCTGTATAGGCTGACTAGAATGATGGCGATAGAGAATAGAAGCGGGAAGATGATGCCGATAGACGCATCTTCGTTGACAAGCCCCGTATTGTGTATCATTTCCGTAAGCCATACGGTGCCTACACCAACTAAGGTAGCCCCGACGAGTAGAAATGGAGAGTTTAAATCTTCCGTCATAAAGAAAGCGAGCACGATGCCGAGGAATACGGTGTGCGTAATGGCATCGGCCATCATGGACATGCGACGCAATACGAGGAAGACCCCAGGGATGGCACATGCGATGGACACCGCAATGGCAATGAGTAATATCTCTGTATGAACTGTCATGGGGCACCTCCTATGCGAGGTTGTGCGTCCTCTGCTACGTAAATACTTTGCTGTGCCTTGAATTTGGGAGCTCTTGTGGTTTCTAACAATAATGCGTGCTTTGACCGTCTATTTTTGCGGAACTGCCAGAGCATACCTCTGTTAGGAGCAAAGATGAGGCTCAATAATACGAGAATCGATAAAATGACGATGATAGCTGGACCTGTCGGTAATTTTGGAACCGCTGTACTCCAGATAGTACCGCCGATGGCGGATATCATGCCGAAACATCCTGCTAATATACACATGGTGCCCAGTTTGTTCGTCCACTGTCTTGCCCCTACGGCGGGTGCAATGAGGAGGGAGCTAATCAAGATAGCGCCTACCGATTGAATGCCGATGATAATGGTCATGATCAATAGTGAACGATATAAAATAAGGGTGAAAGTGACGGGAATTTGTAGTGTTTTGGCGTATTCCACATCGAAGGAGATGAGCTTTAACTCCTTCCAGAATAATGCGGTTAACACGATGATGATGAGCGCCGCTGCAGATGTGATGTACACGTCGCGCGCTAATATGGTGGCGGCCTGTCCAAATATGAATTTTGAAAGCCCCGCCTGACCAGCATTGTTTAAGCTTTGTACATAGGTGAGCAATACCATACCGAGCCCAAAGAAGGCGGAGAGTATGGTGGCTAAAGCGCCATCAAATTTTATTTTGCTGTTTTCTACGGTAATGGTAATGAGCCAAGCCGCAGTAATCGATGAAAGTGCAGCACCGGCGATGAGAACCTCGATGTCCTTGATGCCTGTCAGCAAGAAGGCTATGACCACACCGGGTAATGCCGCATGTGATAGGCCGTCACCGATGAGGCTTTCCTTGCGAAGTACCGCAAAGGTGCCAGCGATACCACTAGCGAGGCCTAATAGAGCCGTGCCAAGCAGTACCATCTGCGTCGTATAGGATTGGAGTATGGTCATACAATCCTCCCCTTGCCGTAGGTGCGCTCAATAGCTTCGTCCGTAAATGTATCTGCTACGGGGCCATAGGCGACAGTTTGTTTGTTTACCATCGTTACCCAATCGAAATATTGGGGCACCGTATTTAAATCGTGGTGGACGACGATAACCGTTTTGCCTCGAGCTTTCATTTCTTGTAAAAGCGAAATAATAGCATGCTCTGTGGTTTTATCGACGCCCTTGAAGGGTTCGTCCATGAGGTAAATATCTGCCTCTTGGACGAGAGCTCTTGCGAGGAAGACGCGTTGTTGTTGTCCCCCTGAAAGCTGGCGAATTTGTCTGTCCACATAGTCGCTCATGCCCATTTTTTCAATCATGGAGAGGGCGAGTTCCTTATCCTTTTTGCTAGGACGCTTAAACCAACCTAGATGACCATAACGGCCCATGAGTACTACATCTAGTACTGTGGTAGGGAAGTCCCAGTCTACGCTGCCACTTTGAGGGACGTAGGCGATTTTTTTGTAATCGTTTTTGTCCATCGCTAAGTGGTGATCGATATAAAATTTTACACTTCCTGAGATAACTGTTAGTAGACCAAGCATGGCCTTTAATAATGTGGACTTACCGGCCCCATTAGGGCCGACAATGGCCGCTAAGGAACCGATGGGTACCTTCATATCTACGTCCCATAATACGGGTTTTGTCGTATATGCTACGGTCATATCTTCAACTTCAACGGCCCATTCCATGGAAACCTCCTTGTATTAATGCGTGCCACTAGCTAATATTGCTAGTAGCACATGTACTTACAATAACAAAGTAAATTTGAGTCTATTTAAGTTAGTATACGTAAATTTAATTTGTCTTATTTAATTAAGAAAATCTAGCAATTGATTATTTAAGTGCTTTGGTAATTGTATCAATATTGGCTTTTACCATGCCGATATATGTACCGCCTTCAGTGCCTTCGGAGCCGAGAGAGTCGGAGTATAATTCGCCGCCGATGGAGACGTTCCAACCTTTAGCTTTAGAAGCTTCTTGAACGGCTTCAATTGTTTTGTGAGGTACAGAAGACTCTACGAAGATAGCTTTGATCTTGTGGTCTACGATGAATTGAACGAGGTTATTCATATCTTGTGTACCTGCTTCTGTGGCAGTGCTTACACCTTGCAAACCTTTTACTTCAAAGCCGTATGCGCGAGCGAAGTATTGGAATGCATCATGAGCTGTTACAAGTACGCGAGATTCTTTCGGAATAGATTCTGCTTGAGCTTTAACGTACGCATCAGTTTCATCTAACTTAGTAAGATATGCGTCATAGCGTTTTTTGTAATCTTCTTTATGAGCCGGATCGGCTTTAGCAAGACCTTCGTATACTGCTTTTGCTGCCAGCTTCCAGTTAGCAACGTCAAACCAAATATGAGGGTCTTTTGTTTTTACACCATCTTCTTCGTCAAAGTCGAGCAATGTAGATGGATCAATGGCATCAGATACGCGGATGGTCGCTTTATTTTGCTTTGTTAGATTATCGAAAATGGAGCCCATTTTACCTTCCAAGTGAATGCCGTTGTATACTACAACATCCGCCTTAGACATAGCTGTTACATCGCCTGCACTCGCTTGATATAGGTGAGGGTCTACACCTGGGCCCATGAGACCTTGAACGGTTACATGGTCACCGCCGATTTCTTTTACTAAATCCGTTAACATCGTCGTTGTAGCTACGACATTAAGTTTTTTCTGACTATCTTGGGCTGTGTCTTTTCCGCAGCCTGCAAGGGCAAATACTATAAGTGCTAATGATACGACGACTAATAAAATTCGATTAAATTTCATAATAAGTCTCCTTTTTATAGATACTAAATTTAAAAACATTAATGACTTTGTTTGAGGGACATATTTTGTTCTAATAATGAAATAATTTGAAGAAGGAAAATATCTCTCTGAATTTAAACGGAAAACTAGCCGCTACTAACGTAGCGGCTAGTGGCAGTTATACGGTCTTCTGCTAAGGTCAAAATAATCTAGGGAATAAGTGCTTGTAGATGGTTAGGCCCAACGAGGGCAACAATACCAAGTACCATCATGACCTTCATTTGAATACGCTTTCTACGTCTCATGATGAACCTCCTTTGTGTAGTTTTTTGTCATATCAACTAGATATGTGAGTCCGGACAGTTATCTTGAATTCAATATATCATAAATGAGAAATTTTATCAATAAGAATTTATTCTTTTAATATTCATCTTTATTTAGTATGATATTATGCATAGACAAAAGGTTAATAAGGAGGCTTCTTATGAATAAATTATTCCGATACGCTGCTGCAGGTGTACTTGTTGCATCTTTTGGCATGGTAAGTGATTATACAGCCGATGCGGCGAAGTTTTTAGAATCTCCACGTGAGGTTACTATTGTAAAACCTGAGTTGCCTGAGATTCCTAAAACCGCTACGGTAGCGCCTGATATGCGCGTACGCTTCTTGATTGATAAAAAAGGTAATGTTAAAAATGTTTTCGTTGAGCGTTCTTCTGGCTATGCTCCAGTTGACGAAGCAGTAAAAAAAGCAATTTTACAGTGGAAATTCACACCTGCTATTGGCACAGATCAAAAGGCACACGAATCCATTATTGGGATGACAATTACTCTGCCTAAGCAAGCTGTGAAAGCTAAATAAGGAGAAAACGATGAATAAAGTGTTGCGTTGTATTATATTAAGTTCATTGTTTGTAATGAGTATGGTAGCTTCTGTGTTGGCAGCTCCATACGACCCACCAGTAGCTATAGCTACACCACCTATTGACCGAGCACTGCTCGCTGCCTATGGTGAAGCAGCTCATGGTGCGGATATACGTTTTACCATCAAGGAAGATGGTTCTGTAGGGGACGTTGAAGTTGTTTCATCTAGTGGCTCTAGTGCTCTTGATGCGGCTATTGTAGATACTATTTCTAAATGGAGATTTAGTCCTGCTACAGATTCCAATGGTAAACCTGTAGCATCTTCTAAAACTGAATATATTGATTTTAAAAACTAATCAAAGGCACTCATACAGAACTGCACTCCAAAAATTGGACACAATTTCGAGGTGCAGTTTTTGCATGCCAAAATATTCTAAAAAATAAAGTAAGGTTATTCATTTTCATAATATTGGATTCGTAAATCTTAAAAATTAATCAAAATTGTATCTGTAGCAACTGAAAATTACTTTCAAAATGATATAATAAAACTGTAATAATAAATTAGCCCGTGGAGGTATAAGCATATGAATCCATTAAAACAAAAGCTAGATATTAATAATGAACGTTACAGAATTATCGTGTCCATTAAAGAAGATTATTTGGATGGTAAATTGTCCTTAGAAGAGGGCAATCGCATTTTAAAAGAAAAATTAGGCACTTGTACACCTGATGAATTTGCCTACGCAGAGCAAAGCTTGAAAGGTGTTTACAAGGACGAAGAAATCCTAGAGAAAATGGATGATCTCTTAGAATTATTTGATGGCGTTTTGGTGCGTGCCGAAAATGAGTACCCTGAAAATCATCCGTTATGGGCATACTTGGAAGAAATTAACGCTGTTGAGAAGGTAGCACTAGAAGCGGATGAGTTATTAAAGCAAGAGAAGTTTATCAAAAATCCGTGGCTCGGCGTTTTTGATTCCTTAGCAGAGTGGAGAACACATCTGTCTCGTAAGCAAAATCAACTTTATCCAATGCTTGAGGACCACGGCTTTGACCGTCCAACGCGTATTATGTGGACCTTTGATGATGCTGTGCGCGATGCTATCTCTGCATCCTATGCATTGCTTCGAGAAGATAAATACGAAGAATTCCTAGCATCTGTGCCAGAAACATTGGCAAAATTGCGTGATTTGAATTCTAAAGAATTAGAAGTCTTATTGCCCACATCTTATAAATTGTTGAGCGACGAAGAGTTTGTGCGGATGAGTAAAAATGACCATGAAATTGGTTATGCCATTATTCAAGCGCCAGGTTTATATGTAGTGCCAGGTATTAATGATTCTGCGGCGCAATTGAATGGTAATAATTCAGCTCAAGGTGGTGCTGTATCTAATGAATTCTTAAATGATTTAGCGGGTTTGTTATCTAAATATGTAGGTCCTGTTGGAGGTGCGCCCGTTGGTAAGGACGCAGTCCTCGATGTAGCCACCGGCAAATTGACATTAGAGCAAATTAATTTGTTATTCCGTCATCTCCCTGTAGATTTATCCTATGTAGATGAAAATGAACTAGTTAAGTTCTACAGCGATACACCACATCGTATTTTCCCTCGCAGCGCGAACGTTATCGGTCGTGAAGTGAAGAATTGCCACCCAGCGAAATCTGTTCATATAGTAGAGGAAATCGTAGAGAAGTTCCGTTCTGGCGAGCAAAGCCAAGCGGAGTTTTGGATCAATAAACCAGGCTTGTTCATCTATGTTATTTACACAGCCGTACGCGATGAAAATGGTAAATTCCGTGGCGTATTGGAAATGATGCAAGACTGCACTCATATCCGTGAGCTCGAAGGTTCCCGTACATTATTGACTTGGGATAAAACTGATTTTGTAGGCGATGGTGGTAAGGAAAAATCCTTGGCTCAAGAGGCTGCAGAAGAGGTAGAAGAAGAGCCGTTAACAACTGATGCGGATGGTCGATTCCATATCGATGCGAAAACGACATTATCTAATCTAATTAAACAATGCCCAGAAATTGTAGATCATTTGATTTCTTTAAATCCTAAATTCGAGAAATTAAAAACACCTATGGTAAAAGTAATGGCTAAGGTAGCAACAATTAAGATGATGGCAGAGCGCGGCGATTTTGAGGTAGATGATCTAATTAGTAAAATCGACGCATTTATCAATAAAGATAAGAAATAATTGTACTTTTAAACCTTGAAAAGAGGCGAGGGCTTAGGACCTCGTCTCTTTTATCTGACCAAATGTGTTGCACTAATTCAAAATAAACATACATTAATTTCCTATAAATCATCTGTTTTATGTATACAAATTTGATTGAACAAGGTAAAATAGAACATAATGAAAGTATTTGCGTAAGCAGTGTTTTCATATATAACATTACTTTTACAAGAGAAATTGCTTAACTATTAAAAGGTGAGGATCTAGATACTATGTCGACAAGACGCGTTTGGAAGCAAAGTGAAATCAAAACAAATCCATTATTTTCTATGATGCGCAGTACAATTGAAACTGCATTCTATGGGAACAATGTAACTCCTGTAACATCTGTGGCACAAGCGTATCAACTAGCCTCTGAAGAGCCAGGTGTTATCGTCCTCGATATGCCAGTATTTAAACCATTAGAACAAGGTTTGCCAGCTGATGCAAAGGTCCTTGTTACAAATGATGGTAAAACTACAGGTCGTTATGCTAAAGCTCGTCGTATTATTGGAGACGAGGGCATCGATGAAGTTGAACTCGCGAATATTGCACGTGATGCTGTGTATGATAGCCGCAATAAAGAGTGGATTTCTGCAGAATCTATCGTTGGTCTTGATAAAAAATTCACAGCTCGTGCTCATTTGATGATTCCAAAAGATCACGCGTCTATTTTGTATTCTTGGCTCATGAACTTCAAGTTCTTTGATGCAGCTGTAAAAGAATTCTACAATGACAGTGTAGAGATCCCAGAAGGCGACATCTATATTTACTCTGATCCTGACTATGTTGTACCAGGTCATCCAGGCGGTCTTGCTATTTTTGACCCTGCGCATAACTGTGCTATGATTCTTGGTATGCGCTACTTTGGAGAGCATAAAAAAGGTACACTTACACTTGCGTGGTCCTTGGCAAATCGTTTCGACTATGTTGCTTGCCACGGTGGCATGAAACGTTACAACCTTGAAGGTGGTAAATCTTACACTATCGGTGTATTCGGTTTATCTGGTTCCGGTAAATCCACATTGACTCATGAAAAACATGATGGTCGTTATGATATCTCTATCCTGCATGACGATGCATATATCATCAATACTGAGGATTTGAGTTCTATTGCTCTTGAACCTACGTACTTCGATAAAATGCAAGATTATCCTGTGGAACATCCTGCTAACGAATTCTTGTTGACGCTACAAAATGTAGGTGTAACGATGGATGAGGATGGACGTAAGGTTGTACTGGCCGAAGATGTGCGAAACAGCAATGGTCGTGCTATTAAATCTCAATTCTGGACAGATAACCGCGTAAACTACGTAGGTGAACCTGTTAATGCGATTGTATGGCTTATGAAAGATAAAACATTGCCACCAATCCTTAAGATTTCCGATCCTGTATTGGCTTCTACAATGGGGGCAACCCTTGCGACTCGTCGTTCTACAGCAGAAAAACTTGATGCTCACGTCGACCCAAATGCGCTTGTTATCGAACCATATGCAAATCCATTCCGTACATATCCATTGGTTCGTGACTATGAAAGTTATAAAAAATTATTCTCTAAATGTGGTGTAGAGTGCTATATCATGAACACCGGCTTCTTCTTGGAAAATAAAATTCCTAAAGAAGTTACTCTCGATTTGTTAGAGCGTTTAGTAGAAGGTACATTAGAATTTAAACCGTTCTGTGAATACGAAAATCTTTCTTATGTAGAGGTTCCTGGTTTTGAACCTCCATTCGAAGTACGCGAGTATCATCACCAATTGCACCAAGCTTTTGAGTTCCGCTATGATTATGTAGAAAAACTTAAAGGTCATAAAAACGAATTACCTCAAGAAGTATTGGATGTACTTAAATCTTTAATGTAATCTAAAAATTAAAAAGGGCTGTAATAGAATGCGGTTTTACCGCATACTATATGTAGTTCCTTTAACTTATAAGACATACCAAGAAATTTAGGTTTGTAAGGCACTAAATTTCTTGGTATTTTTTTATTTTCCCCATGTATATGTAACGTATATTTTAGTAATATATAGTTATAATAGAAATAATGTTTTATTATAAGACTTGTATATGTACATAGTTATAAGGACTCGTATATGGACATAAAAGACATTAAATATATTAGTACCATCGTTGAGATGGCATCATTTTCTAAGGCATCTAAAAAGTTATATATTTCTCAGCCGGCGTTGAGTCAGGGAATTCGTCGTATTGAAGCAGAGCTAGGAGTTACGTTGTTTGTTCGTGATCGTACAAAAGTCGTGCCAACGGCTGCGGCGTTACAAATTGCAAAAGAGGGCATGCCGTTAGTTTTAAAGGCGGAGGCTTTAACGCAATCTATCATTAATCAAGGCACAGATGTAGCCTATCATGTGCGTATCGGCTTGTCTCAATTTTATGGACATCATATGCTCGGGAAAACATTGAAAAGCTTTCAACAGATTGAACCGTCTTGGGAGTTCCATGTTGTAGAGGGTGAATCTCACTTCTTGGAACAGCAAATTTGTGATGGTTTAGTAGATGTAGGGTTATTCCCAACGCCGATTTATTCTCAGGATCTTGAAAGTTATCCCGTTTTAGATGAGCAGATTTTATTGGCCATTAGTGTGGAAAATAAGAAGGCTATAGCCATTGCAGATTCTCTCATGACTGGTGATGGAATTCGAGAAATTGCACCCTTTGGTGCATTTCCGTTTATTTTGCTAAGAGAAGGACTCAAATTACGGACGTTGGTAAACCGTTTATGCCAAGCGGAATGCTTTGTGCCCAAAGCCGTCATTGGCTCTGAAACTCTAGATTCATGCCGGTCCTTGGTAGAAGATGATTATGGTATTACATTCTTGCCGAGCACGCTCAATAGCAAGGGGGATGACGATAAGGTTAAATTCTATCCTCTTGCATCGAAACTTTGTTTCCGCCAATTAGTTCTTGTGGCAAGGTCTGATCGGGCAAAACGTTTCCATTTATCTGAAGTAGCACATATCATGCAGCAATTTTTGTAGTGCATAGGTATAAAGATATTTAGGTGGCATATCCTGAGGGGTGGATCATATTAATAAATTAATAATTAATACATAAATTAATACGTAAATCAATCAATTAATCAATAAAATAAAGAGACTAATTCCTGTAAAGCTTAGGAATTAGTCTCTTTTTATTTATGAAAAGAAACTGAAAAAATCGAATTTAATAAATATAGTAATTATCATATTCTTAGATATAGATGCGTCAAAAATTTCTCAAATTTTAATTGACAAATGTCTTTTCAGAAAATATACTTAAAGTGATTTAAAACATATTTAGGAGATAGGACTTAAAACCCATCATTGTAGTGGATTTAAAGTGAATTAAAAGTAGAATATGTTTTTTGTTTTTATTGGTTGGCCTATGTAGGCCCCTAGGAGGTTTCAAATGAGTAAAGATGTGGAAAATAAAAATACCCATGAACACAATCATGGTGAACAACATGGTCACGACCATAATCATGAACATCATTGCCACTGTGGCGGTCATGATCATCATGGTCACGACCACGATCATCAACATGACCACGATTATGACCATGGTCATGCAAAGGCTCTTCCGACGGATAAATGGGTGCCACACACTCATGAACCAGGGGTACCTCATGAACATGGCGTAAACGACTATATGAAAGCCGTTGCTGAGTATCGTAAAACATGGCCTACCAAACAAGATGTTATCGAGCAAACACCAGATCCTGCGGTACGCGAAATGATTCTTCGCATGGA
Organism: Veillonella sp. 3_1_44; assembly: GCF_000163715.1. NCBI lineage: Bacteria > Bacillati > Bacillota > Negativicutes > Veillonellales > Veillonellaceae > Veillonella > Veillonella sp. 3_1_44. The sequence goes on from NZ_GG770201.1 coordinate 181,204, forward strand.
GCAAATCGGTTGTGATACAGTATTTGACCGTTTTGATAAACAACAACCACAATGTACATTTGGTATTGCTGGTATATGTTGTCGTATCTGTTTCATGGGCCCTTGTAAAATTACACCTAAGAGTCCTCGTGGTGTCTGCGGTGCGGATGCTGACCTCATCGTAGCTCGTAATATGACACGTGCTGCTGCAGGTGGTTTGACTCAACATGGTGCACATGCTCGTGAAATCTTGATTTCTTTGAAAGCTGCTGCTAATGACCAATTGGACATTCCAATTTTAGGGGAAGAAAAAATCCGTACTGTATGTAAGGCTTTCAACATCCCTGAAGAAGGTCGTTCCTTGAAAGAAGTGGCTAATGATTTAGCAGATGTATTGCTCGAAGATTTGAGCCGTGCATTGCCAGGTGAATATAAAACAATTACAGCTATGGCTCCTGCAGAGCGTCGCGAAGTTTGGAAAAACTTGGATATCTTGCCTGTTTCCGCGTACAATGAAGCCTTCGATGCATATCATCGTACAACCGTAGGTACAGATGGCGATTGGGAAAGCAATATGAAACAATTCTTGCGTTGTGGTCTTGCTTTCACATTCACAGGTGTAGTGGCAGCAGATATCGCTACAGATGCATTGTTCGGACAAGGTGGTCGCCGTACATCTAAAGTTAACATCGGTGCCTTGAAAAAAGGGTATGTTAACATCGCTGTTCATGGTCATTTACCAACATTGGTATCCCAAATTTGTACAATTGGCGCCTCTGAAGAATATTTAGAAAAAGCAAAAGCTATCGGCGCTAAAGGTATTCAATTCTACGGTATCTGCTGCTCTGGCTTATCCAGTATGTACCGTTATGAAAATGTTATTCCATTGTGTAATGCTATCGGTGCTGAACTTGTACTTGGTACAGGCGCTCTTGATTGCTGGGTAGCTGACGTTCAAGACGTATTTCCGGCTATCATGGACGTAGCACGTTGCTTCAACACAAAGGTTATCACTACGTCTGATGCAGCTCGTTTACCAGGTGCTGAACACATCGGCTACGATCATCATCACACTAACTTGGCTGAAACAAAAGATTTGGCTCGCAAAATCTTGGATCGTGCTCTTGAAGCGCATGAATTGCGTAAAGGTATGCCTGTATTCATTCCGCCATACGAAATCACAGCAGAAGTTGGCTTCTCTCCAGAATCCACTGTTAAACATTATGGTTCCTTCAAACCATTGGCAGAGGCTTTAAAATCTGGTAAAGTTCGCGGTATCGTTAACGTAGTAGGTTGTTCTAACCCTCGCGTTATCTATGAAAAGGCAACTGTAGATATCGTTGATACACTTATTAAAAATGGCTGTATCATCCTTACAAACGGTTGTGCATCCTTCCCATTGATGAAACTTGGCTATTGCAATACAGATGCTAACAAAAAATGTAGCCCTGCATTGCAAGAGTTCTTAGGCGATGATCAACCACCAGTATGGCATGTGGGCGAATGTGTAGATAATGCACGTTCCTCCGGCATCTTCGGTGGTATTGCTGCAGAGCTCGGCCTTAATTTACCACAATTGCCATTTGCTATGTCTAGCCCTGAATGGTCTAACGAAAAAGGTATCGATGCATCTCTTGGCTTCCGCTTGATGGGGATTAACTCTTACCACTGCGTTGAGCCACCTACACAAGGTTCTGATGCCGTTACAAAATGGCTTAAAGAAGATACTAAGGATATCTTAGGCTCTGTTATGTATGTAAATACGGATCCTGCTAAAGTAGCTGAGAAAATCTTGGCAGATATCGATGAAAAACGTGCTGCTTTAGGTTGGGCTGAAGTAAAATAGTTTATCCTTTGGTAGATTATAATTTGTAGTTAAGTATAAAAACACCCTCTATAGATCTTATAGTTATTATGACTATTAGAATTAAGAGGGTGTTTTTTATTGTTTGTGGATAGATTTTTTACTAGTCTTGTATTAGCCGTAGTATAATGTACTAATTGTTTTAGACCTATTAAAGTGTGATGGTTTCACCATCTTCAGGTACTGCTACATGGCTTTCAATGTTGGTGCCTTTGATAAATTTGCGCACATCCTTACGACTTGTTGCAGTATGATTAACTGTATCCATGTGAACCGCAATAATTTTAGCCTCTGGTTTACGTACCACCATGCGGCCAATATCTTTTGTACCCATAATAATACTATCTTCAAAGCCTAAAATTTGAGCATATCCAGTGTTCATAATAATAACGTTAGGGTCGAAGCGAAGGAGGGCCTTCTCTACATCACTTGTCCAAACTGTATCGCCTACAAGGTACACAGTTGGTTCGTCTGCTGCTTCAAAAATAACGCCCATCGCATCGCCTGCTAATGGTGCGAGAACTGGATTGGCATACATTTCTACAGTGCCGTGTGAGCCACCTGTTTTTCTTAATGTGATACCATTAAACTCTAGACTTTCAAAAATGATGCGTACATCGTTAAAACCTTGAGTAGTAATAAGTTCTTTGTCCGCTGTATTTTGTACAAAAATTGGAAGTGATTTTGGAATAGATTTAACTGCAGTATCATCCCAATGATCAAGATGTGTATGTGTAACTACTACTGCTGTTACATCGTTTAATAGCTCATCCATTGATACAGGCAAATCAACCATAGGCATTCTTTGTTGGTAGTTAAATGTACCTTCAAAGCCAGGATAAGTATCTTTTGGTGCTAAGAATGGATCAATAAGAAATGTTGTGTTTTTTATTGTTAATTTTCCCGTTGCATTTCGAATGTGAGTATATTGTGTCATAGTTATCTCCTTAATTGAATTATTATTGATTTAATTGAATAGATTATTATTTGTAATCTCTAGAATTAGTGTACCTTGTTTTGTTATACTAGTCTCAACAATAATTAACACTATGTTTATTAATAGACACATTGTATAAAAGTGTCTATATTGGAGGTTTTATGATAACTCGAAAAGAAATGACACGTAGGTTGTTAAAAGAAGGGTTGCTTAGTTGTTTAGAGAACCATTCTTTTGAGTCTGTAACAGTAACATTGTTGTGTAAAACGTCAGGTATAACTCGTTCTACTTTTTATTTACACTATAGTAATATTATGGAAATTGTTGATGATTTAGTGGATGATGCAATCGCTTATTCAAAGCCAGGAATGGTAGATAATAATAATTTACAAACTATAGCTAAAACCTTATCAGCTGCTTCTGATTCTGTGTCATTGAGAGAAGCATACGATTCTATTTTTGATAGACTGCCGTTATGTCAGCGTATTATACGACATAAAAAGTATTTACCTTTATTTCTAGATGAGCAAATTGCAGAATATGTATTACAACGCATTATACGGCGTGAAAAAGATCGGCAAGGGCTCGTTATGGCAGAAGCACTTGGGATTTCATTTGATGTGGGTGTATCCGTTTTTGTATTTTTAGTACATGGACTATACGCTATTAATAAAGAATACAAGTGGTCTCAGAGCGATAAGTGGTTAGAAGCTCAGAAAATTATTTTTGAACTCGTTTATCGTGGTTTACAAAGTAAATAGTATTCATACCCGCTTATGTTTTAGTATTCTATGAAGTTTTTAGACAACGAAAAAAGGACTCTGTATAGAGTCCTTTTTTCATGTAAGGGGAGTGTTAGTATTAATATCAAATGAAACATGTATTTAAACAAGTAGTAGGTTTGGGGTTAGTATTACTTGTCGGGAGATAAATACACGTACGGCAACCAGGGAATTGTTACCTCTATCTATCATTTGACATTATCATTATAGGAATGGTAAATGAGTTAAAAATGAAGAAATTTAATAAATTTCTTTAAAATTCTTATATTTGTAAAAAACATGGTAATTAATTTTAATTATTGTTGATAAATATGGGACAATTTTGGTATTATATAAAGGAGAAGTTGTATATTTTATAAAGGTTTATCCACATTAAGCTTTTATAAAATATACAGCTCGATAGCATGAGAGGGGCAGTCATATGAGTAAAATATTCACCATATTAACACTTTTGTGGCTACTCAGTATAGGGGGGACTACTAACGCAACGGACTGGTACTATGTTGGACCAGATGCATCAGGAAACCAATTATTTATTGACAATGACAGTGTACAGAAGAGTGATTACGATGCGCTTTTGTGGCTGCGAGTTAATGAACTGGGTGGCGACGAATTGCGATATAAAGTTTATATCAGTAGATATAATCGAACCATGGAAACATTGAAGGTAGATGCGTACATGTCAGACGGGACGCCGTATGAGAATGTAGAATTTAATGAGAATCCTGAGCCTATTGCAGGGAACACAAATGGTCAAGCCATTTATATTTTATTATGGAAATAAAAGAACCATCTAGTACAGCAAACTAGATGGTTCTTTTTATGTGTAAAATATTTATAAAGCATTAGGGAATATTTTATATACTACATCCTCTAGATGTAGAGAATGGTATATATGAGGTTTTTAGACTTGAGCTGTATTGCGAGTCAACTCCAAGTCTTGAATCATTTGGAGATCGTCTTGAGGTGAACGACCGCCAGTAGTTAAGTAGCCACCAACCATGATACCGTTTAGGCCACCTTTTAGAGCATAAGCTTGTAAGTCTCGTAGATTTACTTCGCGGCCGCCTGCAGTCCGTATCAATGCGTTTGGCAAGATGAAACGGAATACAGCGAAGGTACGTAAGATATCCAATGGACGTAAAGCTTCGTTGCTTTCAAATGGAGTCCCTTTAACAGGATTCAAAATGTTTAATGGCACGGAGTCAATATGTAAACGTTTAAGTTCGAACGCCATTTCTACGCGTTGTTCTAATGTTTCGTTAAGACCAAGAATGCCGCCAGAGCAAACACGGATGCCTGCTTTTTGTGCATTATCTATGGTAAACATTTTGTCTTCGTAGGAATGTGTTGTACAAATATCTGGGAAGTGACTAGGTGCCGTTTCGATATTGGAGTGGTATCGAGTAACGCCAACTTCTTTTAATTTGAGTGCTTGTTCGTAAGTTAACAACCCAAGGGAACAGCAGATTTCAAGACCAATTTCGTTTTTGATACGGCCTAATACGTGGATGATTTGATCAAATTCATCAGGGTTATTAGTATTACGACCACTTGTTACGATGGAAAAACGAATGGCACCAGCCTCTTTAGCTTTACGTGCTGCTTGGAGAATGCTTTCTTCATCCATGAAAGGATACTCCTGAACGCCTGTGTTGTGGTGTGCGGATTGAGCACAGAATTTACAGTTTTCAGGACATTTGCCGGATCGAGCATTAACAATGGCGCATACATCCACAGAATTATCATTGAAATGTTGGCGAATTTTATCAGCCATAGCGAGTAGAATCATAGTATCATCATCTGAAGTATGAATTAGCTCGATTGCTTCTTCTTTTGTAATTTCGCCACCGTTCATGATGCGGTTTGCAATGGTAAGTATTTTTTCGTATGTACCCACTTGGGATGGTTGTTGATCTATTGGCAAAGCCATAATAGCCTCCAGGAAATTGTTAACTTAATAAAAACATAATATATTGACAATTTGATTGTAAACGTTCGCGCATAAATTGTCAACTTAATGCATGAATTGGTTAACAAAAAATATATTATGATTTATATCTTATGATGAAAGAATATGTGCTTATCTTATAATTTATATTTATTAATAGTTAAGAGAAGTTTAGTTTAACTATATCTTTTTGATGCTAAATGATAGTTATTTTTAACTTATCTTTAAGGTTTTGTAGTATAATAAACTATTGTAATTACTATATATAACTATAATAGGAATATTAATGGAGGAGTGGATATAGATGCAGCCGTTTCGATTTATACACTGTGGTGATCTGCATTTAGGGGCACCCTTTCAATATGCTACAGGTATTAGCAATGCCGTTGATCGCGCCGTAAGTGAAGCCACTTATGTAGCCTTAGATAAAATTATTGATACTGCTATTACAGAACATGTGCATGCTGTCGTAATAGCTGGGGATATTTATAATAGCGAAGACCATAATTTAGAGGCTCAAGTCCGTTTTGTGCGCGCCATGTATCGCTTGGCTGAGCATCGTATTGATGTTTATATGGTACAAGGTAATCATGATCCTGCTGAAAGCTGGAGAGCGCAACTGCAGATGCCAGATAATGTCCATATATTTTCTAGCGAACAGGTACAGCGTTTCCCGCTCATCGTTAATAATATAGAAATTGGTGGCGTATATGGCATCAGCTGTAGTCATGGTAATGAAAGCGACAACTATGCTCGTCAATACAGAGCTTTTGAACGGGATGAGTTTTCCCTTGCTGTCATGCATGGTACTGTAGGTTCTAGTGTAGGCTCTGAAAATCATAATGTAACAGGACCTTGTAACTTAACTGATTTAACAGAGGCTGCCATGGATTATTGGGCATTGGGCCATATTCATAAATCTCAAGTTCTTAGCGAGGAACCTCTCGTAGTTTATGCGGGTAATTCGCAAGGATTGCATCGTAAAGAACATGGACCTAAAGGATGTTATCTTGTATCCGTATCTCATAATGGTCATTGTGATTTGAGATTTATCGACACCTGTGCTGTTCGATTTGAGGAAATCAAAATCGATATTGCTGGCATGCAAAATGAAACAGATTTCTTAGAGATTTTGCGGCATAAAAAAGAAAACTTGCGAAAGCAACATAAGAAAAACATCTTGCTATCCCTCGTTTTGTCCGGAACGGGACCTCTACATCGCCTATGTACGCAAGAGGAGATTCGAAAACTATGGTTGCAAGAGTCTCAAAATGAAGAGAAAGGCAAATCTATATTCGTTATGCCTTACCGTATTATTTCTAATACACGACCTAGTATTAATCTAGTTGAACGACGTTTATTAACAGATGTAGTAGGTGATTACTTGCGTGCTTATGACGATATGGTAGATGGGGATGCGATACAGACTGCGCGTCAAATCATGGCTGATCGTCCTGAATTTAAGCGCTTAGGCGCATATGCCGATTTATTGAGTGATGAATTATTGGCACGAGCTTTGAAACGTTGTGAAATTGAAGGTGTTACTGTGTTGATGGGGGCTAATGATGAACATTAAACGTATACGATTTGATGAATTTGGCCCGTATCGCGACTGGTCTTTCACCACGGGTGACAATGGGGTTCAACTCATGTATGGCCCTAATGAAAGTGGTAAAACATCCTTGCTCGAAGGGATGCGCACCTTGTTATTTGGCGGTACTCATAAGGCTTATGGCCCTATGACGGGGGCCCTTGATGTGGACCGTAATGGTGAAAGTTACTATATCGGTCGTAAGGGTAAGCAGTTAGACTTTTACAGCCCTGGTCATCCTGCCATCCATGAAGAGCCGGCTCAACATTGGTGGCATGGCATCGATAAAAAAACATATAACCGCATATTTGCGTTAACATTAGACGATCTACAAGGCCTTGATGTATTACAAGAGGTAGAGGTTCGTTCTCGATTCTTTGGCGCCGAAGGGGGAGAACACTTAGGTGGAGCTGTTAAGGATGTTGAAAAAGGGGCTACAGACCTACTTGTAGCATCCTCGAATGGTAAACGTCGCATCAATGTATTGATGGATGAGCTTAAAGAAAACCGTCAAAAGTTGAGTCAGTTGGCGGAGCATGAAGCGCAATATGTGGAATTACAAACCGTCTTTCACAGTACGGAGCAAACCGAAATGGAATTGCAAAATCAGTTGAAAGAATGGAAGGAATATCGGGATGGTATCGATGTAGTATTGCGTGCGTGGGATACATATCGTCGCAGTGAAGAGGCGCGTATGCACATGCAGCAGTATAATAGTGAGCTCGCCTTGAGTCGTGATGAGTTCCTACGTCTTGATGAAGAAATAAAACGGGCTCGTGACAATATGCAATTATGGCAGGAAAAGGAAGCGGCATTGATGCCCGCTAACTTTAGTCCTGATAGCCCATTTGGAACTTACGGCCAAGATATTGAAGACCTTATTCAACAAGGTGCTAAATGGGAGCAATTACGCCGTGAGTGCGAAGAAGGCGATGCGTACATCCGTAAGGTTAGAGAACAATTAGAGTTTTCACGCACCTTACATTCTGCGTGGCGTCACGATGAGCCAATGGCAGAAGACATCAATTGGTTTGATGGAGAACGTTTGGCAAGTCGTTTGCGCACCGCAAAAGAACAACTTTTACATTGGCAAGACCGCAAACCTGCAGAGGCTACCGATGAGGTGCCGACGGCGAACCTTGAAGGTGCAACTTTACCTAACTTTAGTGAAGAAGAATTAGCTAAAAAAGAATATTTAGAACGTGAATTAGATCGTATCTTAATGGATATAGATCAAGTAGAGGCTAGACTAGAGGCTAGACGGAATAGTTATGGTTCAGACGCACAGCCCACAATTCTGCCAAAATGGCTACAACGCATTAGTGGTATAGGTGCTGTTATAGCTGTATTGGTAGTATTAGCAGGCCTGTTGGTTCTTGAATCTGCATTATATACTATAGGTGGTTTTATTTTCTTGATTCTATCTATGGGGCTATTCTGGTATGCTACCTGGAGGCTTCATAATGGTAACTCTGATGTGTCTAAATTAAACTATGAGTTACAAATTTTATCTTCCCGTAAATCTGATGTAGAACATCAGCTAGAGGCTTTGATCAAGGCTGCTACACCTATAGTGAGCCCTGTACCATCCTTAGAAGGAGAGGCACATCTTGAGCGTTGGATTCAGGAAGGGCATACCTTACAAGGTATTTATGATGAAGCCCTCGCAGCATGGCAAAACTGGTTACCCCGAGGGGCGGCTAAGAGTCTCGATGAAGATGATTTCTTTGGTCTCAAACATGAATATGATCAATATCATGAGCAACTACGTACTATAGAAGGCTATGAAAAGCGTTTAGCGGAGCATAAAGAAGGTCTACGCATTATTGAAGACCAAGCGATGGCTTTGTGGTATAACCTTGGAATAGAGTCACCAGTATCTCCTACGGAATTAAAACGTATTTATAATCAATATAAGAACTTTCAACAAAATAAAATTGTATGGGAACAAAAGGAAGCACAACGTAAAAGCTTCCGCAATGAATACGATAATTGGCACCGCAAGGAAAAAGAACTACTCCTTCGCCAAAAAGAATTACTCCATAAAGCTGGTATGGAAAGTTCCAACGAGTATCGTCAACATCTTATCGATGAGGACCAATATAAACAGTGGCAAACTATTTACAAGCAAAGTCAGGTACAGTTGGATTTACTTGCTCCTGATGCGGAGAATAAAGACCTGTTCTATCGTCGTTTGCGAGAAGGCAACAAAGATAACTGGTTAGATGAATTGGCTCACTCTGAGCGTGAAATAGCCTCTATTGAAGATAAATTGGCTACCTTGTACGAGCGCCGTGGTCAAATCGTTGAAGCAATGCGTACACTTGGATCTGACCAGGAGCAACACCAAATGTTGCAAGAACGAGAGGCTTTACAAAGTGAATTAGAGTCTGCTCTCGAAGATTGGGCTACGCAAGTATTGATAAGCCATTGTATGGATAAGGCTCAACAATCGTATGAACAAGAAAAACAACCTCATATGTTAGAGCTTGCCTCCTCTTATGTTGAAAAACTAACTGGTGAGAGGTATACGCTTGATATTCTAGGCATTAATAAAGGGGTAGCACTTATCAACAATAATGGGGAACGACTAGAACTTAAATTTTGGTCTAGTGGCTTAGCTGATCAAGTGTACTTGTCATTACGACTCGCCCTAGCTAAGGTATTCTCTTATCAAGTGGAGTCCTTACCGATTATCTTGGACGATATTCTTGTGCGCTTTGACGAAAATCGTCAACGTAGTGCTTTAGAATTATTGGCTGAGCTTGGGAAAAATCAACAGATTTGGCTCTTTACTTGTCAACGCTCCGTATATGATATGGCTCAATCTATTATGGGCATCGATTGCCATAGATTGAGTCGTAGTTAAATCAAAGTGGTAATGAAATAATAATCCCTGTGGAGGCATATGCTTTCACAGGGATTATTAGGGATTATTAAAGAATAAATAATGTAAGTGATTGTAACTAAAGTAACTGTTTTAGTTACACAAGTGTGTTAGTATACATTTAGAACGAAAGGGGTTGGGTACTTGAACACAGCATATTTGGACATGATCCAAGGAAAGAACCCTGGTGTAACGCCTGTGTGGTATATGCGACAAGCTGGTCGTAGTCAAGCGGAATACCGCAAAATCAAAGAAAAATATACTTTATTTGAAATTACAAAAGAACCTGAGCTATGTGCTCGCGTTACGGAATTACCTGTTAAGGAATACGGCGTCGATGCGGCGATTCTCTACAAAGATATTATGAGCCCCATGGTGGCTATGAATGTAAATGTAGAGCTCAAGGCTGGTGTGGGGCCTGTATTTAGCACGCCTATCCGCTCTATAGCTGATGTGGATAAATTAGAAACCTTTGATCCTACAAAGGTAGATTATATTGCGAAAACGATTACATTATTAACTTCTGGTATGCTCGACGTGCCGCTCATTGGTTTCTGCGGGGCACCGTTTACTATTGCGTCCTACCTTATCGAAGGGGGTCCAACAAAGAATTACAATAAGACTCGCGGTATGCTCATCGGTGCTCCAGATATGTGGAATGCATTGATGACAAAACTAGCGGACATGTCCATTGCGTACTTGTCCATGCAAGCCGAAGCGGGTGCTAATGCACTTCAAATCTTTGACTCTTGGGTAGGTGCTGTTAATGCAGACCAGTATAAACAAGGAATTTACCCTCATATGGAGCGGATCATAAAGACTGTGAAAGCTAAATATCCTCATTTGCCAATGGCCATGAATGGCGTTGGTACGGATCATTTGGTGTCTATTTGGTCTCACTTGCCTTTAGATGTCATTGCCCTTGATTGGCGTAGTTCCATCGTTATGGCAAACGAGCGCGGCGTAACACAAACGGTACAAGGTAACTTAGATCCGGCGTATTTGTTCGGAGACGAAAAAACATTGGCCCGCGAAGTGGATCGCATCTTGCTCGACGGCGTTCGCTATGGGCGCCATATCTTTAATTTAGGTCATGGCGTATTCCCAGAGGCAGATCCTAAAAAACTTCATTGGCTAACGGACTATGTGCATGAACGTAGTCGTGAGATTTGGACTCAAGAGAGGTAAATTAGTGAAAGTAGAAAAAAAAGGATTATTATTCCTGTCTTATGGTAGCCCTTTAAGTAAGGATGATTTAGTACCCTATATGACGAGCATTCGTCGTGGCCGTGTACCAACGGAAGCAGAGATTACAAATCTCACTAAGCGTTATGATACAATCGGTCAATGGGAAAATATTGAGCTCCAAACTATGGCAGAGTGCCAATATAAAACCTTGCTTACTCTGTTGCCAACTATGCCTTCCGCTATTGGTTTTTTACATATGAAACCATCCATTGCAAATGCGGTTGACTGCTTAGTCCAGCAAGGAGTGGAGCATATTATCGCTATTGTAACAGCTCCATTCTTCACCGCTCTCGGTACTGGAGCTTATGAAAAACAAGTGCAAGCAGCCATTTCAAACTATGATAATGTGACATTCGACTTTATCCGTTCATGGTGGGATCAACCAACTTTTAAGGAATACTGGGTAAAAGCAGTTTCAAAGTGTGTGAATAATGATAAATCAGAATGTGTAGATAGTATTAACGCTGATTGTGTGAAAAGTGTTAAATCAGCGTATGTAGATAGTGCTAAATCAGAGTGCACAGTCTTAGATGCGGACGGTAAAAATGTATTCGCTATTTTTAGTGCTCACAGTATACCGCTCATTAATAATCATGGTGGCGATTCGTACGCGTTAGCGTTAGAGGAAAGTGCTAAAGAGATTGCTGAATATTGTAAATTACCGAATTGGACTGTGGCATGGCAAAGTGCGGCTCCTCATGGCCAATGGTTGGGCCCTACTGTAGAGGATGCAATCAATGAAGCTTTACAAACTGGTGCTACTCGCATTGCTTTTGTACCATTTGGATTTGTAAGCAATCACGTTGAGGTACTGTACGATAATGATGTGGAGTGTAAAGAACTCGTTGAAGCAAAGGGCGCAACATATATGCGTGCACCCATGCCAAATTGTAATGAAACATTTTTACAAGCAATGGCGAGTGCAATAATAGAAAGGATTCATTCGTGAACGTAACAATTGTGGGCGGTGGCTTAACAGGGCTAACAGCGGCTTATTATTTAGGCCATGCAAAGCCGGAATGGACCATTACTCTTTACGAACAAGCACCACGATTTGGTGGGAAAATACAAACGCAACGTGTGGATGACTTCGTAGTGGAACTCGGTCCTGACTCCTATTTGGGGCGTAAAACAGAAATGACAGATCTCGTGCATGATCTTGGACTAGGTGATACCCTTGTGTCTAATGAAACAGGTCAAGCCTTTGTATATGATAAGGGCTCTATCCACCCAATTCCGGGCGGCTCCATCATGGGCATTCCTACGGAAATGATGCCCTTTGTGAAAGCAACGCTCATTTCCTGGCCTGGTAAATTGCGTGCTGGCTTAGATTATTTTAAGAAACCATACCAACTCGATGAAAATGGGGATGTATCCATTGGTCATTTCTTCAAATACCACTTAGGTCAAGAAATGATGGATAAACTCATCGAGCCTCTATTAGCTGGCATCTATGGTGGCGATATTTATAAAATTAGCCTATTGTCGACATTCCCTCATTTTATTCAAGTAGAACAAAAATATGGAAACATGGTAAAAGGTATGATGGCTGCTAAGATGAGTCACTCCAAAGCGGGTGTCTCTAAGGCCGCCAAAGGGGCTGTTACTGAAGGTGATGTGCCTCGAGCTGGTAAAGGAACCATGACGGACCGTCAATTTGAAAGTCACGAAGCTAAGACTAGTCAAGATACTTCTGCTGGTAATAGTGTAAACGGCTCTAGCCATGTGACAAAGACTAGTTCTAATCATCAGTCTGCAAAGGCGCAAGCGGATATGGAAAGTAGAAAGGGTACTGCTGCTCAATCTGGTATGTTCCGTCAATTGACAGGCGGCCTTGAAAGCGTTATTACCGCTATCGTTGAGGCCATGCCTAGTAATGTACAGTTGCATACAGGTGCACTAGTTTCTGATATTCGGTATGTTGATGGTGTATATGCAATAGATGTAGCGAAGTCGTGTAACGATTCTTGTGGCTGTCAATCTACGGCAGAACATGTGATTATCAGTACGCCGCCGGCAACATATACTCAATGGTTCAAGGATGATGCGGGTTTTGATTTCTTGCGTTCTATGGAGCAATCTAGTTGCGCCATTGCTATCATGTCTTTTGATAAAAGCACCTTTGATGGTGATTTAAAGGGATCAGGTCTTCTCATTACTCGTAACACGAATACACCTCTTACAGCGTGTACCATTCTTAATCAAAAATGGCCACAAACTACGCCTGATGATAAGGTAGTGTTGCGCGTCTTCATCGGTAAGCCTGGTAATGATGTGGTAGAACGACTCAGCGAAGAGGAACTTTCAGAATTGGCAGTCAAAGAAATTCAACATATCATGGGTTTTTCTGTCAAACCTGAATGGGTACGTATCAATCGTCTCATTCACTGCATGCCGCAATATAATGTAGGCCATCGTGCAGGGATTAAAGCAGTCCGTGAACATGTGGCGGAACATTATCCAAATTTACACCTCATCGGTACGCCATTTGATGGCATTGGTATTCCTGATGGTGTAAAACAAGCAAAAGAACTCGTAGAAAAACTTGTGAATGACAAGTAAGATAGTGACTTGCTTAAAAGAGTTAGTATAGTATTAAGAGGCATAGGATTATCTTAGCCTAAAAGCAGTAGTTTAGTCTTAACTAAAGAATATACTAATAAAAAATCTCAATAGAAACTAAATTGAAAAGACTCTATATGCTATAATAGTAAGTGGAGTCTTTTGATTTCCGTAATTATAGATATACATTATTATTTTGATATAATCACCATAGATAGGAGTGATCATAATGGGAAAAGCAATCCCTACAGTAGAAGGTTGGCATAGCCAACACATGGTATTCGCCATGGATTTCAGCGCATGGAACTGTTTTACAGAGGATGAAAAAGTAGCAGCGCGCAATGAATTAAAAGCATTCTTAGCTGACCTTGAAGCTAAACATCAAGCTAAAGAAGGTAGCTATGCATTCTATGATTGTAATGGAGCAAAAGGGGATTTAATTCTATGGATTCTCGGCCCATCCCTTGAATACTTGGCTCAAGTAGAACGTAAATTCCGTCGTTTAGCTATTGCAAGCGTGTTGGTGCAAACTTATTCTTATACTTCTGTAACAGAAGTAAGCACCTATGTTAAGGCCAAGTTAGATACAGAGGAGGTTAATCAAAAATTATATCCTCATGTACCTCGCGATAAATATATCTGTTTTTATAATATGAGTAAAAAACGCGAAGGTGATGACAATTGGTTCATGTTACCACCGCAAGAACGCGGTGCTTTGATGAAAGCTCATGGTGAACTTGGTAAAACATACTTGGATGTATTATCTGAATTCACTACTGGGGGCTGTGGCCTAGACGACTGGGAATGGGGCATTACCATTTTCAGCAACGACGACATCCAATTCAAAAAAATTGTATATGATATGCGCTTTGAAGTTGCCAGTGCAAAATATGGTATCTTCAGCGACTTCTACGTTGGTACCATCATCGATGATGCACTACTAGAAGAAATCTTTGGATAATAAAAAAGGGACTGCGTTGCAGTCCCTTTTTGTTATTATTTAATTCATATATATCGATAAATAACTGCTTATTGTATCGTATATTTCGTTCGATTTATAATGTTCTTAAGGTAGTCGGCGAGGTTGGGTCTCTCAAAAAGCAAATAGCCCTCCGTTACCCAGTGTAATTAGATAAACAGAAAGGCCATTTCCTAGATAATTAGTTTTTGAGATGCGCCTGACGTTCCTACTCGTCTGACTATCTATTTATATTATAGAGATAAAGGTATATATCGTCAAATTAGAATGAATGGACTGCCTTGCAGTCCATTTTTCTCCCCTCAAAATGAAGGCTATAATTTTGAGGGGAGAAAAGTTAATATACGCACTATACTTCGTAAAATATAATTCACAATATATGAGTATCGCACTCGCAACTATATTCTCATAAAAGAGAACCCCGCATCGATCCGACTTACGAGGTCAAGGCCCTAGGCCGCAGACCTGATAAGTATGGAGGAGAGATGCGGGGTTTCTTTTATCACTTAGTATAGAAAAGTGAATTATATTTTGTTGTACTGTTCAGTGAACGTAAATTTTCTGTTCCAGAAAATTATACGTTCATGTTTGCACCTTTACGCACATAGAACCAGTAGCATACTGCTACAGTTACAAGGTTGAACGCAAGTAATACAGCAAAGGCTGGGTGAATATTGCCGAACATGGAATATACAAAGCCGAAGATTTTAGGAGTAATGAAGGCACCATATGCAGCTACAGCGGCTACGAAACCTGTAATTAAAGAGGAGAGCAATGGATTGCCAAATACGTGTGGAATCATACGGAATGTTGCGCCGGTAGCAAAACCACAGCATACAAAAGTTAATACGGACATTGCAAAGAAGAATGGGAAGTTGTGCATATCTACACCAACTGCAATTAATGCGGTTGATGCACATAAGCCGATAAGACTAATAAAGGTAACTTTTGTACCACTATTGATTTTATCTGCTAACCAACCACCCACAGGACGAAGGGCACCTGCTACGAGTGGACCTACAAATGCGATAGAAGCAAATGGAATTTCAGGGAATTCTTTGCCTACTAATAGACCAAGTGCTGCTGCGTAACCAGAGAATGCACCGAAAGAACATGTATAGAGCAATGTTAGCGCCCATGTGTGCTTGTTACCAAAGATTTGTACGAGGTTTTTAGGATTTGGTTTTTCTAGAGGTAGGTTATCCATGAAGCGAGTCATCAATGCAAGGATAACAACAAGAGGTACAACCCACATGAAAGCTGCATTAGCTAGATATACTGCGTTGCCCTTAATAATTGTTGGCGTTACACCAAATACACTACCTAAAGCCGCAGATCCCATAGCAAATGGAGCTAGGAAGTAGATTACAGAAATGCCAAGATTACCAACGCCACCGTTGATACCAAGAGCTGTGCCTTTTTCAGATTTAGGGAAGAAGTTACCAATGTATGCCATAGAGGATGAGAAGTTGGCACCTGCTAAACCGATAAGGGCTGTTAAAATCATAAATGTCGCATAAGAAGTTGTTGTATCTTGTACAGCAAAGCCGAGCCACACAACAGGAACTAATAAGATAATTGTGGAAATAAATGTCCAGTTTTTACCGCCTAACAGTGCTGGCATGTATGTGTATACAAATCGCAATGTGGCACCTACTAGGCCTGGTAAGGCAGCCAATGTAAATAATTGATCAGTAGTAAAGTTAAATCCAGCGCTATTTAGCTGAGCCGCAATGGTTGCCCATAAGTACCAAACACAGAATGAAAGTGTTAAGGCAATAGTGGATATAACGAGGTTTTGTTTAGCAATTTTTTTGCCAAACTTTTCCCAAAATTCCGGATTCTCCGGTTGCCAATTAGCCACGATTTCGCTGCGGCTTGCACCTACTTGAGGCATTTTTAGTTCGTTCATTTTGAACTTCTCCTTACTGTAACAACTATACACGTAGACAAGAAAAATATATAAGATTATATATAGTATATATATATAAATAGTAAAATCTAAAGAATTTCCATAGAAAGCATTCGATTTACTTACAAATTGCGTTATAATTATTGTAGCATTAATATTTTTCAATGTCTTACATCACAGATATATTATATAGTGTAATTTTTTTTGTGAATGTGATGTAAAACACACATATTCTGAAATTAATAAGTTATAATAATCATATATATACGAAAAAGTATATAGTATACGTACTTTTACTATAAATAGATTAGTATAACTAATGGATTTTGTTATAAAAGTACTGTGGAGTGATAATGGTATGGATCAAAAATTAATTAACCAATTGCTTGCTTTGCCGGGTGAGGAACTACATCTTAAAAAAGGTGATTTTCTCTTCCGTGAGGGGGACAAGGCAGAATACTTTTACGTAGTAGTAAAAGGTAGAATGAGCATTAAGAAGTTCGAAGCTAGCGGACACATTTTTGCGTTGCGTTTAGTAGGGCCGAATAATGTAATTGGTGAGGTTCCGTTGTATGAGGAGAACACTAGAACATATGTGTTCAACGCCATTGCTCGGGAGGATTGCTCTGTTTATTGTATACGCTATGATGTGTTGGAAGGGGCTATTGCAAAAGACCATTCATTGGCTATTGCAATGATGAAAATCTACACTTTGCATATGCGTCGTCAACAGGCAAAATACCGGGACTTGCTACTTTACGGCAAGAAGGGAGCATTCTATTCTACCTTGTTGCGCTTAGCCAATAGTTATGGTGTAAAGCGCGAGGATGGTATCTTTATTGATATTGCCCTAACAAATCAAGAATTGGCTGAGTTTGCTGCCACATCAAGAGAAAGTTTAAATCGCATGTTAAGTGAGTTACGTAAGTTAGGCTATGTAGCCTATGACAAACACCATCTAGTAATCTGTGATTTTGACGCTTTAATCGGATTACTTGATTTAGAGGTTGATGGTATCGACCCTAATATTAGTAATATCGAATAACAGGATTTTCTCCCTTGTGTTAGCACATCTAGCACAAGGGATTTTTTTGTAGTTTTGAAGGAGGACACGAGATGAGCTTGTTGTCTCAAAAGTTTAAGTTTCTTCGTAAGAAGGAAGTATCTCCAAGTGGTCATCAAATCACAGAAGATGGTGGTCGCGAGTGGGAAAATTTTTATCGTGACCGTTGGTCCTACGATAAAGTAGTCCGTACGACTCATGGTGTAAACTGTACTGGTTCTTGTAGCTGGAACATTTATGTTAAAAATGGTGTTGTAGCTTGGGAAAATCAAGCAACTGATTACCCTGAAACACCAGATGATATGCCGGATTACGAACCACGTGGGTGCCCTCGTGGTGCGACCTTCTCTTGGTATCTCTATAGCCCTTTGCGCGTAAAATATCCTTATGTACGTGGCGAATTGGCTGAGCTTTGGAGAGAAGCAAAGAAGAATGCTAAGAACCCAATCGAAGCTTGGAAATCTATCGTAGAAGATCCTGAAAAAGCGAAAAAATATAAGTCTGCCCGTGGTATGGGTGGCTTTGTGCGCTCCACATGGGATGAAGCGACAGAAATTACAGCAGCATCCTTATTATATACAGCAAAAACATACGGCCCTGACCGCAATGCAGGTTTCTCTGTAATTCCAGCGATGTCCATGTTGTCCTATGCATCAGGTGCTCGTTTCCTTAACTTAATGGGTGGCTCACCATTGTCTTTCTATGACTGGTATGCCGATTTACCACCTTCTAGCCCTCAAGTTTGGGGTGAACAAACAGATACTCCTGAATCTGGTGACTGGTATAATGCTGGTTACATCATGACTTGGGGTTCTAACGTACCGTTGACTCGTACGCCAGATGCTCATTTCTTAACAGAGGTACGCTACAAAGGTACTAAAGTTGTATCCGTATCCCCTGACTATGCGGAATCTACAACTTCTTCCGATGCTTGGCTCAATGTAAAAGCCGGTACTGATGCGGCTCTTGCTATGGCAATGGGCCACGTAATCTTAAAAGAATACTACATCGACAAGGAAACTCCATACTTCAAAGAGTATGCTAAAGAGTTTACAGATATGCCATTCCTTGTACGCGTTGAAGATATCAATGGTACTGTACAACCAGGCCGTTTCTTGAATGCTAAGGATTTAGGTCGCCAAGAGGAAGGCTCTGACTTCCAAATGGTATTGATCGATGATACAACTAATGAAATCGTTGTTCCTAATGGTACAATGGGAGATCGTCACACAAACCCTGAAAAATGGAACTTACGCCTTGAAAACCGCGATACAGGAGCTAAAATCGACCCTCGCCTATCCGTGTTTGATCAACGCGAAGAAGTGACTGTTGTTAAGTTGCCATACTTTGGTGATGAAGAACACGAAGGCGTTATTGAACGTGCTATTCCTACCATTACGGTACAAACTGCAGATGGTCCTGTAAAAGTAACTACCGTATATGACCTCATTCTTGCTAACTATGGTATCGACCGTGGTATCGGCGGTGAAGTGGCTAAAGCTTACACTGATGACACTCCATACACACCTACATGGCAAGAAAAAATTACTGGCGTAAAAGCAGAAATCGCTATTGCTACAGCTCGTGAATTTGCAGACAATGCAGAAAAAACTAAAGGTCGCTCCATGATTATCATGGGTGGCGGTATCAACCACTGGTATCATGCGGATATTATTTACCGTACAATCTTGAACCTTATCATGTTCTGTGGTACAGAAGGTGTTAACGGTGGTGGTTGGGCTCACTACGTAGGTCAAGAAAAACTTCGTCCTATTGAAGGTTGGGGCGGTATCATGACAGCTAACGACTGGAGTAAAGCTCCTCGTTTGCAAAATAGTACATCTTGGTTCTATTTTGCTACAGAACAATATCGTTCTGATTGCATCGACTTGGCAGACCGCGTATCTAAATTAGCTAAGCCTCGTTATCGTCACCCTGGTGATTATAACGTATTAGCGGCTCGTTTAGGTTGGTTACCATCGTATCCTACTTTCAATAAAGGCAGCCAAGAATTGATTAACGATGCTCGTGCAGCTGGTGCTGGTACAGAAGCAGAAATTAACCAATATGTGGCGCAAGCTTTGAAAAATAAAGAATTACAATTCTGTGTAGAAGATCCAGCAGCTAAAGAAAATCACCCACGCAACTTGTTTGTATGGCGTGCAAACCTTATCGGTTCTTCTTCTAAGGGCCACGAATACTTCTTGAAGCATTTATTAGGCACTAAAAATGCAGTATTAGAAGATGATGACGCAGCTACACGTCCAGAAGAAATCAAATGGCGTGAAGCTGATGGGGCAGGTAAACTCGACCTTCTCATCGACATCGATTTCCGCATGGCATCTACAGGCTTGTACTCTGATATCG
Source organism: Veillonella sp. 3_1_44 (assembly GCF_000163715.1). NCBI lineage: Bacteria > Bacillati > Bacillota > Negativicutes > Veillonellales > Veillonellaceae > Veillonella > Veillonella sp. 3_1_44. The sequence continues at coordinate 201,326 of NZ_GG770201.1, forward strand.
TATTCCCTGCAGCTACATGGTATGAAAAAGAAGACTTGTCTTCTACTGATATGCATCCATATGTACATGTATTCCAAGCAGCTGTTGATTGCGCATGGGAAACTAAATCTGACTGGGATACATTCCGTACCCTTGCAGAAACAGTTTCTCGCGTAGCAAAAGAGTCTGGCTTCACAGAATACGAAGATATCGTAGCATTGCCTCTTGGTCATGATAGCCCAGGTGAAGTGGCTCAACCAGAAGGTAAGGTTCTCGACTGGAGCAAAGGCGAATGTGAACCAATTCCTGGTAAAACAATGCCTAACCTTGTTCATGTAAAACGCGACTATAGCCAAATCTTTGAAAAATACATTGCTTTGGGACCTAACATCGAAAACAAAATGGGTGCCCATGGCTTGGCTTGGGATGTATCTGATGAATATCAAACATTGTATGCACAAAATGGTACAATTGATAACCCAGACTTTATTTCTCATGGTCGTCCAAGCATTTACGAATGTAAAGAAGCTTGTAATGCTGTATTAACATTATCTTCTTGTACAAATGGTAAATTGGCTGTTCGCTCTTGGAAAGCGATGGAAGAAAAAACAGGTCTTTCTGGTCTTGAAAAGAACGCAAAAGGTCGCGAACAAGAAAAAATTACCTTTGATGACATGGTTCGCCAACCACGCTTCATCATTAGCTCTGTAACAAGTACTGGTAAGAACGATAAAAACCGTCGTTATTCTCCATTTACTACATCTACAGAGGATAAAGTACCATTCCGTACTGTAACGGGTCGTCAATCCTTCTATTGTGATCATGAAATGATGCGCGATTACGGTGAAGCTATGGCGTTGTACAAACCTGTATTGGCCTATAAACCAGTACAAGGTGACTACAAACAAAAAGGCATTCCAGAAATTACATTGAAATACTTAACACCACATAATAAGTGGTCTACACATAGTATGTACTTCGATAGCCAACAAATGTTGACATTGTTCCGTGGTGGCCAAACTATTTGGCTCAACGAAGATGATGCAGCAGAAATTGGCGTTAAAGATAATGACTGGGTAGAAGCTTTCAATAAAAATGGTGTTGTGGCAGCTCGTGCAGTTGTATCTCCACGTATTCCTCGTGGCATTTCCTATATGCATCACTCTCAAGATCGTCACATCAACGTTCCTGGTACGCAAGTTAAGAAAGACCGTCGCGGTGGTACACACAATGCACCAACTCATATTTACATGAAACCGACACATATGATTGGCGGTTATGGTCAATTGAGCTATGGCTTTAACTACTATGGCCCAACTGGTAACCAACGTGATATGACAATTGTGGCTCGTAAGTTGAAGGAGGTGGATTGGCTTGAAGATTAAAGCTCAAGTATCCATGGTCCTAAATTTGGACAAGTGTTTAGGCTGTCATACATGCTCTATTACTTGTAAAAATACATGGACGAACCGCGAAGGCGCGGAATATATGTACTTTAATAACGTGGAAACCCGCCCTGGCGTGGGTTACCCACGTAATTGGGAAAACCAAGAGAAATGGAAGGGTGGCTGGACTCTCGATAAAAGCGGTAATTTGGCGCTTTCCACAGGCTCTAAAGGCTCTCGATTGATGAAGTTGTTCTATCATCCAGAACAACCAGAAATTACGGATTACTTTGAACCTTGGACATACGATTATGAAACATTAATTCATACCGGTCGTAAAAATAATCAACCTGTAGCACGTCCTCGTTCTTTGTTAACAAAGCAAAAAATGGAAGTAACATGGGGCCCTAACTGGGATGATGATTTGGCTGGTGGTCATCATGCACGGGAAGATGTGAATTTGGCTAAGATGGGTGATGATATCGTATTTGACTACGAAGAAGTATTCATGCGTTATTTACCACGTCTTTGTAACCATTGTTTGAATCCTGCATGTGTAGCAGCATGTCCATCCGGTGCTATCTACAAGCGTGATGAAGATGGTGTTGTACTTGTTTCTCAAGATGTATGCCGTGGTTGGAGACATTGCGTTCCATCTTGCCCATACAAAAAAATCTTCTATAACTGGGAAACAAATAAAGCTGAAAAATGTGTATTCTGTTACCCTCGTTTGGAAAATGGCTTGCCTCAAATTTGCGCTGAAACATGTGTAGGTCGTATGCGCTATGTTGGTGTAGTTTTATACGATATGGACAAAGTTCAAGAAATGGCAGCTACGAAGGATGAACAAGAAATTTACCAAAATACAGTAGATTTGATCTTGGATCCTAATGACCCAGAGGTTATTAAAGCCGCTCGCGAAGCAGGTATCTCTGAAGCATTCTTGAAAGCAGCTAAAAAATCTCCTGTTTACAAGCTTGTAAAAGAATGGGGCGTTGCATTGCCATTGCATCCAGAGTATCGCACATTGCCAATGGTTTGGTATGTGCCACCGCTCAGCCCAATCTTACAACGTGTTACATCTGATGTATACTTGCCAGATGCACATGAAATGCGCGTGCCTGTACAATACTTAGCTAATATGTTTACTGCTGGTAATACAGATATTTTAGCTCGTGTATTACAACGCATTCTCGATATGCGTGAATACATGCGTCGCCGTGAAACAGGTGATGAAGCAATCGCTCATGAAGTAGATCTTACAGAAGAGCAAATGTATGCTATGTACAAATTGTTAGCCTTGTCTAAATATAATGATCGTTTTGTTATCCCATCCGATGTTAATGTATCTCGCGAAGGTCGCTTAGAAATGCAACACAATCGTGGTTTTGCATGCCCGACAGGGGGTTGCCATAATGGATGATGCACAAAAAATAGCTCTCATTGCTTCTTTTTTGCTTCGGTATCCAGATGAATCTTGGTACAATGAACTTGGTGAATGGAAAGAGGATACTTACTCTGTTGAGCATCCTCAGCTTCGCCAAGGATTGCTAGAGTTCTTTGATTACATTGAAGAAACGGATCGTAAGGCCTTTGAAGACCAATACGTACGTATCTTTGACTTCAGCCGTAATACGACGATGTACTTATCGACTTACGAATTGCAAGGTACAGGGGAACAAGCAGAGGAACTCGTTAAATATAAAGCCTTCTTTCTAGAAAATGGCTATGATTTACCAAAGGAGATGCCTGACTATATTCCAGCTATTTTAGAGTTATGTGCAGTTATCGAACCTGAAAAGGCTCGTGAAGTGTATGATTATTGTAAACCAAAGTTAGAATATATTAGGGATCGATTGATCGAAGCAAAACTGACCTATGCATTCTTATTTGATATCATATTGTCGGTTGCAAATGGATTGGAGGACGGTGCACGATGAATCTATTTTTATGGGGCGCTTTGCCATATATTGCGTTTACCTTCTTAATCGTAGGCACACTTGTTCGTTTCTTCTACTTTGAAAGAAACTGGACTACAAAATCAAGTGAATTTTTAGAGAAAAAACAATTACGTATTGCCAATCCATTGTTCCACTTTGGTTTGCTATGCGTTATCGGCGGTCACGTAGTAGGTGTATTAGTACCTAAAACTTGGACTGCAGCTATGGGTATTAATGACCATATGTACCATGAAGGTGCATTGTATATGGGTGCTGTAGCGGGTATCATCTTTATCGTTGGTTTCTTGCTCTTGATGAAACGCCGCTTTACTGTACCTGCTATGAAAGTAAATACATCTGGCTTTGATAAATGGCTATATTTATTCTTAACATTGGCTATCTTTAGTGGTATGGCCGGTACATTACTTAATGCATCCGGCTTCTTTGATTACCGTGTATCCATCGGTCCATGGTTCCGTAGCTTGCTATCCTTTATGCCTGATCCATCCTTGATGGAAGGCGTACCATTCATGTTTAAATTCCACATGTTGGCTTGGATGGTAGTGGCTATTATCTTCCCATTCAGCCGTTTGGTACACTGCTTGAGTGTTCCACTCAACTACTTAACACGTCCGTTTATCGTATATCGTAAACGGGATCAAAAATAATTAGGATGATGATTAATTTGTATGCCTATATATAATAGGATTCATTAATCTATGGCCCCTTGTAGTGGTGAAAGCTTATGCTCACAACTATGAGGGGCTTTTTATTTACCGATTCTGTATTAGTAGATTACAATGTATTCCCTGTAGAGAAGAAATTTATTCATTGTAATAAGCTTAGAATGACTATAATAGGTATTTTAATTTAGAATTATTCTTATAATATATACTATGTATCTAATATAAGTAATCTACAAAATTCGATTTAAATGATAAACTATATCATATAGATTGAATTTTTTAGGTATTATTTTCGAGAGGTATATGATGAATCAAGTTGAAACAAAACAGAAAAAAAGTATTTACCATATCTTTGTATGGATTGCTATTTTCTCCTTAGTTATGATCGGTTTATTAGAGTGGGGCTACATGGCCGGTGGTCGTGCCTTTGGTAATTATAAAGTGTATACGGGTCTTGTGCCATGGTGTGTATGGATCATCATGACCTATTTAGCGACTCGCCCTAAATGGTTTACAAGCCGCTATAATTTAGGTGACATGTATAAGGTACACCGTGCATTAGGTATTGCCACTGTAGCTGTTATTGCATTCCATTTATATCTCTATTTTGGTAAAGCGGCTAAATCCATCCTTGGTTGGTGGGGCGGATATGTGGCTCTTACCTCCTTTGGTATTGCTACAATCTCTGGCCTTGCGTTCTTAACTCCAAAACTTAGAAAGGTTACACCATCTGGTCGTAATGTAGGTATTTGGTTACATCGATTAAATCTTGTAGCACTTGTTGCTGCAGATATCCATATTCATGGTTTTAATCGTATTTCTAAAATGGTGCCATTCTTACAAGTGTTTGATATCATTACATACGGTCTCGTTCTTTACTGCATTTACTTGATGTTTAAAAAGAAATAATATGAATTACTAGAATCCCTTCTGTATCATGCAGAAGGGATTTTTCGTTACATTTATAGTTTCTAGTAAATTAACATAGGATATTATCAGTTTGAGTCATAAATGATTATGAGATTGATATACATTTTCTCTTTACTCATATAATGAAAATTGTTATTATCTGTATGTTAAACATGATAATGATAATTAGGTTCACAGATTCATTATTTATTCATTTTTATTCTTGTTATTTTTATTGTGTGAGGTTTAGTATGATTAAACGTAAAATGACCAGTGCTTTTGCAGTGGCTGCCATGATGGGTGTGGCTACAGCTTTTGCTGTTAACCCATTTTCTGATGTTCCTTCTGATAGTTGGGCTTATCAAGCAGTAGATCAATTGGCTACAGCTGGTATTATCAATGGATATCCTGATGGTACTTTCAAAGGGCAAAATAATATTACGCGTTATGAAATGGCTCAAATGATTGCGAAAGGTATGGCTAATCAAGATCGGGCAAATGCGGAACAACAAGCTATGTTAAATCGCTTGGCGGATGAATTTTCCAATGAATTGAATACACTTGGTGTGCGTGTAGCTAAATTGGAAGACCGCGTAGGCAATGTAAAAGTTACTGGTGATGCTCGTATCAATTACATCGGTAAAGAGGGTGGCGATGGTTATGATTACGAAGATAAGATCACAGCTCGTGTACGTCTAGGTCTCGACGCAAAGGTTAATAAAAATACCTCTGTCAAAGCACGTATTACATCAGGTTCTATTGAGCTAGGTGATAGCTCTAAAGAGGCACAAGCTAATTGGGATTTGGCATACGTAGAACACAAATTCGGTAAAAATGTTGTGGTCGATGCGGGTCGCTATACTCAAAAATTTGGTGGTGGCTTGATTTATAGCTCTAACTTTGATGGGGTAGGCGCTACAGCTAAGCTTGGTGATAAAGTTACATTAAATGGCGCTTATGGTTACATGACAGCAGGTCGTTTTGCTAAGACTAGTAAAGCTGATAATGGTGATGTAGGTCTTATCAATGCTAATGTAGCTGTTAATGATCGCTTTGGTTTTGGTGGTATGTTTGCTCATGTAGGTACAACGAATGTACGTATGGGTAATGGCAAGAAAAATAACGAATTCGATAATATATATGGATTTAATGCTAAGTATAATATTGGTAAATTCGGTATTGATGGCGAGTGGGTAAAAGCATCTGGCTTGAGTGATTCCGATATTTGGAACGTTGGCGTTAAATGGGGCGACTATAAAATTAATAAGAAGAACTCTTGGACTATCCGATTAGATTACTTTGATCAAGCTAAGAATGCACCTGTATTTAAAACACAAAAATATGAATCTAATGATTTATTAAAGAAAACACGGTATGAAGGCTATAAAGCATGGCAATTAGGTGCATCCTACGCACCAGAGAAAAATATCGGCATTAATGCATACTACGGTTTCAATGCTAAGACACAAGAGGGTAATCGCGTAAATGATTACTATCGTGCGGATCTTAACTTTAAATTCTAATTTAATCAGTAATTAGTTCTAAGTAGAATGCTATAGGGTGAGAGTGTTTTATTAGCATGCTACATTAGGCCAAACTAGATGTATACTTGTAGATTGTATAAGACATAGAGAGGTTTATTATGGCAGAAGTTGTAAAAAAACAGTTTAAGAGTAAATACCATATTTTAATTTGGATTGCAGTTTTATCCTTAATATTTATGGGGATGGTGGAATATGGTTATGTAACAGGTGGTAGACCATTCGGCAATTGGAAGGTTCATTTAGGCCTTATTCCTTATGTGGCATGGCTTGTATTAACATACATTGCAACAAAACCAAAATGGTTTATCAAACGATACAATCCAAAAGAAATGTTTGAAATTCATCGCATCGTAGGTATTGTTAGTGTGGTTCTCGTATGTGCACACTGGTATGTATACTTCTTGAAAGCTTTGAAATCCTTCTTAGGCTTCTGGGGTGGTTATATCTCCCTTGTGGCTATGTTTATTGCTCTTATCTTTGCGGTATTATACTTAACACCTTGGGTAGGGAATATGGCAAAATCTGTATCTCGTAGAAAAGCAATCTGGATTCATCGCTTGAATCTTGTTGCTATTATTGCGGCAAATATCCATGTTCATGGATTTGGACGTTTATCTAAAATGGTGCCATTCTTACCTGTGTTTGACGTAGTGACTTATGCGCTTGTTATTTACTATATTTATTGGATGTTCAAACAAAAATAATATATCGTAGGCATCTCTTTCTTTGGTAAAAGTAGGAGAATCACACGATAAAAAAGACCATCGCTGACCCTTATGGGTATAAGCGATGGTCTTTTTAGGTTGTTTGCGATACAATAGAATTATAAGTATATATTCTATGGATTTATGTAAATATATGCTGTTGCATTCTTTTGAGGTAAGATTAAAAATCTGTTCTATAAACATTTCTTTTGTATTATAGTATTCTTTAGCTCATATCGATATGTATATTACTACCTTTATAGGTAATTTTAAATAAGAAAGAAGGATATTATGGATTCTTCTTGGAAACGAATTATATACCTAATCTGTACTATACAGGTTGGTGGGGGTATAACAATTATTGGTGTATTATCCTTTCTTCCGTTATTTTTAGCTGAGCTAGGTCTTCATGATCCAGGAGAAGCCGCCATGTGGGCAGGCCTTGTATCAGGTGTAACGCCTTGTATGGTGGCACTGAGTGCACCCTATTGGTCGCGTAAGGCTAATCAGCTTGGTCCGCGTAAGGTGATGATGTTCATCTTGTTTACCCTGATGGTGACTGTTGGCGCCTGTGCTTTTACACAAACACCATGGCAGTTATTAATGTTACGTATATTGCAAGGTGTGGTAGGGGGCTATGTTCCAATAGGATTGGCTATTATTATTCTCGTAACCCCTGAAAATAAGGTACCTTGGGCAATGGGTTTATATCAAGCCTCCATGGTTATGGGTCTCGTTTTTGGACCACTCATGGGTGGTTTGGTGGCGGACTTATTAGGTTATCGTGCACCATTTGTTATGTTCTCAGCCTTAACAGGGCTTTGTATGTTGGGAATTTATCTATTCATGCCTAATCTACAGTTTGAGCATAAGGTAGATGCTAGAGAGTCGCAGCTGTCTCTAATTAAATCCTTTTTGGTCATACCTCGAGTTCGCCTCTTGGTAGGATTATTGTTCTTATGTAATTTTGGTATTACTGGTATTGGTCCCATTTTACCACTATACATTAAGCACTATATGCATATGAATGATGAGTTTGTAGCCACTATTGTTGGTATAATCATCTTTGGCGCCGGTTTGTTTAGTGCTTTAGCTTCAATCTCCATTGGCAAGATAACAGAACGTTTAACCATGCCTCGTATTGTTTTTACTGCTACATGGGCCGTAGGGACTTTGTTTATACTTCAATATATAATGCCTAGTATATGGGGTCTTGGCATATTCCGTGCCATTGCAGGATTCTTCATGGGTTTTATTACACCGATTGCCAATACGCTCATATCCAAGGCGGTTCCTATTGAGCGACGAGGTATCGTGTTTGGTGCGGTGTCTAGTGTGGCCATGATGGGAAATGTATTGGGGCCTGTCCTTAGTGGCATGATTGCTCGTGCCTTTGGGTACGGGGCGGTCTTTTGGTCTACAGCAGCTATATTCTTTGTAGCGGCGCTGTTTATTTATCGTAGTTTAGTTATTCCCAGTGAAAGTCAATCGGCATAGCTGATTTGCTTTCACCGTTTTAGACATAGTTAAATATATTTAGTAGTATGTATAGAATCTATAAATACTATGTAGAGAAAACGTATGGCAAACTTCAATATGGGGCCGTATGTTGCGAAATGTTTCAAAGGTATTGATTTGTCTAATCCGTAAGAGAGATGAGAGTGCATCGTTATGTTATTAAAACAATTAGAGTATTTTGTATGTGTAGTAGATAATAACAGTTTTACACAAGCTGCAACAGAGCAATATGTATCTCAATCTGCTATATCTCAGCAAATCAAGGCTCTTGAAAATAGCCTTGGTGTTGAATTAATGGTTCGAGAGAAACGAAGCTTTCATCTAACACCAGCAGGACAATATTTATATCGATCTGGTAAGAAGTTATTAGAACGGTTCCATGATATTAAGGTAGAAACGACGCGCATTGGTACAGATGCACGGGTGAGTTTGCGCATTGGCTATTTGAACCGTTATAGTGGGATTGCTATGCAGCAAACTGTGATTCACATGGCAAAGCGTTATAAAAATTTAGATATTCGTATGTACAGCGGCAGCCATGAAGAGCTATATGGCATGCTTAGTGATCGTCGTGTAGATGTAGTATTTAATGATCAATGGCAAATTTTATCTGATGATTTTGAAAGTCATTTAATTGATAAATCCACTACATTTATAGAGGTACCACAAGGATATACTAATGAAGATTGTGTAGAACTAAAGCATATCGATGATTTACCACTTATTTTATTGTGTCGCGGGAAATATACCTTGTCTGAAGAGGAACATTATCGCAAAGCTATAGGTTATAATGGTGCTTTCGCTTATGCTCGCACGTTAGAAGAAGCACGATACTTGGTTGCAGGGCAGCAAGGGCTATTACTATTAGATTGTTTTAAATATTTAACAGATCCTATGCCAGGTATCGAACGTAAGGTGTTGACGAATCATGGTAAACCTATGGAACGCCACTACTACTTTATATCGCAACGAAATCAAAATAATTCGTATATTGTAGCTCTTAGAGATATGTTCCGGCAGGTACTTGAAGAATTATAAATGAGATTATAAATGAAAAAGTCGTTAGCAACTTGCTAACGACTTTTTTCTTTTTCTGTACATCATCTATTTGTATTTTTCTTATATAGTTATGATGGTATTAGTGATTTAGACTTTTCTTTGTATCTATGAGTATAATCTTACAAAAAGTCTCTTAACATCATGAAGCCATCAATACATAATTTGATACCATAAATGACAAGAACTGAACCACAGAAACGGTTAATCCATGCCATATGAGTAATTTTAATTTTTTTAGCTAGTAGATGCATTGTAGTAGCTAGAGAACCAAACCAAATTGGTGTCATAACTAAGAAACCAGTGAAGAAGTGGTAGATGCTTTCTTTTGGAATATTAGCTTGAAAAGCACCGAGCATCATTGTCGCATCTAGAATGGCTTGAGGATTGCCCCATGATACCGCAATGGCTGAGACAATAATTTTTCTAATTGGAATATGTGTGTCCACATTGCGCATGTCTGGTTCAGTTTTAAATATATTAAAGCCCATATAAACAATGAGGAGGCCCCCAAAGAGGAGAACTATGAGCTTTGTGAGTGGCCACATTTCAAGAACGGCACCAATACCATAGAAGGCGGCAGCACTTAAACTCATGTCAAAAAACGCTAGTATGATTAGCGTCAATATAATGCGACGGACAGGTTGCACCAAGGCCGTATTAATAATGAAGAGGTTTTGCATGCCAACAGGGGCAAACGTAGCGAGACCGACAAGAAGTCCTTGTAAGAAGTACATATTAACCCTCCTGACTATGGTATGATAAAGTACTAATAAGGTGAATAGTAGCACGAAACCCCTCCATTACTGGAGGGGTCCTTACTATTCTATTCATATATAATTATAACATAATATACAATATATGTATATTTTCTACCATAAACCTATCATATGTTGTGCCATAAGGCTTACGGCGGAGATAGCAATCCAGCAACAAGCGCCTAAGGCTAGGGCAGAGCCGCCGGATTTTAATAATTTTACAATATTTGTATTAAGGCCGATTGCTACCATGGCCATTGTAATAAAGTATTTGGAAATTGTTTTGAAGATACTCAAGAATTGAATATCTACATTAGCATAGGATAATGCTGTTGTAATAAGGGAGCAAAGTACAAAGTATAAAACGAATCTTGGGAAAATCTTAGCAATACTAACGTTTGCACCATCTGTCTGAGAGGCATTTTTCTTGGCTTTGTATACTTGATAACTAGCGAGGCCTAAACATATAGGAATAATAGCTAGGGTACGTGTTAGCTTTACGATAGTAGCATATTCCAAAACTTGAGTGCCCGTACCTTTCATACTATCCCATACAGCAGCTGTTGCTGTTACAGAAGAAGTATCGTTAACTGCAGTACCAGCGAACAATCCAAAGCCCATGTTAGAGAGTCCAATGGCGTCGCCTAATTGAGGAAATACGAAGGCGGCTACTACATTGAAGAAGAATACAACAGAGATTGCTTGTGCAATATCATGATCCTCTGCTTTAATAACTGGTGCCGCTGCAGCAATAGCGGAACCACCACAAATGGATGAACCAACACCGATGAGAACAGCTGAGTTAGAGTCAATATGGGTTAATCGATAAATAACATAGGATACGATTAACGATGTAGCGATGGTAGAAATGATGACAGGTAAAGAAATCCAACCTACATGTAGAATCTGTGTAATGTTAAGACCAAAGCCCAACAAAATAACGGCCCACTGTAAAATCTTTTTGGATGTAAATCCAATGCCAGCACCTGTTTTTTCTCGTTTCCAAGAGGTGAAGATAGAACCGATAATTATACCTAAAATGATGGCAAAGATTGGACTACCTACTAGATGAAATTGCTGTCCTAGTAGCCAACAAGGAATAGCGAGAATGGCACAGAGCAAAATGCCTGGCAACGTTTTTGGATTGATACCCATTATAAAACCTCCTTACTGTACATACAGTTCACGTCATATGCGGTATCATGTGGCGTTTGCTTTCTATAGTGTTAATAGTACCATAGGAAGGGTTTTTAAATCTACTATATATGTCAGAATTATACAGAATATTCATCGCATTTTTGAAGTTTTTATATGATTGATATAAATAAAAACAAATTATAAGATAGGAGTTGATATTATTGAGTTAAAGATTTTGTATAATCGTAAAATTCATAATAATAATTTATAAGTTGTAATTTAAACTTGTTTTGTGATGAATAAGGTGTATATAATGAATAGAATCTATTTCAGGTGGGAATAGAGTATATAAAGTGAGGACCCTTATGATTGATATTACAAAAATAATTGAAACCAATAAAGAATATGTGAAACAACACCCTGAGCTACCAAAGGCAAGATTAACAAGCCATCCTACAAAAAAGTTAGGCATCGTAACTTGTATGGATACCCGCTTAGTAGGTATGCTAGAAGAAGCACTAGGCTTTAATCGAGGTGAGATAATTGTCATCAAAACTGCAGGAAATAGTGTAACACAACCTATCGATAACATTGTGCAAAGCTTGCTCGTTGCTACCTATGGTATGGAAATTGAAGATGTGCTAATCATCGGTCATGAAAACTGCGGTATGATTGATTTTTCTGCTACTACATTCATGGAATCTATGAAAGCAAAAGGTATCAGTGAAGATGCTATTCGCATGATCGAACCGGGCCTTATCGACTGGATGGATCGATTCCATATCTCTGAAGACAATGTAATTTATACAGTTAACTTCCTACGCCACCATCCACTATTTCCAAAAGGGATGGGTTTCTATGGGGGCATGATGGATCCTGATACAGGCGAATTTCGTTATATTGAGATTTAGCGGTGGCCTCGATGGGGCCCCGTTAGATAACTACATTTAGGTAAAAAAGAGTGATGACTAACCTCTACGCTCCAAAGCGAGCTAAGTCGCTAATCGGTTAGTCATCACTCTTTTTATAACTGTATTTGTGAACTCGTCCCATCGAGTCTATCCATAAATCAATAAAACAAAATTCACTGTATCAAAAGAGAAAGGGAATGGCTTAGCCATTCCCTTTTCTCGCTCTCTATATAGCCAACCTATTATTATCGTATTCAAAGTAGCGGTCTGTGACTCTATGGGACTAATACTGCGATAATGTTATAAAAAGCTGTGTTCCTAAGCGAAGTGCGACTTAGTTTACTATGGAGCGCGGAGGTTAGGGACACAGCTTTTTAGCTAAAATGTAGCGATGTATTCGGGCCCCATAGAGTCATAGTATCGTAAACTTGAACAGTAATAATAGGTTGACTATATATTCCTTTTCGCTGTATATTGTAATTAGATTGTAAACTTAATCATATAAATTAGTTAACCTATGCGGCAGTAAGTATTCGCTTGAGAGGAGCTTTGTATGAAGCAGTTAGGTATTTCTATAATTGGTACAGATACAGATGTAGGTAAGACGTTTGTGACAGGGTTATTGGGGGCGATGGCTGTAGACGATGGCTTTGCTGTTGGTATGGTGAAACCTGTGTCTTCTAGTGCAGTTCCTTTCCCTGAATGTGTGACGATGGATGAGGATAATTATAATATCGGCCTTGAGAGTAAAGATGCGACACATTTGATGCGCTCGGCAGGTATTCCTGAATCTCGTCGTCATGAAGTGAATCCTTATGCTATTGCCGGTGATTTTTCTCCCCGCCTTGCAGCGGAATTGGCTGGTATCGAGATTGACTATGATGGCCTTGTAGAACATACATTAGATGTAGTGAGTCGCTATGACATAACCTTTGTAGAAGGTGCTGGCGGTATTACGACCCCTCTCTATGGAGATAAAACTTTCACGGATTTTATGAAAGATATCAAATTACCAGCTATTGTTGTAGCAGATGGTCGTCTTGGATCAATTAATCGTGCTGTTTTGACTTGCGAATATGCTAAATTGCATGGTATCGAGGTGAAAGCTATTATCGTAAATGATACGACAGCTGTAGATTTGTTCTTGTTGAAAACAAATGTGGCAGATATGGAGCGTTACGCAGGTGTTCCTGTAGTAGCTGTAGTACCGCCATACCAAGGCCCAGATATTCACAAGGTTCAACTTGGCTGGGCTCGTTCCTTTATTGATTCTAAGGAATTATGGAACACAGTATTAGGTCTATAAAGTTTAGATGCGATACTTTAGCATATATTAGTGATGGAAACTTAGCATAAGTTATATACATCAATTTGGCGTAGTTAGATATGCACAGTAATTTAACTTACATTATATAGAGTAATTTAACTTACATTATTTATAGTTATAGTTTATTTATAGTCATAGAGAGTTATAGTTTGTAAAACTTAGTAAGTATGAGGTGACGAAATGGCAGAAAAACAGCTTTCACAAGCAGCACAATGGGACCACGAGTTTGTATGGCATCCATTTACACAAATGCAAGATTGGCTAGCACAAGAGCCAGTAGTAATTGAACGCGGTGAGGGGGTATACCTCATCGATGAGAACGGTAAAAAGTATTACGATGGCGTATCTTCGTTGTGGGTTAATATTCATGGTCACAACCATCCTGTATTGAACCAAGCATTGAAGGATCAAACCGATAAAATTGCGCATAGCACATTATTAGGTCTCGTAAGTCCTCCGTCTGCACAATTGTGTAAAGAACTTGTAGAGCTTGCTCCAAAAGGCCTCGATAAAGTATTTTTGTCCGATGATGGCAGTACAGCTATCGAAGTGGCTATTAAGATGGCATATCAATATCGTCAGCAAGTGGGCCAAACTAAGAAAACTAAGTTTATCGCCCTCAATGCAGGCTATCATGGGGATACATTAGGCACCGTATCCGTAGGTGGTATTCAATTATTTCACCAAGTATTCCATAATCTATTATTTAAACCATTAACATTGCCAAGCCCTGGTGTGTATAGAGATTTGGCAGATCGAGATAAAGCTTTTGAAGAGTCGTTGACTGAATTGGAACGTATCCTTAACGAAGAAGGTGATGAAATTACAGCTCTTGTTATGGAACCATTGGTGCAAGCAGCGGCAGGCATGCTCGTAATGCCTCACGGTTATTTGAAACGGGTTCGTGAGTTAACAGAACAACACGATGTATTCCTCATCGTTGACGAAGTAGCTACTGGCTTTGGCCGAACTGGCAAATTCTTTGCTTGCGAACATGAAGGAGTATCTCCAGATTTTATGACCTTATCCAAAGGCATCACTGGTGGGTACCTTCCATTAGCAGCAACATTGACTACACAACGCGTATTCGATGCATTCCTCGGCACTTTTGAAGAAAAGAAAACCTTCTATCATGGTCACTCCTATACTGGTAATGCCTTGGCCTGTGCCGTTGCGTTGGCTTCTTTGAAAGTATTCCGTGATGAAAAGGTAATTGAACAATTGCCTGCTAAAGTAGAAGCTTTCACAAAGGCCTTAGAACCTATTAAATCTTTGAAGCATGTGAAAGAGGTTCGTCAGCGGGGTCTCATCGTAGGTATTGAACTTGAAAAAGATGTGTCCACCCACGAAGCGTATCGCCCAAATGATGCGGTAGGTGCTAAGGTGGCAATCCTTGCCCGTGAACAAGGTCTTATTTGCCGCCCTATTGGCGACGTGGTTATCCTTATGCCTCCATTGGCATCGACTGTGGAACAATTAGAGGACATGGTTCGTATTGTAGGTGAAAGTATCCAACGTGCAACTGAGGAAGAGGGGATACTTGAAGATATGCGCCCAATTATTTTATAATGCTAAATTAATTATTGAAAAGCTACACCTATTGTCTTTTGTTAGTAGTTTAAGGCAATGGGGTGTAGTTTTTTTGCATAACATATCGAAATTTCGTCATATTTTAAACTATAGACTATACATTGCCAAAATTCGATGATTATTTAGCATATCTATGATACTATATATGTATAAAGGAGGTCATCGTATGGACATTTATGTAATTATGCAAGTTATTATTTTATTTGGTGCCATCTTCCTCGGTGTTCGCCTAGGTGGCATGGGCATCGGTTACGCTGGCGGCCTTGGGGTTGTGTTGTTAAGCCTTGGTATGGGGATGTTTCCGGGACAGATTCCATGGGATGTAATTCTGATTATCATGTCTGCTATCGCAGCCATCTGTGCCTTACAGTTAGCCGGCGGTCTTGATTATTTGGTGCGCATTGCTGAAAGTATTTTGCGTAAAAATCCTAAGCATATCAACTATTTGGCACCAACTGTTACGTATTTCTTAACTATTCTAGCGGGTACTGGTCATACAGCATTCTCTATGATTCCAGTAATCGTAGAGGTGGCGAAAAGTGAAAACATTAAGCCATCTGTGCCATTATCTATCGCCGTTGTAGCAAGCCAAATTGGTATCACAGCGAGTCCTGTATCGGCAGCAGTAGTTGCTATGAGTGGGTTCCTTGAGCCATATGGTGTTAACTATCCTACATTGCTCGCCATCTGTATTTCCACAACATTTGTAGGGGTTATGATTACGGCATTTATCATGTCTACCTTTGCGAATAATGATTTATCTTCTGATCCAGTGTATCAAGAACGTTTGGCGGCAGGTCACGTGGCGCCACCTCGTGAAAAAAGCACTGATTTCCACTTAAAACCTGGTGCAAAAACTTCAGTATTGATTTTCTTGATTGGTATCATTTGTATCGTATTCTACGCAACAGCAATTTCCAAAAACATTGGTATTATTAAACCAGTTATCTTTGGTCGAAATGATGCTATCATCGGCTTTATGATGATTATTGCGGCTGCTATCACATTCTTCTGTAAGCTTGATACAGCAGAACTTGTTAATACAAGTACATTCAAATCCGGCTTATCCGCTTGTGTCTGTGTACTAGGCGTAGCATGGTTGGGTGATACCTTTGTAAAAGGTCATATCCCTGAAATCAAAGCGCTCGCTTCTAGCATGGTAACAGCATATCCGTTCCTATTGGCGGTAGCGTTCTTCTTTGCAAGTACATTGTTGTATAGTCAAGCGGCAACTACGCAAGCTTTGGTACCAGCTGTAATTCTAGCTCTCGGTATTACACCAGAGAACACAGGATCCGTTTATATTATTATCGCATCCTTTGCAGCTGTATCTGCACTCTTTGTATTGCCTACATATCCAACACTTTTGGGGGCTGTACAAATGGACGATACGGGCTCTACACGAATTGGTAAACTCGTATTTAACCATCCGTTCTTCATACCTGGCGTACTTGCTATTGCCATCTCCGTAGCACTCGGTTTCTTAGTGGCTCCGTTGATGCTGTAATTGGTGAAAGCTAAATACGGTTAATTCCAAAGTATACGCTAAAACGTTAAAGGACGTAACTACAGTGTTACGTCCTTTTTGTTATTTATTTTTATCCTTACAGTTTCTACAGATTCCAGCAATCTCTAAGTGATGTTCCGTCACAGTAAATCCTGCTTTGCTGAGTTCTTTAGGCATTTCTACGACAGGACAGGTATGGAGTGGTATCATAGCACCACAGCTCGTACATACAGCATAGTGGCGGTGTGTATGAGGGGTGATTTCATAATATGCCATATCGCTACCCATGAGTGTTGTACGGGTAACAATATCTTTTGTTTCTAACAGCTCAAGGGTACGGTAAATAGTAGACATCCATGTCGTGCTACCATCGCCTAATCGCTCTGCGATTTCCATAGCAGTTATGGGTTTATCTGTAGTTGTTAATACAGACCAAATGGCTTCGCGCTGTTTGGTCTTTTTTATGCCTTCTGGCCAAGTTGTTGTATTCATAGCTCTCTTTCGATTCTATTTTAATACTAAACATGCTATACACCTGTATAGTTAAATGACTTATATGGCTAATAGAATATCAAATATGCTATCGCATTTGGTTAGATATATTTTTATATTTAACTAGTTATATTTTTTAATCTACTAGCTATATTATTTGACTCTAACTAGTTATATTACTCTAACTAGCTATAATATTTATGCCTAAATATATAAATTATTGTTTTAGCTTATCTACTAAACTGAAAGCGTCGTATAATGGTGCGAATATTTTTAATGACTAACACTACCAGTAAAATACCTACCGATGTTAGGGACACGAAGCCACCAGGTGCTACGTTAAGGAAGTAGGATCCAAAAAGTCCGATGATCATGGCAAGTAAGCTAAATCCAATGGAGCATAATAAAGTTATTTTAAATCCTTTTTCTAATTGTAATGCAGATGCTACTGGTAGTGCAATCATGGCACTCAATACGAGAACACCAACGATTTTAATAGAAATGGATACGGCGGCAGCCATTAAGATAGCAAAGATATAGTTGATAAAATCTACTTTAACACCTGCTACACGAGCCGCTTCTTCATCGTAAGCGATGTAGAGTAAGGAGTTATACAAAAAGTATAGCGTTAATACTGATAAAATGGTGAGCACTGCAATGCTAATCATATCGGTTGCGTTTACCGTTAGGATGCTACCAAAGAAGAATACATTTGCGTTAGCCTTTAGTTTGCCTGAGCTAATAAGTGTAATAGCTGTACCGATGCTGAGGGATAAGATGATAGTAAGAATAAGATCGAGATGGTGTGAAAAATATTTTCGCAAGAACTCGATGAGTGCACCGCAGATGGCAGTGAAGATAAAGGCTCCTAAAATTGGATTAGTATTCGTTAATAAACCTAGTGTAATACCTGCTAGTGATGCGTGACTCATGGTATCGCCAATCATACTGGAACGGCGTAGCACCATGAAGATACCAATACATGGACATAAAAGAGAAATACAAATTGCTACGAAGAAGGCATTTTGCATAAAATCATAACTAAACATGGCGCACCTCCTCAACTGTGGTATCATCGGCCTGAGCCTGAGCCTGAGCCTGAGCCTGAGCCTGAGCCTGAGCTTCTATTGTTACATCTGTGAAACAGGAGCAGTTTTTGTGATCTATTGGATTGCGACCTGTACTGTGCATGATTTCACTAGCATATTGCTCAGGGGAGCAAAGGTGACCTTGACCATTTGCAATATGGTAGATATTGGTAGAGTTGGCGAGAGCCATTTCGATATTGTGCTCAACAGAGATAATCGTAATATGGTGCTCTTGGTTCAAATTTCGAAGTAGAGCATAGATGCCCTCTTGGCTTTTTCTATCGATACCTGTTGAAGGCTCATCGAGGATGATGAGGTCAGGCTTACCGATGAGGGCGCGGGCGATAGATACACGCTGAGCTTGTCCACCTGAAAGTTTGCTGATGAGACGGTCTTTAAATTCCGTCATATGGGTAAGCTCTAATACGCGATTGACTTCCTGTTTATCTTTAATCTTTAAAAGTTTGCGGTAGGAATCGAGGATTTCTTTTACCGTAATAGGAAATCCTGCGTGAGAGAAGTCATTTTTTTGAGACACATACCGAATATTATTGGTGCTTCGCTTGATAGAGCCCTTTACAGGGGTAAGAAAACCTAAAATGAGACGGAGCAAGGTACTTTTACCACACCCATTATCCCCAACGATGGATATATAATCACCACTGTGAATATGTAAATTAAGGTCATTTAACACATAAGGCGGTTGACCTTGATAGGAAAAATAAAGATGTTCTATTGATAACATATGAAAACCACATTTCTGATTGACAAAATTCTAAGTAAGTTTATACTATAACTATATTACAAATGCAACTGAGTCGCAACTGCAACTAAAGAATGGTTTATATTCTGTATAGGCATAGCGATCAGGTTTTTACAAAGGAGGACTACGATGATCAAGAAACTGATTTTGTTAGTTGTAGGTATTATGATGGCTGCTTTATTTGCAGGTTGTGGCAACGATGCACCGAATGCACAGAAGGAACAAGCAGGTAAAAAAATCCAAGTGGTAACAAGCTTTAATGCAATGGCTGAGTTTACTAAGGCTATTGGTGGTGACAAGGTAGAGGTATCTACTATTATACCAGATGGCGTAGAACCACATGATTTCGAATTGAAGCCTGAAAATATGAAACAATTGGCAACAGCTCAAGTATTTGTGTATAACGGTTTTGGTATGGAGCCTTGGGCAAAACAAGCTATCGAAGCAGCTAAAAATGATAAACTCGTATCTGTTGTAGCTACTGAAGGTGTTGAAGCTATTAAAAATACTGACCCAGAAGAAATTAAAGAACATGGTGCAGAAGATCCTCATGCATGGTTATCTTTGAAAAATGCTAAAATTGAAGTGAAAAATATCAAGGATGCCCTTGTAAAAGTTGACCCAGCAAACAAGGATTATTATGAAAAGAATTATACTGAATACGTTGCTAAATTAGATGCAATGATTAAAAAATATGAAGAGCAATTCGCTAAAGCTCCGCATAAAAACTTTGTTACAGGCCATGCAGCATTTGCGTACCTATGCCGTGATTTTGGTTTAGAACAAAACAGTGTGGAAGATGTATTTGCTGAAGGTGAACCTAATGCAGCACAATTGGCTAAACTTATCGAATACGCTAAAGAAAACCATATTACTACTATCTTTGCAGAAGAAATGGCTAGCCCAGAAGTATCCAAAACTTTGGCACAAGAAGTAGGTGCTAAGGTAGAAACTATTTATACTATCGAAAGCAACGAAGATAATAAAACATACTTAGAACGTATGGATGAAAACCTTACAAAAATTGCAGCATCTTTGCAATAAGATAAACGAAAAGGCAGCCCCTAGTGGGGCTGCTTTTTTGTGTTATAATAGGTTAGAATAATGTCTTAAAATTTGAATTATATAGTATAATATATTAATAGATGAAATAAAAAGGAAACCTAATATGGTTATCATTAATAAATCAGGGGTTGCTGATGAAAGGGCTTGACCATAGTTATTATTTTGAAGGGGCAAGTTACCTATAAGCAATTTGGTCTAAATCTTTGGATAACGGGTATTTCTTTTTACATAATATCCTTCATCTTTGGTGTGGGAGGTATAATGTTGTCCATGACGGTTTAAATATAGTTTGTGTTACAATTAGAGAAATATAGGTGTTTTGGAGGATTTATGGAAACAAAATGGTATTCAGATATTTGGCAGCTTATAGTAGCTCCCTTTAAACGTGGTATTCCACAGATTGTAGAGCATGGATCTTGTCGCAAAGGGTTCTATGCTACAGTAGCTTTGGCATTGACGTCATTCGTATTTTCAAATATTCTACCGGCTTTTCTGAGTATGATATTTGTGGATAAACTTAATGTTGCACTTACTGGTGCGGCAGCTCTTTCTGGGGTTGGCTTATTAGGTCTAGCGGTTGGCTTGCTATTTGCTTTTATTGGTATTGCTATTTATTCTGCTATTTTTTCTTGGGTCGCTAATAAATTTGATGCCAATACTACATATGAGTCTGTGTTAAAAATTATGTGGTATGAACAAGCTTATAATCAGATTATGGGGCTAGTTTATTTCATTGGATTCCTATTACTATCATTGCCATTTTTGCTGCTACTAGGCTCTCATCCTGATTCTACAGTAGGTAGTATTGTATGGATAACTATTATTATATTCGCAACGATAGCTTTTGCAGTTTATACATTCTGGGTATGCTTAACATTATTGAGTCGCCAAATTAATAAATCCCGTTTAGCAACTTTTGGCATTTCTATTATTACGAGTTTAATTCCTGTAATCATTTTAGGTGTCTTGATTGGTATGGTAGTACTTGCTACTTCCAGATAATTACATAACATGAAAAATATGAAAGGGGCTGTAACAAAACAGTCCCCTTTTTTATTTTTTAAAGGAACCGCAATTAGAATATAGTAAAACCACATTCTTTTATAGGCTCTTTTGTGTTATAATGATGAACGGAAAATGAAAAGGAACTATTTTTTATAGTTCCTTATTGTGTATTGTATGTTATAGTATTCAAACTTAAATGTTGTGTATGTATATTGTGTAAAAGGTGGTGATACCTATGATGGTGGGTTTAATGCAGTTTATCTATCGTTTATTAAACCCTATTGAAGAGAATAATCCTCGTATGTATCACTTTGATATTGCCTATGGGCAACTCATAGGCATGTTGCTATTAACACTCATATGTTATCAATTTACTATTGTAGGTGAAGGCGTATATTTAGATGCTATACGTGCGTTTATACGCAATTCTTCGTTATTAGTAAGGTGGGAATCGCTATCTCTTCCAGTAGGTCAACATGAAATACAACTTTTTTTGGAACAGATGGGTAGTCCTAGAGAATTTTGGAATATGGGGCGCTTTGCATGGGTAATCGGAAAAGTTATTTTCATGGCATGTATCATTATAGTTTATGCGGTTGCTCAACAGCGTAAATTTTATGTTCGAACTGTTACAACCGGTATTTTGCATATCATGTCATTTGCTCAACTTGTTGTGGCATTGATTACTTTTACAGCAGGGATTATGCTGATTTTAACTTCGGTACCATTAATACTGCAAGCAATCATTGGCTTCTGTATGATTGTGCTATGTGTTTTAAGTACCGTATTATTGTTACAAACTATGGGACGTATTGTGGGAGCATGTATTAATGGGACCCCTTATGAAGGTTTGATTCTAATGTTGATTGCTCTTTTGCTGGTACACGTGTTTGAATGGATTTATATGTTGACTCGATAAAATACATATGATATATCTAGGACGAGACATGGCTCGTCCTTTTTTACTAGTTTTAAACTAAAAGGAGCATTTATGACATGGTATAAGGATATATTGCATTTATTTACCAAGCTTAGCGAACAATCTTTTCAGAATATTATCAATTATGGAGCTCATACAAGAGCCATTCTGAATCTAGTCGTATCTACTATTGTATTATATATAATGACCTATAGCTTACCGTTTATGGTGAAAGTTATATCTCCAATGCTCGGAATTAAACGGATTACTGGGTTAACTCATTTTGATGTAATTAGTATTTTAGCAAGTTCTGTATTTTTAATTTTTCAAATTATCATCGGTTCATTTGTTATATGGCGCTTACTTGTTTTATTAGGTGGTCGTGGTACTTATGGTGGGGTATTGCGCAATTATATATATGGATTAGCTTATACAAATGCACTTCGCACGGTTGTCTTAGTATTAATTCATATACTAGGGATTATTTTTTTCTCTTTGTCTCTTCAAAAATATGTAGGGGATATGGCTTATCTTATTACGATGTTCAGCCAGTATTATGCCGTGTTCATTGTAGCCCAATTAATGAGACGTTATGTTGAATTAGGTATCATTAAAACCTATATTGTTATCTTTATTGTGGCATTATTATCTGTCTCTGTATTACCTCAATGGATTCGCTTTGTTCATACTCTCTTCAAATGATGTATTATAATAAGACTTAAAAAAACCGCAAGATAAAATTCTTGCGGTTTTTGTTCACTCTATAATAAGTTGGGCTTCGTAGTGTTGTAATAATAGCGCCACATTATCTTCGTCGTATTCGATTTGTTGTGACCATCTAGCAATTTGTTTTAATGGTTGTCCCTCTAAGGCGCTGGCTATAAGTATATAGTCAGTACCATCCTTTGCATAGGCCAAGATAGATTCCAAGGAATAGTCTGATAGCATATCAATTTGGCGATACAATATATATTGGTACACTTTGTTAAATAGGCTCATATCCTCTTGCTGTATATAGGTCTGTACGGATGCGGTGAGTTGGTCTAGTTTACTAGATAATGTATTAACCTGTGCAGTCCAATTTTCATCGATGGGTTCCGTTTTTTTATATAGGTCTAATAATTCTTTGAAAGACTGCTTTGTGGGATTTGGCGCATATTGGAATAGATTAGGATCTAAATCAAAGGCTAATAATTCAAAAATATTGTGGAGTGTTAATCGCTCCTTAGAATTGAATTCATTATGGTCATCTTCAATTGTAAAGAGGAGTAAGTCCATTGGTTCTTGTTGGGCTAATAGTTCAACCGATGCTTCACAAGATAATCCAACGCCACATAGTTCTAAGTCTTCAATGTATTTATAAAAGCGTGGATGCATATGACAGGTGTCACAAAGTCCTTCTTCTCCTAATTCAAGAACTACTTTGCATAGACCTTTTTCATTGAGTAAGGGACACATAGGTTGTGCTTTAGAAAAGATAAAATGACTGCCTTCATCATCAACAGTGATGGCTTGGCGTAAGCTTTCACCAAGAGAACCTGTCATGGAATGATAACGTTCAGCAGTAGGCTCATCTATATCGATGGTCCACAGCTGACAACATGTATTTTCGCATTGATCGGCCTTGCATTGAAATTCGTGATATATAGTGGGGTAAATTGAAATCATAGTTAGCTCACATGTAGTTACAAAAATGAATCTATGTGCATTGTATCATAGGGCGTAGGTACATGCACTAATTATATAAATAAAGATTATAAACCGCGTTGATTTAGTGTATAATTGTATATATATTGTTATGATAACTGTTTGAGATATGGAGGAACCAATGAGATCATTTTTTGTAAAAGGTAGCCTTGTATTGGCCTTGGCAGCGGCATTTGGCATGCCAAATGCAAGTGCAGCCCCTTTAGTAGCTGTAGAGCCAACTGTGGCAGTTGTTGATGGCAACCATGCGGCGATTGTAGGCGCTAATGGTTTATTAAATGCCTTTATCCAAAATCATCCAAATGCTGGAATTACGGAAATCGCCTTTGATGCGGATGGAGGTCAAATTAAGTATGATGTAGAAGGTTTTGATGAAACTGGCAAATATGAGTTAACGTATATCTATGCTACTAATCAAATCTTTGAAAAACGCGAAGGGGACTTCCATAAATCGTTAAAGAAAAAATCTTTTGATCCACGAGAAATTTTACCTCCTGCAGCAGTGGTGAACTTTGCTTATGCCCAAACAAAAGGCAAAGCTGTGAGTCTCAACGAATGGGCTGTGCGCTATGATAAAGGTAAAATCGTGTACAAAGTTAGCTTTGGTACAGAAGATAATAAAGAGGTACATGTACGTATGGATGCAATGAACGGTAAATTGCTATCTGTTAAATTTGATGACTAATATATGATTGACTAGTTATTATATCTTAATAGTGCCTAGTTATTTTATTCTGAATATAATAATTAAATAGATTAATACTGTTTTTCTTAAAAAAATAACTAGTATTGAAGTATTTTTTGTGAAAGTTTGCTCATGAATATGAATTTTTAGATATCAACACGTGTATTTTGAAGCCGTTTATCCCTTATATATGGGGTAAACGGCTTTTGACATGTTATTCATGGAATTTTTAAGTATAAAGTAAATCCCATAGGATTTTATAGGAATTATATATAAATTCATTCTAAACTCACTATAAAATAAGCATTTAATGGTTCTTCTACATTTTGACTTCATAGACTATCGATAGTATGTGTACCAGTCGAAAGACAAACTCAACTATATCTGAAATTTCCAAACTATATATCTACAAGTCCATGCTAGATATATGTTTTGGAACTTACATGATGACATTGAGTTGACTGGAAATATACATGCGTAAAGTTGCATGTATATGAATTAATAAGGAGGACAATATGAAAAAATCTATTTTAAAAAGTAGTATTGCTTTAGCAGTGGCTGGCGTATTTGGTGCCACTGTAGCTGTAACAGCAGCTGAACCAGTAACTCCAATGCCTGTTACGCAAGAAACAGCGAGTACAGCGACTCCAGCACAACCAGTTACTGATCCAGTAGTTCCTACTGTAGCGGTGGCTCCAGATGTGGATACTACTGCAGTTGCACCTAAAACTCCGGTAGCTCCTGTAGCAGAAGCTAATCAAGTAGGTACAGCAGTTCGTAATACTACACCAGTTCCAACAGCTACACAAGATGTTAAAACACCAGTAGCTCAAGAAACTGTAGTGCCTAGTACAGAAAATCCTGCAGCAGCGGTCCCTTCTATTGAAACTGCATCTGTAGCTAAAGCTCCTAGTGAACCAAGAGTAGTACGCAGTGGTGATAAAAAATCTGATTCTGTAGCGAAGCATGGTAAAGAAGTTAAAAATACTAAAAAAGCTGCAGTAGATAAAGCGCCTAAAGTAAAAGTTGTGAAAGACGAAAAAAAAGCTGATAAAGAAGAGCCTACTAAAGAGGAAAAAAAAACTCTAAAAGTAGAAAATCACAACCTAGCACAACCAACCAGCAAGAAGGCGTAGTAGACCAAAATAGTATTTTCGTAGTTGGTGCTAATTATTTAATTGACCAATTCGAAAGTAAATTTGGAAACTCCAAAATCACTAATGTATCCTTCAAAATTCAAGGTAAAACTGCCATCTATGAAGTAGCTGGTTTTAATACTAGTGGTGCTCATTCTATGACTCTAGATGTGGCTACTGGTAATGTAACCGATGGTACTCCTAAAGCATATGATGCATCTATGGAAGCTAGTGCTATTGATGCCGGAACAGTCATACCTCCACATGTGGCAATTAATGCAGCTTTCGTACAGTCTGGCAAGGTAGCGACTGGTATTAATGCGTGGTCTCTTGCTAATCAAAATGGAAAATCACTATATACCATAGAGTTCCATGATGCACAAAATAAACCGATATCCGTTGTATTGGATGCTAAAACAGGGACGGTAGCAAAATAAGTTGATCTCCTATTCTATAGCGCTGTAAAGTAAACCCTTTCAAAAACGAACACTAAGCACTCAAAACTATACACACATAACATAAGTACACTTACACACACATACACAACACATAAAACACACAAAAACACTACACAATAAACAACACACACAATAAACAACACACACAATAAACAATTACACACAGCCCTCTGGATTGGATAGATAAACATTGACTCTCTCCTATGCCGTCTATCATTCAGAGGGCCCCTTATGAATTGTGGTTCCCTCCGAATCATAAGATTATATACTTGGTATATATACTCTCTCTCACAATAAGAACGTAACTGCTTTACAGCACGCTGGGTATAGGAGAGCAAGAAAGCCCGTATCACATGTAGACTTCTACATGTGATACGGGCTTTCTTTATTTTACATAGGTTAAATATATTGTCGTGGTACGCGCTCTGAGAATCCACAAAAGATCTCATAAGGAATTGTGGAAGCAAGGGCTGCAATTTCTAAAGCAGAAATGCTTTCATGACCTTGAGACCCTAGAAGCACCACCTTATCGCCAGGCTTTACCGTGATTGTATCTGGAACAGAAACCATGAATTGATCCATACAAATACGGCCTACTACGGGACAACGAGTGCCATGAATCAGTACGGTGCCCCGATTGGATAAACTACGAGGATAGCCATCCGCATAGCCTACAGGGATAGTAGCAATTGTCATTGGCTCAGTTGTGATATAGGTAGATCCATATCCAATGCCTTCGCCAGCAGGGATATGTTGTACATGAACAACTTCACTATGGAAGGATAAAACAGGTTTTAAGCCCAATCGATTTGGCACATCAAGAGATGGCATGATACCGTATTGAATAATACCAGGACGAGCATCTGTGAATAGACTATCTTTGACAGATAAAAGACCTGCACTGTTGGCGAGGGAGAAACGGTAATCTGCTTCTGGACGGAATGCTCGTATTTCATCCACCATGCGATGAAATTTTTGCGTTTGGCTATGGGCGTGTGATTGATCCGCCGCATCAGCATTGCTCATGTGGGAGAAGAATCCGTCTATTTCCAAATTTTCGTAGGACTCAATGCGTTTGATAAACTCAATGGCATCCTCAGGCTTGATACCGATGCGATGCATGCCTGTATCAACGGCAACAGCAACGCGAATAATCATGTCGTGATTATCGGCTACTTTATTGAGTGATTCCAAGTCGGTAGATTCACAAACGGCAGGAATCGAATTAGTGTCTGCCACAAGTTCAAAGGATTGTGGCCTTGTGAGTCCTAATAAATAAATAGGCACCATAATACCTGCATTGCGAAGTGGTACGGATTCTTCTGGAATAGCAACGGCTAAGGATTCGTAACCTTCCTCCACAGCAATACGGCCCATCATAACGCTGCCGTGGCCGTAGCCATTGGCCTTGATAACAGCTGTAGATGTGCTCCACTCAGGCAAACTATCTTTAATTTTACGCAAATTCTCGCGAACGAGACTTGTATTTATGGTCAAATAGGTGGGTCTCATGGTATTCCTCAATTCTATATAACATTACTCTTATTTTATAACTTTTGGGGAATTACACAATACTTTTGTGAAAGTTTTATACAGAAAAATTAGTTATATTTTTAATTTTATAGCTCTTCTGCATATATTATATACAATAATTGTGAAAGAATACTAATTAATATGGTTAGATGTGTTATTTAGGCTATATATTATAGTATTATTTATACAAATGATGTTTTTGATTCTATAGATATTTGTACCAATTCTATAGATAATAGTATAATTTATATGGATAAATTCTTTATATATTTGATATATATCTATAAAAGTAATTGAGTAAACTTTTTCTTATTTTTTTAGTTGTTTAGGAGGTTCTCATGAGTGAACGTGTAGTAGTTGTAAACGCAAGTAAAATGAATTATGACCATGCATTAGATTTCTCCATATTATCTAATGATGTACAGGTTTATGATAACAGTACAAATACTGAGCTTATCGAACGCATTCAGGGTGCTCGCGTAGTAGTAACAAAAGAGATTTCTGTTACTGCTGAGTTACTTTCACAATTTCCAGATACAGTAAAGCTCATCGTAGAAGCCGGCACAGGCTATAATAATATCGACCTCAATGCAGCAAAGGCAAAGGGTATCACTGTGTGCAACATTCCAGCATACAGTACAGAGCGTGTAGCACATACGGTAATCATGATGATTCTTAATTTTGCGTCCACTATGCAACAACAAATTGGTATGCTTGCTAAAGGTGATCGTAGTAACTTTACAAAATATTTGCAAGTGAGTCATACAGAAGTGAATGGCAAAACATTAGGTGTTGTTGGTGCTGGTCACATCGGAATGGAAGTTATCAAAGTAGCAAAAGCACTTGGCATGAATATCTTGGTTCATACACGTACACCAAAAGCTGATGGGGATGGTATTCGTTATGTAAGTCTTGATGAATTACTTGAAAATAGTGATTATATTACATTGCATTGCCCATTGAATGACCAAACTAAACATTTTATTAATAAAGAAACAATTGGTAAGATGAAGCCTAATGCAGTTATCGTGAATACGGGGCGTGGTCCTCTTATTAATGAAGCAGACCTTTGTAAAGCATTAGCAGCCAAACGCATTGCAGGTGCAGGTCTCGATGTACAAGAGGTAGAACCACCAGTTGAGGATAGCCCTCTTTATACCCTAGATAATGTTATCATTACTCCACACATGAGTTGGAAAGGCCTTGAAACACGTCAACGCTTGGTAGGAATCATTCGTGACAATGTACAAGCCTTCTTTAAGGGTGAACCAATCAATGTTGTATCTTGATAGAATTTTAATAATTATAGGGTCTTCGGAATATATAGTGGAATTACTTTCTTAATAGTTTAAAAACAACTGGTGTTTAAATCGGATTTTCTGGTGGGATGTTAGGATAATCAATAGTATTATATAAAAGTATCAATCACATACGAGTGATACTTTGGGGAAAAAATAAAATAGTCCAATTTACTTGACCGTGTACTATGGTACATGGTTTATAATATTCAGGGGGTGAAATAAGATGATTTATCGCATTAGTGAGTTTGCAGATAAATGTGGAGTTAATAAAGAAACGATCAGATATTACGAGCGAAAAAATTTATTACAAGAACCTCACCGAACGGAAGCTGGTTATCGGATATATTCATATGATGACGTTAAGCGTGTTGGGTTTATTAAACGAATACAGGAACTTGGTTTCTCTTTAAGCGAGATTTATAAATTACTTGGTGTTGTAGATAAAGATGAAGTTCGTTGTCAAGATATGTTCGAATTTGTTTCTAAAAAACAAAAGGAAGTGCAAAAACAAATAGAGGATTTAAAACGAATTGAAACTATGTTAGACGACTTAAAACAACGATGTCCAGATGAAAAGCAATTACATTCGTGTCCAATAATAGAAACATTAACATGAGAGATTAATTAACGAAAGGAGCTTTTTTATGAATAAATTTAAGGTAAACATTTCAGGAATGACTTGTACGGGTTGTGAAAAACACGTAGAATCAGCACTTGAAAAGATAGGTGCTAAAAATATTGAGTCTAGTTATCGTCGTGGTGAAGCAGTATTTGAACTGCCCGATGATATTGAGGTTGAAAGTGCAATAAAGGCGATTGATGAAGCAAATTACCAAGCCGGAGAAATTGAAGAAGTATCATCACTAGAAAACGTGGCGTTAATTAATGAAGACAATTATGACCTTCTTATTATTGGTTCTGGTGCTGCTGCCTTTTCTTCGGCAATTAAAGCTATAGAATACGGTGCAAAAGTTGGAATGATTGAGCGTGGAACGGTTGGGGGAACCTGTGTGAATATTGGCTGTGTTCCGTCAAAAACTCTTCTTAGGGCAGGGGAAATCAATCATTTATCAAAAGACAATCCGTTTATAGGTTTACAAACATCCGCTGGAGAAGTGGATTTAGCTAGTTTAATCACGCAAAAGGATAAATTGGTGAGCGAACTTCGGAATCAAAAATATATGGATTTAATTGATGAATATAATTTTGATTTAATTAAAGGTGAAGCAAAATTCGTTGATGCTAGTACGGTTGAGGTCAATGGGGCAAAGTTATCTGCAAAACGCTTTTTAATTGCAACAGGTGCATCGCCTTCGTTGCCCCAAATTTCAGGACTTGAAAAAATGGACTATTTAACTAGTACAACACTTCTTGAGTTAAAGAAAATACCAAAACGATTAACTGTAATTGGTTCAGGATACATTGGAATGGAGCTTGGACAACTATTTCATCATTTAGGTTCAGAAATAACGCTTATGCAAAGAAGTGAGCGACTTTTAAAGGAGTATGATCCTGAGATTTCAGAGTCAGTTGAAAAAGCGTTAATTGAACAGGGTATAAACCTTGTCAAAGGGGCAACTTTTGAGCGTGTTGAACAAAGTGGAGAGATAAAAAGGGTTTACGTAACAGTAAATGGCAGTAGAGAAGTCATTGAATCAGATCAGTTACTTGTTGCCACTGGAAGAAAACCAAATACGGATTCTTTAAATTTAAGTGCAGCAGGTGTTGAAACTGGAAAAAATAATGAAATCCTGATCAATGATTTTGGTCAAACAAGTAATGAAAAGATTTATGCAGCAGGAGATGTGACTTTAGGACCACAATTTGTATATGTAGCAGCCTATGAAGGTGGAATTATTACTGATAATGCTATTGGTGGATTAAACAAAAAAATAGATTTATCGGTAGTTCCTGCTGTTACGTTTACGAATCCGACGGTTGCAACGGTTGGTTTAACAGAAGAACAAGCAAAAGAGAAAGGGTATGATGTGAAGACATCTGTATTACCTTTAGATGCTGTTCCAAGAGCAATTGTAAACCGTGAAACAACCGGTGTATTTAAACTAGTAGCAGATGCAGAAACACTAAAAGTATTAGGGGTTCATATTGTATCTGAAAATGCAGGAGATGTCATCTATGCAGCATCATTAGCTGTTAAATTTGGCTTAACGATAGAAGATTTAACAGAAACCCTAGCACCATATTTAACAATGGCTGAAGGGCTAAAATTAGTTGCACTTACGTTCGATAAAGATATTTCGAAATTATCTTGTTGTGCAGGCTAAGGGAACTTTTTTACAACTCCCTATTCAAGTGAACCAGCTAATGCTTTAAGGGATTTTCTAAGTGCATTTGTGGTCACAAAAATAATTTAACACTGATGATTTCGACATCAAATCTATAATTGATACCTTAACACCGCTGAGTAATAAAGGATGAATAATATGTCAGACTTATTATCCCTACCAGACATTAAAACAATAGAACCGCCACAAAAAAATGAAACCGATATGACGTTTAAAGTTGAAGCAGTCGGACCACCTGAACGTTGTCCTGAATGTGGTTTTGACAAGTTGTACAAACACAGTTCAAGAAATCAACTAATTATGGATTTGCCCATTCGTTTAAAGCGAGTGGGCTTACAATTGAACCGTAGACGATACAAGTGTCGTAAATGCGGATCTACCTTCTGGGAACGCCTATATCTGTAGATGAAAAGCGTAGTATGACCAAAAGGCTTTTAAAGTCCATTCAAGAGCAATCCATGTCTAAGACCTTTGTAGAAGTCGCAGAAAGCGTTGGTGTTGACGAGAAAACCATTAGGAACGTTTTTAAGGACTATGTGGCACTCAAAGAACGTGAATACCAGTTTGAAACTCCTAAGTGGCTTGGGATAGACGAGATACATATTATCCGTAGACCTCGGCTTGTATTGACTAATATTGAACGCAGGACTATTTATGACATCAAGCCTAACCGTAACAAGGAAACAGTCATCCAACGTCTTTCAGAAATCAGTGACAGGACTTACATTGAGTACGTCACAATGGATATGTGGAAGCCCTACAAAGACGCAGTGAACACTATCCTTCCACACGCTAAAGTTGTCGTAGATAAGTTTCATGTAGTTAGAATGGCTAATCAAGCCTTAGAGATAACGTCAGAAAGTCTTTGAAAGCCCATATGAGCCAAAAAGAAAGACGTACCCTTATGCGTGAAAGGTTTATCCTTCTAAAGCGTAAACACGATCTAAATGAACGTGAATCATTCCTCTTAGATACTTGGTTAGGTAATCTTCCTGCTTTAAAAGAAGCCTATGAACTCAAAGAAGAGTTTTACTGGATATGGGATACTCCTGATCCAGATGAAGGTCATCTTCGTTATAGTCAATGGAGACACCGTTGTATGTCCAGCAACTCTAAAGACGCATATAAAGACCTCGTGAGAGCCGTAGACAACTGGCATGTTGAAATATTCAACTACTTTGATAAAAGGCTAACTAATGCTTATACGGAGTCAATTAACAGCATTATTAGGCAGGTAGAGCGAATGGGTAGAGGTTACTCGTTTGATGCCTTACGAGCCAAAATCCTTTTCAATGAGAAGCTCCATAAAAAGCGTAAGCCACGATTTAATTCAAGTGCTTTCAATAAAGCTATGTTATACGATACTTTCAATTGGTATGAAGTGAATGATCACGACATTACAGACAACTTAGGTGTCGATTTTTCCACACTTATTAAGAATTTGGAGAAGGGTGATTTATAAGCCCTTTTCCACCATAAAATCCGAATACCCTAATTATATAATAGGTTCTATAACGGCATGAAAGTAATTGTCTAATTTTGTAGGTGATTCTTTCATGCCGTTTTTTACCCACCATAACACCATTTCGACAAAACTACCTGAAATATGATTGATAATAAAGTCATCCGGTAGATTTGTATTTGCTTTACGGTCTTGATTGATGAAATATCCTTGCACCAACTCATTTAGATGATCTCTAAAATAGCGCAAAAAGATTTCGTTATTATCACTAGCTAGTAGTTCGAGGATTTTATTTTCATTTTGCTGTAAATGTTGTAATAAATGACCAAATACTGAGACGGGGTAAACACTTTGTTGATAAAGACCATGAGCATGAGGTAAATGATTAATACTATCTTTTATATGTAAAAACAAGTCTTCGCAGAGGGCTTCTAGTAATGCCTCTTTTGTGTCGAAATGAGCATAAAATGTGGTGCGTCCAATATCTGCAGCACTAATGATTTCCTGAACGGTGATTTTGTCATATGCCTTATTAGATAATAAGTCGTTAAAAGCTATAAATATGGCTTTACGAGTCCTTTTCTGTCTACGATCCATATTAACTCCTGTCATACTTTTAGTACAAAACATCATATATGTTCCGTAATGAACATATATGATGTTTTATATATTGTATTAAAACCATAGGTTGATACAATTAAAGTGAACAAAGTGTTCGCTATCGTAATTATTGTACTGTAAGTATAGTTATAATTCAATTCATATTGATAGTGAAAGTCTGATAAGGGGATTGCTGTATGGTACATCGAATACATGATATATTATCTGGTTTATATATGACGATTTTAGCAGGGCTATTTTTACTGCTTGATGGGATTCCGCATTTGATAGAGGAGTTTGGTGGACAGAGTCCGTTTCAAAATATATTCCCTTTTGAGCCTTCTTGGGTTACCGTTATTATTTGTGGTTTTCCTCTTGTGTATTTATCTATTCGAAAAATCGTATATAATAAGGGAATTAGTAAAATCTCATCAGCTCTATTGATTTCCATGGCTATGTTTGCAGCCGTTGCCATCGGAGATATATTTGCGGCTGGTGAGGTAGCGTTTATTATGGCTTTAGGCGCTCTCCTTGAAGAATCAACTACCGAGCGAGCAAAAAAAGGGTTAAAAAAGTTAATTTCGTTAGCACCTGTTAAGGGTCGTAAAATACAAGATAACAAAGAAATAATGATTTCCATAGAGTCTATACAAAGTGGTGATTACTTGCGAATCCTTCCGGGCGAAACAATACCTGTAGATGGTCGAATCATTAAAGGTGAAACAACGGTAGACCAATCCATTATGACAGGAGAGTCTATACCTGTTGATAAAACAATTGATGATGATGTATTTGGTGGAACTATTAATTGTTTTGGTGCCATAGATATTATAGCTACTAAAGTGGGCGAAGATAGTTCTATTCAAAAAATGATTCAGCTTATTAGAAATGCGGAACAGAAACAGGCTCCGATTCAGCGCATAGCTGATACTGTTGCTAGTCGATTGGTTCCTATTGCATTGATGATTGCTTGCATAGGCTATCTAGTAACTGGAAATATTATCGTCGGTGTTACTGTGTTGGTAGTATTTTGTCCTTGTGCATTGGTGCTTGCTACACCTACTGCGGTTATGGCCGCTATTGGTCAAGCTACTAAACATGGCGTTATTATTAAATCTGGTGAAATTCTTGAAACTATGGGAAAAGTGGATACCATGGCATTTGATAAAACCGGCACATTAACACGTGGCCAGTTATCGGTTCAATCTATTTTGGTCGTTGATACAGATTATAGTGAGGTCGATATTCTTCAATTAGCTGCATCTGCAGAGGCTAAGAGCGAGCATCCTATTGGCAAGGCTATCGTTTCTCATGCCATACATCAAGATTTAGAAATACTTGATACTACTTCGTTTACGATGTCCGTAGGAAGGGGCGTTATTGCCATAATAAACGGTGTTACATTATATTGTGGTCATGAACGTTTTCTTGAGGAACATAATATTATTGTTGATGAAAGGGTTCAACAAAACGTTAATACATATCGAAGTGAAGGAAAGGTATCTATCATTATTGCAGATAAAGATCATATTATAGGTATTATTACTTTATCTGATACAATGCGACGAGATACGGCAGATATGTTGTCTGCAATCTCTAGTCTAGCTATAAAAACAGTACTTCTTACGGGGGATAGTAAAGAAACGGCTACATATATTGGCAAAAAAGCAGGTATTTCTGAAATACATGCGGAGCTTTTACCTGGAGAAAAAGTGAGTATTATTGAAGAGTTGCAAGGAAAACACCACAAGGTTTGTATGGTTGGTGATGGAATTAATGATGCACCAGCTATGAAGACTTCCGATGTGAGTATTGCAATGGGGAGTATCGGTAGTGATATTGCCATAGAAACAGCTGATATTGCATTGATGAGTGAAGATCTTAGCAAAATTCCTTATATTAAGCGACTATCAGATGCTACGATTAGAACTATTAAATTTAGTATTGCTTTATCAATGGCCATTAACTGTATCGCTATTATTCTGTCATTACTTGAGGTTTTGACACCTACTACCGGTGCGTTAGTTCATAATGTGGGGTCCTGTTTGGTTGTCCTCATTGCAGCCCGTTTGTATGATAGAAAGTTTATTTAAATGCAATAAGAGCCGTCCCCGGTTGTATGGGGGCGGCTCTATTGATTAGGGCTATCATAGATCAAGTCTTGGTATATATATTTATATATATCAAGGGAGGTAGTTATCCTCAAACTTGATTATGATTGATGTTGTGTTTTGATGGGACTCCACCAATGGCGTCTATAGGCCTTGATGCCTTCCACCACGGTTCTTGTCGCTTTGGCTGCAATATCTTTCGTTG
Source organism: Veillonella sp. 3_1_44 (assembly GCF_000163715.1). Taxonomy (NCBI): domain Bacteria; kingdom Bacillati; phylum Bacillota; class Negativicutes; order Veillonellales; family Veillonellaceae; genus Veillonella; species Veillonella sp. 3_1_44. The sequence goes on from NZ_GG770201.1 coordinate 237,113, forward strand.
CAGCGGGGATGCCCTCTAGGCGATAGGGAATACCTAACTCCTTATATTTGGCGGTACCCATAACGTGATATGGTAAGCAGTCAACGGCTTGTAAATTTTTCAGAGATCCTAGGAAAAAGCCTAGACGATAGTGACGATCGGCATTATCTGTAATCGTAGGGACTACTACGTGACGAACCCAAATCGGAACTTCCACGTCTGCCGTCAATCGAGCAAACCCGAGAATGGGCTCTAACGGTTTACCCGTTAACCATAAATGCTTGGCTGGATCGATTTCCTTAATGTCTAGGATGACGAGACTAGTTACACTGAGTAATTTACGGTATGCCACCTCTTGGTGGGGGTCAAAACAAATTCCACTTGTATCTAAACAGGTATGGACGTTTCTTTCACGGAAATATGTGAAAAGCTCAATAACAAAGTCGATTTGCATAAGAGCTTCCCCACCTGTGACGGTGATACCACCATTAGTATAAAATTGGCGGTTACGTTCGTACTGGTCCCATAATTCCTTTACGGTCATGAATTTAGCATTATCGCTAGTTTCATCCCATGTATCAGGATTATGGCAATAAGCACAGCGCATGGGGCATCCTTGAAGAAATACCACCATGCGCATGCCTGGACCATCAACCGTACCCATCGTTTCAACCGAATGAATACGTCCAGTCATAGGAAACCTCGATTAGATACGTTGATGGAATGTACGGGAAATAACTTCGTCCTGTTGTTGTTTTGTCAATTTGTTGAAGTGCACCGCATAACCGGATACACGAATCGTCAATTGAGGGTACAACTCAGGATGTTTTTGAGCGTCTAACAATGTTTCACGAGTAAACACGTTAACGTTCAAATGATGGCCGCCCTTTTGGGAATAACCATCCAATAACTCTACCAAGTTATCAACTTGTTGGTTGCTCATGGGTATAACCTCCTTTCAACCAAGACTAACACTCGTATCGGTGCCGGTGAAAGCAGTCCGATACTGTGGAAGATTTTATTTATCTTCCTTTATAGTAACATTTGGTTCGCTGCATGCGAAGTTTGTATTGCTGTTAGGCAATTGAGAAGGGTCTAACTCAATATCAAAATCGCTGACGGAAACAAATGTTTCACCAGATTTACCTAATGCGTCCGGAATGATAGAGAAGGTATTAGAAATACCATCGGAGCAATCACGCCATGGCATTTTAGCTACGGATGCCAACGAGGATACAGCACCGTGAGAATCACGACCGTGCATTGGGTTCGCGCCAGGAGCGAAAGCTTCGCCAGCTTTACGGCCATCTGGAGTAGAACCTGTAGCAGTACCATATACTACGTTGGAAGTAATTGTTAACAAGCTCATAGTTGGAACGGATTGACGATATGTAGGATGTTTACGAATCTTGTTCATAAATGTGGAAACAACCTTTGCTGCCAAGCTATCTACACGGTCATCATCGTTACCATATTTAGGGAAGTCACCTTCGATTTCGAAATCAACAGCGATGCCATTTTCGTCACGGATAGGTTTTACCTTAGCATATTTAATAGCGGATAAGGAGTCTGCTACTACGGATAAACCAGCGATACCAGTTGCAAACCAACGAGTTACCTTGCGGTCATGCAATGCCATTTCTAGTTTTTCATAAGCATATTTATCGTGCATGTAGTGAATGATGTTCAAGGCATTTACATATACGCCTGCCAACCATTCCATCATGTCGTCGAATTTTTCCCATACTTCGTCAAATTCTAAGTATTCGGAAGTGATAGGGCGGTATTTAGGACCAATTTGTTTCTTCAACTTTTCGTCAACGCCACCGTTGATAGCGTAAAGCAAGCATTTCGCCAAGTTGGAACGAGCACCAAAGAATTGCATTTCTTTACCGATACGCATTGGGGATACGCAACATGCGATGGCGTAGTCATCACCAGAGTTAGGACGCATCAATTCGTCATTTTCGTATTGAATGGAAGATGTTTCAATGGATAATTTCGCACAGAAACGGCGGAAACCGATAGGCATGCGAGGGGACCATAATACAGTGAGGTTTGGCTCTGGAGCAGGGCCAAGGTTAGTCAATGTATGTAGGTAACGGAAGGACATCTTAGAAACCAATGTACGGCCGTCAGTACCCATACCACCGATGGATTCAGTGGTCCAAACAGGGTCACCTGTGAACAAATTGTTGTATTCGTGGATACGTGCGAAGCGAACCATGCGCAATTTCATAATGAAATGGTCTACGAATTCTTGGATTTGTTCCTCTGTGTATGTGCCGTTGCGAAGGTCTCGTTCCGCATAGATATCGAGGAATGTGGAGTTACGACCAATGGACATAGCAGCACCGTTTTGCTCTTTAATAGCACCAAGATAGCCGAAGTAAATCCATTGCATAGCTTCACGAACATCCTTAGCTGGTTTGGAAATATCATAGCCATAGGATGCTGCCATCTCTTTCAATTCTTTCAAAGAGCGGATTTGATCTTGTATTTCCTCACGGTCGCGAATAACATCTTCTAGCATGTCACCCATTGTAATGCTAAATTGTTCTTTTTTATCTTCAATGAGATAATCAACACCGTAAAGAGCGATACGACGATAGTCACCGATAATACGACCACGGCTATACGCATCTGGTAAACCAGTTACAATGTGAGCTGTACGTGCAGCTCGCATTTCTGGAGTATATACATCAAATACGCCATCATTGTGAGTTTTGCGATGTTTCTTAAAGAAGTCCTCTGTTTGCGGATCCATTTTGAAGCCGTATTCTTCAATAGCGGATTTTGCTGTGCGCAAGCCACCATATGGGAACATAGCGCGTTTTAAAGGTTTGTCAGTTTGCAAACCAACGATTGTTTCACGTTCTTTGTCGATATATCCTGGCGCATGGGCAGTAATGTGTGTGGCCACGGAAGTATCAGCATCGAGCATGCCGCCTTTTTCACGTTCTTCTTCATAAAGCTTCATTACTTGTTCCCACAATTTTGTTGTTCGTTCTGTAGGACCAGCAAGGAAGGAATCGTCCCCTTCATAGGGGATATAGTTTCTTTGAATAAAGTCGCGTACATCAACGGCTTTATCCCACACACCTGTGTTAAAATCTTTCCATGCAGTATGTTGCATTTTGCACCTCCATAAAAGGATATAACTATAGATTTCTATGCCTATAGTGTACAATGTTTGTAGCAATTCTACAATGAATAGATGATATAGATTTTCAATACATACTATGCGATTTTGTGAAGTATCTCATAAAATTCCATAAGCTGAATTGTTGACGTTTGCTTGTATATAGAGGATTATATAAGTTTTTTCTTTTTGTGATCTCACTTGATGTATACATAATAATATGAAATTGCATATCAATATTAATAAAGGGAATAAAAATTTCATTAAAGAGGATGAAGGCGGATTATTCAATAGTATGATCGGATATTTCAAATTTAAAGGCCCTTTCAGGTGTATTAAATGTCTCTGTGGATGAATTGCTTTCAGAAGAAGCGGTTAAACCTCGATATCCTTATGAAAGTATCGTAGAATACGATATCGATGAGATAAAACATTTCGACATTAAACTGGATTCTGTTAATCACGTAAAAATGAGAGCTGGAGAGGGTGAGAAGATAAAGGTTCAACTGGTCAGTGATACTATTGAAAATTTGACGGAACTGGTGAAAGTAAAAATCGATGATATCAAAAGGCGTATCGATGTGGATGTAAATCGTTCCAAATCCTTATCTGAAAAGCTTGTAAAAGAACATTTGTCGATTTTTATAAATTTGCCTGAAAAATATATGGGAGATACGGAGCTAGCGACCCATTGTGAAAAGCTAGAGCTGTTTGATATTATTAGTGAAAAGTTTGAGCTAGACGGAGCGGCTAAAGAAATTTATATTGCCGGCGGTAACAGTCATATAGAGCTGGATAACAACTCTCCAATGGAGATATATGTAGCGGATTATACGGGGTGAATTGATGTGAATCAGATATCGGCGAAATCTCGGCTGCATGTCCCTCACGAGTATGCTTTCAAAGCGGTGAAAAAAGGTATTCGCACTAAATTGTTCTTTGAAAATCGTGGACATCTTGTAGATGATTTTTCTGTGTCTGAATCAGAAAATCAAATTGAAATTAATGGAATCAATAGTGAACTTACAATAGTCAAGTGAAGTGAATAGTTGTATTAACTACATAGACATATCTGCTACATAGTTTTCATAAAGCGTTATTACTTGTTCCAACGACTTTGTTACACATTTTGTAGGACCCATAAGGAAGAAATCATCCCCTTCATAGGAATAAAAAGTATGATTTAATTTATTGTAGTGTTAGGGGTATATTATGGTACTATTGAGATAGTGTTATTAAGCTATAAAACATGGAGATAACATGATCTTGGTAGAATGAATCAAGATAGAAATAATTTGGATAGAATATACGTTAATCAAAGTGGATTATAAGATTGTATAGGCGAATGCTGTTGAAAGGTGGCTGGTAATGACAAATCGAAAGAAAGCACTTTTAGGTGCTTCTGCTACTATTGCGGTGTGGGCTACTGCATTTCCTTTCAGTAAAATCGCATTACAGTCAGTAGATTCGTTGACATTGTCTGTGGCAAGGGTCATGGGTGGCGCTTTGCTTATGCTGGTAATCGGTGTTGTAAAAGGGCTACATATACCGACAACATGGCGTGAGTGGGGACTATATATTCTGTTAGGTGCTACAGGGAATTTTCTTTACCAAGTTGTTTTTAATGAAGGCTTGCGCACAATTCCAGCGGCTACATCCAGTATTATTATGGCCTTGACGCCGATGACGACGGCACTGATGGCCATGATTGTTTATAAAGATAAAATTCGTCCCATAGGATGGGTATTTACAATAACGGCTTTTATTGGTGTAGCCATAATCATTCTATGGAATTCCGCACTTACTATTCCTGTAGGAGCCTTGTGGACTTTGTTAGGGATGATACTCTTTGCAGTGTATAATATTCTAAATCGTGGACTTAGTTTAAAAGGATATAAGCCTATTACCATTGCCATGTGGTCTATGTTTACAGGAGCTATTATGGCATTGCCCTTTGCAGAACATGCCCTGGAAATGATTGTAGTATCGCCGATTAGCGCAAAGTTTGCTATGGCCTATCTAGTGCGTTAGGTTTTGTATTCTGGAGCTATGCTTTGGAACATGCTGAAAAGGTTTCTGATGTAACTAATTTTATGTATATCTCTCCCATAGTGGCAGCTATTGTAGCAGCATTTTTATTGGGAGAAATACCTAATATGGGGCTCTATATAGGGGCGCCTATTATACTAGGATCTTTATACCTTTTTAATCAATATAGATAAGTTATTTTGTTAGTGTCTGAATCGCTTTGGTTTGATGTAAAAAATATATAATTAGATGAATAGGGATGTAAACCCTTACTTATAAGATAAGAGCTATATAATAAAAGAACCTCAACCTTTTAATTGGTGAGGTTCTTTTTGGTTTGACAGTCCTTATAAATTGTAGTAATCTAAGTACATAATTAAATCATACTTTATAGATATGTTTTAAATTTAAATTTAACTCCTACTAAATTGAAGGAAAAAAGAGGCGGTACAGTGATTGCTATACGAAATGTAACGAAAGAGTTTGATGTTAATAAGCAAAAGGTTACTGCATTATCTGATGTAAACTTTACCATAGAAAAAGGCGACATATTTGGCATTATTGGCTTTAGTGGAGCCGGTAAATCTACACTGTTACGCATGATTAATGCTTTAGAGGTACCTACCTCTGGTCATGTTGAAATAGATGGTGTGAATATCAATGGATTAAGTTTTAACGAGCTCAGAAAGGTTCGTAAGCGCATCGGCATGGTATTTCAACAGTTCAATTTATTGAATGCTAAATCTGTGTATGATAATGTGGCGATTCCATTAATTCTAAATAAAGTTTCTAAATCAGAGATTGATAACAAGGTTAAAACCTTGTTAGACTTTGTTGATTTAGGTGATAAAGCAAATGCCTATCCAGGAGAATTATCTGGTGGTCAAAAGCAGCGCGTTGGTATTGCTCGTGCGTTGGCTACAGATCCATCAATTCTGCTTTGCGATGAAGCAACAAGTGCTCTTGATCCAGATACAACAGAGTCTATTCTTCAATTATTAGAACGCGTTAATCGTGAACTAGGGGTAACAGTCGTTATCGTAACTCATGAGATAGATGTAATCCAAAAGATATGTAATCGCGTTGTAGTTATGGAACATGGGAAGCTTATCGAGAGAGGTTCTGTACTTGAGGTGTTTAGTAAACCTAAGCATGAAACAACAAAACGATTTGTTAGGACTGTTATTCCTGATGAAATCCCATCTACAGTGAAACATACCTTGGCTTGTGATAAAAGGCCTTACACAATACTTAAAATGCACTTCTTAGGAAATAATACAACTGATAATGTGCTATATCATATTAATAAAACCTTTGATTTAGAAACGAGTGTATTATTTGCTACGGTAACGGAATTAGAGCATACGGTACTTGGTATTTTTATTGTTCAGTTTATTGGTGATGATCTGGAAGTGGGCAAGGTAAAAGAGTATCTTGTAGCGCAAGGCATCGAATGGCAGGAGGTGACACTATAATGGACTTCTTTATGCAAGAACTTGGAGTTCCCGGTTCGCAGTTAGTACTAGCTGCAGAACAGACATTATATATGGTGTTCCTGTCTTTATTCATTGGTACCGTACTAGGTCTAATTATCGCAGTTACACTAGTGGTGACAAATCCTAATGGCATCATTAAAAATAGTGTAGTTTATACCATAACAAATACAATTGTTAATATCGTGCGCTCTGTACCATTTATCATCTTGATGGTGTTTATCTTGCCATTAACAAAGATGATTGTTGGTACTCGTGTTGGTACAACAGCGGCCATCGTACCGCTTGTTATATTCATTGCGCCTTATCTTGCTCGACTCTTTGAAAACTCTATTTTAGAGGTCAATAAAGGCATTATCGAGGCTGCACAGTCGATGGGGGCCTCTCATTTTGAAGTGATTTGGCATTTCCTTTTACCAGAGGCAAAGGGTTCGCTTATTCTATCTATTACAACAGGTACCATAGGTCTTATCGGTGCTACTGCTATGGCTGGTGCCATTGGTGCTGGTGGTGTAGGTGATTTGGCCCTTACCTATGGTTATGAACGGTTGAACTTTCCATTGATGTTATTTACCGTTGTTATTTTAATTATTTTTGTTCAAATTATTCAAACAATAGGTAACTACTTTGCACGTCGTGCGCGTCGTTCCTAATTTGATGAAATAGATTTTAGTTATATGGATTGTGAAAGTATAGGAGAATGTACTATGAAATTTAAAAAATTCCTTGCCCTTGGTATGGCATTAGTATTTAGCGTAGCTTTTATCGCAGGTTGCGGCTCTAATAATAGCGATAATGGTGCTAAAAAAGAATTAACCTATAGTAAATCTCAAGGCCCTTATTCTGAATTGTTTGAAAAAGGTGTAAAACCAATTTTAGAAAAACAAGGCTATACCTTCAAAGGTGTAGATATGTCTGACTTGGTACAAGCAGACCAAGTATTGAGTGATGGTGAAGTTGATTTTAATGTTGAACAACATATAGCATATATGAAAAACTTCAACGAAAAACAAAATGGTCATCTTGTAGCATTGACCCCAATTCCAACAGTGCCAGCTGGTATCTTTAGTGGTTCTAAGACATCTTTAGATCAAGTAGCTGATGGCGATACTATTGCAGTTCCTAATGATGCGTCTAACATGGCTCGTGCCTATGCGTTGTTGCAAAAAATCGGTTGGATTAAACTTGATCCTAATAAAGACTTAGCGACAGTCACACAAGCAGATATTATTGAAAATCCTAAACATCTTAAATTTACAGAAATGAAGTCTCTTACAATTCCTTCTGTACGTACTGATTTTGATTATATTGTTATTACAGGAGCTATCATTTATAATGCAAAAATTGACCCTAAATCTGCATTGGCAAATGAAGATGTATTGCCACAATGGTTATTACAACTTGTAGTAAACGAGAAAAACAAAGAGGCTCAATGGGCAAAAGACATTGTAGCAGCTTATCATTCTCAAGAATTTAAGGATTACATGGAAAAAAATAATAACGGTTTATGGTTTGTACCAAAAGGTGAATAATTAATAGAAAAACGTACTATATATGTGCACAAATAAAATAACCGCTGACAAGTAGTAACTTATCAGCGGTTATTTTGCCGTTTACGGAATGATCTCAGGAGATTTCCATGCGTAAGATTGTTAAAATTATTATTCTATACCGTCATTCCTACAGCATAGTTTTCATATAGTTTTTTATAGTATCCGTTAAGTGCCATGAGTTCATCATGTGTCCCTTGTTCTACAATGGTACCGTTTTCTACCACTAGTAGGAAGTCCGCATTTTTTATTGTGGATAAGCGATGGGCGATTACGATACTGGTTCGACCTTTGAGGAGTGTGTTCATCGCTTTTTGAACCTCTACTTCGGTTCGGGTATCTACGTTAGCCGTTGCTTCATCGAGGATGAGAATGTTAGGATCGGCTAAGAAGGCCCGAGCGATGGTAATTAATTGTCGTTGACCTTGGGAGAGATCATCACCACCTCGGTTGAGCATCGTATCATATCCATTGGGTAATGTACGAATAAAGTGATCTGCCATGGCAAGCCTTGCGACATACTCGATTTCTTCACGTGTAGCATTTGGTTTGCCGTAGCCAATGTTATCGGCGATAGTACCCGTGAAAATCCAAGCGTCTTGCAATACCATTCCTACCGTATTATGTAAGCTTTCACGAGACAAATCCCGAATATCTACATCGTCAATAGTGATGCGACCATTTTTAATGTCATAGAAGCGCATGATGAGATTCACTAATGTAGATTTACCAGCTCCGGTAGGGCCTACGATGGCTACCATAGAGCCAGCTGGAATGTGAATATTAATATCCTTCATAAACACATTGGACGGTGTATAACCAAAATCAACATGTTCAAAATCAATTGTCCCCGTATGAGCTTGATTACTTGGTTGATTGGCCGTCATAGATGTGTTAGTACTAATAGCGTCTCTATCAGTTTTTGATGAGCTGTTGGATAATGTCAATTTTCCATCATCAATTTCAGATGGGACATCAATTACCTCATAAATACGGCCTAAGGCTGCAGCGGTTTCTTGAAATTTTGTCATAATATAGGAACTACGAGATAGGGGGGCGGATACCTGACCCACATAGAGGAAGAATGCCTGAATATCCCCAATGGAAATGGACCCACGTAATACCATAAGACCGCCTTGAATAGCGACGAGGCAATAGGTAAATTGATTTAAAAATTTTACGAGAGGCTCTACAAGCTGACTGGTGAAAGTAGCACTTCTCATACTTTTAAATAGATTGTCATTCAGTATATTTACTTGGCGAGTTGTAGTCTCTTCTAGACCAAAGGTTTGAATAATTGGCTTGCCTACAACGATTTCTTCTATGCCACTGTTGAAAGCTCCTAATGCATTCTGATTTCTAAGATACACGCGGCGAGCTCGTTTAGATAGCCACGTTAAGCATATAATACCAATCAGTATGATGACGATAATGGATGTTCCCAAAATTGGACTGATCCAGAGCATCATTGCAGTGGCGCCGATGATTCCGATAATGGCGGATACGAGACCGGGCACACCTTCACCTATCGTTTCTGCGACAGCATCCAAATCAGAGGTTAGACGGCTTAGAAGATCGCCACGTTGGTGATCGTGAAAGTATTCGATAGGCAATGAGTATAGGTGAGTACTCATGCGTGTACGCAAGGCGAGCACTGTTTTTGATCCAATGGAGGCCATCATGTATTCGCCGAAGTACGTGAATAAAGCATGACCTCCATAGATGGCAATAAGCCAGAGGATGATTGTATCAATAGAGGCGAATATGGTATTAATGTCTTGGTTTGTTTGTAATCCGCTAATAATAGCATCTACGACCTTGCCAAGTAATACTGGAGCTGATACCTCAAACATAGCTGCTGTGATAAGGGCTAAGATGAGTAGTGCCAGCCAACCCCATTGGCTTTTAGAATCGATTAGGAAACGACGTAATGGGCTCATTCTGTCACCTCCTGAGATGCTAAAATTTGTTTATATACGGTAGAGTTTTCAGCTAATTCATCATGAGTGCCATACCCTGCCACTTGACCTCTGTTGATGATTAAGATGTGGTCTGCTTTTTTTGCAGCACTTACCTTTTGCTCTACAGAGATGAGAGCGGGGCGATTGTCCTTTTGCAATTCCTCGTGTAATACGGTGCGAACGGCACGCTCTGTGGTGCCGTCGAGAGCAGAGAAACTATCATCGAATATAAATAAATCTGGTTTGCGCACGAGCGCTCTAGCCATGGCAAGACGTTGGCGTTGACCTCCAGATAGATTAGTACCACCTTGGGAGACGATATATTGGTAACCACCTTCAAGACGACTAATAAATTCATCCGCCTTAGATAATCGGCATGCATTTTCTATATCTTGAACTGAAATATTTTGGTTTGGTGCAGCACCGTAACGGATGTTCATTTCTACAGTCCCTGTAAATAAGTAGGCTTTTTGTGGGACATAACCGATGCGTGAGCGTAAGTCATCTACATTCCATTCATAGATGGATTTGCCTTTGAAGAGAATGTCTCCAGACTCAATGGAGAATAGGCGAGGGATTAGGTTTGTAATCGTACTTTTACCAGAACCAATGTCACCCATAATAGCCAATGTTTCACCGTGATGAACGGTAAAGGAAATATTTTCTAAAGCCGGCGATTCTGCATTATCGTAACGGAACGTAACATTGCGAAATTCCAGAAGTGGAGTATCATCGTTTGCCGATGCCGATGCCGATGCCGATGCCGATGCCGATGCCAAATCTACAAATTTTCTGCTATCTTCTTGGCCAACTATATAATGGGTGTTTAAATTTGTATTTTTATTATATGGTTCAGGAAATGTATCTGAGTTTTCGTGTTCCAATAACTCTTGAATGCGGGTGTAACATACGATAGCTTCGGGTATATCTATGATGACGAAAATAGCCATGAGCATACTTAAGAGGATAAGGTTAGCGTATTCAATAACGGCCATAATGTCACCTATTTGTAGGGAACCTATGCTTACGTTATAGCCTCCGAGCCAAAGGATAGCAACGGTACTCATGTTAAAGAGAATTAATATAGTCGGTAAACCAATAGCAAAGGTTTGGCGTAATCTTTTATTTAGTTGAGCTGTTTCTGTAAAAATTTCTATTTCTTTAGTATTTTCGTAATGTCTTCTATTGAAAGCTCGTATAACAGGCATGCCCACAATATGATCACGTACCATATCGGTAATAGTATCTAGTTTTAGTTGTAACGCTTTAATAATAGGTAAGGCGCGGCTTTCAATAAAAATTATGGTCAGTATCATGAATGCCATAACAGCGAGGATGACGAGACCTAGTTGCCAGCTCTTATAGAAGGTTAGTCCTAGACCAATACATATCATGAGAGGCATAGGGAGAATCATATTTAAACCTTCTCCTAGAACTGATTGAATTTTCTCAACGTCTCGACTGGTCCGCATGAGTATGGTGCCTGTACCAAAGTGTGTAAAGTCGCGTAGTGAAAAGGCTTGTATAGCTTTCACCAAATTGTCGCGCAATACTTTGCCTATAGAGGCTGAAATATGAGCGCTCATAGCAACACCTAGGATAGCAGACGATACTGTTAATAGTGCAACGATAAGCATCGTTGCACTAGAGTTAGTAATCATCTCTAAATCACCATGGAGGACACCGTCATTGATGATGGTAGCTGTTAAGGTTGGTATATATAAAGTGCCTGCTACATTGAGTAACGAAAGAAGTGACACAATGATAATAGAGAACCATAAAGGTTTTATATAACTAGAAATTAACTTCATTTCAATCCTTTCGACATATCTTTCGATATATTAGTAATTTTCGATGTTTATATTATATTGTATAAAACCAAAAATATCTAGTAAAAACTATTACTAAAAGTTTAGTATCAATCAATAAGTATTATGACGAATATTATATTTTCACTAAAAATATTCTGCTATACTGTATTTGCAATTTTGTAGTTTTATTTTTAGTAAGGAGTGTTCCTAATGAAGTTGAATTGGAAATTATTCGCACCGCTTGTAGTAGCTATTCTTGTATGGCTCATCGGTGCGCCTGAAGGCCTTAGTCCAAATTCTTGGATTTATGTAAGTATTTTTGCAGGCCTCGTGGTGGGGTTGATTTTAGAACCAATCCCACCCGCTTTTATCGGTATCATTGCTGTTACCGTATCTATGTTATTTAAGGTTGGTCCAGCACCTATTGTAGACAAAGCAACTGGTGTAGCAAAGGCTATTACGGATGCTCAAGCTATCAGCTGGGGGCTTAGCGGTTTCTCTAATGCCATCGTGTGGTTGATATTCGCAGCATTTATGATCGGTATCGGTTATGAAAATTCTGGTCTTGGTCGACGTATTGCATTGTTCCTCGTAGCCAAACTTGGAAAGTCCTCTTTAGGCCTTGGTTATGCCATTGCTATTACTGACCTTGTGTTGGCTCCATTTATTCCTAGTAATGCGGCTCGTTCTGGTGGTACGATTTATCCAATTGTATCTAGTATTTGTCCGATGTTCGATTCTTATCCAGACAAGAATCCTCGTAAAATTGGTTCCTATTTGAACTGGGTAGCATTGGCAACAACTTGTGTATCTAGTTCTATTTTCTTGACTGGTGCGGCGCCAAATCCATTGGCTCTTGAATTGTCTGCTAAGTCGGGTATCGTAGCTGCCAACTGGGGTACATGGTTCTTAGCATTCTTGCCAGTAGGTATTATTCTATTTATCATTACACCATTGTTGACGTATGTATTCTGCAAACCAGAGGTAAAAGGTTCCCCTGAAATTGCAGCATGGGCAAAGGATGAATATAAGAAATTAGGCTCCATGACACGCAGTGAAATCTTCATGGCCTTGATTTCTGTATTGGCTCTCGTATTGTGGATTGGTGCTTCTACATTTAAAATCAACCCAACTACAACGGCTTTAATTGTTATTATCTTGATGATTTTTACTAAGATTATGACTTGGCAAGATTTCCTTGCTAACAAACCAGCATGGAATGTGTTGACTTGGTTTGCCACACTTGTGCCTATGGCTTCGGGGCTTAAAAATGTAGGATTCTTGGAATGGCTTGCTAAATCTGCAGGTGGTTCTTTAGTTTCTTTAGATCCAACAATGGCTGTTCTTGGCTTGTTATTAGCATTTTGCTTACTTCGTTACTTCTTTGCTTCTGGCACCGCTTATGTAACAGCTATGGTAGGTTTGTTTGCTACTTTAATTCTTCAGATTCCTGGTGTTGATCCAGCTCAAGTTATGTTGATTCTTTTAGTACCAATGGGGATTATGGGGATTCTTACCCCTTATGGTACTGGTCATAGCCCGATTTGGTTTGCTAGTGGCTATAATAAAGGTCCTGAATTTTGGAAACTAGGTGCTATCTTTGGGATTATCTACCTTGCTATATTCATTGTGGTGGGGATTCCATGGATTCAGTTCGTAATGCCACTTTTAGGATAATTAAATAGTGCCCCTCGTAGCATTCTGCTCGCTCTCCATCCCTTGCAAGTCGAGCTTACAGAACGCTACGAGGGGCTTTCCTTATATCCGAAAATGGCATAACTCACTTCGGGAGGGCAAGTCGCTGGACAGACATATGGCGGCTTTTTTATCCTGAAATGGCAATACTCACTTTGGAAAAAGCAAGTCGAGCTTACAGAACACTACGAGGGGCTTTCCTTATATCCGAAAATGGCATAACTCACTTCGGGCGGGCAAGTCGCTGGACAGACATATGGCGGCTTCTTCTATCTTAAAATGGCAATACTCGACAAATCTAAAAAAATAAATATAATATTGACGTGATAGTAAATATCTTTTTTGGGTTTTCTGATGGAGGTGGTTTATTATTATGTCTGCTACAGAGCGTGTTGTACAGTCGATTTTATATGAGGTGGGCTGTGTTATGATTGGCTGGTCGGTGATGCAGTTTGTTCCTCATGAGGGTCAGCCTCTTGCTTTGATGGTTATTTTTTCCTTACTGGCTATGGTTTGGAATTTTGTGTTTAACTGGATATTTGATAAACTAGTACCAGGTGATCGATTAGCACGAGGTCCTGTAATCCGTACAGTTCATGCGGTGTTGTTTGAAGGTTTGTTTATGCTTGCTACAGTACCGATTATTATGTACATGATGCATATGAGCTTTTGGATGGCCTTTGTTACAGATATAACGATGACATTAGTCATATTAGGTTATACGTATGTTTATAATTGGGTATATGATCGGGCACGTTTATTATTTGTAGAAGCTTAGTTTTAATATATGAGGTAGGTACCTCTTGAAAAATCTATATCGTATAGTAGGAGGTTCTTATGTCTACAAAATCTATTACAGGTACAGGTCTCTTGTTGGCCGTTGCCTTATTGGCGCAAAGCTTGCGCCTCATGTTTCCATTTATTCCAAACCAGGTGAGTATGTTCCTCATCGGTTCCATTACATCTGCTACATTTGTGCTTGCAACGTGGCGCTATGGTTGGAAGAATGGACTCGTCATCGCTTGGATTGCTCCAGTAGTAGCGCATTTACAAGGTATGTTGCCGTTGCCACCATTTATTTTGATTACGGCTCTTGGTACGACTGCGTATGTATTCGTAGCTCACTGGTTACAACATAAACCAAAGGCATTGCTTATCATTGTGGCTGCTTTGGTAAAAGCCGGCGTACTCTTTGGAGGGTATTCCTTGTTCTTCTCCTTGTTCCAATTTCCACCAAAGATTGTAAATACCATGCTTTTCGTATCTAGTTGGCCGCAATTGGTAACTTCGTCATTAGGTATAATTTTGGCATTACTTATTACAAAACGCACTAAATATTAGGTGAACTTAACTTATAGTTATGACAACCCATTCAAAATATATATGACCTTTTAAGGGCACTCAAGACCTATGAGTGCCCATTTTTGTTGACCGTAATCATTGTCTACTTTTATAATTAATATATTGTATACAAATATGAGGAGTTGATAGGAATGAAATTTAATACAAAATGTGTTCACGGCAGTGGCAAACCAGATAGCACTGGTGCCATTTCCCCTGCAATCTATATGTCTAGTACATTTTCCCATCCAAAGTTGGGGGATACAACAGGTTATCAATATTCGCGCGAGTCTAATCCAACGCGCGACCGTTTGGAACAATTGATAGCTGGCCTTGAAGAAGGTACAGATGCATTGGCATTTTCCTCCGGTATGGCAGCTGTGGACGCAGTATTCCATCTATTCTCCCCTGGGGATCATATCATCTTGGGTGATGATTTGTATGGTGGCTCTATCCGCATGTTCACGAATATTTACGAGCAAAATGGTATCGAGTTTACGTATGTAGGCACTTCTGATCTTGATGCGGTGAAAGCGGCTTTTAAACCGAATACAAAGGCTGTATATATTGAAACACCAACAAATCCTATGATGGAGATAACCGATATTCGTGCACTTTGTGCATTGGCTCACGAACGCAATGCGCTAGTAATCATCGACAATACCTTCTTGAGCCCATACTTCCAAAAACCATTGACCTTGGGTGCCGATATTGTTGTTCATAGTGGTACAAAATTCATCGGTGGTCATCACGATGTAATTTCTGGTTTTACTATTGTAAAAGACGAAGAAATCGCTGCAAAATTGCGTTTAACATATAAAACCGTAGGTGCATGTTTATCTGCTATGGATAGCTGGCTCGTTATTCGCGGTGTAAAAACATTGGCTCTACGCATGGAGCAACATCAAAAGAATGCCATTGCTCTTGCTGAATGGCTAAAAAAACAACCAAAAGTAACTAAAGTTTTGTTCCCAGGCCTTCCAGAACATCCTGGTTATGAAATCAATAAAGCTCAAACAACAGGCTTTGGAGGCATGCTATCCTTTGAAGTAGACAGCGAAGAAACGGCTAAACAAGTATTAGAAGGTATTAAGCTTATTCAATTCGCTGAAAGTCTTGGTGGTACAGAATCCTTGTTGACATATCCTGTAACGCAAACACATCCAGATTTAAAACCTGAAGATGCAGAACGTAAAGGTATTACACGTCGTTTGTTGCGTTTATCTGTAGGGATTGAAGATACAGAAGACTTGATTGCAGACTTGGAACAAGCTTTTAATAAATAAAGGAGTTCCTATGGGACAATATAACTTTGATCAAATTTTAGATAGAACGCACACGAAATCTTTAAAATATGATTTTGCTGTTAAGCGCGGTAAACCAGCTGATGTGTTACCATTCTGGGTAGCGGATATGGATTTTGAAATTCCCCCTGAATTAAAGCAAATTTTATTGGACCGCGTAAACCATGGCGTATTTGGTTATACCGAATCTGATGATGAGTATTTCGATGTGTTAAAGAATTGGTTTACTACACGTTTTAATTGGACTCCAGAACAAAAATGGCTTGTTAAAACGCCTGGTATCGTATTTTCTTTGGCGATGGCGGTTCGAGCTTTCACCAAGGAGGGGGAAGGTGTGCTCATCAACCAACCGGTGTACTACCCATTTAGCATGGTTATTGATGACAACAATCGGCGTCTTATCAATGTGCCACTCATCAAAGGCGAAGAAAAATACACTATCGATTTTGAAGGCATCGAGCGTGCAATCATTGAGGAGAATATAACATTATTCCTCTTGTGTAACCCCCATAATCCAGTAGGGCGCGTGTGGACTGAAGACGAGTTAAAACGCCTCGGCGATATTTGTATTAAACACAATGTGCTCATCGTGAGCGATGAAATTCATGCGGATTTTGTATGGAAAGGGCATACGCACAAGGTATTTGCGGACCTTGGTGAAAGCTATGCAGAACACTGTATTGTATGTACAGCACCTAGTAAGACCTTCAACATTGCAGGCTTACAAGTAAGTAATATTTTCATTCCCAATGATTCCTTACGCCGCCGTTTTATCAAAGAAATAGATCGTGCTGGTTATAGCCAGTTGAATACGATGGGGATCGTTGGCTGTGAAGGAGCCTACAAAGTGGGGGCTCCTTGGCTTGATGAATTGAAAGAATATATTCAAGACAATATTCAATTCACCATCGACTATGTAGCAAAATATATGCCAAAGATTCATGCATATCGTCCTGAAGGGACCTATCTCATGTGGCTGGACTGCTCTCAATTGCCGCTTAGCCCTAAAGAGCGAGATGAATGGATCATCAATGATGCTAAGCTATGGCTCGATACGGGTTCTATGTTTGGTGTCGATGGGGAAGACTTTGAACGTATTAATGTCGCTTGCCCTCGTAAGGTATTAGAAGAAGGGCTCGAAGCTTGGAGACGTGCTTACGAGGCTAAAGGCTTTTAATTAGCTTATTTAAATTGTTTAGATTAGGTTATCAAATTGTAGAATATGTAGAGGTGACACTATGCCTATTAAAGTAATAAAAAATTTACCGGCCATAACGAAATTAGCTCAAGAGAATATTTTCGTTATGGATACTGAACGGGCGGAAAATCAACAAATCCGACCCTTGCAAATTTTGCTTGTCAATTTGATGCCTACTAAAGAAGTGACGGAAACTCAGATTTTACGTGCTCTTAGTAATAGCCCATTGCAAGTTAATTTGACTCTTTTGCATACCGCATCTCGTAAGGCTAAAAATACAGATGAACAATATTTAGAAACCTTCTACCGCACCTTTGATGAAGTAAAAGACCAGTTCTTTGACGGCATGATTATTACCGGTGCTCCTGTAGAGTTAATGCCTTTTGAAGAGGTAGACTATTGGTCTGAACTCGTAGAAATCATGAACTGGGGCGAAGAGCATGTTTACTCTACGTTTTATATCTGTTGGGGTGCTCAAGCTGGCTTATATCATCACTTTGGCATTAATAAATCGATTATGGATGAGAAATTATTTGGTGTTTACGAACACGATATTTATAATGATCGACCAGTGCTCATGCGTGGATTTGATGAAAAGTTTTGGATGCCACACTCACGGCACACCACAGTTTCGTTGCAACAAATTAAGGAAAATCGTGACTTGGAACTCTTGGCTGGGTCTGAACCAACAGGAGCCGCTATCGTTCGTAGTTTAGATAATAAACATATCTTTGTATTTGGTCATGCCGAATACGATTGGGATACACTTAACCGTGAGTACGTGCGGGATATCAAAAAAGGTATGGATATTGCAGTTCCTGAAAACTACTTCCCAGATAATGATCCGAAACAACGTCCCATCGTGCGCTGGCGCTCTGTAAGTACACTTTTATTTACAAACTGGTTAAACTACTATGTATACCAAGAAACACCGTACATTATTGAACAAATCCAAAAAATGAAATTTGAACGGGATAAAAATTTAGGCGCTTACATCTAAATGTAAGTACTTATTTCTAATCTATTGATAGTACTATGTACCCCTAATTACTTCTAACATCTCTCAAGGGAGCTAGTTCTTTGGAAGTAATTAGGGGATTTTATTTCTCATAAATGACTTAGTTCGCTTTAGCGGTTTTGGTAAAAGCTTTTATCCTCCTTTGTCCACCATAGTTTAAAGTTATGGAGAAAAGAATATAAAAAATAGTAGACATATTTTTTAAAACATAGTACTATACTAGGCATAAAGAACGAACTTAAAATATAGTTAATATAAAGGAGTTATTATAATGAGTAAACAATACAGATTTGAAACATTACAATTACATGCTGGTCATACGGTGGATCCAACAGGTTCTCGTGCAGTACCGATTTATCAAACTACATCTTTCGTATTTAAAGATGCTGAGGAAGCCGCAGGTCGTTTTGCATTGACTAATCCTGGTGGTATTTACTCTCGCCTTGGCAATCCTACTACAGATGTATTAGATGCTCGAGTGGCAGAACTTGAAGGCGGTGCTGCTGGTATTGCAGTAGCATCTGGTTCTGCAGCGGTTACGTACTCTATTTTAAATGTAGCAGATGCTGGTGATAATATTGTTGCTGCATCCACATTGTATGGTGGTACTTATAATTTGTTTACTGCTACATTGCCTCGCTTGGGGATTCAAACTAAATTCGTAAATCCGGATCATTTGGAAGAATTTGAAGCAGCTATCGATGAAAAGACTAAAGCCGTTTATATCGAATCTATTGGTAACCCTGGTATTAATCTTATCGATGTACAAGCTATAGCTGATATTGCACATAAGCACAATATCATCTTGATCGTAGATAACACATTTGCATCTCCATACTTATTCCGTCCATTAGAACATGGTGCTGACGTAGTTGTACACTCTGCTACTAAATACCTTGGTGGTCACGGTACAACATTGGCTGGCGTAGTTGTAGAATCTGGTAAATTCGACTATAAAGGTTCTGGTAAATACCCTGGCTTCTCCGAAGGTGACGAACACTACAATGGTTTAGTATTTGGTGATTTGCCAATCCCATTCACTGTAAAAATTCGTGCTCAATTACTTCGCGATACTGGTGCATGCATTACTCCACTTGCAGCATGGCAAATATTGCAAGGTATTGAAACATTGTCCTTGCGCGTAGAACGTCACGTAGAAAATGCTCGTAAAGTAGTAGATTTCTTGAGCAAACATCCTAAAGTAGCATGGGTAAGCTATCCAGAATTAGAAGACAGCAAATACAAAGCATTAGCTGATAAATACTTCCCTAAAGGTGTTGGTGCAGTATTCACATTCGGTGTAAAAGGTGGTAAAGAAGCAGGTATTAAACTTGTTGACTCCTTGGAAATCTTCTCCAACCTTGCCAATGTAGCAGATGCTAAATCTCTTGTTATCCATCCTGCATCCACAACACATGCACAACTTAACGAAGAACAACAAAAATCTGCTGGCGTAACACCAGATATGATCCGTGTATCCATCGGCCTTGAAAATATCGATGATATCATCGAAGACTTGGCACAAGCTTTAGATAAAGCATAATTTTCGTACCTCTTGTTTGGAAAACTATAGATCAAACCTTCAAAACTTACAAATGACATCCTTAAGCTGAATTTTGCTTAAGAAATAGAACACATAACTATCAAACCTATAAAACTTATGCAAAAGGCCTCCCACTGGGAGGCTTTTTTGTTATTAGTGTGTGTTGTCTTTATAAGAATGAAATGTTGTGTAGGTGTAATACAACCTTGATAGAATGGGCATAAAAAGACCTTGGATTTAATGATCCAAGGCCTTTAAGGGAGTATAGTGTGTGTAACGTTTGGTCTGTGGTGTGTGAGCACAGACCGTTTTCCTATTGTGTGAGATAGGATTTAGGGAGTCCGTGGTTAGTGTTACGGACTCTCTGAGAGTGTGTTAGAGAGTGTATCCAAAGGATACAGTGTGTATAGTATGTGTGTTATATGTGTAGTGTGTCATCTAAGTGGGTTAGGATAGGGTTTCACTTGATGAAATGAGAATCTTAGTATTTTGTGTTTTTAACTTTAGCGCTAATAACTTTGCCGGATGTAGCGTCTACTTTAACTTCAGCATTTTTACCGCCGCCAGTTGTCATATCAAATTCATATACAACTCTGCCGTTTTCACGTTCAACAGTCCAATCCATAGTTTGGAAATCAGAACCAACTTTTTCCATAGCTTTTGTTTCAGCTACTTCAGGAATGATGATGTTTTGAACGTTAATTGTTTTAGAAGCTTTGGAGTAACCTTTTACTTCTTTACCAACGATTTGACCAGATGCTTCGTCTACTTTAAGCTCTACTTCACGGTTGCCATAATAACCTTCTACTTCATAGTAAGGATTATGTTTTGCATCATAGGAAATAGATTTTACAGTAGCGCCAGGGAATTGTTGTTGGAATACTGTAACAGCGCCCATATAGTCAACAGAATAGTTAGCTTGTGCGGATGGAGCAACGCTACCAACACCATTCCAGTTGCTATGGTTGTTGTAACCATGGTTGCTAGCTGCACCAACTACACCTGCTAATAATACTGTACTAACGCCAAATGCACATAGTACTTTGGATACTTTCTTAACATTTTTCATAAGCAATGCTTCCTGATACCAAATTATAATTTTCGTTTAGTTACGATTTTGTGAAAGTAGATTTTACTCAATCTACTTATGTATAATTTAATCTTGTTGTATGAAAATAAGGTGAAATTAGATGGTTTTTGTATGAAGATGAGTATATCTTTTAGTTATTATGAACTATTGATAATAACTATTAGCTATAGTCAAAATTAAAAAGTACTAAAAACATAGTATATATAGTATTAGACTATATAGTAAACTAAAAGTCAACCATTATAGTTGACAATTAAAAATACAAGTGCTTTAATTTAGATAGTTAGTAGTTTGTTTCCGTGTTATCTTGGACTTTTATTCTCCATTGATAGCACAAATTCCTGCTTAGGTCTGTTATGAATGGAGGTATACCATGAGCTCTACTGTATCAAAACAAACTCGCATTACCACCCGTCAGTTAACGATGACAGCACTCTTTGTGGCGCTAATCGCGGTTGGTGCTTTTATACGGGTCCCATTACCGAATTGTCCGTTTACATTGCAAATCTTATTTACTACATTAGCGGGCATTGTTTTAGGTAGTCGTTTAGGTGCCGCTAGTGTTGGCATTTATATTGTACTAGGTCTTGTTGGGGTTCCTATTTTTACATCTGGTGGTGGTCCTAGTTATATTTTGCAACCTACCTTTGGTTATTTAATTGGTTTTATGGTTGGTGCGTATGCAGTAGGACGCATTGCAGAGACAATGGATACACTATCGTTTAAACGTTTGCTAGCCGGATCCATATTAAATCTATTTATTGTATATGGTCTTGGCATGGTGTACCTATACTTTATTATGAATCTGTATTTAGGTAAGCCGATTGGTGTGGAAGCTGTCATTATTACTTGCTTCCTAATCCCAGTTGGCCCAGATATTTTCTTGTGCGCTGTAGCAGCATCTCTCGGCAAGAGAATTATTAAAGAATTACAGCACTAATAGGACGTTTTAATAACTATTATAATTAGAATAACTAGAATAACTAGAATAACTATTATAACTATTATAAGGCGTCAATCTGTTGTAGATTCATATAGACATTGAATTATGAAATATACGTTATTTTATTTAACAGAATCATTCCTATTAAAAACGAGGCGTTAAGCCTCGTTTTTTATGTAATTCTTAAGGGTATACATAGCCTAAAATAGGTTCTGCAGATTTGATTTTTGTAATCTCTACATATGGTTGTTTACGACCGTGGAAGTCTCGGGTAGAAACCTTTCCTTCAATCGATACCCATTGTTCATTTTGTAAGCTATCACCATCTGTTTTATAGGCTGTCATGCCAATAGGGGCAACGTCAGCAATACAACAAGCCATAGCCATACGAGAAATAGTAAATTCGTTAGATTTTAATGTATTATCTTCGCGGTTCACATAGCCTGTCATATAAACTGTGTAGTCTTTATATTGATCAGCATTAGATCCAACTTTTACAATGGTTTGATAGAAATTGTCTGAGTTCAAAACGATTTCTTTTTTGTCCTTGGAAATTCCTGGCTCTTTGCTTTCACTGTTAACAGTGACAACCTCTCCAATAGCATCGTTTGTAAAGTCAAAATTGTTAGTATCATCGTTTACACGAGTGGCACCATGAACGCCTGTTGAGGGTACAAGAACGGGAGGAACGATGAGCAACATAATAGGAATAATAATCGGAACGATAGATTTCCAGTTATGCTTGTAGTATTTTGACGGTGCCCAAATAATCGTCGCTAGACCACCTAAAATAAGGGCAACGCCACTAATACCTAGTAAAAGTTCATAACGCGGTGCAATATAGTTCAAATAACGACCTGTCACAATGAGGTAAATACAACAGATACCTAAGATGAGATACAATAGACCTTTCACGATAGAAAAGCGATCTTTCAGTCCTAATGTCATGAAATCATCTCCTTTTAATTAATTAAGAACTGAGATAATGATTATAAAAATTTGTAAATTAGCTAAGAAAGAATTTGAATACTAATGCTGCTATATAGGACATAACGGCAATCGTTATACTTAATCGTATGATAAATGAGGTAGGCATATATTGTTTTAATATATATACGTTTTTGATATCTAACATCGGACCTAAGATGAGAAAGCCCATTACGGAACTAATAGGAAATAAGGTGCTCAAGGATTTACCGATGATGGCATCTGATGTAGAGCAGATTGAAAAGAAGAATGCTAACATCAGCAAAATTGGAATGGCTGTAAATTCTGGCAAGGTTAATCCTGCGTTGAGAAGCCAAGGCTTGCCATACACTTGAACTATAGATAGTACAGTTGCCGCCATGGAAAAATAGAATAAGAGTTGAGAAAACTCTCGTTCCATATGGACTAACAATCTTTTTTTATCGATATGTTTAGTTTTAGTTGTTTCTAAAACGATTTCTTCGTAGCTAAGATTCTGTGGTGTTCTTGCTTTCAAAATAGATGTGGCTGGAGGCCAAAATCGGAACGATAGGGCTACTAACAAGGCAACACCTAGTCCTAAAACGATACGCCATACGGAGAGCATGGGATTGTCAGGAAACGCATACCATGTAGAAAGAATGGTGATAGGGTTGATAATCGGGCTAGCGAGCATAAATAAAAGAGCTACTGATAAAGGGATGCCTCGATCTATTAGCGCCTTGAATAAGGGGATGATGGCACAGTCACAAATTGGCAAGGCAAAGCCACTGACCATAGCAGCCCCATAGCTTTTCAAAGAATGGTCACCTAACAGTTTTAGTAATACTCGTTGTGGTACGAAATAGCGAATAATCGTTGAGCCTACCGTGCCTAATAAAAGGAATGGAATGGCCTCGATGATGAGGCCCGTGATTATGGCGAAGCATTGGTGAATGGAATAGGGGATGTCATGGCGAAAAGCTGTGACCAACAGTATATAGGTTGTAATACCAATAACTAATAGATTAGGAATGAGTCCCCATGTGGAATTCCGGCACAGTTGTTCTACTTTTTCTGGTGTAGGAGCTGTTATAATTTTAGCCTCTCCGTTGTAGGTACGTAGTAAAGCGTGATGTGTATTGGATTCTGTGATAATACAATCTGCACTATACAATTGACTCATTACATCATTACCTAAACCAGGGAGTATGGTTGAAACAAATTGATCGGTACAAATATACAATACCTTTTCTACTTGTAATAGGTGGCTTAATATATCGCTATATAGTAAGGCTTCTAGTTGATGAAAGCTTACCATGCCATTCCACTCAATCCATAGCTCTTTTGGCTGTAGTCGTTTTAAATAATCCCCGATTTTACAGGCTATCAATTCGTAAGACTTGATATCGCTAGGAACAATGGCACTGAGTTCATCCGCATTGAGTTGTAAGGGCTCTTTGATGAGAGGTTCACTGCCTTCTTCGGCGCTGATTATTGCGGTACCGCCTAGCTTTTTACGGTATTGTAATTGTTCGTTTATGAACGTGCTTTTACCGGATCCAATAAACCCTGTAACGATATAAACTGGTATCATGATTGACACACTTCGTTATGTACCATTGGTACATTAAAATCTGTGCCGATAACGACTAAACTATAGTCATTAGTTTCACTAGGTGAAAGCGAACAGTAATGAGTGCCGTATTGGAGTTCGTGAGGACCTTCCGTGGTTGGTACAATCCCTTTGGCACGAAGCACTGTATCAGGCATGCCTTCTAAAATGGTTTTCCATTGTGCAAGACTAAGGGTGCGCAAATCCTTAAAGGTATGACTCATAAATAAATGTTCATCGTGTAAGCAGTGATCATCATGACAATGATACAGGCGCTTGATGTAATCACGCAAACCAATGGTATCCCATGCTTCTTCATGAATTGGTGTATGTGGCGCGAGGTCGCGAATCATACGTTTTGTAATGCTTGTCTGTTGAATATCTTCTGTATGGCTCAAAAAAATTGCATCACTATGAGTGATTTGATCCTTGAAGAAAAGACCAAAATTTTTGATAAACATTGGTGCTTGCATAGCATCGACAGTCGTTATTGATGCGTGAATGTAAGCAGATTTTGCAATGTCCTCGTCGTTACAAGTATGGATGATTTCACTGAGCTTGCTAACACCTGATGGCTCGATGTAGATCATATCGATTTTGTAATTTTGCAGAATATCAAGTAGTGCTTGTTGGAAATTTCCTTGTAAGCTACAGCAAATACAGCCAGATGTTACTTCACGGACTGTGGCCCCTGTTTTTGCAAGATTAGCAGCATCGAGGCTAGTTTCACCAAAATCGTTTTCTATAATAAGAATTTTATCTTTCGATGTATGTTCTTTTAGTATATGTTGTAAGAATGTTGTTTTTCCAGAACCTAGAAATCCGGATATGATAACTATTGGAATCATATATACCTCCTGCGTAATGTAAACACAGTATACACCTATAGGATAACACAGAAAATACTCTATGGGGTATATGGAAACTAGCAAGTTTATCAGAGTTTAACAGCCTTCTCTGAAATTTATAGATTATATACTATATATGAGTATACTGGCACATGTAGTTGATATTCATAATTATTTATAAATAAAACGATGCATTCCATGTTGTTCATATATGAAAGAATACTCCTGTATGAATAAATATTTATTTATGTAGTTGAAAAATTTTTATGAAAAAAATCCCTCCTACAAGATAATTCAGTTGGAGAGATGGCTGAATTACTTGTAGGAGGGTTGGAGAGTCACTATTACATGGGTCTCGTAACTTGATGTGTTATTTGCTTATAGTATAACAAATTATACATCAAAAATATAGTAATTATTTATTTTATTGTAATTTTGCTAATAATGCTTTGAGGTACACATATACATTTTCAACAGAAGGTAAATGAACGCGTTCTGATGGTGTATGAGGACTTACGATAGTAGGCCCAAAGCTAATCATTTGTGTATTTGGCAATACGCCTTTTAACAAACCACATTCGAGACCTGCGTGAATAGCATTTACATTAGCTGGTGTATCGAACATTTCGTTATGCAAGGAAATCGCTTGTTCTTCCAATTTTGAGCCTTTGTCGTATTCCCATGCTGGATATCCACCTGTACGCTCTGCAGCTACGCCAAGTGCTTTTGCAAGAAGCATCATTTTTTTCGTTAAGAATTCAAGACTATTGCTATTGGAACTACGAATAGAAATGAGTATTTCAATGGTATGTTGATTTTCACGTACGATAGCAATATTATTAGATGTTTCTACAAGGTTTGGGATAGACTTACTTACAGAATGAACCCCATCTTGTGCAAGATAGATATATGTAATAAGTGCTTCTGTTGTGTCTTCTGCATATACTATTTCAGGAGTAGGAACATCTTCAACTACAAATGTAAGGCCTGGATCCTGTACGCTATATTCGTGTTGGTATTGTTTTTCTTGGTATGCGAGCAATGTTTTAATGGCTGCCACATCTTCAGAGCGTACGGATAGTACAGCTACTGCCTTAGACGGGATTGCATTATGTTTTACGCCACCTTCGAAAGACGCTAAGCTAATAGGATATTGTTGTTGAATATCATAGAGTACACGGGTTAGTACTTGGTTTGCATTAGCTCGTTGCTCGTTGATTTCGATGCCGGAGTGCCCCCCTTTAAGACCGGTTACTGTAATGGATAAGCCCGCATCATAGCCTGGTAAATTGTTTTCGCGTAACAATGGAATTTTTACATGTACGTGGCAACCGCCAGCACAACTAACGGTGAAGTCATGTTCTACCTCTGTATCCAGGTTGAGTAAGTAGTCACCAGTTACTTGACCTTCTTTAATGGCAAAGGCACCATCCATACCAGTTTCTTCGTTGGTAGTGAATAATAATTGCATTGGTCCATGTTGTTGGTTTTCATCTTCAAGGAGAGCAAGCATCATAGCAGCACCCATGCCATTATCAGCACCTAATGTTGTATGGTCTGCGTGCATCCATTCGCCTTCGATGATATTAGCAATTGGATCTTTAGAGAAGTCGTGGTTAGAGTCATGGTCTTTAACACAAACCATATCAATATGACCTTGTAAAATGATGGATGGACGGTTTTCATAACCTGGAGATGCAGCTTTTTTGATAACTACATTAAAGATTTCGTCTTGATGAACTTCAAGACCTAAATTTTTAGCAAAGTTCACGATGTAATCGCTGATGCCTTTTTCATTGCCGGACTCACGAGGGATTTGGCTCATTTCTTTAAAAATTTCTAATACGCGTTTTGCTTGAACGATTGTTTCCATAATGGTACCTTTCATTCTCATGTAAAATAGATATGTATGTATTATTGAAAGCTTTTAAAACAATATAAAATAAAATATTATAGCGTAATGGTCGCTTGTTTTACAGTCTAGACTAGCTTCTTTCATACATACGAACTATATAAATTATTATTGTATATATATAGTTATATCACAATAAGGATTATTAGGATAGCTTATGCTAGGTGCTAGCTATATAGGAATAATATTGTATAATGAGGGTATACGAATAACGAATAACAATTAACTAAATTTCTATAGATCTTAGAAGGTTGGTGAACTAATGCAACATGAAAGCCGCAATATTAGCATGCTTATGGATTTTTATGAGATGACTATGGCACATGGCTACTTTACAAAATTAAAAAATGTGGATCGCGTCGCATTTGATGTTTTCTTTAGACGTAATCCAGACAAGGGCGGTTTTGCTATTTTTGGTGGTCTTGAACAAATCGTTGAGTACATTTTAAATTTACACTTTGATGAAAGTGATATCTCTTATTTACGGAGTCAGGGTATTTTTAGTGAAGAATTTTTAGAATATCTAAAAGATTTCTCTTTCACCGGTGATGTATATGCCTTCCCAGAAGGTTCTATCATCTATCCTAATGAACCCGTAATTACAATTGTGGCGCCTCTCATAGATGCACAAATCATAGAAACTGCAGTGCTTACTATGATGAACCATCAATCTCTTATCGCCACAAAAGCTAATCGCATCGTTCGCGCTGCGGATGGGCGTATTGTGGCTGACTTTGGTGCTCGTCGTGCACATAATGTAGACGCAGCCGTATACGGTGCAAGAGCCGCTTATATTGGTGGTGTTCAGTCCACTGCAACCGTTTTAGCAGGGCAACAATTTGGCATTCCTGTCAGCGGTACTATGGCGCATAGTTGGGTCATGTACTATGGCTCTGAATACGATGCTTTCAAAGCCTATGCTGAAGTGTATCCAGATAATGCAGTATTCCTTGTTGATACTTATGATGTGTTAAACTCTGGCGTGCCCAATGCTATTAAGGTAGCAAAGGATGTATTAGAGCCAATGGGGAAACGCTTAAAAGGAATTCGCCTAGATTCTGGTGACCTTGCGTATTTGGCGAAAAAAGCGCGGCGCATGCTAGATGATGCAGGCTTAGAAGATTGTAAAATTATGGCATCTAATAGTCTAGATGAGTATACAATCACATCTTTGCTCATACAAGGTGGCCCTATTGATATTTTTGGTGTAGGGGAACGCCTCATTACCTCTAAGAGTGACCCCGTATTTGGTGCGGTATATAAAATTGCTAGCATCGAGAAAGATGGTATGTGGGAACCTCGTATCAAGATTTCTGAAAGTGTAGAAAAAATTACTAATCCAGGTCTTAAAAAGGTATATCGTGTTTATAATGATAAAGGTCGTGCGATTGCAGATCTATTAACATTGTTGAGAGAGGTACCTGATACAGAGGAACCATATCGTTATATCGATCCTGAGCAACCTTGGCGTGAATTATATTTTGAAAATTGTACTTTTAAAGAGATGAAGCAGCTTATTATCAAGGATGGTAAATTAGTTGTGGACTTACCAACACTAGAGGAAATTCGAGCATATGTGCAAGATCAATTAGCTAATGAAATTTGGCCTGAAGAGCAACGCTTTGAAAATCCACATCGTCACTACCTTGATATGAGTCCTAGCTACTATCAATTGAAGATGGATTTATTGAACCGTATTTATCGGAAAAAGTAGGAGGGCCTATGTTAGAAAATCCACAAGTTACAAAGGATGCCCTCATTCAATGGATTCGAGATTATTTTGGTAAAAATGGTCCTAACTGTAGTGCTGTAGTTGGTATTTCAGGTGGTAAGGACTCGACTATCGTGGCAGCTCTTTGCAAAGAAGCTCTCGGTGCAGATCGCGTAGTTGGTGTTCTTATGCCAAATGGAGTGCAATCGGATATTGATGATGCTCAGGCAGTGGTAAATCATTTAGGAATTCCGCACATGACGGTCAATATTGGTGCTGCCTATGAGGCGCTAACTCATGCTATCGTTCAGGCTAAGGGGTATGATGTTGTAACGGGGAGAACCGATTTATCTAAAGATGCTGCCATTAATACCCCGCCTCGTCTCCGGATGGCAACTCTCTATGCAGTAGGACAAAATTTACCAAATGGTGCTCGTGTAGCAAATACTTGTAATGGATCTGAAGACTACGTAGGATACTCTACAAAATACGGAGATAGTGCAGGTGATTTTAGCCCTCTCGCACAACTCGTAGTAGAAGAAGTTCGTCAAATAGGAAAACTTCTTGATATTCCATTGCACCTAGTTGATAAGGTGCCAAGTGATGGTCTTAGTGGTCAGTCCGATGAGGATAAATTGGGATTTACCTATGCTATACTGGATCGTTATATCAGAACTGGTGAAATTGAAGATCAGCCAACAAAAGAGCGAATCGACTATCTGAATCGAATTAATAAACATAAATTGGAGTTGATGCCATCATTTGACCCAAAGCTTTAATTGATAAGGCAGAAATCTCGATTTATAGAGATGAATCCATGAATCTATAGGGGCGAAGCCATAAAATAAGATAAAATAATTTTTTAGAATATAATAAGGCTGGCCATTATTGACCAGCCTTATTGAATCGTACTTAGTTTAAATTTAATAACAATAATTATTTTATAGTTTTATAGTGGAGGTAATATGGATACAAAAATTGCTTTGATTGGTACTGGAGGAACTATTGCAGGAAAAGGTACTTCAAATACTGATTTAACAGGCTATACGGCAGGGGTGTTAGGACTTGACAAAATCTTAGCCTCCGTACCTGGTACAAAACCGTATGGTCCTTATACATATACTCAGTTTAGTAATATTGAAAGCTCCGATATTACCGTAAATCACTGGTTAGAACTTTCTAAGTTGGTGCAAAAATTGGTTAATCGAGATGATATCGGTGGTGTTGTTATTACTCATGGCACAGATAGCATGGAGGAGACGGCATATTTTCTGAATCTGACAGTTCATACAGACAAGCCAATTGTTATTACTGGATCTATGAGACCCGCAGGTGCTATTAGTGCAGACGGGCCAATTAATTTATTGCAAGCTATCCAAGTAGCGAGAACACCATCGTCTGTAGGTAAAGGTGTGATAGTCGTATTAAATGGCTACATTGATGGGGCAAGGGATGTATCTAAATGCAACACTACTAATGTAGCGACTTTTGATAGTCCATTAGTGGGGCATCTTGGTATTGTACAAGATGGTGTTGCCCACTATTATAAAGTGTCTACTCGACGTCATACTCAAGACTCTGTATTTGATGTGAGTAAATTGTCTGAGTTACCTCGTGTAGTTATAATGACCTGCTATGGTGGTATGGATGATATGGTGCCTATGAGTGTAGTTGCTACAAATCCTGACGGTTTAATTTTAACAGGTCTTGGTCATGGTACAATCCCACAAAACGTACGTCAAATCACACAGAATACAAAGTTTCCAACGGTACGTGCTTCTCGTACCGGTAGTGGTATGGTATCTGCAGTGCCACAAGATGCACTGGCAAACTATCTAGTATGTGATACTTTAAGTCCACAAAAAGCGCGTATTTTATTGATGCTAGGGCTTACAAAAACTAAAAATCTTAAAAAGTTACAACAATTCTTCCATGAATATTAAAGGCACATAATACTCATGGAACATATGAAACATAATAATTCTTTGAATCTAATAATTAATTTGAAAAATTTGAGAAAATATCTCAAATTTTAATTTGATATTCATTTTCAAAAATTATACTATATGTAACAGTTTTATATGCAATAAACCGCACATTCCGATCGCCTAGGATGTGCGGTTTTTCATTTGTATTATATTTTTCATATATGAGTGGGGTATTGAATAATAATTTTTGGGGTATCATTCTAGATATTTTTGTATATTACAAAATAGGATTATTCAGCGCCGATAGCATTTTCTAGTGCTCTTTGTACGCCTACATAGACGGCCTTGGCTAAGGTGTCTCCAAATAGTGAAAAGGAACCAGCATCTGTTAAGATATCTCCATTTGTATCAATGGTGAGAATGATACCATCTGTAGAGGTACCTGTGGCAGATGTTTTTCGTTCTTTTGTAATTGCATCAGGAATATCTTCATTAATAAACGGATGGAGGCGTACGCTTTCAACATTCCAATCTTGAAGGGCTGCGGTTTTTGCTTCGGTAATTGTCATAACAGCTTTTACCATAGCGCTATCTGTTAAAGCTTTATTTGTAAATACGAGGATATTGATTGTGCCTGGCACTATGAAGTCTCCATCACGCTCTTCGTAACAATAGCCTGTACCTGCGCGATGTGCCGTTTTTTCATAGCCTGCAGTCACGATAGTTTCCACAATAGTATCATGTTCTTCAACTTTGGCATAGGCGTGTAGATGCATTGTGGCAGACGTGAGAAGTGCTGTACTAAAATGAACAGGAGTATCAATATGTTCAAATTCTTGAGCCAAATAATCGGCTACAGAGCCACCGGGTAAATCTTTTTCTGTTTCGATTTGATATGTTAGCTGTTGGTTGCGTACCGCTAGCGTATGGTGATAGCCACCATTTAATTGTCCGCTCGAAAGAGAATAGTGGATATCGTCAAAGTGTACCGTAACGGAGTGTAACTCTCTAGTTACATAGCCTCCAGTAGCGAGCTCTTGGGGTGCTTCGTATAGATTTTTGAACATGTAAGTCTCCCTAGTTTTATGATTGTTATATATGGAATATAACGATATAATATCTTTATTATCGTATTGCAAATGCATATGTAAAATTATAGCATATATATTTACCGTTATTATATTGCTATTATGTTGTGATAGATATTTGTGATTGTATAGATTTATATTATGGATGGTTACTATGGCTAATTTCTTAAGTGCTGTTTCTGAATTTCTTTTTAAAGACGCTAATATATTAATTCAAATAAGGGACTGGTTTTTTGCACAAGCTGGAAATATCTTATTAGCACTAATTTTATTTTGGATAGGGCGATATGCTATTAAATGGGTAAAAGCTTTTGCAGTGCGCATTATGACAAAAGCTTCCTATGACTCAGCAGCAATGAGCTTTATCACTCAAATTATTAATTATGCCTTGCTAGTAGGGTTAGTATTGATTTGCTTAAACCAAATCGGTATTCCTACAACATCCTTTATAGCTGCTTTTGGTGCTTTTGGTTTAGGTATTGGTCTCGCCTTACAGAATAACCTTTCTAACTTAGCATCTGGTTTATTAATTCTTATCTTCAAACCTTTTAGAGCGGGTCACGTTATTCAGGTGGGTGATGTAGTCGGCAGTGTTAAATCAATCCAATTTATGTATACAGTTATTACTACAAAAGATCAAAAGAATGTATACATACCTAACTCTCTTCTTACATCACAAGCTGTAACTAACATTGTTTATACTACAGAACGGGTTATCCCATTTACGTTTGACATTGGTTATAATAATGATCATCATGAGGCAATAAAAATCTTAAAAAATATTTTTGCAGCAGATAAACGTGTCCTTAATCCGAAGAATATGGAAATAGGTATTTCTGAATTTGGAGATAATTCTGTACGAATTGCTGCTTATGCTCGTGTTAAGTCGAATGATTTTCTCGATGTTCAATATAGCATCATGTCTGATGTAAAAGATGCCTTTGATAAATATGGTATCGATATTCCATATCCTCAACGTGTAGTATATATTCAAAATGTAGATACATCGACAGGTGAAATTAAAGGGACAAAAAAGAAAGCAACTACTACAAATGTAGCACTAGATGATAGTCTTGAAAGTTAAGATACTGGAAGGTAGAACGAGAGTGATGACACTTTTAACGACGAATATTCATATGTTTTATAAGAAATTGGTATTGGCCATAACTTTTATAGGAATCATATTTATAGGTGCTAGTGTTGCTCAAGCTGCATACATTACACCTCCTTCTACTGTTGGTGAGGCCGTAGTCCTAATTGATGCAGATACAAAAGAAATTTTATTTGCAAAGAACCCAGATAAGTGGATGCATCCAGCTAGTACTACAAAAATGGTCACCTTGTTAACTGCCTTAGAATTAAAGGGCACACAGCTTGATGAATTAGCTACTATAAGTAGCTATGCAACGAGCATGGAAGAATCAAACCTTGGGGTTCGCGTAGGCGATCAGATTACATTGGAAGGTGTTCTTGAAGGTATGATGGTTGCTAGTGGTAATGATGCGGCCGTTGTAGTAGCCGAAAATGTAAGTGGTTCTGTGGATAAATTTGCTAAGGATATGACTCGCATTGCTGCAAAAGCGGGGGCAAAGAATAGTGTGTTCTTGAATCCTCATGGATTAACACAAAAGGGTCACCATTCTACGGCTCGTGATTTAGCGATGATTGCCGCATATGGCATGAAATACCAAATGTTCCGTGACAAAGTTGCCAATGATTACTATAAGGTGCCGTACCAAAACCGTGCACCAGAAACAATTCGTACTACAAACCACTTCATTCGCAACAAATATCCTGGTGCAAATGGCTTGAAAACAGGTTTTACAAATGCAGCAGGAGAATGTTTGATTGCGTCTGCCACACGTAATGGCCATACTATGATTGTAGTCATGTTAAACGATGATAATCGTTGGGATGAAGCGGTACAATTCCTTGATTATGGCTTTAAACTTCGTGGGGTAATTTAAGGACCTGTTGTGTAATGGGGGATATATGAGTTCATTTTTTGCATTTTTAAAACGCATGCGCTTTATCAATCGATGGAGCCTCATGCGAAATACGGAAATAGAAAATATTCAAGAACATAGCCTTGAAGTGGCTATGGTAGCCCACAATTTGGGAGCTATAAAAAATGAATACTTCGGTGGAAATGTAGATATTAATAAGGTAGCTGTCATAGCTATGTATCATGAGGTGAGTGAAATCTTTACAGGAGATATGCCGACACCAATCAAGTATTTTGATCCAAAGTTGCGTGAACTGTATGGTGAGGTTGAAACTTTGGCGCAAGAAAAAATGCTATCAACCTTGCCAGACCGGTTACAATCTGTTTATAAGCCTATACTTGTTGATGCAGAGACTAGTCCAGAATGGCCTCTCGTTAAGGCTGCCGATACAATTTCAGCCTATATGAAATGCGTCAAAGAGCTCAAGGCAGGGAATGATGAGTTTAAAGAGGCACATGATTCTATCTTAGCTAAGTTGAAAACTCTAAATATGCCTGAGGTAGATATGTTTATTGAATTATATATCCCTGCTCTTGGTAAGAGTTTGGATGAGTTGAACTATTACGAAATTAAATAATTACTAAAAGAGACGACCAGAGGTCGTCTTTTTTAGTTTTATGTAATTATAGATTCTTCTACTTATGTGCCTATTAGTAACAGTTTGCTTATGTGAGTATTAATGACAATCTACTTGTGTGACCATTAGCAGCATATCGTGTAATAATTATAGTTTATTTTTTCTATCTATAATCTCTTGATTTCTCATTAGTATTTTTTTACCTCGCCACGAGAAGGCTCGATGACCGTATTTTGCTTTGAATTCTTTGTTCGTTAGTGTTTCTAGTTCGTCTATATTAATATACGGTTCTATCTGTTGGAATTCTGGGATGGGCGTAGTTGGAATATCTTTGTTGTGAGGACACACCTCTTGGCACACATCACAACCAAATACGAGTGGTGTTTTAGCGAGAATCTGCTCCTCTTCATCGGTGAGTTCTCCTTTTTTCTGAGTTAAGTAGCTTTTACAAGTCGCGAATTTAAATTCGTCATGGCCCAAACATTGGCCTAAGCATGCTGTAATACAACGATTACATCCTATACAGGACTGCTCAAGAGGGGCATTTGGTTTGAGTTCTAGTGTTGTTAAAATCGTACCAATAACGACATAAGAACCCCATTTAGGGCTGATAAAACAGTTGTTCTTTCCGTAAAAGCCGAGACCTGCTAAGTAGGCCATGTACCGATCTGCTAAAGGCGAGGTGTCACAATGAATGGAGAACTGAGCCGAGTCATCAATTATTTGTAATCTTTCAATAAGACGTTCTAAATATTCATTAATGACCAGGTGATAATCTGTTGACCATGTATAGCGCGATAGATTGGCATGGCCTTTGTGTTGTACATGGTACGGGAATAGACAAACGATGGCACTTTTGGGCATAAACTGAGTCGTTCCTAGTAGTCTTGCCTCCACATCTTCCGTAGTAAAGGGGCATGGATTGCTTTCAAATAAAATAGTTTTGGCCTGTTCAGGTAGTGGCCATGAGGCAATTCCAAATTCATAAATATGTAATTCTTTGCAAATTTCCTGTAAATTTATATCTTTCATCGTAGATTTAGTGGTAAATAATTGGTAAAATAAAAGTATAAGAAATGCACGAGATTTTATAGTTTTTTGTTAAGTTTGTAGTTTGGTGAGAACTGTATTTTTATAGTTAGCACCGTAATTCTGTTAGTATTAGTATACCATTGAGAGGACAGATTATGTTAGCATTTATGAAAGTATTACAACCGAAGACGGTGGAAGAGGCTTATGAATTAGCCACAAAGAACAAAACTGCTCCTATGCTAGCAGGCGGCTGTTGGCTGCGTCTAGGACGACGTACTTGGCCATCAGTGATTGATATGGCGAGTCTTGATTTGCGTTATGTTCGTGAAGAAGATAAGGAGTTTGTAATTGGCGCTATGGCGACACAAGGAGATGTGGAACGCTTTGAGCCTTTACAACAATTCTGCGGCGGTGCCGTAGTTAAAGGCGTTAAGGAGATTCTTGGCGTTCAATTTAGAAATACTGCTACCATGGGCGGTTCTGTAGCAAGTAAGTTTGGCTTCTCTGATATCATCCCTGCGCTATTGGCAGTGCATGCAGACATCGTTACCTTCAAAGGCGGTCGTATGTCCATGCAAGATTATATGGCATATAGAGAACGTGATATTCTCATGGAGATTCGCATCCCTAAGGTAGATGTACCTGTAGCTGTTGAAGCCCTTCGCATTTCTCGTGGTGATTTCCCGTTATTGACAGGTGCTCTTCGCCATGATGAAAAAGGGGTTGAATTGTATATCGGTACAAGACCTGGTGTACCTCAATTAGCTGTTAAAGCAAGTGCCTTGCTTTCAGAAAAAGGATTATCTGCCGCAAAAGAGGCAGGTCAATTGGCATCTGAAGAACTGGTGTATCAATCTAACTCTCATGCGTCCAAAGAATATCGCATGGAAATGGTAAAAGCAATGGTTCAACGCTTAGCTAAGGAGGTGGCACAATAATGGAACTCGTACTTAATATTAATAACAAAAATGTAACTGTTAATGTGCCAACTGATGAGATGTTGCTAGATACATTGCGTAATCTTGGCTATTACAGTGTCCGCTGTGGCTGTGACACTACAAACTGTGGCCTTTGCACTGTATGGGTGGATGACGAAATTATTTTGTCCTGTGCATACCCTACATTTCGTGCGCCAGGCCATAAAATTACTACATTAGAAGGCTTACAAGAGGAAGCTGAATTATTAGCGGCTTGTATCGCAAGTGAAGGCGCAGATCAGTGTGGTTTTTGTACAACTGGCATGATGATGAGTGCTATTAATTTGAAACGCAAAAATCCAAAGGCTAGCGATGATGAGATTCGCGAATACCTCATAGGTAACTTGTGTCGCTGTACTGGTTATGAATCACAACTTCGAGGAGTTCGTAAATTCTTAGAAGGAGGCCTATAATGATGAATAAGCATATTGGAAAATCCTATGACAAAGTTGACTCCAAAGGTATTTTGTCTGGTAAACCGTCTTATACTGGCGATTTTGTTCCCAAAGATGCGCTCGTTATTAAGGCTCTTCGTAGCCCTCATGCTCAGGCGCGCATCAAATCTATTGATACATCTAAAGCTAAATTGATTCCTGGCGTAGAAGCTATTTTTACTTATGAAGATGTGCCTAATACGCGATTCACATTAGCAGGCCAAACATATCCAGAGCCATCCGCTTATGATGCGCTCATTTTGGACCCTGTAGTTCGCTATGTTGGAGACGAAGTAGCTCTTATCGTAGCAAAAGATGAAGCTACAGCGCTTAAAGCAATGCCGCTTATCAAAGTTGAATACGAAGTACAGAAACCTGTACTTGATATGCACACTGCTATCGATCATGAAACTATAGTACATCCTGAAGATGATATTCATAACAATATCCCTGTAGGTCAAGATTACAAACGTAATATTTGCGTATCCTATCACAAACGGGTAGGAGATGTGGAAGCAGAACTTGCTAAATGTGATTACGTGGCAGAAGGTACATATTTTGACCAGGCCACACGCCAAACAGCGATGGAACCATTCCAAAGCTTTGGATATATAGATGCGCTAGGTCGTGTAGTTATCGTATCCTCTACGCAAATCGTATT
Source organism: Veillonella sp. 3_1_44 (assembly GCF_000163715.1). Taxonomy (NCBI): domain Bacteria; kingdom Bacillati; phylum Bacillota; class Negativicutes; order Veillonellales; family Veillonellaceae; genus Veillonella; species Veillonella sp. 3_1_44. The sequence continues at coordinate 274,943 of NZ_GG770201.1, forward strand.
CCATGTACGTCGTCACATCGCTCGTGCACTCGGTATTCCGGCCACAAAAGTCCGTGTTATTAAACCTCGTATCGGCGGCGGTTTCGGCTCTAAACAAACGGCTTGTACAGAAATTATGACGGCCTTTGTAGCGTGGACATTGAAAAAACCTTGTTATCTCTTATACGATCGTACAGAAGCACAAACTTGCTCTACTACACGTCATGCTCGTGAATGGAAAATCCGTGTAGGTGCTACAAAAGATGGCATTATTAAAGTTATTGATATGGACTCCATCACAGCCGCTGGTGCACATGCAACTCATTGCTTCACTACTACAACGGCTGGCGAACATAAATCTGTACCTTTGTACAACAAAGCGACTGCTGTTCATTATGGTACAGAGGGTGTGTATACTAACCAAACTCCTGGTGGTGCTTTCCGTGGGTATGGTGCAACAGAAGCATTGTGGCCATTAGAATGTGCAGTAAACCAGTTAGCTGATAAGATGGGGATTGATCCAGCTGAGTTACGTGAGAAGAACTTAATAGCGGAAGGTGAACAAAGCTTAGTATATGCTCCAGATGAATATCTTGATTCTGGTCTTTTCCAAGATACCGTAAATCGCGTAAAAGAAATGGCTCGTTGGGATGAACGCCCTCATTCTTGGGATATCGATGAGCGCTATCGCGGTGGACTTGGCATGGCTTTAGCATTACAAGGCTCTGGTGTCGCAAATATCGATGTGGCATCTGTTGAAATTCGCCTTGGTGACGATGGTAATTATACATTGTATACTGGGTCTTCTGATATGGGCATGGGGTCTAATACCGTATTGACTCAAATGGCCTGTGAAGTAATCGGCTGTCCTATGGAATATATGACTGTTATTGAATCAGATACAGATATCGTACCATTCGATCCAGGGTCTTACGCATCTAGTACAACCTATGTAACAGGTACTGCTGCTAAGATGGCGGCAGAAGAATTGCGCACTAAGATTATTGCTAAATTCGCTCAATTCTTTGAAACTGACGTTGAAAACGTTGACTTTGACGGCGTTGTAGCTACCACAAAAGATGGTGCTAAAACAATGGATATCCATCAATTGGCACCAAAATTATTAGTTGGTGTTAATGCGGAGCAATTGTCTGGTTTTGCTACATGGGGCAGTCATACATCCCCACCTCCATTTATGGCATCTATTGCTGAGGTGAAGGTAGATAAACAAACAGGTAAGGTTATTCCTCTTCATTTCTATTCTTGCGTTGATTGTGGTACTGTTATCAATCCTAAATTGGCTCGCGTTCAAGTTGAGGGTGGTGTAGTACAAGCTATCGGCATGGCTTTATATGAAGATGTACGCTATTCCAACAATGGTCGTTTGGAAACAAACAATCTTATGACTTATAAAATCCCAACCCGTCAGGATATTGGTGAATTACATACAGACTTTGTAGAATCTTACGAGCCTACAGGTGGCTTCGGAGCTAAATCTATTGGTGAGGTTGTCATCAATACGGGGTGCCCTGCTATCCAACATGCCATTAAAAATGCAGTTGGTGCGGATATTCGTACATTACCTATGACACCTGAGAAGGTATTTATGGCTATGGACGAGAAATATAAAGTATAGAGATTTCTAGTTCTTTTTACTTTCTAAGGAGGCCTGGTTCTATGACATCACAAACATCCTATTGGAATCGATTGATTCAGCCGGGAATCGTTGCCCTTGTTGGGGCAGGCGGTAAAACGACTGTGCTTTCAAAACTAGTAGAATATGGACGGCTGAAAGGTCAGCCCATCGTAGTTACGACTACGACTCGACTTTATGAGTCTCAGGTGGCTCATTATGAACCGATTTATACTCGTAATATTAATGAAGCTGATGAGTATTGTACTGACCGACTTTTACGTGGCTATTGTGGTGCGTGGTTCGCTGGAATTACAGGAACAAAAGTAGACTCCTTAGATTGTGATCTCATCGATGGTTTATCCAAGTTACATCCCAATTGGCAAATTGTTGTAGAAGCAGATGGGGCGAAGGAAAAATGGCTCAAGGCACCTAAGATGACCGAACCTGTCATTCCATCTCTTACAAAGACTACGATTGGCCTCGTGAATCTACAAATGCTAGGGGCCCCGTTAGATGATGAACACGTACATAATATCGAGCTGGTTCAAGATATTGTAAAACGCGATATGGGGGCTATTGTAACTCCTCGTATGTTGGCTGATCTTGTTTTGCATAGGCAAGGTTTATTCCAATACAGTAAAGGTAAGAAAATACTATTCTGTACTGGTTATGAAACAGTGCAACATCGCATTATCGATGATTTTATTGATCATATTGTTGATAGTGATATTACGGCTATCATTTTGGCTGATGGATATAAAGCAAGTTGTGAAATCCGTCGCATTATTCAATGTCGGTAGGTACTCATGACTATTATGAAAGCAAATTGTAACACCGCTTTTAGTCCCATGAGAGACCCCATAGACCGTCATCCTTTGCATATTGGCATTGTACTCCTTGTGGGAGGACAATCCAAGCGTATGGGATGTAATAAGCAACTCTTGCCCTGGCGTGGTAAGACTGTTCTAGATGCGGTCTGTGGGGCTCTTCAAGGTGGATGGGGTGGACAGGTAGCTTCTACTGTATCGTGTATGCTACCTTTTGTGGCGGTTACTGGTGATGATCATGAGAAATTAGAACCAATTGTCACAAACTATGGTTTTGAAGCCATTCGAAATGACCATCCTGAACTGGGGCAAGGAGTATCCATAGCGATGGGAGTACGTCATTTGATGAATACGTCACCCATACCGCTAGACGGTATTCTCTGTTCAGTAGGAGATCAACCACTTCTGACGAGTGCTGTTGTACACGAGGTCATTCGTGCATTTAATGAAAACTTTCATCCGGAAACTATCGTCGTTCCACATTATGGGGCAAATTATCACTCGGGAAATCCCGTTCTCTTTGGTTCTCATTGGTTTGATTATTTACAACAGATTCAAGGGGATCAAGGGGGTAAGACCATTATTCATGGTGATGGTAAAGCCCATGTCGTGAAATTATGGATTAGTGATGATATTGGCGACGATATCGATACACCCGATGATTTTGAGCGTTTGAAACATCGTGAAAGTGAGGCATTATGAAACCATTGGTACTTATGCGTGGAGGCGGAGACATTGCTTCCGGCGCTGTATATAGATTGAGACGGGCGGGCTATCCCGTTGTAATTAGTGAAATAGCGATTCCTACCATGATTCGCCGCGAAGTATGTTACGGTAATGCGGTTCATCGTGGAGAAATGATTTTGGAACGTTTTGTTGCTCGTCATGTGTCTCTTAGTGAAGTGAAGGATACATTGGCACAGGAAATCATCCCCGTTGTCACTAGCTCATATGAGGAATTATTGGACACTTTAAAACCAGAGATTGTAGTCGATGCTATTTTGAGTAAAAAGAATCTTGGTACAAAACGGGATGATGCAGATCTCGTTATCGGTGTGGGCCCTGGATTTATTGCTGGAGAAGATGTAGATGTAGTCATTGAAACGATGCGTGGTCATTCATTAGGTCGCTGTATCTATGATGGACCAGCTCAACCTAATACAGGTATCCCTGGAAATGTAGGTGGCTACACTCATGAGCGTGTTATTCATTCTCCAAAGGCTGGACTATTTACAGCAAAACGTCATATTGGGGATTCTGTACAAGCTAATGAAGTAATTGGTTATGTTGATGAAGAACCAGTAAGAGCAAAAATTACAGGTATTCTACGAGGCATTTTAAAAAGTGGGCTCATCGTATCAGATCATTTTAAGTTGGCTGATGTGGATGCTCGTTGTGAAGAGTCTCATTGCTATAGTATTTCAGATAAATCCCTTGCTGTCGGTGGAGGTGTATTAGAGGCTGTTACCGCTTGGGATTATGAAAGGAATCTAGATGGAAACAATTTATGATGTGATGAAAGATCGTCTACAGGTTACTGAAACTACTGTGATGGTTACTGTTCTATCCGGTCCTCGTCAAGGGGATAAGACTATTTATGCTGAAGATGGAAGGGTTCTATACGGAACTCCTATTGAAGGGTTTACTGTAGATAAAGCAAAGCTAAATTCTCTATGCATGGTAGGCGAAATGGAGTGTTTCGTACAACCTGTAGAAAATGATCCGTCAGTTCTCGTATTAGGCGCAGGTCATGTTAGCCGAGCTATTACAGATTTGCTGTTGTTTATTGGATGTCGTGTTACAGTCGTAGATGACCGTCCAGAATATGTAGTTCCTGAATTCTTTGATGAACGTGTCATACGTAAATGCTTGCCTTTAGAAAACTTCAAGAACGATTTACCTCTTGATGAATATACTGGTTTTATCATTGTGACACGTGCTCATGAGTACGATAATATATGCTTAGAACAATTACGAGGGTACTTGCCTACCTATATGGGCGTTATGGGCAGCCAAAAACGCATCCATCACGCTTTTGAAGTGTTGCGTGAGCAAGGATGGACTCAAGATGAGTTAGATATGGTATATGCGCCTATTGGGCTAGATTTAGGAGCTCAAACGCCTGAGGAAATTGCATTATCTATCGTTAGTGAATATTTGGCAGTGGTGCGTGGTAAAAAAGGCGGCTCATTGCGGAAAGGTAGAGTGATCCATGAATCGTGAGTTTATTGAATACCTTAGTGAACGTAAAAACGAAACCTTAGCAGTAGCCACTATTTTATATACCTGTGGATCCACACCTCGTAAAGCTGGTACATCTATGGTTGTATTTCCTGATGGATCTATTTTTGGTACTATCGGCGGTGGCCGTGCGGAAAATGAAATCCGCCTAAGTGCGGTGGACTCTTTGAATAAAAAAGAAGCTCACCGTCGTATCGATGTTCATCTCGATGATGACGTAGCTGTTAAAGAAGGCATGGTTTGTGGGGGCCAAATGGATGTTTGGATTGAAACACAAAACATCTAATAAAAATCTCATTCAGCGTTTGTTTATAAATTTACAGTACTCTCAAAATGAGTTAAAATATAAGGTACAGTCAAAGAATTGATTGTACCTTATTATTTTGTATAAGGAGCTATTTTTATGCATATTGACGCACTTATACATACCTTTAGGCTTCTTGATATCGTTGATATCATAATCGTTGCTATTGGTATTTACTATTTATATAAATTGCTTAAAGATACACGGGCCGTTTCTCTTTTAAAAGGTCTCGTTATGTTGGCAATTTTAAATTTATTGAGTCATCTGTTAAATCTATACGTTATCAACTGGATTTTGCAACAAAGTATGACCGTTCTTCTCTTTGCGTTACCCGTTGTATTCCAACCAGAATTGCGTCGTGCTCTAGAACAATTGGGGCGTGGCCGAATTTTCAGCAAGGCACAAAATGTAAACGAAGAAGAAATGGATATGGCCATTAATGAAGTGATGGCTGCGGCTCGCGTTATGTCTCGTGAACATACGGGGGCACTTATCGTTTTTGAACGTGAAGTAGGTCTCAATGACTTTGTAGATACTGGTATTCTTATCGATGCTGTATTGAGCCGCGAGTTGATTAAAAATATCTTTGTTCCTAGTACACCACTTCATGATGGGGCCTTGATTATTCGTGATGGGCGAATCCGTGCAGCGGGCTGCTTGTTGCCGTTGACTGAGGACCGCACATTGAGTACTGAACTAGGTACACGTCACCGTGCAGCTATTGGCTTGTCTGAGCAAACTGACGCTGTTGTAGTCGTTGTCAGTGAGGAAACAGGGACCATTTCTTATACATATGGCGGTCATATTTATCGCCATTTACCAGAGGATCAAATTAAAGAGGCATTGCGCACCTTTATGGAACGCCCTCGTCAAACCATTACTAGTATGTGGAAATGGAGGGCAAATAAATGATGATTCATTTGAAACGCAATTGGCCTGCTAAATTATTATCCTTGCTAGCGGCTATCGTCATGTGGTTCTTTATTATGCGCGATCAGAACCCTGTGATGGAAGTAACCTATACAATACCTGTTCAGGTTCAAAATCTCAATTCTGGCTATATCATAGAAGATGCACCAGATGTGGTCCGTGTTGTTCTGGCTGGTCCACGTGATACCATTATGTCTATGAAATCAGATAATTTACGGGCTTATATTGATGCATCTGGTGTAAAACCAGGTCAAAATAATGTAACTATTAATTTTACGCCTCCGGCAGGGATGAATCTTGTGGAGGTTAAACCAGATAACATCATCATCAATGTTGATGAATATGCAGAGAAAACGATTCCTGTTGAAATAGTTCCAATCGGCAAGTTCTCTGATGATATTGCTTTGAAATCGGTAACGATTGTGCCGAAAGAGGTAACTGTTTCTGGTCGTAAGCAACAAGTTAATGCAGTGAGCAAGGTTGTGATGAAAGTCAATGTGGCTGGTCAAACGAAGAATTTTAGCGCTGTTAGTACTTTAGAAGCTTGGGATGCGGTAGGTAATGTACTGGATGTACATATTAATCCAAACCAAGGCCAAGCACAATACGAACTCAACTTATTACGTAAAGAAAAGGCGGTTCCTATTACTGTTCCGACTGTTGGTACAGTAGCAGAAGGTTATGAAGTTAAATCCACGTCTGCTACACCAACGCAACTAACAGTTACAGGTCGTGAAGAAATGATTGATTCCGTTACAGAAATACAAACGGAACCTATCGATGTATCGGGTGCTACTGAAACTGTACAGGGTAACTATAATTTAGTATTACCGAATGGAGTTAATAGCAATACCACAACGGTACGGGTGAAAGTAGAAATACAAAAGAAAGTACTTAATGGATGATAAGTTTTTTGTGAGGCTTTGAAATCTTGCGACAAAGACCCTAATAGAGTGAATATTTCTCTATTAGGGCCTTTTTATGATTTATATATTAGCTTTTATAGTAGTGTTGTATAATAAAGATGTATGACTATTTTCTTACTGGTCAAGTGGTAAAGAATTTTGGTCAAAGATTAAAGAAGTAGGCTCACCTAAAAGGGAGGCTTTAATAGGAAAGATATGATTAGAATAATAAATCTCCGCGTGGCTGTTATGGTTAAGTCGGATATCAAAAGTATTGTAGAAAAGAAATATCCCCCGTTACGTGGTGCTATCGAAACGATTCATGTTGTTCGACGTGCCGTAGATGCCCGTAAGAAGCCAAACATTGTTTTTGTATATACCCTATTCATTGAGGTTCATAATGAAGCTCAAGTCATGAAAAAGCTTGGTAAAGAAAAGGATATATCTGTATTTGCTGCAGAAGATCCAGAACCTATTGTTTTTGGGTCCGTACCATTAGCTCATCGTCCTGTAGTTATGGGCTTTGGCCCTGCGGGGATGCTGGCAGCCTTTTACTTAGCTCGTGAAGGATATCGCCCAATCGTGCTTGAACGCGGTCAAGATGTAGATACACGTAGTCATGATGTAGAAACATTTTGGAAAAAGGGCATATTTAAACCTGAATCCAACGTACAATTTGGGGAAGGCGGCGCAGGAACTTTTTCCGATGGTAAGTTGACAACTCGTATTACCCATCCGCGTTTACATGAAATATCTAAATACTTTGTAGAGTTCGGTGCGCCTGAAGAAATCTTATATAAACATAAACCTCATGTAGGTACTGATAAATTGCGTACCATGGTAAAAGCCATGCGTGAGCGCATCATCGAATGGGGCGGTGAAGTCCGCTTTGGTTCTAAGGTAACGGATTTATTTATTGAAAATGACCGTATCGTAGGCGTTGAAGTTAATGGTAGTGAGCGTATTGATACGACTGTTGTTTTGTCTGGCGTAGGCCATAGTGCACGTGACACATATGAAATGCTCTATAAACGCAATGTGGAAATGATGGCAAAACCATTTGCTATCGGTGTTCGTATTGAGCATGATCAGTCTGTAATTGATGAGTCTCAATATGGTGTAGAACCATCTAGTTTGGGCCTCGGTGCAGCAGAATATTCTCTCGTATACCACGATAAAGAATCAGGCCGTACTGCATATAGCTTCTGTATGTGCCCAGGAGGTCAAGTAGTAGCATCTGCCTCTGAAGATGGTGGAGTTGTTGTAAATGGCATGAGTTTATACGCTCGGGATAGCGGTGTTGCTAATAGTGCTATCGTAGTCAACGTAGGTCCAGATGACTTTGGTACTCATCCATTAGATGGCGTCGCATTTCAACGAGAATGGGAACGCAAGGCCTATGAGTTGGGCGGTTCTAACTTCCATGCGCCTGCACAAACTGTAGGACAGTTTTTAGGACTTTCACAAGCACCTAGCGTACAAAATAGTATATATAGCTACGAGCCAGGTGTTGTAAATTGCGATTTACATGATTGCTTGCCATCATTCGTCACATCCGTATTAGAGCGGGCCTTGCCATACTGGGGGCGTCGCATCCGAGGGTTTGATGATCCTGCGGTGTGTATGACAGGCGTTGAAACGCGTACCTCTGCGCCGCTTCGTATGGGACGCAATGAAGAACGCATTTCTCCTACTGTAGGAGGTTTTTATCCTATGGGTGAGGGGGCTGGCTATGCAGGGGGAATTATGAGTGCTGCCCTTGATGGTGCGGAAACGGCCATTTTATGTATGGCAAAATACGCAAAACCTAATTAGTGGGGAATTATACTGATGAATTGAATTACAGTATAGATTCATACTATTTATGTAATATAGATGTGACTTTATAGTAGGTATGCTTTCTATATTATGATATAATACACAACAGTAATTATTGAAAAGATACACACGGTAGATATATAGACTTGTGAAACTTTCACAAATCCTTAGAGGAGGATAATTATGGCTCGTTTATTTGGTACAGATGGTGTACGTGGTGTTGTTAATGAGTTTTTAACGCCGGAATTAGCCTATCATTTAGGTCGTGCGGCAGGAACGCATTTTGGTAAGAAAAAGGATCACCCTACGTTCTTGATTGGTCGCGATACGCGAATTTCTGGTTCTATGCTTGAAAGTGCATTAGCGGCGGGCATTTGCTCTGTTGGTGGTAATGTAGTAATTGCAGGCGTTATCCCAACACCAGCAGTAGCGTACCTTGTACGGCAACAAGGTTTTGATGCGGGTGCTGTTATTTCTGCATCCCACAACCCATATCCAGATAATGGCATTAAATTCTTTGATGGTAATGGCTATAAATTACCTGATGAAGTGGAAGATGAATTGGAAAAATATGTTCGTCAAAGTGCAGATAATGAATTGGCACGTCCTACAGGTGATGGTATTGGTAAAATTGAGTTCAATAGTAACTTGGCTCATTTATATGCTCATTTTGTACGTCACACAATCGATACGTCCCTTGAAGGGTTGACTATCGTTTATGATGGTGCCAATGGCGCAGCTTCCAGTGTAGGTCCGGAAATTTTGTCTGGACTAGGGGCTAAAGTCATCAATATTAACGTGAATCCAGATGGTTTGAATATCAATCATCATTGTGGTTCCACACATATTGAAGGCTTACAAGTAGCCGTACAACAACATAATGCAGACCTTGGTATTGCTAATGATGGCGATGCTGACCGCTGTTTATTGGTTGATGAAAAAGGTCAAGTCCTCGATGGCGATCAAATCATGTTGCTATGCGCCCTTAAGTTGAAAGAAGAAGGAAAACTTAAAGGTGATACCATAGTTGGTACCGTTATGAGTAATATTGGATTCCATAAAGCAGCAGAAGAACTTGGTATGAAAACAGTTTCCACTGCTGTTGGTGATCGATATGTATTGGAATACATGCGTGAACATAATCTTTCCGTTGGTGGTGAACAATCTGGTCACGTAATCTTTTTAGATCACAACACCACTGGTGACGGCATGTTAACAGCTGTTCAAGTGGCAGCTCTTATGAAGGAGAAAAAGCAACCTCTTTCTGAATTGGCCGGCATTATGACAAAATACCCACAAGTTCTTGTAAATGTTCGTGTAGCTACAAAAACTGGCTGGGAAGACAATGACCTCATCAAAGCTGCTATCGTAACAGCTGAAGGAGAACTTGGTGACGAAGGTCGCGTCTTGGTACGTGCATCCGGGACAGAACCACTCATTCGTGTCATGGCTGAAGGTCCTAATCAAGAAGAACTACAATCCCTGTGCCAAGAAATTGCTGATATTATCGGTAGAGAACAAGGGTTGGCTGAATAAAAGTAGGGTGTGAGGCGGCAGAGGAGCTTGCGACGATGAAGCCCACATATCACTTTGTTCCGAGCGTAAGATTTTGCGAAGCAAAATCCACTGCGAGGAACCATCTTTACTGAGATTAATCCTATGAATTTTAATAATTGTGAATCCATTCTACAATTTGATATTAAAGGTATCCCCTCCTATATATGTCCCTTTGCTCCGTCCTACGTAAAGTTGCTGCAGGAACATATATAGGAGGTTTAGAGATGAGTGATATTTAAAATTGAATAATCATAATGAATAATCTTTTTATTTTGGTTTATTCTAAGCTTAGAGGATGAAATTATGAAAACAATAGGTTTAATTGGGGGAATGAGCTGGGAAAGTACGATTACGTATTACCAAGTCTTGAATGAAACTATTAAGCAAGTTTTGGGCGGCTTACATTCAGCAAAATGTATTTTATATAGTGTCGATTTTGAAGAGATAGAAAAGTGTCAAGCAAATGGAGATTGGGTCAGAAGTGCTGAAATTTTATCCGATGCTGCTCAATCTTTAGAAAAGGCTGGTGCTGATTATATTGTTATATGTACGAATACAATGCATAAAGTAGCGGATGAAATAAAAAGACATATTCACATTCCACTTCTTCATATTGCGGAAATGACTGCAGTAGAGTTGGAAAAATCAGGTATTACAAAGGTAGGTCTACTCGGTACCAAGTACACGATGCAACAAGATTTTTATAAATGTATCTTGGAAAATCGGGGGATTCATGTTGTTATACCTAACGAAGATCAAGTCGAACTTGTGAATGATATTATATATAATGAATTGTGTTTAGGTGTTATTTCTAATGAATCTAAACAACAATACTTAGATATTATTGGTGATTTGGTAAAATCTGGTGTACAAGGTGTTATCTTAGGCTGTACTGAAATTGGGCTACTTATTAAACAAGATGATACGGATATACCTTTATTTGATACTACATTGATACATGCAAAAAATGCGGCTTTAATTTCTATTGATAGAGCATAATATAGTTAGGTTTTATTTTGTTCAAGCAACATAACTCTCTATTAGATATTTTATTCATTTTTAGAATATTTAATAGAGGGTTATTTTTATGCAATTAGAATTAGATAGAGGCTAAAGGAAATCTTTTTGTATAGTTTGAATTTATATGAGCGGCGTTATTATAGGTACAACAGTATATAAGTAATAACTTATGTTATTATAAACATATGGTCTAAAACCTGTTCGATGATAGTAAAGGTGTAATATGAAAGTTGCTATAAAAGAGTATTGGGAAAATCTTAAAGTAGAATATGAAGCTACATATAATGCGTCTATATTTAGTGATTATGATGTGCTAAAGCAATACGCAGAGCGTTTTAGAACGTATTTAATTACTTTGATGTGTGAGTATTCTAATGATGTGGATGTGGTCTGTACTTTAGCAACTGTTGAACAGGTGTTGAGGGATGAGAAAAATTCAATAGAACTATTGGAAGGGTTCCTTGAAGCTTATACTAATGAACTTAGTGATACTGATAAAGCGAGAATTTACACTAATTTGGCTTTTTATTATAACGATGAGGGGAGTATAAAAGAATATGACTATCTATCAGCAGCTGTAAAGTTAGATTCTCCATATATAGAGACTTACAGAGGGCTGGCTTTATATCATTTTTCCTCTTATGCAGATAAGGGTTCAATAGAGGCGTTGAAGAAAAGTTTATGTGCCTTTGAAAAGGGAAGAATAGTATCCAACGATTATGAAATGAACTTTGGCTATGCAGTGTGTTTGTTTGAGCTTAAGAAATATGAGAAAGCAAGGGCCATTTTTGAAGAGTTATTAAAAAGCTATCCCAATAGAATGAAATTACTAGTTTGTATTGTTTATTGTGATGTGTATTTAGGTAATAAAAAGCAAGACCTTGATCGTTTGAAGCAAATTAAGCTTGGAGGTGATGTAGCATATCATTTAAGTAACGATGAAGTTTTTGAGTTTGATATCATTGACGTCTATTTTATATTAGATGAGTACAGCCTATTCTTAGACGAATGTGAAAAGGCTAAAGAGCACTGTGATTTAAGTGATGGCCCTTATTACTTTGGTCTTTGGATTATGAATCAACATGATATGTTCCATCGTGAAGTGGACAAGCAGCGAAATGAAATATTGACATGCATTGAAGATGCAAAAATGGACGAAGACTTTGATAGTGAAGAAGAAAAGCAGGAATATATCAATAGTTGGGAAGATGATTTAGAAAATCTAAATTTGTTGGAACATAAAATTAAAGATGAAAACTTTAAACCTACAGTTGAACTAAAACTATGGCCAATATATGGTTGCTATTTAATAGACTGTTTAACTCATAATTTTTAATCTGCTTATTGGTAGATTTATATAAAGATGATTTATATATTTAAACTGATATACAAGTAAGTTTAACAAATTAAAAGCACTACTTTGAATTGCAATTATTTAGAGTAGTGCTTTTGATATTATTTATCAGCCACAACAAGTTTATATCCATTCAATTGAATGTTACTGCCGGTTGTGTCTTCGTTGCTCAAGGATTTTACATAGCTGTCGCCAGTGAGTATCCAATTGGAGTCTTTGCTGAGTTTCACTGTTACTTCTTTAGCCGTATTGTCTGTGTTTACAGCACCTACAAGGCTAGATCCATTTGTCATGTCAAGAGCGATGGTACTGATTGAATCGGCCATAATATTACCGCTTAGTTCTTGATTAGATGTGCGGAGTGTGAGGTGACCGCCGTTCTCACCAGTTTTTCCCCAACGGGAGTCAGCAGCTGCTTTCACTAGGGTAGATGTGTTCGGCATAGAGATTGCATTGTTAGAAAGGTCTACTTCAGCAGTGGTGTTGTTTACATAGAGGAACGCACCTGTAGCGTGAGTTGTGAGTGTGTTATTCTCTGCTTTCAGACGAGCAATACCGCTTTCAGCATCACCAGAGAAGCTTTGATATAGCATGAAGCCATTATCTTTGTAGCCTGTTACATTGGAGTTTGTAAGGGTTATGGAGTTTTTACCTTCTACGACGCCAATTTCACTGTTATTCGCTATGCCGTTGACATTGTTTACCATAATATTACCCGTGGAGTAGATAACAGGACTGCCTTCGCCAGATGTGGTGAGTTTTGCTGCTTCTGCGGTGATAGTGCCTTCTCCGCGATCTGTAGCAAGTGTAGCGGAGTGAGCCCCTTCAGTAGTGATAGTTAGGTTTTTGCCATTTACAGTACCTTTGTAAGTAGCATCTAAACCACGAGAGGAATCGCTTTTGGTGTGAATATTAGTATTTTCTACGTTGATAACCGAGCCTTCGCCAGTGGCAAAGACTGCATTAGAACCTTTAGAGTTAGATGTAATATTGCTACCTTTGATGTTAATTTGGCTACCCTCGATACCGAGGACTACTGCATTTTGACCACGGAAATTGCTGTTGTCATCGCTTGTAGTGTCGCCTGTTTTATCGAAAACGCTATTTTCAATATCAATTACCGCTTTATTTTTACCGATGAAAGCATTCTGATCAGCCGTTGTGTTTGTCATCGATTCGTGAGCAATGGATTTGTTTTCTGTAATGATAGTTGTGCCTTTAAAAGTACTAGGATCTACTTCAACTTGTGGTGCCATCCCATTATGGGCTCCATTCTGCATAGCTGTTGGAGGCATACCGTTAGGAGTGCCAGAAGGAGGATTTCCATTTGGAGGCATTTGGTTAGACGTGCCTGTAGGGGAGTGACCGGCAGGTGGTTTGCCGTGAGGTGCACCGTTTGGAGATGTGCTTCCTTGTGCGGATGGTACTGTTTTGGTTTGCTCTGTTGTGGTTACAATTGCGATGTTAGTGTTAGGCTGAGTTTCTGCTGCTAAGGTTGGAATGATAGCTAACGTTGATAGGGCAGCACCAAGGACTGCAGGTAATACCCAACGGCGTAACTTTCTATAGGACAAACTATTTTTTCTATTTTTATGTTTCTTTTTAATCGTTGTTTTATTCATGATTAATATCTCCCAAATTATATACATACATTTTGAAAATACAACAAAATCTAATTGTGTAAAATTTAGAATGATAGAAGTATAATTTCTTACAATGAAAAGGACGTGAAGCATAGAAACAATCTTTTTTATTCCTTTTGAATTATCTGAGGTGGTTTACTTTTTATCGATTTTTTTAGTATAATATACCTCAGTACATATTTTATTTTGTACTGATTCTGCCATATATTACAGAAAGGAATTCCGAATTCGTAAAGGCGAATAGCGCAAGTACCCACGAAGGCAGTCGTTAGGGTAGACGAGGTGAAGAGTGATCGAGTCATCAGCGGATGCTCTTCCGGCATATTCATGTCGTAACAGGTATTAAAAAGCCCATCGGTAACGATGGGGACAAAGTATATCTGAATGAATTGTATTGAATTAATAATTAATACATTAAATAGAATATTAATCTAGAACATTAATTAGTTAGCCTTAGTTTTTGCTGGGGCTAGAAATACCCCCAGTTATAGGAGGATATACTCATGTGCGGTATCGTAGGATACATTGGCTTTAATCAAGCATCTGATTTCTTGTTGGACGGTATGGCAAAGTTAGAATACCGTGGTTATGACTCTGCAGGTATTGCTGTTATCGGCCCTGAAAATGTAATTAAAATTCAAAAGAAGGTTGGCCGTCTTGCTAATCTTGAGGCAGTTGTGAAAGCAGATCCTAATGAAGGAACTGTAGGCATTGGTCATACACGTTGGGCTACACACGGTCGTCCATCCGATATGAACGCCCATCCTCATGCATCTGAAGATAGTAAATTTGCTGTTGTTCACAATGGTATTATTGAAAACTATATGCCTTTAAAAGAAGAGCTCATCGAAAAAGGATACCATTTCAAATCCGAAACGGATACTGAAGTAGTAGCTCATTTATTGGCAGATATGTATGATGGCGATTTCGTAGGTACTGTACGTCGCATGCTCGCTCGTGTTGATGGTGCGTATGCTCTTGAAATCATCTGTGCTGATGAGCCAGACAAAATCATTTGTACGAAAAAAGAAAATCCATTGGTTATCGGTCTTGGTAAAGGCGAAAACTTCGTTGCATCCGATATTCCAGCTATCATTAATTACACACGGGATACATATATCTTAAGCGATGGTGAATTAGCTATCGTAACTCGCGATAATGTATCCGTATTTGACCGTGAAGGCAAACCTGTTGATAAAGAGGTATTCCATGTAAATTGGAACGCTGAAGCAGCAGAAAAAGGCGGTTATGAACATTTTATGTTGAAAGAAATTCATGACCAACCTAAGGCTGTACGCGATACATTTGGTACACATATTTCTGAAGACGGTAAGACAGCTATCTTTAATGAGTTGAATTGGACTGCTGAAGATGTGGCAGCTTTCAATAAAATTCTCATCGTTGCATGCGGTACTGCATACCATGCAGGTCTTGTAACAAAACAATATATTGAAAACTTGGCGCGTATTCCAGTTGATGTGGAAATAGCATCTGAATACCGTTACAGCAACCCGTTGACTGATGATAAAACATTATGTATCGTTATTAGTCAATCTGGTGAAACATCCGATACATTGGCGGCTTTGAAAGAAGCTAAGCGCCTTGGTGCCAAATCCTTGGCTATTACTAATGTTGTTGGTTCCAGTATTTCTCGTGAAGCGGATAACAAAGTTTACACATGGGCTGGTCCTGAAATTTCTGTAGCGTCCACAAAAGCGTACACTACTCAATTAGTAGCGGGCTTGTTATTCGCCGTATACCTAGGTCAATTAAATGGTAAATTAAATCCAGCTTTAGCCGAAGAAATTCTTAGCGGCGTTAAAAACTTACCATCCTTGATTCATGAAATCTTTGAAGTAGACGAAGATATGAAAGCCTTTGCTAAACATTATGGCTTCAAATCTGATGCATTCTTCTTGGGCCGTGCTATCGATTATGCAGTAGCGATGGAAGGTGCTTTGAAGTTGAAAGAAATTTCTTACATCCACGCTGAAGCATATGCTGGTGGCGAATTGAAACATGGTACATTGGCTCTTATCGAAGAGGGCGTACCTGTTATTGCATTGGCTACACAAGAGGATGTTTACGATAAGATGATTAGCAACATCCGCGAAGTAAAAGCTCGTGAAGCTATTGTAATCGGTATTGGCATGAAAGGTGACGAAGAATTATCTAAACACGTAGACCACACAATTTATGTGCCTCGTGCGAATAAATTTATCGCTCCAATCTTAGCGGTTGTACCATTGCAACTATTGGCGTATTATGTAGCAATTACACGCGGTGCAGACGTAGACAAGCCACGTAATTTGGCTAAATCTGTAACCGTAGAATAATATATAACCAACAGTGCTTCGGCACTGTTGGTTTATTTCAATATAGGGAGACTATTATGGCAGTTATATTTTCCGGCATCCAACCAAGTGGGGAGTTAACACTTGGTAATTATTTGGGGGCTTTACGTAATTTCTTAGACTATCAAGATACTGATGAATGTTACTATTGTATCGTTAACCAACATGCGATTACGGTACCGCAAGATCCAAAAGAATTATTTCAAAACACTCGTAATTTGGCTGCATTGTACCTTGCGGTTGGCCTTGACCCTAAAAAGGTAACATTGTTTGTTCAATCCGAAGTACCTGAGCATGTTAAGCTCGGTTGGGTTATGCAATCTATTAGCTATGTTGGCGAATTAGAGCGTATGACTCAGTACAAGGATAAGTCTCAAAAGCAAGGGGATTCTATTCCAACTGCATTGCTTACGTATCCACCGTTGATGGCGGCAGATATTTTGCTATATGGTACGAATTATGTTCCTGTAGGGGAAGACCAAAAGCAACATCTCGAGTTGACTCGTAATTTAGCAGAGCGTTTTAACCGTAGATTCGGTGAAACTTTCGTAGTACCTGATATCAAGGTCGGAGAAGGTGGCGCTCGCGTTATGAGCTTGCAAGAACCAACTAAGAAAATGAGTAAATCTGATGATAACCAAAATGCTACAATCCGTCTTTTGGATGCACCAGATTTAATCGTGAAAAAGTTGAAACGAGCTCAAACTGATTCTGATAATGCGGTTCGCTATGATAAAGAAAATAAACCTGGCATCTCTAACTTGATGGGAATCTACCGTGCTATTACAAAAGACAGCTACGAAGCTATCGAAGAAATGTATGCTGGTAAGGGTTACGGTGTATTTAAATCCGATATTGCCGATCTATTAGTAGCAACCCTTGAACCAATTCAACAACGTTACAATGAATTGATTACAAGCCCTGAACTGGATGTAATCCTTGATGAAGGGGCTGCTAAGGCGCATGCTAAAGCAAGTGCAATGTACCGTAAGGTAGAACAAGCTATGGGCTTGTGCCGTAAATAAAATCATATAGTAGACTTTCAATTTGTGAGGTAAACCATGACGAAACAAGAGGCGATGGAACGCTTTTCATCAGGTGCCGTACAACAGAGCTTAGAAATACATCGCGGTATACAGTGGACCGGTCGCATCATCGGTCTAGTTGCGTGTGCGTTGATTGTAAAATATATGCCTTCAGACTGGGCGGAACGTGTATGGTATTATCTGTTGTTGCTCGTGATATTGTGGACCCTTCATAGATTAGGTGAAAGTCAAGCTTTTATCTGTGAAAAGGGCCTCGTGTTAAAACGCAGGCCTTTTTCTGTGAAAGAATACTTTTACAGTTTATTCTATGGGGATGAATATTTCGTCTTTGTTGATTATGAGCATATTATTGGATTCACTGAGGAATGGCGTGAGTTGCAAGCGATGAATGGTCATGGTGGGATCTATGTGATACCACTTGATCTGCATCAGGTGGCGTACAAGGATAAAATGGCGATGATTGAGGCCATTCATAAACATACGCAGTCATAAAGTATAAGTACGTAGCGTCATACAATATAGGCATACAGAAATATAAATATAGGACTACAGAAACATAAAGCAAATGAATCTAGAATCATAAACTATATATGGAGAGTCTGTAAAATAAAAAATGTAAAATTCATCGAATTAACTATTTACAACTTTAATGAACTAAAGTATAATACAATCATTAAGTACGGAATCTAAATCTGTATTGAACATGTTATTAAGTGGTAAATAGGCGATAATCGCTGTGGAGGATAGTTATGAATTGGAAAAAGATGATGGCCGTTGGCCTTGCAGCCGTATCTATGATGGCATTTGTAACAGGTTGTGGCGGTGACGCTAAAAAAGCTAATACTGAATTGCCTAAGAAAATTGTCATTGGTTTAGATGATAGCTTCCCTCCAATGGGCTTCAAAGATGATAAAGGCGAAATCGTAGGTTTAGATATCGATATGGCTAAAGAAGCGGCTAAACGTGCTGGCATGGATGTAGAATTTAAAGCTATTGACTGGTCCAGTAAAGAAGCGGAACTAAAATCTAAAAAAATTGATGCTTTGTGGAATGGCTTAACAGTTTCTCCTGAGCGCGAGAAAAATATTTTGTTCTCTAACACATATATGAAGGATAAACAATACATCATTGTTCGCAATGACGATGACTCCATTAAAGGTAAAGCTGATTTAGCTGGTAAGGTAGTAGGGGTGCAACAAGCTAGTACTGGTGAAGCAGCATTGCAAAACGACCCAAGCGGTAAGACTGTTAAGGAGACAAAATCCTATGCGGATTTTGTAAGTGCATTTATGGATCTTGGTATTGGTCGTGTTGATGCGGTTATTGCTGATGGTGTAATCGCTCGTTATCTTATGACAAAAGAACCTGGTAAATACAAAATCGTAGAAGGTACTGACTACGGCGTTGATAATTTCGCTGTTGGTTTCCGTAAAGATGATACTGCTTTGCGTGACAAAATTAATGGTATCTTAGCTGAAATGAAAAAAGACGGTACTGCTGATAAAATTGCTGAAAAATGGTTAGGCTCAGGCGCAGACTTAGATAAGAGCGATGCTAAATAGTACAATTCGTGATATACTAATAGTACTATGGTCAGTAGGTACAACTGATAATTAAAGAACGAAATGTACACTAGAGAAGCGGCCAGATGGCCCTTCTCTAGTCGTGTTTTGAAGGAGTCTTTCATGTTAGATTATTTATTGCAGATTATCCCAACTATCGCTGATGGTTTAAAGGTAACCGTATCGCTATTCTGTATTGTATGGATTTTATCTATTCCTGGTGGCATTTTAATGGCTATGTTACGCCTATCTAAATTGCCTTTAGTAGATAAGCTTGTCGATGCTTTCGTATATTTAATGCGGGGCACGCCGTTGATGCTACAAATCTTATTCGTCTATTATGCATTACCAATCATCACAGACGGTGCCATTCAAATGGATGATGCCACGGCAGCAGTTCTTACCTTCGTATTAAACTATGCAGCTTATTTATGTGAGATTTTCCGTGGGGGCATTCAATCTATCTCTCGAGGTCAGTACGAAGGGGCGAAAGTGCTTGGTTTTACCTATGCACAAACTATGCGTAAGATCATCTTGCCACAAATGTTTAAACGTGTATTGCCTCCTCTTGCGAATGAGACGATTAACTTATTGAAAGATACATCTCTTGTATATGTATTAGCGATGAATGATATTTTGCGTATTACAAAATCTATCGTACAACGTGACTTTGATATTTCTGCATTCCTCGTGGCAGCATTATTCTACTTGATCTTTACCTTTATTTTAACGAATATCTTCAACTACTTAGAACGAAGATTTGCTGTATACGAAGATTAATCTAATTCTATGATAGTTTGTCGTATGTAATGATGTAGCTAGTTTTATAGTTGAGATACTTTTATTTGATGCTATAGATGTGATTTTGTAGATGAGATATCTTTACTTGAGGTGTTGGTTATATACTTAATATGACGACGTAAGAGGTACTTATGACATTTGTAAATATGGAGCGTATTGAAAAACGCTTTAATAATCAATCAGTATTGCGCGATGTGTCGCTTAAAATGAATAGAGGAGAAATCGTTTCTATTATTGGACCTTCTGGCTCTGGTAAATCCACATTTTTACGCTGCTTGGGCCAGTTAGAAACGATTGATGGAGGCTCTATTACCGTTGATGGTACGGTTCTTGCTAATACTGAAAATGGGGTTGTAAAATACGCTTCTCCTCAAACTCAGCATGAATTATTGCTTCGTATGGGGATGGTATTCCAATCTTTTAACTTGTTCCCACATATGACGGTATTAGATAATATTATGATTGCTCCACGTATGGTAAAAGGTATGAAAGATGATGAAATCTCACCGATTGCAGAGCAACTACTCAATAAAGTAGGGTTATGGGAAAAACGTAATATGTATCCATCTCGCTTGTCTGGTGGTCAGCAACAGCGTGTAGCTATTGCTCGTGCGTTAGCGATGAATCCTGAAATCATGCTCTTTGATGAACCTACATCTGCTCTCGATCCAGAGCTTACTGGTGAGGTTCTTAAAACGATTAAACAATTGGCGGACGATCACATGACGATGATTATCGTAACTCATGAAATGAACTTTGCTCGTGAAGTATCGGATCGTGTTATCTTTATGGCTGATGGTGTTATTCAAGAAGAAGGAACACCAGAACAAATTTTTAATCATCCGCAGAACGAAAGAACGAAAGCGTTTTTGGATAATATGTTATAGGAGGTTCTATGAAGTTACGTTTATTTGCGGCAACCTTAGCTGTTATGGCTTTGGGAACGACTTCTATTATGGCGGAAGGTTTACAGAAGACGCCTGATACACCTTTATCTATTGTGGAATCTCAGAAGGATTCCGCATCTATTTTGCCAGAACAATACAAATCCTATGCTACTAAGATGAACACGGTGGTAAAGGATTATAAAAATGGTTATATGTTCTCGATTCCTTGGCGTGTAGCTGATGGTGTTATGCTAGATATGGATGTGCGTAGTGAAAGCGAACATATTCAAGGGTATTCCTTCAATTTAGCGGGCCCTACGCAAGAGGATTCCTATACAGTATCTTTTACTAAGCGTAATAATACACCACAAGAAGGGGTATCTCAAAAAGAATGGAATACAACTTGGTATGGTGTACCTATTAAGGGCATGTCTAATGAGGAGTATTTGAATATTTGGCGCCAACATAGCAATAACTTTGAACATAATGATATTATTGGTGGGTTCTTTACTAAGAAAGGTGCAGTTTCCGCACGCTGGGATAAGAGTACACCAAAATCTTATGCGGACATGACATCTACAGAGCCGGTTCAGTCTGTATTTGAAGCAGAATTTATCATGGAGAAAGATCCAACTCATCGGTACAATTTGTCTAGTACCTATGCTCCTGTTCGTGCAGAGTTTATGGAGCTAGGTTTGATGGAGCATACAATCCCATCCTTTGAATTGATCAATAAGCGCGGCTCTAATGCTATTAAAGGGGTAAAAAAAATATTAACCGGCACAAGCGATATCAGTGTTGCAGAAGGCATCAAATTTACCTATCCGAAAGGCTTTACCCGTCTTAATGAAAAGGGTAAGATTGCTTTCACTAAACATAATGTACGCCTCGACATTGAGTCCTTTACAATCCCAGTACAAGCTGTTAGCTCCGGCATGCCAACTATGATGGCTAAGCAAATGCTTGGTGATTATTATCTTAAACAATTGGTCGATGTGAACAAGGCCACGATTACTCGCTATGAAACGCATATCATTGACGGTAATGTGATGTTCTATTTGGCGGGACATATGAAAAATCCAAATACGTCTGATACATCTGTAGCGGAACCAGTATCCTTTGGCGCAACAATTATTCTTGGCAATGAAGGTAATGTGGCAGTAGCTCGAATGATTGGTCCATCCGGTAGTAATCTTGCTACTCAGGAACTTATAGATATATTAGATGGCTTTAAATTGACTACTACACTCAATACAAACCAATCGTCTCAAGTTCTTTAATATACGCATAATATTCTTTTATTTGTATAATTCTGTACGATTTGTGCTATAATGTAATAAATCCTCAGAAAAAAGAGGAGTTTTCCTTGATGGTCTAGAATATATTAGTATAGGCTAAACGATATTTGATCATATCCCCTTTGAGGGATTAGGAATAGGAGGGGTTATTATGGTTACCTACAAAACTATTGTCGTACCTACTGATGGTTCTGAAAATGCTAAACGTGCGTTGGAACATGCTCTCGCTGTAGCGGATCGCAACCAAGCTGAATTGATTGTTGTTCACGTTGCAAATATTGTGTCTGCTATTTCCAATTTTGATCAAACACCAATTTCTGGTGGATATGTATCTGAGCAAATTGCTGAGGATATGGAAGAAACTGGTAAGGAAATTCTTAATGATGTAGTGAAAGAAATTCCTGCAGGCGTAAAAGTTAAAAGCATATTTGAAGTTGGCTCCCCTGGACCTGCACTACTTGCAGTGGCAAAAAAATATAATGCTGATCTCATCGTAATGGGTAGCCGTGGTCTTGGCCCTTTGAAAGGCTTATTCATGGGTAGCGTAAGTAGCTATGTAACTAGCCACTCCACTTGCCCTGTATTAATCATTAAATAATTTATATCTTATATCTTATATAGATATGATAAAAAAAGAGACTTTGGTTTCTCAAAGTCTCTTTTTTATGTTAAAAATGATATAATGTCTATATGTATGCCATACATATTGGTGTTATACGTTAAGACGTATCGATTAGTGACATAGAAGAGCTACAAAAAAGAATGGATAGGATTAAAAAAGGGGGATTATATGACCGACAAACAAGAATCATTGCTGAAGCTAGCAGAACTGTTTAAAATCTTGGGTGATCCTACACGCCTTAAAATAGTAGAGCTATTACTAGAAAATGAAATGTGTGTTAATCACATTGCAGAAACCATGGAGATGGGACAATCTGCTATTTCTCATCAATTGCGTGTATTGCGCCAAGCACGCCTTGTTACATATCGTAAAGATGGGAAAACAGCATACTATTCTCTAAACGATGATCATGTTGAATGTTTAGTTCGCATGGGGATGGAACACGTAGCTCATCAATAATTTAAATTTTTTATAATGAACACATTTCGTCCTACTTAGGATGAAATGTGTTTTTATATTTTATATATTTTATTTGAGTTGTATTTGATTATGGAGAAGTATATAAAGTGAATCTGTTAATGAAAAATATAGGAATATTAGTGGTGTTTTTAGCTACTGTATTCTTATCAACAAAATCTATATGGGCAAAACTAATTTATTTAGATTCACTGAGCCCCTTAAATGTTCTTGTGTGTAGGGCTGTTTTATCATTACCTTTTTTTCTTATACCAATGATTCGCTTTGATTGGAATAGCGTGAATAAAAGTAAGGTTTTTAAATACTCATTTTTGGGGGCTATTCTTTATGTATCTTCATCTATAACGGACTTCATAGGATTATTATATATATCTGCCTCATTAGAACGTGCTGTTCTATTTACATTTCCAATTTACGTTTTTCTGTTATCATCAGATTTATCACGCATTACATTTTCAAAAGTAGTTTTAATTGTATCTACTGTGCTAGGATTAGCAATTATGTTTAATCCTACCGTTGATAACCACCTTACAGATACTTTAATAGGCATTTCACTAGTCTTTCTTTCTGCAATCTTTTGGGCGTTGTTTATTATTTATAGTAAGAGGGCTGTTTCGAATATTAGTTCTACTATTTTTACCAGTACTTATATGTGTATAACTACAGTACTTTTACTTCTCGGCTTTATAATTGATAGCAAAAATTTTACTACATTTTCAACACTCCAAACACATACTATGATTTATTTAGTATTTTTGGCCATTTTTTGTTCTATCATTCCTTCATACTTGATGTCTTTTGGTCTTAAAAGAATTAATGCATCTCTTGCAGCCGTTATTAGTGCAATGGGACCAATAGTTACTTTAGCTTTAGATGTAGTTATTCTTAATCATAATTTAGCCTTGAATGAAATTATTGGTGCTATAATTGTTACAGCTTGTGTAACTTGTTTAACAAGGCTAAATGCTAAGGCATAAAAAATCACTCATAGTCATATG
>NZ_GG770201.1:299566-412208 GCF_000163715.1 Veillonella sp. 3_1_44
ATTTTTTATAACTATGATTTTTTATTTTAATATAATGGGAATAGATAATAGGCTATAGTAATAAACAGTGGCATAGTTATAGCGGATAAAATAGTTGTGCCCATTACGATTTGTGTAGCATATTCTGGATTATTCTTCATTTCAATAGCAATAAGAGACATATTGATAGCCGTAGGTACGCTGTAGGTTATGATGATGGTTTGTGCCGCTATTGGATGCATAGGACCGTAGAACATAATGAATAGTATGGTAATACCAGCGGCTATGAGTGGACTTACAATGAGCCGTAATGTAGTAGCAAGCATGACATCCATCTTAAAGAAGTTTAGCGGTGTTCTATTAATTTGAACACCCAAGGCAATCATAGCGACGCCAACGAAAGCATTGGCAAATATATTGAGCGGTGCAAAGAAGAAGAGACCGTGTAAATCGAAAGGGAGTAGGTGGCAAAGTAGCGCCAGTGGGATAGCATATACCATGGGCATGTGGAATACGACTTTTAGTGCATCCCGAGGGGTTAATCGTCCTGCTCCCGCTTGGTAGAAACCGTAGGTATTACTGCTAATAGTTTGTATGATCATGATAGATACAACACTCACTAAACCTAGATTAGCATAGGGGGTAGCACCATCGATGACGTATGGAATGTTAGTAAATACAAAGATAGCAAGGGCGACACCCATATTCCCAACGTTATTAAACATAACGCAGTTTTTTAAGGTTGCAATCTTAGCCACATCATATCCTTGCATCTTACCTACCACATCTGAAAGGATGGAGTTTAATATGAGTACACAGAGCGCGCAGAATACAATCTCCAAAGTACCTGAGTTAAGTTTAGCTTCATACATCGCTCGAAATATAAAGGTAGGTAACAATATATAAAAGTTTAGTTTACTCAGCGTATATAGATCGAGTTTAAATCTTCTATCTAATATAAATCCCACGCCTATAAGTACTAAGATAGGGACCATAGAATTCATAAAAATATGGCCTACTAATTCGAATAGATTCATCATCTCACCTAGAGTTTTTCTTTAATATATTAGTTAATATATAAGGCATAGTTTTAATTAATCGTATAACTATATGTAGTAAATATACAGTTGTTTTATATAAGCTGTAAGTGAATAAGTTTTTTAAAATATTTTTATCCTTTGTAGTATTATCATACCATAGTATCTATTGTTTGGGGCTTAAAAATTTATCGATTATAATTACTTATCATAATCATCAGAAATATCTATGCAATATGTGATTTTGGATATACGACTTTAACCATCGATTTATAGTATAATATGAATATATTGTATATTTTAGTTTGTTAGTACACGAGGTGTCTCTAGGTGTTACCATAGCTTTTACAGTGTGGCGTTTTAAGGGATGCACAGGAGGAATTATGAAACGAATTTTATTAGTGTTAATGAGCGTTTTCATGCTTGCCTTTTTAGTCGGTTGTGGCAATGATGCAAGTAAACCAGCTGAGTCAGCTAAACCAAGCACATCTGAAAAGATTACTGTACAAGCTGCAGCAAGCCTCAAAGGTGCTCTTACAGAATTGGCTGATGCTTACAAAAAAAGCCATAACTTAGCGGATGATCAAATCGCTATTAACTTCGCTGGTTCTGGTACATTACGTCAACAAATCGAACAAGGTGCACCAGCTAGTTTATTTATTTCTGCTGACGAGAAAAATATGAAAATGTTACAAGAAAAAGATTTGGTAACTGATGTAAAACCATTCGTAACTAATGAACTCGTTCTCGTAGTTCCAAAAGGTCAACCTAAGGTTGAGCTAAATCAAATCGCTACAGTAAAGCGTATCGTATTGGGCAATCCTGAAACAGTACCAGCTGGTAACTATGGTAAACAAGTATTAACAAAACTAGGCGTTTGGGAACAGGTAGAACCTAATGTAGTATACGCTAAAGATGTAAAAGCTGTAACAGCTTCCATTAGCCAAGGTGCTGGAGATGCTGGTTTCATCTATAAAACTGATGCTATCGCAGCGGGCGATGCAGTTGAAATCTCTGCAGTAACACCGGCTGATTCCCATGATCCAGTTATCTATCCAATTGGTATTATTAAAAAATATGACAACGCATTGGCAAAAGACTTCTACCAATACGTAATGAGCCCAGAAGGCCAAAAAGTATTAGAAAAATACGGTTTCTCTACTTCTAAATAAGAGTAAAGCGCTAGCTTTCAGGGCTAGCGTTTTCTTATGATACAATAGAGATATTATTGATATTACTAATCTTATGATTGCTCACTGTATGCTTTTTCTTTTACTCATTTGTAGTGATGAGTGCTTAATAATCTAGCATATGATATGATTTTGTGCATATAATTTGTTTGAAAAGTATTTTTGAATTAATAGATATAGCACATACTTTAGAGTTGTTGTGTATAGAAAGGGGGCGTGACATGAGTCCATTATGGCTGTCGCTATGGGTGGCAAGTATAGCTCTTATTATAGTTATTTTAAATGGCTTAGCGACTTGTTACTGGATGAACCGTTGCAAGTGGGGTGGTATTGCCATTCTTGATGCACTTATTACCTTGCCACTTGTACTGCCTCCGGTAGTTGTTGGTTTTGCGTTACTTATGGTATTTACTCCAGGTTATGCGTTTGGTGCTTGGCTTGAAGCTCATGATATGAGTGTTGTTTTTGCTGCATCCGGTGCCGTGATAGCCTCCTCTGTAATTGCATTTCCGCTGTTTTATCAAACGGTGCGTTCAGCATTGCAATCCGTCGATCATAATATGGAGGACGTAGCGCGTACATTAGGTGCTTCAGAGTTACGTATCTTTTTTACTATCTCCGTACCACTCGCTTGGAAAGGCATTTTGACGGGCAGTATCTTAGCCTTCTGTCGTGCTATGGGCGAGTTCGGTGCTACCATTTTGATTGCAGGCAATATTCCAAAGGTAACGCGCACCATGCCACTTGCTATCTACTCTTACGTAGAGGCAGGACAGTACATGGATGCTTTTGAATTAGTTATCTATATTTGTGTGCTCACATTGGCATTGTTGAGTGGGATTCACCTCATCACAAAGGGGTCCTTGTTCCGTCACATTGATAATAATTAGGAGGTCCGATGATTACATTTTCCTTTACCGTAGCTAGACCTTCTGTGACTGTGAAAGCCGATGGGGTACTTCCTTCTGGTATTACCGTTTTGACAGGTCAATCTGGCAGTGGTAAAAGTACTTTCATTAAATGCATTGCAGGACTGGTAAAACCCACTACAGGTAGTATTCACTGTAATGAAACAACGTGGGTGGATCGAGATAATAAGATTTGGGTTCCCGCTCAAAAACGTCAGGTAGGCTATATGCCACAAGGCAACATCGTATTCCCTCATTTGTCTGTGGAACATAATATTACCTATAGCAAACGAGGCACACCTGACATGTGCAATAGTCTATTGCAGCGTTTAAGCCTTGAGAAATATCGCAAAACGAAGGCTGGCAGTCTGTCTGGTGGCGAACAGCAACGAGTTGCTTTGGGACGTGCGCTCTACTCTAAACCGACTATCTTGCTTCTTGATGAGCCTTTATCTGCTTTAGATTGGAACTTGCGAAAGCATGTGCGCGAAGATTTGGTGTCCATTATTCGCGAGTGGGATGTACCTTGTGTATGGGTTACCCATGATGAAAGCGAAGCCGAAATGGTTGGAGATCGGCACTGGACCTGTGAAGAAGGCCAAATTCAAATATCTAAATAACAATAATGTAAATAAAAGAATCTAAATAACAAAACCCCTTCATACGAGTTATTGCTCCTAAAGGGGTTTTATTGTTTATATAGCAGTTCCTATTTAGTTAGTCTCCTATCTTGGATGCTTGTTGTATATATCCTATTATGGTTGTTTAACTTCTGTAGAGACCTTTACTGCTTTACTTACGAAACCAATGATAGTAGTTATGATAAAGGCCATTGTAAAGGCTGGTAATGTAGCACCTACGGTGCTTTCACTGTGTAACATATAGTGATATAAACCGACCGATACAGCCCAAATTGTGCCGCGTACTAAAAAAGCCGATAGAGTTTGCACTTGTTGACGATTCATAAAGTAGTCCGCTAGCAAGATGGCAATCATTGGGGTAAAGACAGATCCGATGAGGTATAAGAAGTCTGTAATATCGTCCATCGGATACAAGATAGCTGCAATAGTGCCAACGATGGTAACAATAACTGCAATGCCCTTACTAGATGCACTATTATAGATAGTCGTACTAGAAACACCTGCAGAGTAAGCGTCCATAAAGGTTGTAGTAACGGTAGAGAAGATAATAACGATGAGTCCAGCAAGACCAAGTCCTGCATTCATCATGATAGTAATGATGGAGTCGCCACCGCCAAAAATAGCGGCACTAAGACCTAAGGTATACATGACGATACTCGTTACCGTGTAGACCGTAGCACTTGTGAGTGATGCGGTGAAAGGATGTTTACTTTCACGGGTATAATCACTGATGAGAGGTAGCCAAGATAGTGGCATGGCAATAGATAACTCAAGAGCAGCGATGAAACTCATGTTTCCGCTAGTTAGAAGGCCACCTTCACTAGGCCACTGCGATATCATGTGCGTGCCCATGTAGAGGGTGAGGCCTAGCAATAGAATAGATACGATGGCTTGAATATAGCCCGTATTGTGGAGGCCGATGAAGAGCCACAAAATGACGAGGGCCCCGATGGCAATGGTCCAAATCATAGGTGATAGAGGTGCCAGTGCTTGTAAGGCTAACATGGCATCGTAAATCATGATGCTGGTCCAACCGATGAGCTGGAGCATATTTAAAAAGGCAAAGCCCTTTGCCCCTAGTGGGCCAAAGCTAAAGGCTGTCGTGTTCATACTGCCTTGCCGCAAGCGGCCACCGATGAGTCCCGCACCAAATAGCAGGATGCCGCCGATAATATGACCTAAGATGATGGCATAGAGACCTTGCGCGAGGCCTAAGGGGGCCAGATAGGTACCGGTCATAATTTCCGCAATCGATAAAGCGGCACCGAACCATATCATGGCAAATTGTGGTTGCGTGATGTGTGTATTTTTCATACGTCCTCCTTGCCAGGAAGTCATAGAAAAAGCCGAGCTCACAGGAACTCGGCCATTAATCCTCTATGTTCCCTACGTTGGCATTATCCAAATCAGGTTATGGGTTAAAGCTTTAGCTTACTCTCAGCCCACTTGTGTGAGCACCCCATTATGGCTTCATTATACGAGGTGCTACGGGAACCGTCAATTATTTTGTTGCATAGATTGTATAATAATGTTATAACTAGATTATAAAAATATATTGCCACTAGGGGTGCTTTTGCTGAGATTGACCATTCAAAACCCTAGACCTGATCCAGATAATACTGGCGTAGGGAAGTGGAATGAAACATGATACCAAACTATTACGAGACCATTCCATTTGAGGTGGTCTCATTTTTATTTACTTGGAGGTATTATGAAAAAAATGATTATTGCTAGCATATGTGTGGCCTTAGGTGTCGTCTTATCGACTACGTCGATTCCTATTGGCCCTGCTCGTATTTTTCCATTTCAACATATGATAAATGTAATCTTAGCCGTTATAGTTGGGGCGAGATTCTCTGTAGGCGCAGCCTTTAGTACTTCTTGCTTACGTAATGTACTAGCACTAGGCTCTCCATTAGCCTTTCCAGGTAGTATGATTGGCGCTTGGTTATCTGCGTATTTATATAAAAAATACAACGCCATCTGGGCAGCGGCTTTAGGCGAAATCATTGGCACTGGACTTATTGGTGCTCTTGTAAGCTATCCAATTGCTCATTTCCTACTAGGCAAACCATTGGCATTGTTGACCTTGATTACATCCTTTTCCATGAGCTCTATTGCAGGTGCTTGCATTGGCTTCGTAGTATTACAAATCTTATCTCGACGTAATCTGTTACACAAGGAGGCATAATGAAACTACATACTGCATTAACAATTGCCGGTACTGACCCTAGTGGTGGCGCTGGCATTATGGCTGATTTAAAATCCTTCCAAAGTCGAAATGTATACGGCATGGCCGTTGTTACTTCTGTGGTGGCTCAAAATACAACGGGTGTACATCACGTAGAACACCTATCGTTAGAAAGCATAGAAAAACAGTTACACGATGTATATTCAGATATTACACCACAAGCCGTTAAGACGGGCATGATTGCTTTACCGGAGATGATGGACCTCATTTATCCTTATGTAAGCAAGAATATTCCTTATGTAATGGATCCCGTTATGATTGCTACTAGTGGTGATCGACTTGTATCGGATGAGGCCGTGAATTTCTTAAAATCGAAACTCATTCCGGTCGCCACAGTCATTACACCTAATCGTAGCGAGGCAGAGGTGTTAGCGGACATGTCTATTACTTGTGAAAGTGATATCACAACAGCAGCTAAGCGTATTTTACATGAATTAGGACCCCGAGTGGTTATTATAAAAGGCGGCCATATTGGAGATGATGCTACGGATTATGCTTTCACCAAAGATGGAGATGTGCGTACGTGGACAAGTCCTAAATATGATACTGTTCATACTCATGGTACGGGCTGCACCTTCTCAGCAGTCATTACGGCAGAGTTCGCTAAAGGACGTGATGTAATGGATGCTATTGGTATTGCAAAGGACTATATCGCTCTAGCTATTAAACATAACCCTGCTCTTGGTCATGGCTGTGGGCCTGTTAATCATATGGCTTATGGGTTATTGGTAAATGGCCCTCAAACGATGGATGAACTTTTGAAAAATGACTAGAGGAGATAGTTATATGATCTACAACAATCCAAATATAAATGGTTCAAATTGGCCCGAACTGAATATATTAGAGACTCTACGCAAAAAAAATCCTCTTGTTATTTGTATTACCAATGATGTGGTGCGGACCTTTACGGCTAATGGTTTACTAGCCATCGGTGCATCACCCGTAATGAGTGAGTGCAGCGAAGACTTAAAAGACCTTATCGTTCATGCTGCGGCTTTACTCATTAACATTGGGACCGTTACACCAGATAAGGTTACTTATTACAAAGAGGCTGTTAAATTAGCGAAGGCTCATGAGGTACCTATTGTGCTAGACCCTGTGGGCTGTCACGCTGGGGCTTATCGATTATCTGTTGTTTTAGACTTGATTAAAACCGGTGCTATTTCGTTGCTACGAGGAAACCAAAGTGAAATTAAAGCCATCTATGATGCTCTTAATACAAATCATAAGATTGACAGTTCTCTCTCTGGTAAGGGCGTAGATGGGGCACAAGTTGAGGATAGCGCAATTATAACGTATCGTCTTGCACGCCAAATTAATTGTCCTGTTGTCGCAACGGGCGAAGAGGACTACGTTTCTGATGGAACTCGTGTATTTGCAGTTCCTCATGGTCATCCAATCATGACAGCGGTAACAGGGACCGGCTGTCTATTAGGGGCTGTCTTAGCTGCATTCTTTAGTTCCTATTATCCATTTATGCATAACATGTCTATCGGTGAGTTTCTTGCGTATGCACTGGCTTACTATGGACTTGCTGGTGAAAGTGCGGTTAAGGTGAGCGGTGTAAAACCTGGCAGCTTTAGTGTGGCATTTATGGATGCCTTATATGAATTCGATGATGCGATGCTTTTATCTGGAAATAGAATACGGCCCGTAGTTGTACCCGATCAATTAAAGGTATATTTTATTAGTGGTACGCAAGATGTAGGTTTTAATGAAAGACATTTACTAGATACTGTTGAAGCTGCTTGTCGGGGTGGCGTGACATGCTTTCAGTTTAGAGAGAAGGGCACAGGAACATTAGAAGGACAACAGAAACTAGAATTAGCTCAGCAGTTAAAAGAAATTTGTGCTATGTATAATGTGCTTTATATTATTAATGACGATGTAGACTTAGCAGTGGCTGTTAATGCTGATGGTGTTCATGTAGGACAAGAGGATATGCGTTTAGAAGACGTTCGTAATCTTGTAGGAAATAAGGTTGTTGGTATATCCATTCATTCTGTGGAGGAACTTCATAAGACTGATGTAGTGTATGCAGATTGTGTCGGTGTAGGTCCTATGTATGCCACAAGTAGCAAACCTGATGCTCAAGAGCCATGCGGACCAGATCGTATTACTGAGTTACGAGCAGAAGGTCTAACATTACCGTGCGTTGGTATTGGGGGTATTACCTTAGATAACGCAACGCCTGTTTTGCAAGCTGGTGCCAGTGGAGTAGCCGTAATATCTGCTATTGCTCATGCAGATGATCCATATGAAGCAGCAGAAGAATTTAAAAATTTAGTAGATAATATTAAGTGATATGTTTTTATAACTCAATAGTAAATAATAAGCACTATACAAAGGAAATAAAAAACATATTATAGTGAATAGAATAAAATATAGTAGACAAAATAAAAATCTAACAAAAGAATGCAAAAAAAGACGATGACAAATGTCATCGTCTTTTTGTTAAGGAAGTTGTCAGTACTTACTGTAAGTTTAGATTGTACTTACAAGTATAGTTTTATTAAAATCTGTACTTACAGGTTATTAATCTAGTTAGTGTCGTACTTACAGATTAGATGGATTCAACGAAACGGTGGAAGAAAGCTTGTGGATGTGCACATACAGGGCAAATTTTTGGAGCTTCTTCACCAACGTGTACATAACCGCAGTTAGCACAGATCCAAGCTACTGGTTCGTCATTGTGGAATACTTTGTTACCGGATACTTGAGCTGCTAATGCAAGGTAACGAGCTTCATGACGAGCTTCAATTTTACCAACTTCGCGCATTTGGAAAGCGATTTTAGCAAATCCTTCTTTTTCAGCTTCGTCAGCGAATTCTTTGTACATTGTAGTATGTTCGTAGTTTTCACCAGCTGCTGCATCGCGAAGGTTAGCTTCGATATCAGCGGAAATATCACCACCATGAAGAGCTTTGAACCACAATTTAGCATGTGCAGATTCGTTGTGAGCTGTTTCTTCGAAATAGTCAGCGATTTCGTTCATGCCAGCTTTACGAGCTGCACTAGCGTAGAATGTATATTTTTGAAATGCTTGGGATTCGCCAGCAAATGCTGCTTGAAGATTTTTTTCAGTGTTAGAACCTTTTAATTCTGCCATTTTAATACTCCTTTGTACTTACGATAATTTTCAAAATTGTTACTTAACGTATATATTCATAACCACTTGGTTGTGAATGCAATGGAATAGAATACTTATTCTATCAATTTCGAGGGCGACTTCGCCTTAGTAAGAAAACTTATTCTTAGATCAAATAGACACTTGCCTAACTCTTAAAATAGTACTTACTTATTTGTGTGTTTCGGCACTTGCCGTCTTAACAGTTTTATATACAATGTGTTATCCGTATACTTAACGAATAATCATTGTTGACTATATTGTAACATACTAAATGAGAAATGCAAGTCTTTTTATAAAATTTATTTCGAAAATTTTCTAAATGATAAATATTATCAATGTAGTAAAAATGTGGGTTTATAAAGATTGAATAGTATGGGATTTATAAAAAATCTTTATTTTGATATTGAGAATGATAACTAAATGAAAAATCATTATTGTTTAGTTATTAATGTTGATTTCTTTAGATGCACTAATATTTCCCTATAAAATATAATGATTAAGATAAACATTTTTGTGATCTTTTGGTGATTATATAATACTATTTTTCTTGTGTTATGGTTTTAATTATAAGAACAGCAGACATATCAAATCTGTACATTATATATTTAGGGCGAAAATTTTATGGTTATGTAATAGACGATTGAACTATAGAATCAGGATATATTTATAGAATCAACTATTTTATGTATAATAAATATATAAATACTGACAGAAGTTAAAGGAGGCGCTATGGCATTTGTTAGATATTACGTAGGCGATGTAGTGAAGATGAAAAAATCACATCCTTGCGGCAGTGATGAGTGGGAAGTTAAGCGAATTGGTACAGACTTTCTCATCGTATGTAATGGATGTGGTCATCAACTCTTGATGCCGCGCCCTAAATTTGAGAAGGCTGTTAAGAAAATCATCTCTCGATTGCCGGAAAATGAGTAAGGAGGGATTATGGTACGACTTACTGATTATGTGACAAGTGGAGGCTGCGCGTGTAAGATTGGGCCTCATATATTAAACCGTGTGCTGAAAGCTTTAACACCCGTTACTAACGAACATGTTCTCGCAGATATGACTGGTGCCGATGATGCAGGTGTATATCAAATCTCGGATACCTTTGCATTGGTGCAAACCTTAGATTTCTTTACACCTATGGTTAATGATCCTGGTTTATTCGGTAAAATTGCAGCTGCTAATGCGCTAAGCGATGTGTATGCTATGGGTGGAACTCCTTTAACGGCGATGAATATCGTAGGCTTTCCGGTTCCTCTCGTCGAGCAAGGTGTTTTGACGGATGTGTTAAATGGGGCTGGTTCGATTGTAGCCGAGGCTGGTGCAGCCATCGTAGGTGGACACAGCATTGAAAATAAGGAACCTATCTTTGGGATGTCTGTGACTGGTCAAGTAAATCCCCATCAGATTTGGAAAAATAAAGGTGCTCAAGTAGGGGACGTGTTGGTGCTAACAAAACGCATTGGTACAGGTATTATGAATAATGCGTTGAAAGCAGATTTATTCCCTGTAGGCACGGAACAGGCCGTCACTAGTATGAGTACTTTAAATCGTGTAGCGGCTGAGGTGGCGCATAACTTTACAGTTCATGCTTGTACAGATGTTACAGGCTTTAGCCTCATGGGACACTCCGTAGAAATGGCGAGTGCTTCTAATGTGACGATTCATATTAAAGTTTACGACATCCCTCTTTTTGATGATGTCATCGAGGCGGCTCAAATGGGGTTAATTCCGGCTGCATCTTATGGTAATCGCAAGGCTATAACTGAAGTACAAGTTGATGAGGACTTGGATCCTATATGGTCGGATATTGTATTTGATCCTCAAACCTCTGGTGGGTTACTATTCTCTGTTCCTGCTAGCGAAGGTGAGCCGCTTGTTCAGGCCTTTCATAAGGCGGGTATTGACTGTGCTGCTATTGTGGGTACTGTTGAAAGCTTCAGTGGTTTAGCGGTACGCGTTACAGAATAAAATTATAAAAATCAGGTCTATACTATTGAGGATAGATATTTAATTAAATTATTATTAGCTGATAGCTGATAGCTGATAGCTGATAGCTGATAGCTGATAGCTGATAGCTGATAGCTGATAGCTGATAGCTGATACTTTCACAAATTATATAATGTATATAGAGGTGTATGATGAGCAATACAAAGGAATTAACGGTAGATGTGCGCGGTAGCTTGTGTCCAAAACCTGTTATTGAAACTAAGAAGGTAAGTGATGCGAATCCAAATGCTGTTATTATTACAATTGTAGATAATGAAGTGAGCCGCGATAATGTAGAGAAGTTTGGTAAGTCTCGTGGTTATGGTGTAGGTATTCGCCAAGATGGCAAGGATTTTTATCTTACTATGACACCAAATGCAAATTCGGTAACGGAAGTAAGTTGTGAACCTATGAACTATGGAAATCGCGTCATTTTGATGACGAAGGATTATCTTGGTGAAGGTAGTGAAGAGCTTGGCCGAAATTTGATGAAAACCTTCTGGGTATGTATGCTTGAAGCTGACGTAAAGCCTTCTAAGATTTATTTCATCAATAGCAGTGTTAAGATGGTAGTCAATGATTCGGTTCATTTGGAAAATATCAAGAAATTAGCTGAGCTTGGTGTAGAAATTGCAGCATGCGGCATTTGTCTTGATTATTTCGGTGTAAAAGATAAGCTGGGCGTAGGCAGTATTACTAATATGTACGCTATTACAGATGCAATCCTTGGAGATAATATTGTTAAGCTATAATATTAGTATTTTATTTTGATATATCGATTTAGAGCTACTGATTTAAAGTAGATTTCTTATTTCTAAAATGAATCATTGAGATGAAAGACATTTAATCGTATCTACTTTGGTAAGAGGTGAGGCATTGGAAAATAAAAAATTACTTGTCGTTTTTACATCCTATTATTTTGGTGATAAGGCGGATAAGGTATTAACAGAATTAGAGGTGCCTCATCAGTTGATGGCTACCCCCCCAGAGCTTTATGATATGTGTGGTTTATCTATAGAAATAGATCCGAGTATTGTTGAGCAAGTTAAGGTTATTTTAAAAGAACATAAGATTAGTACGTCGGGACTGTTTTGGTATGAAAAAGGCGAACTGGCCGTACCATATGAAGCTTAGTAGATAAAAATTAAGTCACATAGTTACTTTTTTGTAACTATGTGACTTTTTTGTGCGTTCTTGTTGGAATATACCATATGGTTTATACTGACATCATCAGCTGAAAACTAATAAAATTGATACTATAAAAGGAGTTTATTATGAATACAACAATGAATGCTATTAACTGGCCAAAAGAATACTTACCAGGTTTAACTGATAACTATGTATCTAATGAGGTGATTGTAAAAGGTATCACTGTAGAGGCTGTATGGGAATACTTAACAAATGCTGCTACATGGCCTTCTTACTACAGCAACTCTAGCGATATTAAGATGCTTAATCAAGAAGATACACATCTTATATCTAATACACGTTTCTTCTTTAAAACCTTTGGTTTCCCTGTGGATGCAGAGGTTGTAGAATATGTAGCACCTAGTGAAAATCAACCTGGTCGAATTTCTTGGCATGGTTGGGCTGGTGAAGTTGGCACTGCTGAGCGACTAGATGTTATTCATGCATGGCTTGTGGAAGAGCTTGATTATGGTGTAGTTCGTATTTTGACACAAGAAACGCAAGTAGGTGAGCCTGCGAAAGAATTACATATAGCTAAACCAAATCCGATGCTTAATGGTCATCAAGATTGGCTTGATGGTCTGGTAAGTGCTGCTAAAAGTGTTAATAAATAATAGAAACTATTTGTTGCTAATTAAGGCTCGTGATACTATTAAGTGAGGAGGTTTCTATGGAAGAAAAATTATTTAATTGTCCTGTAGAGGCATCCCTCAGTGTAGTAGGAGGTAAGTATAAATCTATTATTCTGTATCATTTGATGACAGATAGAACGTTGCGATTTAATGAGATACAAAAACTCATTCCTCAAGCGACGATTAAGATGCTTTCACAACAATTGAAGGATTTAGAAGCAGAAGGTATCATCCACAAAGAGATTTATCCAGTGGTGCCACCAAAGACGGAATATAGTATCACTGAATTTGGCGAAACGCTACGTCCTATTATCATGGCCATGTGTGACTGGGGACGAATCTACAAAGGTGATATGATAAAGTAAGTCCTTTATTATGTAATATCATTTAGATAAGGAGTTATATATGAGCAAATATGAAATAGAAAATGTAAAATTAACAGCCCCTAAATTTGATCGTAAAGATTTAGAGTACGCTATGACATATCGTTATGCATGTAAGAAATTTGATAGTACTAAAAAGATTTCTGATGATGATTGGCAAGGTATCTTAACAGCGGCGCGCTTGTCTCCCACCTCTTTAGGTTTTGAAGCTTACCAATTATTAGTTATTCAAAATCCTGAAATCCGTGAAAAGATGAAATCTTATGGTTGGGGTATTCAAGCTGGTCTTGAAGCGAGACATTTCGTGGTGTTCTTAACACGTAAAAAGGTGGATTTGGAATTTGATTCCCCTTATGTACGCTACATTCAAGAAGAGGTGAAACAATTACCTGCTGAAGTCGATGCTATTTATAAAGAAAAATATGCTCAGTTCACAACTGAAGACTATAAAACATTTGAGTCTGATCGTGCTGCCTTTGATTGGTCTTCTAAGCAAGCGTATATTGTAATGGCTAATATGATGACTATGGCTGCTTACGAAGGTCTTGATTCCTGTGCATTGGAAGGCTTTAATCAAGATAAGATGACAGCTTTTTTAGGTGATGAATTAGGTCTTTTTGATACAAAGCACTTTGGCATTGCTGTGATGGCTGCCTTTGGATATCGAGATGAAGAACCGCATCGCAATAAAACACGTCGCACAATGGATGAAATTGTTACAGTAGTTTAATCGATTGCGACTTTTATATCTATATCGAATTTCTTCATTTAATCTTTAGAAATGAATGTTATATTATAAATATACATATTATTTATAATATTTATAAAGTTCGTTTTTTTTGTAGGATATTATAAATATATTGATTAAATAGGAAGGAGTGATCGTATGTTATGGTCAATTATTGTTGGTGGTTTTATCGGTTTTCTTGCAGGAGCCATCACTAACAAAGGTGGAGCAATGGGCGTTATTGCCAATGTTATTGCTGGTTTAGTTGGTTCGTCTGTGGGTCAAGCAATATTTGGCACATGGGGTCCTAGCTTAGCTGGCATGGCATTAATTCCTTCTGTTCTTGGTGCTGTAATTGTTGTTGCTGTTGTTTCGTTTTTCTTCGGGAAAAAGGGATAGTAATCTTTTTTTAAAAGTATAGCTAACATAGCTATAAATGATTTTATATGAAAGGATCATAATTATGGCATTAGAAGATAAATTAAATCAAGCTAAAGGTGCATTAAAAGAAAATGCCGGTAAATTAACTGATAACAAAGAATTGCAAGCAGAAGGCGCTGTAGAAAATACAGCTGCAAAAGTTAAAGAGGCTGCACATGATGTTGCTGAAGATCTCAAAAAAGCAGCTGAAGATGTTAAAGATGCTGTAGATGGTGCGATTAGTGGCGTCAAAAATGTTCTTCATAAAGACGATAAATAATATTATATAAAGGTTATAATTAGTAATAAAAAAACCAGTAAATCCTGAGATTTACTGGTTTTTGTTATATAAGTTTGTTTATACATTGAAGCGGAAATGGGTTACATCGCCGTCTTTCATAACGTAGTCTTTACCTTCAAGGCGTACGAGGCCTTTTTCTTTAGCTGCATTTTGGCTACCACAAGCTTGTAAGTCGTCAAAGGATACGATTTCAGCGCGGATAAAGCCTTTTTCAATATCCGAGTGAATTTTACCAGCAGCTTGAGGTGCTTTTGTGCCATTTACGATTGTCCAAGCACGAGCTTCCATTTCACCAGCTGTGAAGTAATTGATAAGACCTAAGAGGGCATAACTTGCTTTGATAAGTTTTGTTAAGCCAGATTCTTCAAGACCAAGATCTTCAAGGAATGCAGCGGACTCTTCATCGGATAACTCTGCAATTTCAGATTCGATACGAGCGGACACAACAACGATGCCAGCGCCTTCGTTTTTCGCATATTCCTCTACACGTTTTACATATTCGTTGGAAGAGTAATCAGATACTTCATCTTCAGAAATATTGGCTACATAAAGAGATGGTTTTGCTGTAAGCAATGTTAACTCTTTGATCATTTCCAATTCTTCTTCTTCAAGACCTTGTGCACGAACAGGTTTCGCTTCGCCAAGACCTTCGATGATGCGTTCTAATAATGGTAATTCAGCACGTGCATCTTTGTCGCCAGATTTAGCAATTTTTTCAATACGTTGTTTCCGTTTTTCTACGGACTCAAGGTCTGCAAGGCAGAGTTCAGTATTAATGATTTCAATGTCGCGAATTGGATCAATAGAGCCAGAAACGTGAGTGATGTTAGGGTCATCGAAACAACGAATAACTTGTGCTATCGCATCTACTTGGCGGATATGGCTAAGGAATTTATTACCCAAACCTTCGCCCTTGGATGCACCTTCTACGAGGCCAGCAATATCTACGAAGCGCATAGCAGCAGGGAGGATGCGTTTGGAACCGAACATTTCAGCCAATACAGCTAAACGATTATCTGGAACGTCAACGACACCTACATTAGGTTCAATTGTACAGAATGGATAATTGGCAGCTTCAGCGCCCGCTTTTGTGATAGCGTTGAATAATGTACTTTTACCAACATTTGGAAGGCCTACGATGCCTACTTCTAAATTTGTGCTCATGGTACCACCTTTTATTAATAAATTGATTTCGTTCTTTGTGAAAGTTTATAGCAATAGTTTGTTATAAACCTTATCAAATAAATATTATACCATACTAATAGGATGGAATTACTCAATAAATATAAAATAGATTATTTCAAAGTGCTATAATATAAATAGAGTTAAATATATTACTTAAATAATGTGATAAGTTCATATTAAAATATAGGATTAATATAGATTTTTATTCGCCGTAACTATATAGATATAATTTATAGGTGTATATATTAATAGGGTATGGAATGTATCCATTCATGTTAATGTATATATTTTTAAACCTATATAGTGAAAGCTAATAGGAAAGGAAGTTCAGTATGTTTTCCAAGCTATTTGATAGTTTCTTAGTCCATTATTTAGAACGCTTTAATGATCATTGTTTTACCGTAAAAATTGGAGATAATGAATATACAATCGTTGACGGAGAATCCGAGTTTACCGTCATCGTTAATCGCGATATTCCCAAAAAAGATTTGTTAATATCCGCAGAACTCGCCCTCGGTGAAGCGTACATGCGTAAAGATATCGAAATTGAAGGGGATTTGTTTAAAGCCCTTTGTGTAGTCCTTGGTCATGTAGGTAAGGACTCTATCAATCGTAAGGTACTTAGCTCGCTCTTTAATGCAGGTCTTAAAAAGAAAGATCAAAAACAACAAGTATCTTCCCATTATGATTTAGGCAATGAATTCTATAAATTGTGGCTCGATGAAACCATGAGCTATTCCTGTGCGTATTTTAAGCATGAGAATGATAGTCTCAAAGATGCGCAATATCAAAAGGTTCATCATATTCTCGATAAATTGTACTTAAAAGAGGGTATGACTTTACTTGATATCGGTTGCGGATGGGGATTCCTTCTCATTGAAGCGGCTCGTAAATATGGGGTTAAGGGCTATGGGTGTACTCTTTCCGAAGAACAATGGAAAAAAGGACAGGAACGCATTAAAGAATATGGCCTTGAAGGACAGGTTGAGATTGAACTTATAGATTATCGCGATGTAGCGGCTTCCGGGCGTACCTTTGACCGCATTGTCAGCATCGGCATGCTTGAACATGTAGGGCGGCCTAATTTTCCTCTGTATATGGAGGACGCATCGGATATGCTTAAAGACGGCGGGCTGTTCCTGCTCCACTACATCAGTGACCCATCTGAAAAGGAAACAAGTGCATGGATTCGTAAATATATCTTCCCGGGCGGATGTTTGCCGTCCCTTCGCGAAATGGTCAGCCTCGCTTATGACTATGATATGAATGTCATCGATGTTGAAAGTTTACGGTATCACTATTATAAGACTTTAATGCATTGGTATAACAATTTCCAAGGCGTCCGTGAGCAAGTAGAGGCGAAACGGGGGAGTGAATTCGTACGCATGTGGGATCTGTATCTTTGTGGATGTGCGGCAGGTTTCTACATCGGTAATATGGACTTGCATCAAATTTTGATGACAAAAGGTGTTACGAACGAATTGCCGTTAACACGTTGGTATTAAGTAAGTGTAAAAAAAGTTTATAGGACAAAAAAGAGACCATCTTAAGATGGTCTCTTTTAATTAGCGGCATTGTAACTATTTTATATTTGTATATTACCGAAAGCACGTTCTGTAAGTTTCGTTAAAAATTTTATTGAATGAATATCATATATAATTGTAAAAGAACTTTATCATTCTTTAGTGCCAAGTACTATAAACCCTGAATAGGATTTATTATCCTCTTTTCCTACAATGATTTTGGTACGAACATCAAAGAAATCATTCAGATTATTTTCTGTTACAGTATTCTTGGTGGTACCTAAAATATAGTTATTAGGTTTTAGCATTAAAGTTTTATCAGATATTTGAAGTGCATGATCAGGATAATGTGTGTTCATAATGCAAGCAAGATTAGATTCATCTACGATGTTTCGAATAAGTGAAAGCATGGTATACTGATTTTTAAAATCTAAATATGATTCTGGTTCGTCCATAATGAGCAGTTGCGGTTCACTCGCTAGTGCTCTGGCAATAAATGCCAATTGCAACTGACCTCCACTTAAGCTTGATGCTGTTTTGGAAGCGAGTGAGGAAATACCTATTCTTTTTAGGACAGAGTGGACTATTTCATAGTCTTTATCTGTAGGTACAGA
Organism: Veillonella sp. 3_1_44; assembly: GCF_000163715.1. Taxonomy (NCBI): domain Bacteria; kingdom Bacillati; phylum Bacillota; class Negativicutes; order Veillonellales; family Veillonellaceae; genus Veillonella; species Veillonella sp. 3_1_44. The sequence goes on from NZ_GG770201.1 coordinate 317,668, forward strand.
AAACATACCAATATGTCTACTGCGTCCCATTAATACGATTTCTTCTACCGTATAAGGAAATGATAACTCTCTTGCTTGCGGAACATAGCCAATAGGAGCATTATCATGGGGACTAACTAGTTTATTATTTATGTATATGTTGCCTTCTTGCAACTGCTGTATACGGGAGATACATTTTACTAATGTTGTTTTTCCAATCCCGTTCCTGCCTAAAATAGTCAATATTTCGCCCGATTTTATTGTGAAAGAAATGTCTTTGAAAATATAATCTTTTTTATTATAAGCAAATGAGCCGTTTCTCAATTCAAAAATCATTTCCAATCACCTCGTGTACGGTAAAAAAGACAAGCAAAGAATGGGGCCCCTACTAAGGCGGTGATTATTCCTATTGGTATTTCTGCAGCAATAGCTGAGCGTGCGATTAAATCCACGATAATCATGAAAATAGCTCCGACAATGATGGAGATAGGAAGTAGTTTTTGATGATCTACACCTATTAACATGCGACAAATATGTGGAATGACAAGTCCTACCCAACCGATAATTCCTGTGATGGTTACGCAGGCTGCAGTTATTAACGTGGCCATAGCAATGATAATTAGGCGTAACTTAAAAGGGTTCACCCCAAGTGCTGTAGCTTCCTCATCTCCCATAGAGAGAATGTTGATTTTCCAACGTAAAAAGTATAGCACAGCGCATCCAAAGATGATAGGAATAGAGACGAGTGAAACATTTTCGTAGGAAGCTGTAGAAAAACTACCCATTAACCAATATGTGATTGCCGGTAATTTGTCATATGGATCAGCTACATATTTAATTAAAGCTATCAATGCTCCGAAAATAGCAGAAACAATCATTCCTGATAAAACCAGTGATAATGATGTGATTTGATTTCTTAGGCGAGCTAGACTATATGTGAGGCAAACACTGGCAATACCAAAGATAAGTGCAAATCCCGTAGCGTATATATTTATACCGGAAATTAATATTCCCAGTGCAGCGCCGAAGGCTGCACCAGAACTGACACCTAATATATCCGGACTGACTAATGGATTTCTGAAAATACCTTGAAAAACGGTTCCAGCTATTGCAAGAGCTCCACCGACAAGTATGTTTAGTAAAATTCGAGGAATACGAAGATTCCAAATTACGGCTGATTCCATATCAAATGCAGCTGCAGAGCTTCCGTTTGATAAAATATTTATAACTTGTGTGGGCATTAGCATATATCGACCAGTCATTAAGGATATTAATACAGTAAGAGCGAGAAATACTAAAAGGCAGAAAAATATAACTAGATATTTATTTTGAGATTTCATGATTACTCCTTAGTTAAAATGTGGGAGTGTTATTTATAGAAATATTTAAGATGGTATTAATTTCACTATCTGTGAGATTGTAATGGTAGAAGGTATTGTAAAACTGTTTTAAATCGTCACGTAATATATAGTCATTAAAAGTATCAGGTTGAATGAGTTGTCCCATCCATTTCATCATTAATGGTGTTTCCACATTAGGTGCATCCCAACGATAGATTCCCATAGGTGCTTTATAAACTCGATGGTTTTTTACAGCTTTTATGTTACTCCAATTTTGACCTTCAAGCTTATCCTGATAAATATCATCAGGTGTAATAGAATCAAAGTTGCTTAATATAATTATATCTGGATTCCAGGTCATGATTTCTTCCATTGAGACTTTAGTCCAGCTACCTTTTGTATCTTTTGCGGCATTTTCACCACCTGTCATAGTAATCATGAGTTGATTGACTGATTTGTTACCTGCAACAGTTAGATTCTTATTTTGCAAATATAATACTTTTGGCTTATTTGGTAATGCAGAAGCATTTTTTTGTTTAAAATATGCTTCTGAATCTTTATGGTATGAGATTAAGGCTTCAGCTTGTTCTGGTTTATCTAGAATCTTGCCTAACAGACGAATTCCGTTTTGAATATCTTCCAATGTTCCATACTTTATGGATACAGCAGGTATACCTAGCTCTTTAAGTTTTTTTGCTACCTCTGGTTGATAATCCCAAATGATGACGACATCAGGCTTTAACTTAGCAACTTCTTCAAAATTAACATTGAAATTGTTGTCTACAAATAATGAATTAACATTTTCTAAATCAGGCGCTAACGTCTTAAATATACTGGCTTCATATGACTTTTTAGCTGATGGATGGATACCTACTATTTTTTTATCGCTACCATCAACTGCATATACAATAGAGGTCCAAGGGATAGGGACGATAGCGATACGATTAATTTCTTTCTTCATAGATACGTCTGTACCGGTTAAATCTGTAACGACTTTTATATTATCGTTGGGTTTATCGTTTGGACCAACAGAATTAGTACAACCGGCAAATAGTAGAGGACATATTAATAATCCTGCTATAAGACTATTGTGTATAAAATTTTTCATTTTCATATGGCACCTCCATGATGGATATAAATTAAATAAACTTATCCTAGCATTTTAAAAAATAAACTTCTAATTCCTAATTTTTATGTACATATAGAAGAATATTATAAAGTTAAAATATGTAAAAATATCCGGTAATAGAGTTTCTGATAGTTTTTTTTGGTATAAAAAAGGCCCTCATCTATTAAGTCGATGAGGACCTCGCTCTATTATAGAGAATGTGCTCTTAATTCTTCAGCAGATTGTGTGGAAATCCAAGCTGGTGGAATGTCGAATACTGTATAGCAACCTGTGCCGCCGTGTTTAGCAAGTCGGTAGAGACCACGAGCGTAAGCAACAAGTGCAGAGCCTGTAAATTCAGGGTTAGAGTCAAGTTTCAAGGAGTACTCAATAACGTGACGTGTGCCTTCTGTACTTTCACCAGAGCGAAGAACGAAGCCACCATGTGGAATGCCTTTGTGGTCGCGATCAAGTTCTTCTTGGGAAATGAAGTTGACTACAGTTTCATAGCCTACGAAGTAGTTTTCCATAGTTTTGATTTCGTTTTCGATTTTAGCTTTGTCCGCATCAGGAGCCGCTACTACATAGCACTCACGAAGGTGACCTTTATAGCCATCAACATCTGGAGTTTCGCCGTTACGGATAGCTTCTAGGTATTGTTCTTTAGGCACAGTATATTGACGAGCATCAAGAACACCATCGATACGGCGAATAGCATCGGAATGACCTTGGGATACACCGCGACCCCAGAATGTGTAGGATTTACCTTTTGGTAAGATTGCTTCCGCGTAAACGCGTTGCAAAGAGAACATGCCTGGATCCCAACCACAAGAAATTAATGTAGCAGTTTTGGCCTCTTTAGCTACTTTATCTACATTAGCGAAGTGTTCAGGAATACGTGCATGTGTATCGAAGGAATCGATACAGTTAAAGTATTTTGTTACCATCGGTGTTTGTTCGATAAGATCTGTTGCAGAACCACCGCAAAGAACCATTACATCGATTTTGCCTTTAAAGTTAGGAATATCTTCCATCGTGTAAGTAGGTACACCAGATACAGTTTCAATACCTTGACGGCGAGAAAATACGCCGATGAGCTCCATATCAGGTTGTAACTGAACAGATGCTTCTACGCCACGAGCTAAGTTGCCGTAACCAACGATACCAATACGAATATTCATATTAGCCTCCTATATAAGTTGAAATTTAATAATTAACATATTTATTATAGCATAAAATTAATAGCTTTTAATATTTTTCTATAGAATTTATTAGAGGGTATAGAAAATAATTAATATTTAATTTAAACAAGTAATTTGTGCACAACTATATCGATACATAGCGTGTTGTTATAGGGGACAAATAAAAAATCATATGAGTAGAAATTGACACATATACCCTGAATCTAGATACAATTAAATTGGTTATGTTAGTTAGTTATGTTCATAGTTGAAGTGTTAAGGAGGTATAACATGAGAAGAAATGTAAAAGCTGCTGTTATTGCTGCATTAATCGTAACAGGTGCTAATGCTTTTACCATGGTATCAGCCACAACTGTGGAAAGTCATACAGACGGAAAATCCATTGGCCTTAATTTGTGGGGGGAAAAGAGACATTATACAGATGACTTAACTGTTAATGTATCAGGTTTAGGTGTAAATGGAACAAAATATCATAATAATGTTACAGGTATTTATGCCCTTGATGGGACACAAGTTGCTATCGATAAAAATGTAACTGTAACAGTTAAAAACCCAGCACCTGCAGAAAGTGGTGCGAAACGTAGACCTGATTTGGCACATTATTATATGAGCGGTATCTATGCTGGTTATGGTGGACTTACTAATGATGGAAATAACGATGATACTCGAATTACCGTAAAGGGTAATGCTAAAGTCGATGCTGTTGGCGTTGGTTTGCAAGCTAATAAAGATGGATATATTCGTATACTAGGTGGGGCCGATGTAAAAACATATCCTTTAGATACCTCTGATACTTACTCTGCATTATCTGAAGAAGGTTTTGTTTATGTAAATACAGGTATGGATGGCTTACATCCGGGAACGAATGATGTGAAGATGTATGGTAATATAGGATTTTTAGATAAAAACTATGGTATCGACAAGAATCCACATAACCATGGATCTGAAATTTCTTTAGGTTTAACAACACCAAATTCTAAATTGGTAGGGGGCGTACTTAATGAATTTGATGAAAGCAACAACAATCCGTACCATGGTGGTTTGCGATTATACTTACAAAATGGTGCGACTTGGCGCAATGAATGGCTAGGAGCTGAACGCGTATATCCTACACAAGGTCGTCCTAATAATGCAAACTATTTATATACTGGTAGTCGTGTAGAGCATTTCATTGGTGGTAAAGATATAAATAGTCAAGGTATTATCCAAGCCGTAGATCCACGACCAATTACTATTAACAACTATGCTGGTCATGCAGCTATCGACTATGAAAAGGGAGCCCCTGCGACTGCACAAGGTAAGGGCAAAGTTGTTATCAACCATGCTGATAAAGGTTCTTCTGTGACTATGCGTAGTTCGGCAGATGCACTTAAAGGGTCTGTAAATGTAGATAACCCAAGAGGTACTTTGCAGCAGTTGGCTAATAAATTAACATATACCGGCTTTACTAAGGGTGAACGTAATTTAAATGTGAATGTTCAAGTCGATTCAGGCCTTATTAGCCCTGCATATTCCACTAAGCTTGGTACAGATAGCTTTACTGTTGATGGAAAACCTAGTATTACTGACCAAGCGGTTGTGACAGCGCGTGAAAGCGAAGTTGTTTCTGGTGCTAAGAGTGCGGTAGCCTCCTCTGTGATGCAAATGAGAGCCGATACGAATGATTTACAACGTCGCCTCGGTGATGTGCGACTCAACTCCAATAAGCATGGTGTATGGGGAAAATACATCGGTGGTAAATCTAAAATTACAGACAGCGCCTATGTAAATCAAACCTATAACATGGCGCAAGTAGGCTATGACACATTGCGTGGCGATTGGACTATTGGTGGTGCCTTGTTATATGGTACAAGCAATAGCGATTACGCTTTAGGTTCAGGGTCTGGTAAAACCGCAGGTTTAGCATTATACGGTGCAAAACAATATAATGATGGTCGTTATTTAGATGTGATTGGTAAAGTAAGTCGTTTGAAAAATGATTTCACTGTACGCAATAGCTTGGGTACAAGCTTGAGCGGAGATTACCGCAATACAGGTACCTCTTTGAGCGTTGAATATGGTAAACGAATCAAGAAAGACAATGGTTTCTATATCGATCCTAACGCAGAATTGACGCTTAGTCGCTTGTCTGGTGTAAGCTTCGATGCTAGTACAAATACAGGTAGCACAGTGCACATTAACTCTGATGCGGTAAACTCCGTTATTGGTCGTATCGGTGTAGGCATTGGCAAGGAAAGTAAGAATAGCAACCTCTTCCTCAAAGCAGCATTAGCGCATGAATTCTCTGGTAAAATGAAAGCTACTTATAGCATGACCGGTGAGCCAACTACAGGCAGTGAAGTGAATCTTAAAGATACATGGCTAGATGTTGAGTTAGGTGGTTCATGGAGCGTACGTCCTAATACATATATTTATGGGACTTTCACTAAAAACTTTGGTGCTATCGTAGACAATTCCTATCGCATTGACGCAGGGATTCGTCATAACTTTTAATTAAGGGTAAAAATAGCAGAGGCAAATAATATGGGGATGTTATTTGTTAGTACTATAGTGTTAAGGAATACTAGAATTAAATATTCATATATGTAAGGGTATATAAAAAGACCGACTACATTCCTATTGAAGGACTGTAATCGGTCTTTTAGTTTTATAGATATAAACTACTTTAAATTAGATGTCTCAAATTAAATGTAATCTAAATCTAAATCAAGATCTAAATCTAAATCTAAATATAGACATAATTATATTAGAATTGTAATGTTTTGATTCTTTCAACGGCGCGAATTGTATTTTCACGGCTACCGAATGCTGTCAAACGAAGGTAACCTTCACCATGAGGGCCAAAGCCAGAGCCTGGTGTAGATACGATTTGAACTTGTTCGAGCAAGATGTCGAATAATTCCCAGCTAGTCATGTTGCCAGGCGTTTTTAGCCAAATATATGGAGCGTCAACACCGCCGTATACAGTAAGGCCGATAGATTCAAGACCTTCTTTGATGATGCGAGCATTTTCTTTGTAGTACGCAATGTTTGCACGTGTTTGTTCACGTCCTTCTTTTGTGTATACTGCTTCTGCACCACGTTGGATGATGTAAGGAACACCATTGAATTTAGTGCATTGACGACGGTTCCACATAGGGTTTAGCGGTTGGCGTTCACCAGATTTAGTTTTGCCAGTGACCTCTTTAGGTACTACTGCATAAGCACAACGTGTACCAGTGAAACCTGCAGTTTTAGAGAAGGAACGGAACTCGATAGCCACTTCGCGAGCGCCTTCGATTTCGTAGATAGATTTTACAGTATCTTCTGTGCTGATGAAAGCTTCGTAAGCGGAGTCAAACATCAAAATCGCATCATTATCTTTACACCATTTGATCCATTCTGCCAAACGAGCACGGCTTAAAACAGTACCGGTGGGATTGTTAGGCGAGCAAAGATATACGATGTCTACGCGTTCAGACGGGAATTCTGGAGAGAAGTTGTTTTGAGCGTAAGTAGGGAGGTATACAACCTTTTGGAAGATGCCTTCTACAGCTTCGCCAGTACGACCACCCATAACGTTGGAGTCTAAGTATACTGGGTACACAGGATCTGTGATAGCAATGATGTTATCTTCGCTGAATAACTCTTGGATATTACCAACGTCAGACTTTGCACCATCGGAAACGAATACTTCGTCAATAGCGATATCTACGCCCAATGGTTTGTAATCGCCATCAATAATAGCCTGACGTAAGAAATCATATCCTTGTTCAGGGCCATAACCTCGGAATGTTTCTGCTTTTCCCATTTCTTGAACAGCTTTACTCATAGCATCGATAATTGCTGGAGCAAGAGGTAATGTAACATCGCCGATACCAAGACGAATAATATCTGCATCTGGATGAGCAGTTTGGTATTCATTTACCTTTTTAGCAATATTAGCAAATAAATAAGAACCTTGAAGGTTTAAGTAGTTTTCATTGATATTAGCCATGATGACTCCTTTTTATAATCAGATTTCTCTATATATAGTAAATTATATAGAATAATGACGCAAGGATTTTCTATAGAATTTTTCCTTAATCTAAATAGTGTAAATGTTTTTAGTATAAAAGATTATAATATGAGGAATTTATTACTCGTTGATTGTATTAAAGTAGAAATATAGGAAGATAGTATTCGCATAGAATTTAATTTCTTCATTATTTACTCATAAAAAGACAGTTGATATAATGAATTTATAATAATACATTGATCTATTGTGTATGATATGGGGTAGTTTTAGTAGTTATGTGCAGTGAGGTAAATTGCTATTAAGGGAGGCATTTATAATGTTAAAGTCTAAAGAGGTATATGAATTTATTTGTAAAGGTATTAATCGAAAAGATAAATTTGATGAGTTTGAAACCCTTTTTGGGCAATCTAAGAACGATACAACAGAAGATACTGTTAATATAAAAAAAGTAAAACAAAAAGATAACGATGGGGATATAAAAAGATTTGCAGCAAACTTTTATAAGGCATCTATTGTAAATTATAAAGGCTATGTACAAGGAACGTCGCAAGCGGACAAAAACCGCTATAGTGAAGTTATTGCCAGTACTCTTTTATCAAAAAATCTTTTAAGTGCATGGACAGACTTAAAGCCAGTACGACCTAATCATTTTGATACAAATCATTCTCCTTCCAAAATAGTAGATATGAAAAAGCTGCAAGGCACAAATCGTAAAGAAGAAATTTTAGCGAAATTGTTGTTTTATCAACGTGAGGTTGATGGATTAGGCTATATCTTTGATTATCAAACACCATTAAAGGTGACACAAAATGATTCTTACGGAAAAATAGATTTATTAGGCTATAACCAAGATGATGAATGTTATTCTGTCATTGAATTAAAATATCGACCTTCTGGCAGTGAGGAAACTTTACTACGATGCGTTTTAGAGGCATATACATATTATAAGTTGCTTGATATAAAACAGATTGAATCTGCTGTCAGCCATGATGGTATACAGGATTTAAAGAAATTACCTGAATATAAATATACGAATGAAGCTGAGCTAGTCATTTTGTTTGATGAAAAATCTTGTACCAAAGATGACGGTGGAATAGAAACTAATTTGATGCTTCGTATTGATTCAAAGGCAGTAACGGAAGATAGTTATCCATCCAAAACTGTTGTGTCACAACAGTTTAAAGAATGCAAAGAACTGATAGATTCTGGCAAACGTAAGCAGTTACGAAATTTATGTGAAAATATTTTGAAACAAGAGCCTGAATTAAAACAAATTCGTTTTGTTGTATTACAAGCTCAAAAAGTAAGTAAAGCACCTTATAAAAATAAAGTAGATAATTGGTCAGAAAGTTTAGATCGTTTATATCGAGCAGAAACATTGCTTACCATTTCTAAGTAAAGGTTGAATATGAATATTGTTGTTCATCGTGGCACACATCAGATTGGTGGTAGTGCTATAGAAATTAGTACAGCATCTACTTGCATTATGTTAGATTTTGGTAATGAATTAAGTTTAGATGAAAAGTACACACCTATAAATCTGGATATAGACGGCGTTACAAAAGGAAAGCCGGATTGTGACGGTATTGTGATTTCTCATTATCATATGGATCATTTAGGCCAATTAACCTCTACAATACCAGACGTTCCATTATATATGGGTGAGTTAAGCAAGGAAATCGCTCTAATAGGTGCTGAATATCAAGACAAAGATTTATACTTACGACTATTAGGTGCTAATACATTTCGTGGAGGAGAAGCTTTTTCTATTGGCGACATACGCATTAGACCTTTGGTTATAGACCATAGTGCTATTGATAGTTATATGTTTGTTGTTGAGGCCGGAGGTAAACGCATTTTATATACAGGTGATTTCCGGATGCATGGGTTGCGCCATCACGTATTAGACAAATTAGTTAACACCTATATAGGTGAGGTTGATGTATTAATTACAGAGGGCACCTCATTGTCTAGAGACGCAGATGATTGTATATCTGAAGCGGCCGTATTAGATGATATTTCTTCATATATTCAAGATGGAAAATATGTTTTTGTTATGTGTTCATCTACGAATATTGATCGTATTATGGGAATTTGGCAGAATATGCCAACTGATAAAGTACTCATTTGTGATGCTTATCAGAAAAGAATATTAGATACTGTGATTAATAATGTATATTATGAAAGTTCTTTGTATCGTAGACATGATAGCCCATTAGTTATTGATAAAGGAATGTATCCTAAATACTATATGGAACATGGATTTGTATCTTTAGTAAGAGGGACAGAAAATTTTATTTCTAAAATTAAAGAGTTCCCTAAAGATGATGTACGTATTATATATTCCATGTGGATAGGATATATTGAGGAGAATTTAGCATTGAAAGAATTGTTAGATACATATTCATCTTATATATGTCATGCCAGTGGTCATGTCTCAAAGGACGATTTAGTTCAGTTCATAGAAATGGTTGATCCTGATATTGTTATTCAGGTTCATACTGATATCCCTGAAAAACTAAAGAGAATACTACCTAATAGAAATGTTTATGTCGTTGATGATAAAGAGCCATTTATCATATAATTCGTTTAAGAAATTCTATTTATGTTGTATAATAGATAAAAAGAGAGCCATCAACGTGTGGTAGCGTTAGGCTCATCTTATAAATACTTTTTAAGGGTTGCCTAGCGTGCGAGTATTTTGAATACTCTGTTGCGTTAGGCTTTTGTCTTTATACTATTTGAATAGTGCAAAGAGTGATATTACTATAGACCAATTTTTGCGTAGTATTTTACTACGCTTTTTTATTGAAAAAATCAAAACTTTATATAGCATTAATTTTATTTCTGATATAATCTAAATGAATACATATTATAGTGCGATTTTATATGAAAGTGGTGTCTTTATGCTGACGATTAGCAATAAAGGATGGCTTTTTACTTCTATATTAAGTGCTTTGATGGCGTTTACATCGTTGTCGACGGATATTTATTTGCCGGCTATGCCTGAGATGGGGCGTGACCTCAATGGTGATGCGGAGCTTACGTTGACGGGTTTCTTAATTGGGTTTGCGCTAGCTCAGCTTTTTTGGGGCGCCGTTAGCGATAAAATTGGTCGTAAGAAGCCACTGATTATAGGGATAGTTTTATTTAGTATTGGTTCTGTAGGTTGTGCCTTGAGTTCCTCTATGATGGAGTTGTTGGCTTGGCGTGTGTTTCAGGCATTTGGTGCCTGTGTAGGACCGATGCTATCGCGGGCTATGATTCGGGATTTATATGGTCGGACTGAGGCGGCTAAAATGTTGTCTACATTGGCCATTGTTATGGCTATAGCGCCTATAGCAGGCCCAATGTTAGCCGGACATTTACTTGTATGGTATACATGGCATTCTATATTCTGGTTGCTTGTTGGTATAGGACTTTTAATGCTCGTTGCCGTATTAGTGCTTCCGGAAACACATCCCGTAGAGAAGAGGAGCAAAAAGTCCATAGGTCATACCTATAATAACTATTGGATTTTATTACGCAATAAAGGTTTTATGAAATATACCTTATGTGTTAGCTCATTTTATATTGCCATTTATGCGTTTTTAACGGGATCGCCTTATGTATATATAGATGTGTATGAAGTGCCCAAAGAATATTTTGGTTATCTCTTTTCTGTTAATATTATTGGTGTTATGTTGTTAAGTGCCATTAATCGTCGTATTGTTAGTGCTATACGCCTTGATAGACTATTGAAATATGCCACACTATTTGCTGCTGTTTGTGTATCCGTTGTTATGGGCTTGATGTTCTTAGGTTACCATTCATTGTGGTTAATCGTTATTGGCTGTTTTTTATTCTTCTCCATGAATGGTATCATTGCCGCTGTAACTAATGCATTAGCTTTAGATAGAGCAGGTAGAATGGCTGGATCTGGGGCGGCACTATTAGGTGCCATGCAATATGGTAGTGGTATTGTGTCATCGTTGATACTTACCTTTTTACCAAATGATACGGCCTATCCTATGATGGGGGTAATAGCCATATTTGTAATTATCTGTGCTATTATCGCCTTTCCTGAGGATGAAAAATATAATCGTATATAATATTGGTAAAAGCAAGGGTTTTAATTTGAATCCTTGCTTTCATCATTTTTTTAGGTTATAATAGTAAGGCTTATTGATGGTAAGCACTTCCTACCCCTATGTGTCGATAGGGGCATTAGTCCGAAAGAGGAGGTGATTTTGTATGAACAAATACGAAGTCATGTTTATTGTGAAACCAGCTGAAGAGGAAGCAACTAACGCTGTTATTGAAAAAGTAGAAGCTTTAATTGCTCGTGTAGGCGGCACAGTAGAAAAGGTAGATCGTTGGGGCAAGCGTCGTCTTGCTTACGCGGTGAAGAAATTCACTGACGGTTTCTATGTATTGATCAACTTTGAAGCAGCACCTGCTGAAATCAAAGAAATCGATCGTGTATTGAAAATCAACGATGAAGTCCTAAGACATCTAATTGTTAAACACGAAGCATAATTAAAGCCTGGAGGAAAACATGAACTCTGTACAAATTCTAGGTAATTTAGCTCGTGATCCTGAAGTACGCTATACCAAAACTGGTCGTGCGGTAGCAACTTTCACAGTAGCTGCCACAAATACCTATATTGATTCCACAACAAATGAGACGAAAGAACAAACTGCTTTCATCAACTGCGTTGCTTGGGGTAAACTTGGTGAAGCGGCAGGCAATCTTCGTAAAGGCAGTCGTTGTTTTGTAGAAGGTCGTTTGCAAACTCGTTCTTACGAGACTCAGGACGGTCAAAAACGGTACGTTACTGAAGTAGTAGCGAACTTTGTGGGCCAATCCCTTGATATGAATACTAATTCTTTCGAAGGTGGGTCCAATTTTGATAGTTTCAGTACAGGCGGCGATGACGAAAACATCCCGTTCTAGTGTCAGGGACTCCTACTAATTCGAAAAGGAGGATTCGCAATGAGAAGAGATAGAGGCAGAAAGCCAAGAAGAAAAGTATGCGTTTTCTGTGCAGACCATATCGATCAAATCGACTATAAAGATGTTGCTAAACTTCGTCGTTTTACGACTGAACGCGGTAAAATCTTACCTCGTCGTATTTCCGGTACTTGCGCAAAACATCAACGCAAATTGACTACATCTATCAAACGTGCACGTGCAATTGCTTTATTGCCATTCACTGCTGAATAATTGATGAATCAAGGCGGTACAACCATTTGGTTGTACCGCCTTTTTGCGTTCTTTGGAACGGCTATATAATTTTAATGATTCTATTTTTCTAATGGATCATAAACCGAAATGGTAGAAAATTATAGTTGTAAGGAATATTAGTATGTTACGATAGTCATTAATCTCTTTGATAAAATAGTAGAGGTGCATTTTGATGTATTGTTAAGTGTGGTTTATAAATATATAATTTTTATAGATAAATATATATAATTTATTAAAAGATTATAGATTTTTTTCGAATAGGACTATAAAAATTAGATGAAGTATTATATAATAATATCTACAGTATGTATTACAGTAGAACAGTAAAATAAATCCATTGATAATATACGCTACTATTGCAGTATTATACAATTAGTATTAATGATAAGGGAGATTGTAAGACTTTGAAAAGAGTATTAACCTTAACATTAGCCGTGGCCATCGTTGCCGGTGGCTATATGTTTGAGGCTAATGGGGCGGGAGAACAACCTTCTAAACAGGCACCATCTATATCTGAGATAAATATATATACGCCAAAAGAGCTTAATGCACGTCAGAAAGACTTGGTTGAAATCGGCCGCTATACTGCGTCTGGTGATCAAGGTGCATTAAAGAGTGTAATTGCATCTGCTATTGAGCGAGGCACGTTGACGCCACAAGAGGTGAGTATTGCCATTCGTCAACTTTACTCTGCTGCTGGCTTGAAACAAATGAATGCTGCTTTAGCTACATTTGATCAATTACGTGATGAACGCCCTGAGTTTGGCGATGAGTACGAAAAATTGGTTCCAAAGCAAACAGGACTTAGTGCTTTATTGGGGAATGGCACTAATGGGGCACCTTTAACAAAGCCGAAAGCTGAGGAAACAAAAGAGGGGGTTCAATATAATACGTTCCGTATGAAAAAACCAAAACCTCAAAATCGTAATCGTTCACGTTTAGGTAAATTGGACCGTGAATTGGTCGCTGCGGCAGCACTAGGTACTCGAGTTGGTAAAAATAATCTTTTTACTGCAGCTGAAAAGAGTTTATCTGAACTTGGCCTAAGTCAATATCAAATTGAAAATTTAGAAGCTATGATTTTCCAATAAAATGTAGACCTACTTCTTTCGGAAGTAGGTCTTTTTTTATGGCTTCTACTTTCACAGTTTTAATGATTAGGATTAAATCCATAGAATGTAATTGACGTTTGAGGTCCCCTTTTCTATAATTAATAAGATAGGTATATGACCTGTAATAATAAATATAAACAAATATAAATATATTATTAAAAATAGATGTAAGGAGAAAGTATGCGCCTTCGTAGAAAACCATGGATTGATGAAGCTATCCACGAATATGACTCTCACATCATTTTGTCTGGACAAGAAGAGTTTAAAGGCAAGTGGCGTGAATTATTTGAACATCCTGAGTACCCATTATATATGGAACTAGGGACGGGGAAAGGTCGCTTTATTGCGGGGATGTCTGAAGCGTATCCAAATGCTAACTTCGTAGGTTTTGAAGTACAAATGGGTGTTATCTATTATGCAGCACAAAAAATCTTTGAAGGAGAGCGAAACAATGCAAAGGTCTCTCTATTTGATATTGCAGGTATCGAAGAGATAGTGGCACCTGGAGAAGTTGATCGTTTCTATATTAACTTCTGTGATCCTTGGCCTAAGGCTAAACATGCAAAACGCCGCCTTACATATCACACATTCCTCGATCGTTATGCCCGCCTTTTGAAAGATGGTGGAGAAGTTCACTTTAAGACAGATAATGAAGGGTTGTTCATGTTCTCTCTTGAAGAGTTTAAAGCGTGTGGTTGGGAGCTTAAAAATGTAACGTATGATTTACATAGCACGGACCTTCCAAATGTAAAAACTGAGTATGAAGAGAAATTTAGTAAAAAAGGACAACCTATTTTCCGCTTAGAAGCAATTAAGCCAAAAGTTCAAAAGGAGGCTTAACATGCAAACACCGAATAAGGGGGATAGTCGGTGGGGCTCACTCTTTAAAAATGACTTACAAGGTATGCTCTTACCTATTCTTCTCATTACAATTATAGGCAGTGTAAATATCTTTAGTGCTACGTATATCAGCTCTATCTATGAAAATACGGGATTATTAGGATACTTTTTAAAACATATGACATTCTTGTTTTTGTCTATGGCGGCAGGTGTCATATTGTATCGTTACGATTACCGTCAGTTACAGAAGCCTCACATGTTGCAAAGAATTATGATTGCTACACTAATTGGTATGATTTTGGTTCTTGTGATTGGTGCAGTCATTAATGGTGCACGTCGTTGGATTGTTATTGGGCCTGTATCGATTCAACCTTCAGAATTTGCGAAATTGGCTGCCTTGATATGGACGTCGGCTAAATTGAGCACCATGCGGAAATGGGGAAAACCAAAGCATACTAACCCTCTCATTAATTTACAAGGTTATTTTAGTGAACGTATAAGTTATATGTTGCCAATGTTAATATGGCCAATTATATTTGCAGGCTTAATAATCTTGCAACCAGATATGGGCACGACCGTATTGATTTTTGGCTTTTCCTTTGTGCTCATCTATTTAGCGGGCTTTGATGGAAAATTCTTTGGCGGAGCTTTTGTGATAGCTGGATTTCTTGGCTTTATTGCAGCTCGTATGTCGCCATATCGCTGGGAACGTATTCAATCTTGGTTTGATCCTTGGCCTCATGCGCAGGATATGGGGTATCAAACAGTTCAAGGGCTGTTGGCCGTAGGTTCTGGCGGTATTTTAGGCGAAGGCTTTATGCAAGGTACATCAAAGTATTTTTACTTACCAGAAGCACATACGGACTTTGCCTTTGCTGTATGGGCCCAAGAAATGGGTTTCGTTGGTGCAGTGTTTGTTGTCGTTCTGATTGCAGCTTTTACCTATTTTGGGTTCCGCATTTCTAATAAGGCTCGTGATGAATTCGGAAAATGGTTAGCAATGGGCATAACATTGCTTATCAGTGGTCAGGCCTTGTTTAACATCGCCATGGTATGCGGTATCATGCCTGTAACAGGGGTACCATTACCGTTTGTTAGTTATGGGGGCTCTTCATTATTGATGAATTTCATGGCTATTGGGTTGTTGGCAAGCATTGGTCGTCGTAATGTAGAAGGGGTAAAACAAGTTGGTACAGCTGAACCATTACCATCTTTGCGTGAAGAAACACAAAGTCGTTTCAAGCCTGCTGCTACGACGCGTGCTAATAAGACAAATATGCCTGGACCGTTTAAACCACGGCCTTCTAAAAAGTCGACTCGTAGATAGATTAAATTTGAACGTTAATATCTAACGTATGTATCATAAGATAAATCTGTTTGTGTAAATTCATAGAGTATATTTAAGGACTGTACTATATGAACTTAGCATCGTTATATTGTGTGTGAGGAGAAACGATGAAAGATTATATTGATATTCAAGAACGCCCATCATGGGGCCGAATGTTACCACTTAGTTTTCAACATTTATTTGCCATGTTTGGCTCTACTGTATTGGTACCGTATTTATTAAAAGTAGACCCTGCAACAGCATTGTTTATGAATGGTATTGGTACATTATTATACTTATTCGTGTGTAAGGGTAAGATTCCAGCATATCTTGGCTCTAGCTTTGCCTTTATTGCGCCTGTAGCAGGTGTGTTATCTGCAGGTCTTGGCTATGAAGCGGCAAAAGGGGCCTTCGTTGTATTTGGTCTATCTTTTGTAATTTTATCTGTTCTCGTACGTTATATTGGTACGCGTTGGATTGATAAATTATTCCCACCAGCGGCAATGGGTGCTATCGTAGCTATTATCGGCTTAGAATTAGCGCCAGTAGCGATGAGTATGTCTGGCCTTATCGGTAATCAAGATTTAGGCATGAGCCATAGCCAAGCTGTTATTATCTCTATGTTTTCCTTAGTTGTTACCTTGCTTGGAACTGTTGTGTTCCGTGGTTTCTTAGCTGTTATTCCTGTTCTTATCGGTGTTGTCTCCGGTTATGTATTGTCTGCTGTGATGGGAGTTGTTGACTTCTCTGGTGTAGAAGCTGCTCCGTGGCTTTCATTGCCTCAGTTCTATGGCATGCCTGTATTTGATATCAATGCGATTATCATGATTATGCCGGCGCTCTTTGTAGTATTTGCAGAGCATGTTGGTCATTTAGTTGTTACTAGTAATATCGTCGCTAAAGACTTGATGAAAGAGCCTGGTCTACAAAGATCCTTGCTTGGTGATGGCCTTGCAAATATTCTTTCTGGTTTCTTTGGTGCTACACCAAATACGACGTATGGTGAAAATATCGGCGTACTTGCCATTACTCGTTGTTTTAGCGTATGGGTAATTGGTGGTGCTGCAGTTCTTGCGATGATTATATCCTTTGTTGGTAAAGTGGCAGCACTTATTCATGCTATCCCAGTACCTGTTATGGGTGGGGTTTCTATTCTCTTGTTCGGCATTATCGCAGCATCTGGGTTGCGTATGCTTGTAGAACGTAAGGTGGATTATACAAACCCTGTTAATATGATTCTTACATCCGTTATCCTTGTAGTAGGTCTTAGCGGTGCAGAACTTGCTGTTGGACCTGTAGTTTTAAAAGGAATGGGTCTTGCTACTGTAGTAGGTATGGCGATGAGCATTTGCTTATTGATCCTTCAAAAAACAGGCGTTGGCAACGACCAATTGAAAAAAACAGAAGTATAACTTTATACGACTTCGAGCTCTTTGCATAGAACCTTGAGATTAAAGTGAATTGACTTGTATTCAATATAATAAACGACTACTGAATCAGATTGTATCTGTGAAAGTAGTCGTTTTTGTTTAGTATCTTTATAATTTATCTTCAATATTGTATAATAAACATATAAGTTGTATAAAATTAATTTTAGAAAGGAGGGCCTATGGAGTTTTTAATATGGATGGCTATCGGTGTTTCTTTGATGGCTGTAGAACTCGTAGTACCAGGCGGTATTTTAGGTCTTATCGGTTATTGCGCATTCCTATGGGGCGTTTATGTAGCTCTTGGGGAAGGTACGGTAGCATTGTATGCCGTGCTAGGATTAACAGCCTTGTTAATTGTCATTATCATCGTGTTCTTTAATCACTTTGAAAAGACATGGATAGGCAAATTGTTTACCTTAGGGCAACGGTCTACGACAAAAGCCGGTTATGTATCTAATGATGTATTAGAAGATTTGGCTGGCAAGGAAGGTGTAGCTCATACAACACTACGCCCGGCAGGTATTGCTAAGATTAATGGTAATTTGGTAGATGTTGTAACCGAAGGTGACTTCATCGATGCCGGTTCACCTATTGTGGTCCTTCGAGTTGTAGGTGGCCGCAATATTGTTAGAAAGCGAGATTAAGCTTTCACAACATCGTTGTAAATTATGGAGGTTATTATGGATGTAGGTATTTTAATTTTGATTCCCATTCTGCTGATTGGTATTATGGTATTTTTATATGTTGTGCCATTAGGCCTTTGGGTATCTGCTTTAGCAGCGGGCGTTAATGTTGGTATTTTTACACTTGTAGGTATGCGCTTACGTCGCGTAAATCCGTCTCAAATTGTAATGCCGTTGATTAAAGCTAATAAAGCGGGGCTTGATGTGAATGTAAATCAGTTGGAAGCGCATTATCTTGCAGGTGGTGACGTTGACCGCGTTGTAGATGCTTTGATTGCCGCTGAACGGGCATCCATTCCATTGACCTTTGAACGTTCTGCAGCTATTGACCTTGCCGGTCGTGATGTATTGGAAGCGGTTCAAATGTCCGTTAATCCTAAAGTGATTGAAACTCCAATTATTTCTGCGGTAGCAAAAAATGGTATCGAATTGAAAGTTCGTGCTCGTGTTACTGTACGTGCGAATATCGATCGCCTCGTTGGTGGTGCTGGTGAAGCCACAATTATTGCCCGCGTAGGTGAGGGTATCGTAACGACTGTAGGTTCCTCTGAAGAACATACAGATGTATTGGAAAATCCAGATCACATCTCCCGTACGGTGTTGGGTAAAGGCCTTGATGCGGGTACTGCATTCGAAATCTTGTCCATCGATATCGCTGACGTAGATGTGGGACGTAACATCGGTGCTCAATTGCAAACTGACCAAGCGGAAGCAGATAAGAAAATTGCTCAAGCTCGTGCCGAAGAACGCCGTGCAATGGCGGTTGCGACAGAACAAGAAATGCGTGCTAAAACACAAGATATGCAAGCTAAGGTTGTGGAAGCACAAGCTGAAGTTCCTAAAGCATTGGCAGAAGCTTTCAGAAACGGTAATCTAGGTGTTATGGATTACTATAATATGAACAATATTATTGCAGACACTAAAATGCGTGAAAACTTAGCAGATGGTGAATAGGAGTAGCTATGGACTCTATTTTGTCTTCAGTGCTATCCATCTTTTCGCATAATCCAATCTTTGTTTTAGGTATCATCGCGTACATTGCTTTTTCCATTATAAAAAATAAGAATACTGAAGAGTCTGAAGAGTATGATGAGTATGAAAGCTCTGGTGGCGGAACTTGGGAAGATATGGAGCGCGAATATGGCATCTCCATAGAACGCAAGGTAGATGAACCGTCTATGGAAGATTTGTCTAAGGTTGATGACTTTTATCAGGACTCTTATGAAGATAAACCGATTGTCAATCAGCAACCAGAACCCCCATCGCAAACTATGGAGGACATACATTTCAATGAAGAGGCTGCAGCAGCTCAACGAGATATTGAAGCCTTATCAATGAAAAGTTCCAGTAGCACTCCAAGTTATACTACCAGTAAGACTCGCTTAGATAGAGAAGCTGTTACGGGGCCGACCTTAAGTGAAAGACTAGCTGAGTTTAAACGAGATAAAGCAGCTAAAGAGGGGCAAGTTCTTGTTGAAAATGTAGGCATTACAACTGCGCCTACTGCTCTAGCTGCGACTTCAACTCGCGGTCGTAAATCTAATCATGCTTTAAAAGAGGGCATGAAATGGTCCATTATTTTAAGTAAACCTAAAGCTCTTGAACGTAGATACCGCTAATGAAGCAATCTATTTATAAGCGTATAAACCAATTATGGTTTTATTGGAACATAAATAATAACGGATTGTGCACTGATGTGGTATAGCAACCATACTGTCACATATCATAATGTGGGTCATATAATTACATATTGAAAGAGGTTCCTATTGGTCACCTATGTGACTATTAGGAACCTCTTTTTTATTGTTTTTTCTTAGTGAAACTTTCACAATAATAGGGGAAAGGAGTTCGTTTATAAGGAAAGGTAAAATTATGTATCGTAATGTGCGTGTTATACCAAAACAGCTGTTGCAGCAATTATATATAGAGAAACAATGGAGCGTTCGCGATGTGGCGGATTATTTTCAATGTAGTGTTGATACTATCATGCGCCGTATGAAAGCGTACGATATCGAACGGAGGCCTCTGAAGAAAGAAATCAATATGGTTCATGTACAAGCTTTGTATGAGACCGGTAAGTGGTCGCTCCATTCATTAGCAAAGCGTTATGATGTGTCTATTACGACGATGGCGAATCGCTTGAAGGAATATGGATTGGTTTGTCAGCAATCAAATAAAAACGTCTCTATAGATGTAGTACGTATATGTAGGGCTTATAAAAGTGGAAATAGTACAGATGCCATTGCTCGTATGTATGGTATATCGCGATGGAAAGTTCACCATGTATTGCGGCATATGGGGAATTGCTTACTTCCTAAAGCGCGAAAGCCTATGCGCGTAGAGGAGATGGCTTATTTATATATTCATCATCACATGAGTACAGATGACATTGGATTGGCTTATGGGATACGTGGTTCTACAGTGGCAATGTATTTGCGAGAGCAAGGTATAGAAATAAGGGCAAATACTCTTGATCTAGACGAAAATAAGATTAAAAAACTCCGTGCACAAGGTTATGGAGTTGCAAAGATTGCACAGGTGATGGGATGCTCTACCTCTGCTGTGCGAAAGCGTCTAGCTATGAAAAAATATATCTCTCCTTGATGTAGTGTGGTAGATACTATATACTTAAATTTATACAATGATGGGAGGAATATTATGCTTGAAATTATATCTGCTTTAACACCGTTTTTATTACTGGGCTTAGTGGCTGCTGGCTTATCTCGCCTTTCTGGGGTAGCCTTATCAATGGTTGTAGTACCAACCTTATTGATTTGGGGTGCCACTGCGGTTGACGTAATCGCTTTTATGTTGCTCTTTGTGGTGTACAACAACTTCACTATGGAAACACAAGATATTCGTTTAGATTATAAAGATCTTGTCTTATTCCCTAAATGGCGCTTGTGCATTCCCTTCATTTTGAGTTTGGTAAGCGCGTTCTTTGTTCCTGCTGCAGGCATTGCTGTTTTTATGGCTTGCTTTGTTTTAGAGTTATTGGCTACTGTGTATAAACGCATTCCTGAAAATAAACGGCCTCGTTTACAGCGTGTAATAGTGGCATCGATTTTGAGTGCCGTTGTAACAGCTGTAGGCGCCTATATAGGTCCTAAAATTCCTAGTGAATTCTACTTTGTCTGTGTAGGCTTAGCCATTTTAATCGTTACGGACTTTGCATGGTATGCCGGCAAGCATAGAGATGCTTTTAGAAGCGCATGGGACAGCATTTGGGCTGGTTTTAACATATTCTTAGGCATGTTTGGCGTAGAAGCTTCATATTATCCAGCTGCACTTACGCGGTCTATCCCAAATCCAATGGATCGCATGTTGCCTATGGTTACTGTAGTAGGTGGCTATGCAGGCCTTATGGTAGTATTCGGCTTTTATAACATTTTTTCTATACCGTCTTTGATTACAGCTATTGGTGCTGCTATAGGGATACGCCTCTTTGGTATGTATGAATTTCCTCGGAATGGCAGTTTCTCTTATTTGGCAATCGGTTTTGCCGTGGCTGCTGTAATTTGCTTGTATCTCGTATCTCCGACACCAGTTGGTTTTGATCATATTAATACCTTGGTTTCTCAACCAATTGGCCAATAATAATAGATAATGTAAGTCTATTGATATATTTTAATAAGTTCTTTAGTTGCTTTCACCTATGAGCTAATTGGATTATAATGTGTGATATATCTCATATATTGTATTGAAAATTAAGTTCATATTAGAATCTGAAAGGAGTTGATGCTATATGGCAGAAACAATTGAAACAAGACCATTCCCTCCATTCTTACCAAAGAAGGCAACAGTCATGATGATGGGCACATTTCCTCCAGAACAATCAAAACGTGCTATGGAATTCCATTATCCAAATTTCCAAAATGATATGTGGCGTGTTTTTGGCCTCGTATTCTTTGATGAAAAGGATCATTTTAGAAATGGTGAGGAAAAAGCGATGGATCCTGAGAAGATTAAAGCCTTTTTGTCTGAAGCTGGAATTGCATCTTGTCCTACTGTTTTGAAAGCTATTCGCGAAAAAGGGAATGCATCTGATGCATTTCTTAAGGTCGTTGAACCAGTTCCACTTGCGGACGTACTGGAGCAAATCCCTGACTGTAAGCATATTGGTACAACAGGCGGCAAGGCTACGGAGATTTTATTGAGCCTTTTACCAGAAAAGGTTAAATTACCTAAAACTGGTGAAACAATTCCTTTTGTATTTAATGGTCGGGAATTGACATTGACACGTTTGCCATCTACATCACGTGCCTATCCGTTGAGCCTACCGAAAAAGGCTGAAGCGTACAAGAATTTCTTCAAAGCTTGTGGTCTAAAAACAAAATAAATATTTAAAGTAGCACCTTTAATAGTTGGCTTTGAGTCTTTTGGTCTCATCTGTCGCTATTGAAGGTGTTTTTATATCGTAAAAATATATGAGATATTAAAATGGAAAGTAATGCATATTTATTGTTAATATGTAGTTTGTTATAAATAAAATTGATGAGATATATAATATTTTAATTCTTGTTTTTTATAATGAGAGGTTTATAATTAACGGTTGTCGCAAACTGGTTGACAATAATTTAAAAAATGGAGTTGATAATATGGATAAGGCTAAGGATGCCTTATGGACAAAATCCTTTGTCCTTGATACTTTGATTAATTTCTTAGTATTTTTGATTTATTATTTATTAATCGTTATTATTGCGGTTGTAGCAAAAGATAATCTTCATGCTACGGCTAGTCAAGCGGGACTTGCTGTTGGTATATATATTATTGGTACCGTTGTAGCCCGTTTGTTGGCAGGGCGATTTATCAGTATTCTAGGGTGTCGCAAGATGCTTTATTTAGGGCTATTGATTTACTTGATTTCAACGGCTATGTATTTCTACACACCTAATTTACTAATGCTTGATAGTGTTCGTTTCTTAAATGGTTTTGCTTATGGTATTACATCTACTGCTACAAGTACTATCATTGCTGCTATTATTCCTACGTCACGCCGTGGGGAAGGGATTAACTATTATGGCTTATCTACCTCTCTCGCCGCTGCAGTAGGGCCATTCTTAGGTATCTTGATGCTTCATAGTCTTGGTTATGATTTTATCATCGCATTCTGTGTTGCACTTATCATCCTTTGCGGTATTGGCTCTGTCATCATGAAATTTAATGAACCTAAACTTGGTATCGAATCTGAAGCACATAAGGGCATTAGAATCTCGGACTACATTGAACCACGGATGAATTCAATCAGTCTTGTTTCCATTCTAGTCGGTTTTGCCTACTCTGGTGTTATTGGCTTTATGGCAGCCTACACAAAAGACCTAGATCTTATTATGGCGGGTACCTTCTTCTTTGTTGTATATGCTGTAGTTATTACTATAACAAGACCATTGCTTGGCATTGTGTTTGATATGAAAGGGGAAAACTTTGTTCTTTATCCTTGTTTTGTATCCTTAGCACTTGGTATTTTCTTATTATCCATCGCCCACTCTACATGGCTTGTGCTTTTATCGGCTGTGTTTGTTGGCCTTGGATATGGTACATTTATGTCCAACGGACAAGCTGTTACTGTTAAAATAGTACCTGTTCATCGTATTGGTGTTGCCACATCCACATACTTCATTGCCTTGGACATGGGGCTAGGCTTTGGCCCCTATATTTTAGGCGCTGTTAAAGAGGTTGTAGGTTATACTAGTATGTTCCATGTAACCGTTGTTGTGGCGCTTCTTGCACTAGTTGCTTATTATTTATTATATGGTCGTTATGTGGGGACTGAAAGAGATCTTTCTTTAAAAGCTCGCGCTGAAGAGGAAGAAATTAGAAATCGTAAGCGTAATAATAAGCTTGCGTAATATGTAAATTAAAAGGACTATATGAGCCTAGGCTCGTATAGTCCTTTTTGTTATCTACTACTGCTTTGCTAATGCTATTATTTTTCAATATTTACAATATTAACGATAACTTCAACAGCTTTTTTCATATCATCGATACATGCAAATTCATGACGGCCATGTAGGTTTTCTACACCTGTAAAAATATTTGGTGTAGGAATGCCCATGAAGGAGATTTTGGATCCATCTGTGCCACCGCGAATAGGATCACAAATAGGTGTAATCCCAGCTTTTTCCATAGCTGCTTTGGCTACATTTACACATTCCATATTATCTTTGATGACATCGTACATGTTGTAGTATTGGTCTTTTACAGATACTTCACATACTTCACGACCATATATTTCGTTCAATGTTTGACCTGCTTGTAAGAAGAATGCTTTTTTGGCTTCGAATAGTTCTTTGTCATGGTCGCGGATAATGTAGTTCATTTTACCGGTATCTACTTGTGTTTCCATGCTCATGAGCATAAAGAAACCTTGGCGCCCACAGGTGTACTCAGGAACAGCTGCTCCTGGCAATAAAGCGTCAAATTGCATAGCTAGTTTAGCACAGTTGATCATAATGCCCTTGGCTGTGCCGGTGTGAACAGAAACACCTTTTAGGGTAACGGTACCGCCAGCTGCATTAAAGGTTTCGTATTCAAGTTGGCCTAGACTTTCACCATCGATAGTGTAAGCATAGTCTACAGGAAATTGTTTAACATCGAAGTGGTCCGCACCAGTACCAATTTCTTCGTCTGGACCGAAAGCACACATGATTTTACCATGTTTGATTTCTGGATGAGCTACGAGGTAGGTGAGAGCTTCCATGATTTCACAGATTCCAGCCTTGTCGTCTCCACCGAGGAGTGTTAAACCGTCGGTTACAACTAAGGACTTTCCAATGTAATTTTTTAGATTTGGAAAGTCGGCACGTCGGGTGAAGATTTGGTGTTCTTCGTTGAGGCAAATATCACTACCATCATAGTTTTCTACGATACGAGGTTTAATATTTTCTGCATTATAATCAGCTGTATCCATATGGGCAATGAAGCCGATGGAAGGAGCTTTCTCATCAGTGTTAGAATGTAATGTGCCGATGACAAAACCATTTTCACGATTATAAATAACCTCATCTAAACCTATTGCCTTTAAATCGGGAACGAGCACATTCGTAGCAAAGTCTACTTGAGTTTGAGTACTAGGAATGGTTGTACTTTCCTCATTAGACCGTGTATTTATGCTCGTATAGTGTACAAAACGTTCGACCATTGATTCCATAATGAGCCTCCTCGTAAGTAAACATACGTGTTATACAGGGCAGTATACGATACCGTTACATAATAATAGAGATTCTTAATATACTTTCATTGTAGAACAGGGACGCCAAAAATGCAAAATAATTATTTATAGGGGGTGTGTTGTTTTATTCGCATAGTGCATAGAAAACCATTGAACCATGTGTAGTACCGTGTTAGTATAAAGGTGAATAGTTATACGTTTGTACTTTTTCTGTGAGGAGGTTTTACTATGTCGGACGAGGTTCGTTCCATTCCACCCATAGAACCGGTGTTAGATCCTAAGAAAGATTACGTAGAGATTAACTCATATGTAGTTTTCTGGGGCTTGTTCTATGCGGCAGTTTTCACACTGGCTGTTGGCTATTTATGTTTGAAAATCGGTCAAACAGTAGATGCCTTTGCACCAGTATCTGTACTTGCTATGGGTACAGCAGTTATTTTAAAGCGGCAAAATGCTTTTGCCGAAACGGTACACATTCAAGCTATCGCTAGTTCTAGTACGAATACGTTAGCTGGGGCTATGTTCTTCTTGCCAGCTCTTTACATCTGGAATGTAACAGATGTATCCTTTGTACAAATGGCGATTCCTATCATTCTTGGCGGCGTTTTAGGTGTTTTATTATGTGTTATGTTCCGTCGCTATTTCGTTGAGGAAATGCACTATGTGTATCCGTTCCCAAGTGGTCGTGCTGCGGCGGAAGTATTGATGAGTAATGAAGGTAGCAAAGCAAAACTTATGCTTGGCTCTGGTTTAATTGCTCTTGTGTATGACTTTATTCTTAATAGTTTGGGGTGGTGGCAAGAGGTTATTCGCACTGCTACCTTTAAGTGGGGGGCAGCCCTTGCAGATCAAACTAAGCTAACCGCAGCGGTAGATACTGATGCAGCATTGCTTGGCCTTGGTTATTTCACGGGCCTTCGCTATGCGGCTATCATTGCAGCCGGTTCCTTCTTCTCTTGGTTTGTATGTATTCCAATTGTGTACTATTTAGCGCCTGAACATATCATGCAAATTGGTGGCCATGCAGTTCCATTAGGGGAGGCCCCAATTCGTAAAGTATTCCTTGATTATGTTCGTCATATTGGTATCGGCATGCTCGCTATGGCAGGCATCATCGGTCTAATTACAATGTCTAAAGTGGTAGCAAATGTTGTTAAAAATGCCGTGCTTGACATCTTTAGTTCTAAAACTGTAGATGTTAATTTGCTTCGTACACAACGTGACGTACCTACATCTTGGATTGGTGCTGGCATCTTGTTATGTACAGTTTTATTTGCAGCATATTTCCATTTTATGTATGCTGAAAGCTTCGGACAAACAATTGTAGCGTTCTTAATTGTTCTTATTATGTCCTTCCTATTGTCTGTAGTGGGGATTAGCTCCATCGCTTATACAGGTACAGAACCAGTTTCAGGTATGACAATCTTTATGATTATCATCTCCGCTGTATGCTTAACCGCAGCAGGCATGACTGGTAAGGTCGGTATGATTGCAGTCCTCATGATGGCATCCTTTATTGGTACTACTATTGGGATGGCTGGTAACTTCATGTCTGAGCTTAAGGTGGCACATATGACAGGTGCTACACCTAAGAAAATGGAACAATGGCAAATCGTTGGTACTATTCTTTGTGCCGTACTTTCTGTAGGTGTTATGATTCTTTTGAACGATGCTTATGGATTTGTAGGAGATCACGCATTAAATGCACCTCAAGCAAACGCTATGGCTGCCATCATTGAGCCAATGATGACTGGTGGTAGTGCTCAATGGCCTCTATATATGGCTGGCGCATTATTTGCAATCATCTTGTGGATGGTAAGAGTTCCACCGTTGGCATTTGCCTTGGGCACATACTTGCCAATGGAAATCAACACACCATTACTTATCGGAGGTTTGATTGCGTATCTTGTACAAAATAGTACAAAAGATAAAGAATTGGCAGATCTTCGCTTCTCCAAAGGTAGTACAATTGCCTCTGGTCTCGTAGCTGGTGGTGCTATTGGCTCCTTGTTCAGTGCGGTGCTTCGCATTGCAGGTGTTGATGTATTTGCTCAAGCTTGGGTAGAAACACCTGAAGCGACATACCTCAGTATCGTAATGTATTTATTACTCTGTACGTTCTTGTACAAGGTAGCTATGTATATAAAAGCTAAACATGCTAAATAAATTACATACTATATATCCTAAATGAATTGAATAGCTTATTTATTCTATAAATAACCAGGAATCCTCCATTTTGGAGATGACCGCCTTTATCAAGTTTCATCTATGCTTGGTAAAGGCGGTCTTTTTATATACTTAGGAATGTTATTTTCGATATAGCTAAAAACTATATCAATTCAATACCTATTGGTATAGTTGGATTTATTGACCCGTACTATATCGAATGTTATCATAAAACTATAATACCTTTAGAGGTATTATTTTTATTATGCTCATAAGTGTAAGTATAGATATATTAGTTGATTAAGAAGAACTCTGTTTCTAGATAGAACAGAGAGAAGTAAGGATAATAATATGAAATTTAAGAAAATAGCAGCTTTATTAGGGGCTTTCACCATTGCTAGTAGTTTATTAATCGCAGGCTGTGGTAATGCAGGTAATAGTCAGAAGGCATGGCGCGTAGGTACTGATGCGACCTATGCACCATTTGGTTTTAAAGATAAAGATAGTGGTAAATTAGCTGGATTTGATATTGATATTATCAATGCGATTGCAAACGAAGAGGGCATAGAAGCAGATATTCAAAATCTAAACTTTGATGCGCTTTTACCAGCATTACAAAGTAACACCATCGACATCGCTATTTCGGATATGACTATTTCTGAAGAACGAGCAAAATCCGTTGATTTTAGTAAACCGTACTATATTGCAGGTAATGGTCTCGTTGTGAACATTGATAACACCAATATTAATAGCTTTAAGGATCTAGAAGGTAAACGCATTGGTGTATCCATCGGCTCTACTGGTGCAGAGATTGCTAGCAAGATTCCCAATGCTGATGTACGTCAGTTTAATATCATTGTCGATGCGTTCTTAGAATTGCAAAATAAAGGCGTCGATGTAGTTATCAATGATACACCAGTAAACGAATATTATGTTAATGGTAAGGGCAAAGGTATCGCAAAGGTTACTGGAGAGGACTATGATGCGGCACCACTAGGTATTGCTGTGAAAAAAGGTAATACAGAGTTGCTTAACAAAATCAATGATGGTTTGGCTAAGATCAAAGCAAACGGTAAATACGCAGAAATTTATAAAAAATGGTTTGGTAAGGAGCCTCCAGCAGAAGTATTAAAATAGTTTGTAGATAGTACCAGAATGTATTATTTGATATAATATGCTAGGTAATCCTCGTGTTATAAGAGGTATGTATAGAATGGGTGATATGATGGCTAAACGAAGTGCATTTTTAGATATTATTAAGGAAAAGGGCGCCCTCGTCTTAGATGGGGCTTTAGGGACTGAATTAGAGCGTTATGGCTGTGATATTCAACATAAGTTGTGGTCTGCTAAGGTTCTCATGGATCAGCCAGATATCATTAAGAAAATACATATTTCTTATTTAGCTGCGGGTGCCGATATCATTCAAAGCTCTGGCTATCAAGCGACAGTAGCAGGCTTTAAAGGTTTAGGTTATGGAACGGAAGAAGCGATAGAGCTCGTTAAACTATCTGTTCGTTTAGCCGTGCAAGCTCGTAATGAGTTTTTAGAAGCAAAGGCGAGTGGGGCACTTACATTGCGTGGAATTACGCTTGGTGAAGAGACTCCTAAGGGAATTAGATATTTTTCTGAAGGTGCGTTACCTAAACCGTTGGTGGCAGCTTCTGTAGGTCCTTATGGCGCTTTCTTGGCGGATGGTTCTGAATACCGTGGGTATCCTGATGTACAAACAGAATATCTAGAGGTATTCCATATTCCTCGATTAGCGTTATTCTGTGAAGAAAATCCAGATATATTATCCTTTGAAACCATACCGTCTTATGCTGAAGCGATCGCTATTGCGAGAGCTATGTCTGATCCGTTTACATCCAAAGGTATTCCTGCATGGATTGCTTTTTCCTGTAAAGATGGGCACCATGTTTCTAGTGGTGAAACCATTATTAAATGTGCACAAATGATCGATAAGGTACATCCTATTACGGGGATTGGCATTAATTGTAGTAAACCGGAATATGTAGAATCCTTGATAAAAGATATCCGTACCGTTACAGATAAACCGATTGCTGTATATCCTAATCTTGGTGAAAGCTATGATAGTAAAACTAAAACTTGGTATGGCGATGCTGCATCATTTGTAGACTACGTTGAGGTATGGCGAAAAGCTGGAGCTGAAATCATTGGTGGCTGTTGTAGAACAACACCTGAAATTATCGGTGATATTGCAAAGAAAATTCACAACTAATATATTGTGATATACAAAAAGCTATTCGAGTATAATTCGAATAGCTTTTTCTTTATATGCAAATAAAAAAGCAGTGCGAAAGCACTGCTTTTACTATGGCGGAGAGACAGGGATTTGAACCCTGGGTACGGGATAACCGCACACATGATTTCCAATCATGCTCCTTCAGCCGCTCGGACACCTCTCCATGTATTCTGTTGTGTAACAGGTACTTGTATAGTATATGAAAAAGTTAGATTTATGTCAAGCAAAAAAATAGTAGAATTATTGCATATTTACAAGGCTTTTAAAATATAGTATTTGATTTCAATAAATGGATATAAATCAAAAAACATAGCCTGGTTTTAGGCGTATAAAATCTGGTATATAAAAAGAAAAAGCCGCCTAAATAGGCGGCTCTTGTATTAGAATACGTCTTTAATTTCAGCAGCTTCAATGGACGCTTTTATATCGTCTGCCATTTTTTCAAATAATGGAAGATCTTCTTCTTTCAAAGAGGATTTGATATCTAGTGGTTCGGAAACGATTTCAATGTCTTTGAAGTCATTTTCGAAATGGGAAACCATTGTTTTCATAGCAGCAGAAGCCCAAGAGTGGTTACCGATGATGGATACCTTATGGTTTTGGAAGTTAAGGGCTTTTAATTCATGGATAAAGTTTTCCATAGTAAGGTATAGATTCAAGTTATATGTAGGTGCGATAGTTACCAAGTTAGTATATTTCCAAGCATCGGAAATGATGTAGGAAGCATTAGTTTTGGAAACATCGTAAATTCTGATATCTGTAACGCCACGTTTAGATAGTTGTTTAGCCAATTGTTGAGCAATAGCACGAGTATTGCCGTACATGGAACCAAAAGCGATAACAACACCTTTTTTCTCAGCTGTATAGCTGGACCAATGTAAGTATTTGTGCGTGATATATTGGATAGATTCAGGGGTGCGCCAGATTGGACCATGAAGTGGAGCAATCCGTTTGATATCAAGGCTAGAAATTTTGCGAAGCGCATTTTGTACTTGTGGTCCGTATTTACCAACGATATTTGTATAGTAACGGCGAGCTTCCTCTTCGTATGTAGCTACGAAATCGGTTTGATCAGCAAAGATATTACCATTAACTGTACCGAATGTACCAAAAGCATCTGCAGAGAACAATGTGCCTGTAGATTTTTCGTATGTACAAGTTACTTCAGGCCAGTGAACCATAGGCATAGTGTAAGAAACTAAAGTATGTTTACCTAAACAGATTTCATCGCCTTCTTTAATTTGATGGTATTGTTCTGGTTTTGGAGTGTTATAGAATTGCTCAAACATGCGGAATGTTGTAGCATTACCTACCATTTTACAATTTGGATACCGTTCCAATGTTTCCAATAATGTTTGGCAATGATCAGGTTCCATATGGTTTACGACGATGTAATCAAGTTCACGACCATTTAAGAGGTGAGTCAAGTTGTCGAAGTACTCTTCACGAATTTCAGCATCTACAGAGTCTACCACACAAGTTTTTTCATCGTCGATGAAATAGCTGTTATAGCTAACACCATTTGGAATAGGAAATAAGTTTTCGAAACGTTCTGTTGTCCAGTCATTACTACCAATCCAGTAGATATTATGAGTCATTTTCTGAGCACAATGCATAATAAAATCCTTTCTTAACCCACACTAGGTATGTATAGCTTTACATGAGAACTCATGTCTGTAAATATAGTATCAATTTATAATACTAATATTTTCGAAAAAAATCAATATTGAAAAAGCCTACTTGAAGAAGTAGGCTTTCACATGAAAGTTCATAGTGACCAATTATTTGAAGTATTTTACACCAGATGTAAAGATTGGCATTTCTAGTTGGCCAGGAATATTTTTGCTAATGCCTGCACCACAGCGTTCGGAGTGTGCCATTTTGCCAAATACGCGACCATCAGGGCTATAAATACCTTCGATAGCAGCTACAGACTGGTTAGGATTGAAGCGACTATCCATGGAGGCGATACCATCAAAGTCTACATATTGTGTAGCGATTTGGCCAGTTTTATTGAACTCTAACACTTGTTGAGGAGACGCTATAAAGCGACCTTCGCCGTGAGAAATTGGTACCGTGTAAATTTCTCCAGCTTTAGCATCACTCATCCAAGGGGACTTTGTGGAAATAACTTTCGTATTAACCATGCGAGATAAGTGACGACCAATCGTGTTGTATGTCAATGTAGGATGATCTGCAGTTAACGTTTCAATATGTCCACCAGGTAATAAGCCTAACTTGATGAGCGCTTGGAAGCCGTTACAAATACCTAATACAAGGCCATCTTGTTTGTACAAGAGGTTTTCTAAACCTTCTGCAAGGTATGGGTTGCGGAAGAGGGTGGCTATGAATTTACCAGAACCATCTGGCTCATCACCGGCACTGAAACCTCCTGGGAACATAAGAATTTGAGACTCTGCTAATTTAGCTTTGATTACGTCGATAGATTCTTTTAATTGTTCTGGAGTTTGGTTGCGGATAAGCACGATATCTGTTTCTGCACCAGCCCGTTCAAAGGCGCGAGCAGAGTCAAATTCACAGTTTGTGCCAGGGAATACTGGAATAAGAACTTTTGGTTTGGCACCTAGGGAGGCGCTGCGAGGTTTAGCGTGTTGATCATGAATGTAAGCGACTGCTTCACCAAAGCTGTTTGGTGCATGCATAGGGAAAATATCGTTTAGAGGTGCTTCATAAGCAGCTTGTATTTCTTTGAGAGAAACAGATTGTCCTTCCCATTCGATAACAGGTGTGGCTTGGGTTACGCCGATAACTTTCACATCAGGTAATTCTAAAAGATAATTAACAGCCGTAATATCTACTTCAACGATGAAGGAACCAAGGGCTGGTTGGAAGATACCACGTTCAGCGTATTTATCGAATTTAACACCGATATTGTTGCCAAGGGCCATTTTTGTGACTGCTTCAGGAATGCCGCCTTGATCAACTACATAGGCAGAGTAAACGCGACCTTTTTCAATTTGTTCTTGTAGTGTATCGCAGTTTTCTTTGAATCGATCCCAATCAGGGGTGTCATCGTATGTACGAGGTACATCGAAGAATACGAGGCGGTGATCCACGCCTTTAAGGTCTTGGCTTACAATATTATCTACATGAGCTGTACCAACCGCAAAGGATACGAGGGTAGGGGGAACGGTAAGATCCATAAATGTACCGCTCATAGAGTCCTTGCCGCCGATAGCACCGATTTCAAGTTCTTTCTGTGCTTTATAAGCACCAAGTAAAGCTGCTACTGGCTTACCCCAAGATTCTTTAGAGTTGAGGCGTTCAAAATATTCTTGTAATGTTAAGTATGCGTCTTCTCGGCGACCGCCAAGAGCTACTAATTTTGCTACAGATAAAAGTACTGCATATTGCGCACCATGATAAGGGCTCCATGCAGATAACTCAGGCACAAAACCATGAGTCATAATACTAGCCGTTGTAGTTTCACCGTTTAGAACCGGTAATTTAGCAACCATGCCTTGGGTAGGCGTTTTTTGGAATTTGCCACCGAATGGCATGAGGACTGTATTGGCGCCCACAGTGCTGTCAAAGCGTTCTGCTAAGCCTTGTTGGGATGCTGCATTTAAATCGGATACGGCTGCGAGCCATTTTTCCTTGAAGTTATCTGCACTAGCTGAACCACGTAAGAAGTAGGATCGATCTGTAGGAGCTTTTACGATAGCTTCTTGTTGTTGATTGGCACCATTTGTATTTAAAAAGTCGCGGCTAATATCTACAATTGCTTCGCCATTCCAGTTCATAACAAGGCGATTTGTATCAGTTACCTCTGCCACAACTGTACACTCCAAGTTTTCTTCGTCGCAGTATGCTTTGAATGCCTCTACATCAGAAGCATCGATGACACAGGCCATGCGCTCTTGGGATTCAGAGATGGCTAACTCTGTACCATCGAGGCCAGCATATTTTTTAGGGACTAAGTCGAGATTGATTGATACACCATCAGTTAGTTCACCGATAGCGACAGATACACCACCTGCACCG
Organism: Veillonella sp. 3_1_44; assembly: GCF_000163715.1. Lineage (NCBI taxonomy): Bacteria > Bacillati > Bacillota > Negativicutes > Veillonellales > Veillonellaceae > Veillonella > Veillonella sp. 3_1_44. The sequence continues at coordinate 351,518 of NZ_GG770201.1, forward strand.
AAGTCATTACAACGTTTGATAAGTGTCGTTACTTCGCCACGACGGAATAAACGTTGGATTTTGCGCTCTGTAAGAGCATTGCCTTTTTGGACTTCTGCACCGCATGTGGATAGAGATTCAACGGTATGTTCTTTAGAGGAACCTGTAGCGCCACCACAGCCATCACGGCCAGTTTTACCACCTAGCAATACTACCACATCGCCTGCAACTGGTACCTCACGGCGAACTTGGTTGCGAGGTGCAGCACCGATAACTGCGCCGATTTCCATGCGCTTTGCTACGTAGCCAGGATGGTAATATTCTTTTACTTCACCTGTAGCAAGGCCGATTTGGTTGCCGTAAGAGGAGTAACCACGAGCTGCTTCTTGGGTAATCTTTCTTTGTGGTAATTTGCCTTCCAATGTATCTTCAAGTCTTGTATGTGGATCGCCAGAGCCTGTGATGCGCATAGCTTGGTATACATAGGCGCGACCGCTCAATGGGTCGCGAATGCAACCACCTAAGCAGGTAGCTGCGCCACCAAATGGCTCGATTTCAGTAGGGTGGTTATGGGTTTCGTTTTTGAATAGTAACAACCATTCTTCAGTCTTGCCATTTACATCGACAGGGACGATGATTGTACATGCATTGATTTCATCAGATTCATCGAGATTTGTAAGTCCTCCAGCGTGGCGCAATTCTTTTACAGCCAATGTAGCCATGTCCATGAGGGAGCGAGCTTTTTTCTTAGTCGTGTAGAGCTCAGCACGGCCTTCCATATATTCTTCGAGGGCTTCCTTTATAGAGCCTGTAAAGCGACTGTCTTCAATAGTGATATCCGTCAATTCTGTCATAAAGGTAGTGTGACGGCAGTGGTCAGACCAATATGTATCAAAGAGGCGAATTTCTGTAATCGTAGGATCGCGGTGCTCCACCTCTGCGTATTGTTGTCTAATCATTTGAAGGTCTGCCAATGTCATAGCAAGGCTATAGTTCTTGATGAGAGCTTCTAAATCATCATCGCTCATCGTAGTAAATCCATCGATTGTTGCCACCGGTTTTGGATCTTCTAAATCGAGAGCTAAGGTGTTTGGCACGTCAAGGCTCGCTTCGCGGGAATCAACAGGGTTAATGTAGTAGGCCTTGATGGTATTTTCTTGTTCTTTTGTAAAGGTGCCTTCGATAGCATATACGCGAGCACAACGCACGATGTGGCCGGATGTGAGGGTGAGCATAGAAATACATTGCTCTGCACTATCAGCACGTTGATCGTATTGACCTGGCACATATTCAACAGCAAATACAAAGCCTTGTACATTTGGAATTTTTTCTAATACAGTATCTACAGGAGGTTCAGAAAAAATTAAATTTTTAGCAGACTCTAGATCTTTTGCATCTAAATTTTCGATGTCGTATCGCTCATAGATAGTCACAGCTGTAGCAGGCATAGATAATTCCTGTTGTAAGGTTTGTAACATGCGTTGCGCTTCTAGGTTGAAAGATTCTCGTTTTGTTACGAATAATCGTTGTATAGCCATTGTAGCCTCCTGTAATGTATATAATTCCCTATGGGATATTGACAAATTAAGTATAGTCGGTCTAGACTTATAAGTAAAGATAATCTTACTAATGAAAAGATTAGAAATACTAATAAATATGAAAAGTTCATGAAGGTCATAAGACCTAACTTTCATGAAGATTTCTACATATTCATTATATATTGAGAGTCTATAGTTATAATAGGGTAATGATATGTGTATTTAAAAGTAAGACGTTACTATTAGTATATAACAGAGGTGAATAAAATGGCAGTATCTGCAGATTTATATAGAACCTTTCTAGGGGTAGGCTTATATTTATCTTTTTCCCGTGCCGCAAAAGAATTAGGCGTGTCCCAATCCGCCATCAGTCAAAGTATTAAACAATTAGAAGGAGAACTTAATATGCCTCTCTTCGTGCGTACTACAAAATCTGTAGGGTTCACGCCAGAAGGTAAAGAATTGTTTGATACGGTAGCTAAAGCTTTCTCTATTCTTGATAATGGTGTTACCCAATTACAAGAACGGGTTAGCCAAGCTTATGAAAGTTTAAATTTGGCTGCCACAGATACTTTGTGTCGCCATTTCCTATTGCCTTATTTCCACAAATGGCAATTACAAGAAAGTGAAATTGGCTTACATATTATCAATCGTCCGTCTCCTGATTGTGTAGAATTAGTACTCAATAAAGAGGCGCAATTAGCTGTGGTTAATGATTATGAGGGCTTGAGAGATAATCCTCAGCTAGAGGTAACTACGTTAGCTACCATTCAAGACGTCTTTGTTGGGGGCCCTGACTATAAAGGGGCAGGATTCTTTGATCAAGGGCGCCTTCTTAACGAGCCTATTTTACTCTTGCATAAAGGCTCTGCTAGTCGTACATTCTTTGACGATGTAACACATGGTGCTTGTCGTAAGCCTCGCTTTGAATTGGGTAGCGTCGATGTATTACTAGATCTTGTAGAAATCAATATGGGTATTTCCATGTTGCCTAATCATGTGGTACAACAAAAAATGCAAGAAGGGACTATTGTGCGCATCGATACAGATATTCCGGTACCAACACGCGACATTGTGCTTGTGCGTTCACGTTTGGTTCCTCAATCTGAAGGGGCTGCAAGATTTACGTCCTTACTAGTTAATCGTGAAAGTACTCGAGATAAAGTTTTATAAGAAAAAGACATGTTTAAAGACATACTTTAGGAAACTTTCTTAAAGTGTGTCTTTTTATATATTAGTGTGAGTTTTACCGTGCTATATTATATTCCTATAAAGCAGTTGAGTTATATAATTCATATATGAAATATTTAAGTCTTATTTGCAATGATATTTATGGGTTATATTATAAGACTTTTACTAGATATAGGTTGACCCTAAGGGGTTGTTTACGTTAAAATTTAAAGATAGTTATGCGGAGGTATGAGCACATGGAATTATTAAAAGAACGCATTCGTGAAGAGGGGATTGTCCTCAATAATCGAGTGCTGAAAGTAGATGGGTTCTTAAACCATCAAATCGATCCACAATTGTTTAAGGCGATTGGTAAAGAAATCGCGGATCGTTACCGTGATGCAGGTGTACAACGTATTGTTACCATCGAAGCATCTGGTATTGCGTTGGCGTTGATGGCCGCGCTTGAACTAGACGTGCCATTGGTATTTGCGCGTAAGAAAAAATCCATCCTTATGGTAGATGATGTATATCATAGTGTTGTGTACTCTTATACAAAAGAAGAGAATTATGATATCACTATTTCTAAAAAATTTTTACCAGCTGGCGAAAAAGTGTTGATTATCGACGATTTCTTGGCGTCTGGTGAGGCGGCTATGGGCCTTGCTAAGTTGGTTCAAGACGCAGGTGATGAAGTAGTAGGCATGGCGATTGCTATTGAAAAGTCCTTCCAACCTGGTCGTGAACGCTTGGAAAATGCGGGCTACCGTGTAGAGTCTTTAGTTCGCATTAAAGAATTCAAAGATAATGGTTGTGTGTTTATCGAAGACTAATTAGTCTGATTATTGTTAGAGGGAATTATGAATAAAAAAGCAGAAAAATTCGACTTACTCGTTGCTGACCTTAATAAAGGCGGTAACACTTGGTTTACAAAGGAAGAAATGACAGACGATCTTAACACAGTTGTATATCATGGTCGTTTGGATGTTCATGAGCATAGCTTGCCTGTGTTCATCGTTGTAGACGATTCTGCGTTCACCTATGTACGCATCGCTATCACAACAACATCTATTGATGAAAAAGTGATTCCTGCCGTGTTGAAAGAGCTTAACACGTTAAATCAAGATTATAAAGTGTCAAAATATTATGTGAGCGTTGAAGACAATAATATTTATATGGATGTGTCTATGCCATGTTTAAATGAACAATTTGATCCTACTGTAGTAGTAAATCTTTTGCTCGAAGTAATTCAACCGCATTTAGATGCTGTACATAAAGATATTCTTAAAGTAGCTGGTTTAGCTTAATAGAGGTTGTTATGAATCCTAAATCCTTATTATTTGATAAGTTCTTGAAAGAAGAAGAAATCATATCTTTTGAACGGAAGGATTTTGATGATGAAGATGGTACAGTAGTATATCGTTCTTATATCAAGTCTCCTTTATGGGATATGCCTTTATTCGTCATTCTCGATAACAGTATTTATAGTGTAGTTCGTTTAGTGTTAGGACCTGAAAAGGTAACAGCACAAAATATGAATGCTTTGAATGCATTAATTAATCGTGACAATGCGACATATAAAAATTATAAACTATATATTGATGAACAAGATTCTAGCCTATACTTGGATTGCGTATATATGTGTGGTGATGATGCGTTCGAGCCTGCATTGATGTATGCGTTGATGTCTTCTATCGTAGATTATATTCCAGAATCTGTAGGTGAATTGAAAGCTGCCTTTGAAAGTGGTACTCACTAATCAATAATAGATACAAGTTAAGTGATCTAATGTTCGGAATTATGAAAAGAGGATAACCTGTTTATAAATGGGTTATCCTCTTTTTTATATGGATAAGCAAAACCATACAAATATTATGATTGATAGAATAAATTTATGCTGTTATAAGATTGCAAAGACAGTATTCTATTTTGCAGATTTATTTAAGCTTAATTTATATGATGCAATCTACCTTTTTATAATAGTTCGGAATATAACGAATAATAAAAATATTTAATAAAAAAATATTCGAAAATTGTATTGCTTTTGTAAATGTTAGGTGTTACAATTTGAGTACAAGAAGGAGGTAGCGCCGTGAACTATGCAAATCAACACATTCAAAGCAAGTCTACGGAGGCTACTTGTGCGCATTTGTCCCAGTCTGTTTCGGCTGGGCTTTTTTATTAGGAGGATCTATGAAGGTCGGTATTATCATGGGCAGCAAGTCTGACCTAGACACAATGAAAAAAGCATCTGCCGTACTTGATGAATTTAACATTCCCTATGAAATGGTTATTGCCTCAGCTCATCGTACCCCAGAGGCTGTAAAGAATTTTGTTACACGACTTGAAGATGAAGGGGCTATTGCTTTTATTGCTGGTGCAGGCGCAGCGGCTCACCTACCTGGTGTGGTGGCGAGCTTCACTACACTACCTGTTATCGGCATCCCACTTAATGCAACCGCATTAAAAGGTATTGATTCTCTACTTGCTATTGTACAAATGCCATCTGGCATGCCTGTAGCAACTATGGCTGTAGATGGTGCTAAAAATGCAGCGCTCTTTGCAGTACAAATTGGAGCAGCTTTCAATAAAGACCTGAAAGAACAATATCAACAATATCGTAAAGATATGGCTGAAAAAGTCTTAGCAGACAATGCAGAATTACAAGGTGCTATTCATATTTAATCATATAAATCATCGGCGATTAAATATTGGTTAAGAAAAACAGTTTATTTAGATATCTATTACATAGTTTGTATCATTAATTTATGATAAAGGAGAAAGATCATGGCTAACATCGATTTGGAAAAATTAACATTATTGTACGAAGGCAAAGCAAAACAAGTATATGCAACAGATAACAAAGATGAGTACATCGTTCATTACAAAGATGATGCCACTGCATTTAATGGTGAAAAACATGACACCATCCTTGGTAAAGGCGTGTTGAATAACAAAATTTCCTCTTTCTTCTTTGAATTGTTGAAAAAAGAAGGCGTACCAACTCATTTCGTTCGTCGTGAAGATGATCGCAACCAAACAGTACTTACATTGAAAATAGTTCCTCTTGAAGTTATCGTTCGTAATATTGCGGCTGGCTCTATGGCTAAACGCTTTGGCATTGAAGAAGGTACACCACTTAAACATCCAATTCTTGAATTCTGCTATAAAAACGATGAACTAGGCGATCCATTTGCCAATGAATCCCAAATCACAGCACTTGGTTGGGCTACTCAAGAGCAACTTGATGTAATTTCTACAATTACTTTAAAGGTAAATGATATATTGAAGAAATTTTTGGCTACTAAAAATGTGACCCTTGTAGATTTCAAGGTAGAATTTGGTACCCATAATGGTGAAGTTTTATTGGGTGATGAAATTTCTCCTGATACATGCCGTTTCTGGGATGCTACAACTGGTGAAAAACTCGACAAAGACCGTTTCCGTCGAGATCTTGGTAATATTGAAGAAGCATATAAGGAAATGTTATTCCGTCTTACAGGTGAGCGTGCCTAATAGGGGGGAAGATGAACTACGATTCTGTTTTTGATAAATGGCACGAAGAGTGTGGTGTGTTCGGCATCTATGATAGGACCGTTGATGTAGCACGCTATGTATATTGGGGGCTATTTGCTCTCCAACATCGTGGTCAAGAAAGTGCGGGCATTGCTGTTACCGATGGTCATGATGTAGAGCTGAAAAAAGGCATGGGCTTGTTGACCGAGGCTATCAAAGAATTACCATCTTTGCCAAGCTATATGGGGACTGGTCATGTGCGGTACTCTACGACCGGGTCCAATAATCCGCGTAATATCCAGCCTTTGGTTATTCACTACCAAGGCGGTCAAATTGCGGTGGCTCACAATGGAAACTTAACGAATGCCTTATCTATTCGAAAACGTCTTGAAGCCGATGGTTCCATCTTTCAAACGACGATGGATTCTGAGGTTATCGTAAACTTGATAGCCCGTTCTAAAGCAGAAACACAAGCGGAACGGATTGCCGATGCGGCGCGTCAAATTGAAGGGGCGTTCTCTTTAGTCATTACTACGAACGACTCTTTAGTAGGTGTACGAGACCCTCAAGGATTTAGACCACTTTGTTTAGGTAAAACTGAAAATGGTTATGTGCTCTCTAGTGAAAGCTGTGCTTTTGATGCGATTAAGGCAGAGTTTATTCGTCATATAGATCCTGGTGAAATGGTTATCATCGATGACTCTGGTGTGCGTAGTACTATCTATGCGGAACCAGAAAAAATCCATAAAAAACTTTGCGTCTTTGAATACATCTATTTTGCACGTGGCGATAGTCATATCGATGGTCAATCCGTATATCAATCTCGGCTAAATATGGGCCGCGAACTATATAACGAAACTAAGTATGATGCGGACATCGTAATGTCCATTCCGGATTCCGGTACAACAGCTGCATTAGGTTATGCTCGTGCATCGGGTATCCCTTTTGCAGAAGGGTTAGTTAAGAACCGTTATAGCGGTCGTACCTTTATTAAACCAAATCAAGAGGAACGAGAATTAGCTGTTCGTATGAAGCTAAATGCATTGCCACATATTGTTGGAGGTAAGCGTATCGTCCTTATTGATGATTCTATTGTGCGCGGTACTACGAGTGGTATCATTGTAAAAATGCTAAAAGAGGCTGGTGCTAAAGAGATTTATATGTGTATTAGTTCTCCAACTATTGAGTATTCCTGTCACTATGGCATTGATACATCGGTGCGTAAAGAACTTATAGCAGCTACTCATACAGTGGATGAAATTAGAGATTTTATCAAGGCTGATAGATTACATTACTTGTCTCGTGAAGGCCTATGTCGTGCTGTATCTGATGTAAAGCCAGATGATTTATGTTTTGCATGTTTCAATGGTGATTATAGTGTAGCGGTTCCTGCGGACCAAGAGGAAGGGGTCAAATATGTGCTCGAATAAAACTAGTTTAACCTATCGTGATGCAGGTGTTGATATCGATGCAGGTAATCGCGCCGTAGAACTGATGAAAGAATCTGTTAAACGCACGTATACACCGGGTGTTGTTGGTGATTTAGGTGGTTTTGGGGGACTCTATTCCTTATCTGGTCATGATATGTCTGATCCTATGCTCGTATCTGGTACAGATGGGGTAGGCACCAAATTACGTCTCGCTATTATGATGGATAAACATGATACTATCGGTCAAGACTGTGTAGCTATGAGTGTTAATGATATCCTCGTACAAGGTGCTACACCTTTATTCTTCCTTGATTATATTGCGGTTGGCAAACTAGAGCCTGTAAAAGTGGCGGATATCGTACGTGGTGTAGCTGAGGCGTGCGAAGAATCAGGCTGCGCTTTACTAGGCGGTGAAACTGCTGAGATGGCAGGTTTCTACGATGATGAGGATTATGATGTAGCTGGTTTTGCCGTTGGTATCGTAGATCGTCCTAAATTGATTACTGGTGAAAGTATTAAAGCTGGTGATGTGATTTTGGGCTTGCCATCTTCTGGAGTACATTCCAACGGCTTCTCCTTGGTTCGTAAAATTGTATTCGATCATAAACAGTTGTCTATTGATACAGAAATTCCAGAATTTGGTAAAACTTTAGGCGAAGAATTATTAACGCCTACTCGCTTATATCCAAAAGCGGTACTGCCGTTGATTGAACAAGAACTCATAAAAGGAATGGTTCATATTACGGGCGGCGGTTTCTATGAAAATATTCCTCGCGTTTTACCTGCGGGAGTAACGGCAGAGGTCGATTGTGATACATGGCCTCGTCTTCCTGTATTCGAAAAACTACAAGAATGGGGCAATGTAGATTGGCATGAAATGTACCGTACTTTTAACATGGGCATTGGCATGATTCTCATAGTGGACGCTGCGGATGTGGATCGAGTAAAGGCAAATCTTGAAAGTCGTAATGAAGCGGTATATGAAATTGGTCATATCGTTAGCGGTGACGGTCCAGTTGTTGTAAAAGGGGCGGTATTTAATGACTAGTTCCGTAGCTAAAAAGCGTCTAGCTCTATTCGCAAGCGGTAGAGGATCCAATGGGGAAGCCCTTTATAAAGCCATGCAAGAAGGGTATATTAATGGTGAATTCGTAGTTATCATTACAGATCACGGTGATGCAGGTATCGTTGAACGTTCTAAACCTTGGAATATTCCACTCATTGTCATCGAGCGTAGAGACTATGACTCTAAAGCTAGCTTTGAACAAGCCCAGTTAGATGCGTTAGAGCCCTATAAGGTAGATGGTATCGTTTTGGCTGGATATATGCGCATTGTAGGGACTCCATTGATTGAGCACTATGAGCATAGAATTTTAAATATCCATCCTGCCTTGTTGCCATCCTTTCCGGGACTACATGGACATCAACAAGCTATTGATGCGGGAGTAAAGGTAACCGGTTGTACGGTACACTTTGTTGATGCGGGAATGGATACGGGGTCTATCATTATGCAGAATACGGTTCCTTTATTACCGGAGGATACAGAGGATACCCTGAGTGATAGATTATTGCCTATTGAACATAAAACATATAAAGAGGCGTTACGACTATTTTGTGAGGATAAGCTCACTATAAAAGGTCGTGTTGTATATATTGATGATTGATGTGTAAGCAAAGGAAGACGTTAGATGATTAAAAATGCATTACTTAGTGTTTCTGATAAAACAGGTATTGTAGACTTTGCGAAAGGTTTAGTTGATTTAGGGGTAACCATTTATTCCACAGGTGGGACCCTTAAAGCCATAACCGAAGCAGGTATTCCGGCAAAATCGGTAGAGTCTTTGACTGATTTTCCTGAAATGATGGATGGCCGCGTAAAGACATTACATCCTAAGGTGCATGGTGGTATTTTGGCGATCCGTGATAATGCGGAGCATCAACAAGCTATGGCAGAACATGGTATTGAACCAATCGACCTTGTTGTAGTCAATCTTTACCCGTTCCGCGAAACCATTGCAAAACCTAATGTATCCTTAGAAGAGGCCATCGAAAATATCGATATTGGTGGTCCTACGATGGTTCGTTCTGCAGCAAAGAATCATGCCTTTGTGGGTATCGTAGTAAATCCAAATCATTACGATGAAATCTTAGAGATGCTCAAGGATCAAGGTGAATTGACTAAGGAATATCGCTTTGGACTTGCCAAAGAAGCCTTTGCTCATACGGCGTCTTACGATGTGGCCATCGCTAATTATATGAGTGGAATCTTGAATGAAGGCCCTACACCTCCAGAATATTTGAGTGCTTATGAGAAGGTAACAGATCTTAGATATGGGGAAAATCCGCATCAACAAGCCGCATTCTATAAAGAAATTGGTACAGCTCATGGCATGGGGGCCTTGAAACAATTACATGGCAAAGAGCTTTCCTATAATAATATTGTAGACATGGAAGCGGCATGGAATATGGTATGGGAGTTTACTGAGCCAGCTGCATGCATCATTAAGCATACGAACCCATGTGGTGCCGCTACTGCAGCTACATTACATGATGCCTATGTAAATGCTTACGAAGCTGATTCCGTATCCGCCTTTGGTGGCATCGTAGCCTTAAACCGTGAAGTAGATGCAAGTACAGCGGAGGAAATGAGCAAAATTTTCTTAGAAGTTATTATGGCGCCAGCTTTCACAAAAGAAGCATTAGAAATCCTTGAAGCTAAGAAGAATATTCGTCTCATTGAACTATCTAAGCCGGAATCTGGTCAAGTGACAGTAAAGAAGGTGTCTGGTGGTTTATTAGTGCAAACAGAAGACGATATCCTAGAAGACCGCGTTAATTATAAAGTTGTTACGACGGTACAACCGACAGAGGAACAATGGAAAGCTCTTGAATTTGCATGGAAACTCGTAAAACATGTAAAATCCAATGCGATTTTGATTTCTAATGAAAAGCGTACTCTTGGAGTTGGGGCCGGTCAAATGAATCGCGTAGGTTCTGCAAAAATTGCTCTTGAACAAGCCGGGGAAGCCGCTAAAGGCGCTGTATTAGCATCCGATGCATTCTTCCCATTTGGAGATACCGTAGAAACAGCGGCAAAGCATGGCATTGCAGCTATTATTCAACCAGGTGGCTCTATTCGCGATGAAGAGTCCATCAAAGCGGCTGATGAAGCGGGCATTGCGATGGTATTTACAAACATTCGTCACTTTAAACATTAACTAGTTAAGAATTTTTAGCGGATTGTTAAACACTATCAGGGTAAAATATCTAATGAACGGTCAAGAATTATTGATGCTTGGAGTGGCCCAGTTATGTGTTTATATTATTATGGATTTGATGGCGTTTAGGCGCCGATGGAGGACTTATGAAAGTATGTGTAATCGGTAGCGGCGGCCGTGAACATGCATTGGCGTGGCGATTGTCCATCAGCCCTAGCGTAACAAAGGTATATGCTATTACTGGTAGCGCGGCTATGTCAGATTGTGCAGAGCTAGTTGGCATCGATTGGCAACAAAGCGATCATTTAATTAGCTTTTTGAAAGATAATCAAGTTGATTTAGTTGTTGTTGGGCCTGAGGCTCCTTTAGTAGCGGGCTTAGCAGATGTAATTAATAAGGCGGGGATTCCAGTTTTTGGTCCATCCAAAGCAGCCGCTCAACTAGAGGGCTCAAAGGTATTTGCTAAAGACCTCATGAAAAAATACAATATTCCCACTGCTGCATATGGTGTATTCCACAAGGTAGATGAAGCGAAAGCTTTTATTGCTCAAACAGGAGCTCCTATTGTTGTTAAAGCTGACGGCTTGGCGGCAGGGAAGGGTGTTGTAGTAGCCATGACCATCGATGAAGCGAATGCAGCCGTAGAAGATATGCTCAGTGGTAATCGATTCGGTGATGCAGGCAGCACCGTTGTTATCGAAGAGTTTATGGAAGGCGAAGAGGCTAGTTTATTAGCCTTTGTAGATGGCAAGACCGTAGTTCCTATGATTGCCTCTCAAGATCATAAACGTATTTTTGATGGTGATAAAGGGCCTAATACAGGTGGCATGGGGACCTATGCACCGGCCCCCGTTCTTACAGATGCATTGCGGGACGCAGCGATGAAAACCATTTTAGAACCTATGGTAGCGGCTATGGAAAAAGAAGGCATGCCGTATGTAGGCTGCCTTTACGCGGGGCTTATGATTACTGACGAAGGTCCTAAGGTGGTAGAATTCAATGCGCGCTTTGGTGATCCTGAAACACAAGTTGTATTGCCGCTACTGGATAGTGATTTAGGTGAGATTATGATGGCCTGTGCTAAGGGCACATTAACCTCTAATATGGTGAAATGGAAAGATTCCTCAGCGGCTTGCGTTATCCTTGCTTCTAAGGGCTATCCTGAAACTTCATCTAAGGGCGATGTCATCAGTGGGGATATTAAACAATATGACACAACCATTGTATTCCACTCTGGTACAAAGCTTGTTGGTGAAAATTATGTCACTAATGGCGGTCGTGTGCTTGGTGTTGTCGGACTTGGCAAAGACCTTAGAACGGCACTTGATAGAGCCTATGAACGTATAGAGCATATCGACTTTGAAGGCATGCAATATCGTACAGATATTGGGGCTAAGGCTTTTAAATAAAGTAACAACATTTTGAATATAATGAAAACCTCTACATTCATGCACGACGCATGCGGTGTAGAGGTTTTATTTTCTACCTTTTAACTGTTACCTATGATATAATAAATTAGATATAAAGAGGGCCCATCGACGTGTGATGGCGTTAGGCTCATCTCAAAAATTTTGAAACTTATTGATGACGCCTGACGTGTAGAAGTAAATCTTCTACACGTTAGGTGTTTTTACTATAGTCTATTTTATTTCTTAATAGCGATATACAACTATGATATATAATAAAGAACCGTTAGAACTGAATAGTCCGGTAGCCTTTTGGCTGAATTTTCCAAACGAAGAACGCGTATTTTGGGTGGATCGTCAAAGTGACCGCATCGTTGTAGGCGCTAAACGTTTGGCGATGGTCAAAGATGATGAAGATCGCCATAATTACGCTTACGTGTTTTATGGAGATACTTTTTTTGAAAACTCTAAGGACCCTAAATGGGCTGGCATGGGTCATGAAATGATTGCTTTCACCCATTACTATATTGTAGAAAATGGGGAGTCTTTTTACTTGCACTCTGGTGAAAGCGTCCCTATTACGGATTTCGAGGTGCCTCGAGTTCGCCATAACTACAAGGAAACCAGTGATGATAAGGCGGCTTGGGATAGTTTGATGAACGCTATCGCTGATGGTATTAGTAGTGGTGAAATGACGAAGGTCGTTTCTTCTCGAGAGGTACAGTTTACTAGTGAAACACCATACAATGTGGCAAGTATTTTAGCAAATTTAGTAGATAATAATCCAAATTGCTTTATCTTTGGTTACGAAAAGGATGGACGCACCTTTGTGGGTGCATCGCCAGAGATTCTAGTTCGCCATCGAGGTAGTGAAATTCTCAGCTATGCCTTGGCGGGGACAGCGCCTAAACATGGACCAAATGCGTGGACTAAGGAACAACTGTTAACAGATAAGAAAAATCTTTTTGAACATAATATCGTCCGTGACCGTATTGTGGATATCATGAAATCTATTACTCCGGAGGTTATAATAGGTGAAACGGGTATCATGGAGCTGGCGCATCTATATCATTTGCGCACCATTATTACTGCAAAGGATAGCACAAAATCCCTCGTGGAATGGGCAAAGTTGCTCCATCCTACACCAGCTCTCGGTGGTGAACCGCGAGAAAAGGCGTTGGCATTGCTACAAAAGTACGAAGCTCATGAGCGCGGCATGTATGCAGCACCTTTTGGCTTTATGAAAGATATGGGGGACGGTATTGTCATCGTTGCTATTCGATCTGCCCTCATTATGGATAAGGTTCTTTATGCCTATGCAGGATGTGGCGTCGTAGCCGATTCTGATGCGGATGAAGAGTACGCAGAAACTAATAATAAAATGCGCACCATTTTGGATGCGTTATAATAAATTTCCAAACCCTTAGAAGTTGTTGAAAGGGAATATAATGAACGAATATATTGCTGCCTTGGTAGATGAGTTTTACCAACTCGGAGTCCGGCATGCTGTGTTTAGCCCTGGTTCTCGTTCTACGACGATGGCTATGCTTTTCACGGAGTATGAAGGCTTTGAAACATATATGAATATAGATGAGCGCTCTGCTAGCTTTATGGCGCTTGGCATTGCAAAGGCTCATAAAGAACCAACTGTGTTAGTTTGTACATCCGGTTCCGCAGTGGCTCATTATTTGCCCGCTATTTTAGAGGCTCAATATAGTGGGGTACCTCTTATTGTATTGTCTGCCGATAGACCTTATACCTTGCTACATACAGGGGCTCCACAAACAGTAGATCAACAAAAAATCTTTGGTACAGCTGTAAACTATTATGAAGAATTAGCGGTGCCTCAAAAGGAACATTATTACACATATCCACGACAAGTAGCGCGCAAGGCATATATGAAAGCTATGGATATCAAAAAGGGGCCAGTGCATATCAATGTACCCCTCTTTGAGCCATTAGTGCCTGAACTGGACCGTAAGCACTTTGAAGCGGGACGTAGCCCTTACAAAGTATTTAAACCTAATTACGGCGAGGTGTTTAGCTATCAGAATAGAAGTCTATTGCTTGCACAGTATAAGAGAGTCCTTATTTTAGCTGGCCCACAAATTGATGTAGATGAAGTTGAGTTTATTCATTCCTTTGCGGAGAATTTACAAGCTCCTATCTTGGCGGATCCATTGTCCAATGTAAGACGCTGTCATAAGACTGGTGCTATTGTTGCCAATCATGAAGTTGCTAGCAATCGTAACAATGATACAGATATGATTCAGAAAAAACATTTCTCTGATGTTGTCATTTCTACGTATGATGCGTTTTTAGCGGATAAAGACCTATGGCCTGTACTAAAGCCAGATTGCGTGATTCAGTTTGGCCAAATCGTTGTATCGAAACGGGTACAGCAAATGGTGGCAAGTTGGGATAATGTGGAATATATTGAGATAAATCCCACGATGGACTCGATGAATCCAACGGGGAAAACCACCATGCATATGCAAGCAAGCATCGATATGTTTACGCATTTGTTCGCTGTAAAGAACGAATCTAATGCATATCTTAATAGATGGAAACGTTTAGAAGTAGCTGGTAAAGCTCAACTAAGTACAGCTATAGAAGAACCAAGTTGCTTTGAAGGACGCACGATACGCGAGTTGCAACAGCATATTCCTGACAATAGCCAAGTACTTGTGGCGAATAGCATGACCGTTCGCGACTTTGATTACTTTTGGTTTTCTGGGGAGTCAGATGCCGTTCTTTACGGTAATCGTGGTGTTAATGGTATCGATGGTACAGTTTCCACTGCGCTTGGACTTGCAACGAATCATCAGCCTACATATCTCGTAACGGGTGATTTGTCTTTATTCCATGATCTAAACGGTTTAGCGGTCGCTAAAACGCACAATCTCAATTTGACGATTATTTTGCATAATAACGATGGAGGCGGTATTTTTGAATATTTACCGCAAAAGGGAACGAAATATTTTGATTATTTGTTCTCTACGTCACAAGGTTTAGATTATAGTGGGGCTGCTAAACTCTATGGCTGTGGGTACACTAAAATCTCTAGTCCTGATGAATTGGTCCCTGTATTAGCTAAAGTTAGCGAGGAATCTGGCGTTCATATTATTGAAATACCAACAGACCGGGAATATAGTCGTCAGTTACATAGGAAATATACAAAAGTTTCAGTTGATATGGAGGCATTACTATGAGTCAGTATTTTTGCAGTATTGTAGATAATGCTTTGTGTAATCCAGCTCAGCGCATGTATTTTGACTTGGGAGAGTATCGCTACGGTTTGACTGTGGTAGGTGAAGGGGAACCTATTGTATGTTTCCACGGCTTCTCTGAATCAAGCTATACTTGGGATTCTATTAATCTGCCGGGGTATCGAGTGGTTCGTATTGATTTAATCGGACATGGCGATTCAGATATTCCTGATGAGAATCAGGCTTACACCATTCCTCAAATGATAAAGGACTTACACACAGTTATCTATTACATGGTTGGTGAAAGCTATTACCTCATGGGCTATTCCATGGGTGCTCGTATTGCACTTTCCTATGCGTTGGAGTATGAACGTGAAATCAAAGGTCTTATTCTTGAAAGTGGCTCGGTAGGCATCGCTTCTGACGCTGAGCGAGCAGCACGCCGCAAGGCGGATGAAGACTTAGCAGCTCATATCGAAGAGCATGATGGTGCTTGGTTTGCTGCACGATGGGCGGAAGTACCTATTTTTGAGAGTCAAAAACAGCTTTCAGAGGGGGTAGAAGAATTAATCTATCTACGTCGTTCCAATAATAGCCCATATGCATTAGCTTGTACGTTGCGTGGGTCAGGGCAGGGCGTAATGCCTTATGTAGGGGATAAATTAAAAAAATTCTCTGTTAAAGGTTTATATGTGAGTGGCGCATTAGATACAAAATATACTACAATAGGAAGAGACGTATTTGGCAAGTTGCCAAGTTTTAATCATGTCATCGTCAACGGGGCGGGGCATAATGTACATATAGAAAAACCGCAAATTTTTGAACAAGCGGTATTGGATTTTTTACAGAAGAAAGGTTAAGTCCATGAGCAAATTTGATTGGAAAGTATTGGATCGTAATTATGAAGATGTAATTTACGAAACATATAATGGCATTGCAAAGATTACTATTAACCGGCCAGAAGTGCGCAACGCATTCCGTCCTAAAACGGTAATGGAGCTAATTGATGCTTTCACAGTAGCTCGTGAAGATAACGAAGTAGGCGTAATCGTATTGACTGGTGCTAACCACGGTAAGGGCGAAGATAAAGAGGCATTCTGCTCCGGCGGTGACCAAAGCGTACGTGGTCACGGTGGTTATGTAGGTGAAGACAATGTGCCTCGCTTGAACGTTCTCGATTTACAACGCTTAATTCGCGTCATCCCTAAACCTGTTATTGCAATGGTTAATGGTTATGCTATCGGTGGCGGTCATGTGTTACACATCGTATGTGACCTTACAATCGCTTCTGAAAATGCTAAATTCGGTCAAACTGGTCCTCGTGTAGGTTCCTTCGACGCTGGTTACGGTGCAGGTTATTTGGCTCGCATGATTGGTCACAAACGCGCACGCGAAGTATGGTTCTTGTGCCGTCAATACACAGCAGCTCAAGCGTATGAAATGGGCATGGTTAATACTGTGGTACCATTTGACAAATTGGAAGAAGAAACAGTTCAATGGTGTAGCGAAATCCTTGAATTATCTCCAATGGCTTTGCGCATGTTGAAAGGCGCTTTCAATGCCGACACAGATGGCCTTGCAGGTTTACAACAATTCGCAGGGGACGCTACATTGATGTACTATACAATTGATGAAGCGAAAGAAGGTCGTGACGCGTTCAAAGAAAAACGGAAACCTAACTTCAAACAATTCCCTAAATTCCCTTAATTGGGAGTCGATATAGTCCTATATGACGGACTATATTAACGGTTAAAACGACAAGTGCGCCTCTATAGGAGGCGCCTTTCTTGTAATATTTCTTTATTTATCATATTTCAATTATTATTTTTTTAGTTTTTACTTATTATTTACTATTTATTGGTAATTAGTGATTACTTATTAGTGATTAGGTTTAGATACGAGGTGAGATGATGGAGTGGTTACGTTATGGTGCACAGCACTACCCTAATCGTAAATGTATAAATGAATATACCTATAACGATATATACCGTGGTGTACTCCATGTAGCTCGTAATTTAGTGCCTTTAGACGCATCTCGTGTGGCTATCTTGTCTGATAACTCTGTGACCATGGCAATGTATGTGTTGGCTGCTATGCTAGTTCATAAAGAGGTACTTTTACTTAATGTACATCTTAAGCTAAAGGAAATAGAAAACCAATTGGATCAATTAGGTGTTACCACCGTATTACATAGTAAAGAACGACGTAATCAATTATCTCATTTCGTTGATTCGGAGGCTTCTAATTCAATTGTTACAATTGAGTTTGAAACTCTAGAAAGTATTCTATCGGATTTAGCGGTCGAGGACTTCTTTGATTGGACCTTTGCGGACGCAGACATAGCTGTTATCATGAATACGAGCGCTACTACGGGGCAATTTAAGTCTGTACCGCTTCGATGGGGGCAAATTAAAGCTCATGTACAAGCATCCCAAGAGGTACTAGGGAAAACAGAGCAGGATAATTGGCTAATGGTACTACCTCTGTTTCATGTAAGTGGTTTATCTATCTTGATGAGGTCTCTTTATAATGGGACGGCTGTCACTATTTTGCCTAAATATGATGAAGCTCAAGTTCTAAAGCTCATAGAATCTGAGCAAATCAATATGATGTCCTTAGTGCCTACCATTCTGACTCAATTAGAGCCGCATATTACGCACCATGTGTTACGTGTTATCTTGCTCGGTGGAGAATTCATTCCCCTGGCGCTAATCGATGCTTGTGAAAAGAAATCTTTGCCTATCTATAAGACCTACGGCATGACGGAAACCTTTAGTCAAAGCGTGACCTTCTCTGTATTGGAGTATCCTCATAAACGAGAATCTGTAGGTAAGCCATTGCCTGGCATGCAGGTTCGCATCGATAACCCTGATGCGGATGGGGTAGGCGAAATTCATTTGACGGGCCCTATGGTTATGACTGGTTATATCAACAAGGAACCTATCGATGGAGACTTTAATACAGATGATATTGGTTACATCGATGAGGACGGTTTCGTTTATATTTTGAATCGCCGTAAAGATCTTATCATTTCTGGGGGTGAAAATATTTACCCTAAAGAACTAGAGGATTTGGTCTATACGTTGCCATCGGTAAAGGAATGTGTCGTTGTGCCTGTACCTGATGCTAAATGGGGACAAGTGCCAGCACTCTTTGTGGCCTTTCATGATGGTAAAAGTCTACCACCAGAGGATATTCTAGCCTTTATGACGAACTCTTTAGCAAAATATAAGATTCCAAAATATGTAAAAGTATTAACTGCATTGCCTCGAAATGGAACTGGCAAAATATTGCGTAATAAACTGAAATTTGAAAATTGAGGCGCCTATGAATGATATTTTAAACTTTAAAAGTATAACTACATATCGCCTTAAATTGCCACTGAAGTTCAATTTTAAGACTGCCAAGGGCGAGGTGAAAGAAAGAGAGACTATCGTTGTTCGCATTGAAGACCAACAAGGGTATGTAGGATATGGGGAATGCGTAGCTTTCACAGAGCCATTCTATACATTTGAGACCGTAGAAACTTGTTGGAAAACCTTAGTTGATGATTATATCTTTAATCTGCGCTTGATGCGACCTAAGCCACTGATGACCTATGTACGACAATTACAATTTTGGCTCAATCGAGACAATATGCCTATGGCTATTGCGGCTCTAGAAAATGCACTCATTCATCTTCATTGCGAACGGATAGGTGTAAATTCTGTTTCTTATATTATGGATCAACCTTTACAAGAGACTATTGAAAGTGGTGTCGTTGTCGGTGATGTGCCGATAGACCAATTACTTGATGTTGTAGCGCATCATGTAGTAAATGGTTGTAAGCGGATTAAATTAAAGGTAAATCCTGTAGATGGTTATGAACGCGTAGCTTTAGTTCGCAAACAGTATCCGGATTTAGTTTTAGCGGCTGATGCAAATCGAAGCTATTCATATCAAGAAATAGATAAGGTCCGTCAGTATGATGATTTAGGTCTAGCTTGTATTGAAGAGCCCTTTGCGATGGCAAACCTTCAATCTTATAAAGATTGGAAGTGGGAGCGTCTTAATCATGGTGATTGGAAAATCTATACGCCAATTTGTTTGGATGAGTCCATTTTAGGATATGATGATTTGTCCTATGCTATCGAATATGGTTTGATTGATGTGCTTAATATAAAAGTAGGGCGCATGGGGGGGCTTATTCCAACAAAAGCAGCTATTAATCTATGTAGAGAACGTCATATTCCATATTGGATTGGTAGCATGGTAGAGTCAGGGGTTTCTAAAATGCTTCATGTTCAGCTAGCCGCTTTAGGAGATTCTTATATGGCAGGAGATTTATCCGATTCAAGTCGATATTTTGAACAAGATCTTATATTCCCAGATTTAACCTTTAAAAATGGTGTTATGCAGGTCCCTGATGGTGATGGACTAGGTGTAACAGTTTTTGATGACCGGCTAGAAACTTATTGTATGGAGAAACGAACACTATGAATCTAATTGAATCCTTACAAATCGATGTACCTCGTATGACGAGCGATACTACATGTATTGCAAAAATGAATTTAAATGAATTTCATGAACAACCGCAAGGCTATTTAAATGGTGGTGCTACATTAGCTTTTGCAGAAATTATTGCAGGTATGATGAGCAATGAGCTGGTAGGCTCTCATAAATTTGGAGTAGGTCAGTCTATAACTGCGAATCACTTGCGTCCTGTAACATGCGAAGGAACTTTAACAGCCTTAGGAACACTACTAGTGAAAGGCAAAACATCCCACGTATGGCGCTTTGATATGATAGATGATGCACAACGTCTTATCTCACAAGTGACTGTAACCTTGGCTATTGTAGATTTTGATAGATAAAATCTCATTTCAATGGATTTAGTTATATTTGCTAATTAAGTTGTGTATAATTTCGTCCTACAAGAGAACTTACGATTGTTAAGACCATAGGATAATAAAAGGACAGTATATACTTTTCAGTAGATACTGTCCTTTGTTAGTTTTACAATGTAAATGGCTCATCTAGAAAAACGACATAGCTCTTTTTTACGTTTTCTAAGATCTGCAATTTAAAATGTTAGAAAAGACAAAGATATTTATTTTCTAGTGATAGTATATAGGTCTTCAATATCAGGAATATCGTAAATTACCCATGTTCCATCTCCTAAATGACGCATCAAAACTTTTATATCTTTTGTCATATTCTTTTTATTATTTTGTATTGTTACAGTTACAGTAGCCTTATCACCATTATCTTCTGACTTTAGGTTTTTAACCTCTACATCATGTTCCTTAAATAGGCGACCTTCTACAAGACGATCTACCATAGACTTATTATCATCATTTGCTGTAGTGGTATTATTGGTAGGTGATTCAGATTTAAAGCTGTCAGGATCTTCGATATATGTTCGTATTACGTCTTCGATAAGAGCTGGTCCAAATGTTTTGGTAGCTGCTATTGTAGCTTTACCAAGTGGGGTAGATGTATCGACATATTTATTGCCTTCTCGTTCTACAATGTTTTTTACAATGGATTTTATATCTATGTGGCGTAATGCTTCGTCTGCATCTTTATCTTGTACTGCTTGGTGAATGATTTTTAATGTGTAGGCTGGTGTATGTGGTACATACCATAAGAAATACCATGCTGCGGCCATCGCTCCTACAATAGCTATGATAAGAGCGATAATAACACCTTTTGAATTGAACTTATTCACAGCGAATCCTTTCATGTTTCTATAGAGGCATTTTCATACTGAATATATACATATTGTAGCATATTGAGTAAAGAATAGGATGATTTCTAGTAAAGGGTATACCTATTATAGCTTAGAGAGAAAATTGTACTATTACGAAAACTGACGAATTATGACGATAAAGGGTGGATTCCTGTAATATAATATAGAGATACTTTTATAAAAGCTATAAAATAACGATTATCAAATATAATCAATTATTTTCATAGATTTGTAATAATATTTTTTAAAAAAATAGTTGCATTGCTCTAAAATCCATGATATTATGTACAAGTAGTCAACGCGAGTTGATACGCGGCCCCGTGGTGTAGCGGTTAACATGTCGCCCTGTCACGGCGAAGATCGTCAGTTCAAATCTGATCGGGGTCGCCATTTTTTTTTACAAAAAATCATGCCTCGGTAGCTCAGTTGGTAGAGCAACGGACTGAAAATCCGTGTGTCGACAGTTCGATTCTGTCCTGAGGCACCATTTGTATTCCATGCGGTTGTGGTGGAATGGCAGACACGCCATCTTGAGGGGGTGGTGAGCTAACGCTCGTGCGGGTTCAAGTCCCGCCAACCGCACCAAGCTAATAAAATAAGGGCTTACAGGTAATTCTGCAAGCCCTTATTTTTGTTTGACATCATAAAGTCTTATGTGGTTTGACATCATTTTGACATCAGAATATTTTAGAGATGCGTTCCACGATATCATCTTCCATTTTAGGCGTGACGTGAGAGTAAGTATCCATTGTTTCTTGAAACGAAGCATGGCCTAGGCGTTCCTGTATGGCTTTCATATTTGCTCCATTTTCGATAAGAAGAGTGGCGTGAGTATGTCTGGTGCCATGCATGGTAAAAGTTGGCTTGCCAATCAAATTGGCGTATTTCTTGCATAACTTGCTAACTTCATCAGGACAGCGAGGAGCACCTTTAATACCAGGGAATACTAGATTATTATTTATCCAGTTCATGGTCTTAATTCGCCGCTTATCTATGGTTGTTTTATGCTTCATAAGCTCTTGGATTGTATCCGTATCAATGGCTATTATCCGTTTTGATGATGTAGTTTTAGTTGTATTTGATATAACTGCAGTTGATCCGATTTTGAGTGCTGTTTGTGAAATGGATATGGTCGATTTCTTAAAGTCGATATCAGACCATCTTAGGCCTAGTAATTCAGAGCGCCGCATACCGGTTGCAAATGCTAATTTAAACAATGCATGATGCTCAGAATTAGATATATTAGATAAAAAATTCTTAACTTCATCTGCAGACAACGTTACCATATGGCGGACTTTAACATGTTTTGGTCTGTCTATATTTTTCATGTAATTTTTAGGGATGATATCATCCTTTACAGCCTGTTCTAATATCGAGCTCAGTATTGTCATGGTGTAGGATATAGTTCGAGAGGATAAACCATCCATAGATTCAAAGACATACCGTAATGTATTTGGTTTAATCTCAGCCAGCTTTACGCCACCTATTTTGTCTCTAATATAACGATTAATGATGCCAGTATAACTTTGATAGGTAGCTGGTGTTATACTCTTTTCTTTTAATTGTAGCCATATATTAATCCAGGTATTTAATGAGATCGTGTCATCGAAATTGGCACATGATTGATTAGCATTTACGTATTTCTCCATAGCTTCAGCAGCAGCTTTCTTTGTGCTGCCATAAAAGTATTTACGCTTACCGTTTATCATCTTCGATACCTGGTAGCGGCCATCGGATCTTTTTTTAGCCATAAAAATAACCTCCTTGGCTTAAATTTGGGTATAAGAAATAAGCCTTAGAGGTTTTGTGGTATAATGTTATTGGAGTAAAAATGAAGTACCTCTAAGGTATGTAGTTTTTAGTAGCCCTCACTGCGGTGAGGGCTTATTTTTTTGTATAAGAGAGAGGCGGGGTTTTCTACGTTTGCCCCAGATAGATTAAAAATCTATTCTGTGTATCTGCCGGCATGTCTGCGATGTTCGCATAACACTGAAATAAAAAAGGCCTTATTTCCCGGTCGCCCTCGTCAATACCATTAAATACAGATAAGAAGTCGACAATAAATTGTTTTTTAAGATAATCAGTTTTTAGTAAAACCATCATCGATAACATTACACCATATACACCCTTAAGATATACTTTTTCGTTTTTCTCGATCTTCTTCTTTTTTTTCTTTATTAAAATTTTTCCGGGTAAACATTTTGACAATGTACTAGAAGGGATTTTTCGTGTCTCATCAGTTCTAAGCGCAGTGAAATCAAGATTATGCGCTGCTGCATTTCGAAACACTCTAATGGCCTCTAATGCGCAAATAATAAAATTAGTTTTATCGTTAAGTGGAATTATCCTGTCAGGTTCGTTAGGCAACAATTCGTTTACAACGTCGTCGCGTTGGGCGTTCTTTAACAGTTTAAAGAGATTAATAGAATTACTAAATGATAGGTTCTTTAATAGTATCCACGGTGGAATGTGGTTATGGTGTTCACGATAATATAAAGTAGGGTTGTTTGCGATTTTATCATCATTTCTTGTTTTGAAACATTCGAGTTGAACAGCGTCAAACGTCAATACATTATTAGGATTTTGATAAGACTCTTTATATTTTGACTTTGCTAAATACACTGACATATCTACACCAAAATCTCTAGATAAAGTGTAAGCTAGTTTTGTTTTAAATATATTTTCAATAAACATACTATACTTTAAAATGAATGCTTGTATAGATCTGTCAAACATAGAAAGGCTATATAATTGTTCTATAGTAGTACCTTCAATAAAATGCTCTCCGTCCGGTATAAAATGTTTTTGGTACCGATTAATTAGATCATAATAAGATATTGTATCTAAAGCATGAATCGCAAATTCTTGATTGCTTATGTTTAGATTTCTAGTACGTAATAATTCAATTTGTTGCTCGTAAGTTTTAAAAGGCTTGTCATAAATTATCAAAATTCAGCCTCCTATATAATAAAAGGAGCCCTGCTACCAATGATAGCAAGGGCTCCAGTGTCCAACAGTCACGCAATGTGGAAAGGGACAGTTCACTATCATTAGTATACATCATATAAAATAAGTTTTCAATACTTATTCTCTTGTGAGTAAAACAGTATCACCTATCTTTATAGGCGTTATTGTAGGTGCGGAAAGATTGTCAGAAATATCATCTTTATTGACATTTAATGGGACGGTTCGAGCAATAGTTTTTTGAAGTACAGATACCGGACTAAATAGAGTGCTAGTACGTCTAACAATGCGCTGACATACAGAGAATTGAGCATAAGGGGCTGTAATTTCAATAACAGCTTTTATACCGTCATACGCTCCGTAGTTTACGCCATCTATAATTAAGTCTTCACCAGGTTCAATTATTCGCAAAACATCGCCCTCCTTGGCACCGTCGTTTAGGCCATAATTAATTAATACTGTGGTTTCGTTTTCAATAGCAATGATTTTATAAGCATCAAACATAATGTCCGCTCCTTTTGTCATAAGACATGATGATAAAAATTAATACCATCTACATCGTCAACTTCCCTTGCATTGGCCATGCGTTCAATTAAATCAACATTAGCGATACTATACATATCATCGTGTATAATATGCCCTAATTCATGCAATATCCCCTTGCGTTGCATATCTCGTGGCTTGTTGCTATTGACGAGGATAGTATACGTACCATCCTCATTTAGTTTTAGAATGGCAGTTTGAGTTTTACGTAATTTTACATAGATTAAATTAATGTTCACGGAATCAGCCCCTTCGTAGGGATATTTTATATCACGATACATGGAATTTTTTACGCATGTTTTTTTGCACTTGATTTGTAAAAATCATCAAAAAAATACCGTTAACAGTAATAGGTAACATCAAAGAAATATATCCATTCTGTGTAAAGTAATATATTAATAATGCGAGCAAGATGGAAATGCTAGAAACGATAAATGACATAGCTTGCATTTCACGAACACATGAATTTATTATATTTTCATAATTTGCCATGTTATTTGCCTTCTCTTTTCTTTAATCCCTCAATCATATTAACTACAAAATCTATATCATCCTTAGACATATCCTTGCTAGCATCAAATAAGATTCGTAAGTTCGGATTATCTTTTACCGCTTGTGCGTATTTTGATACCTCCGGATCTATATAGTACTCTTTAGGAGTGTCATTCCAGTCCATTAGATATGCTGGGGTCGTATTTAATACTTCAGCAAATTTTTCAATTTTATTTCTCGCTATATCTACAGCTCCAGACTCTATTTTATTTATAGTTGACCTGGATTTATATCCCATTTTTATAGCTAAATCTTCTTGTGATAGCCCCAATTGTATCCGCCTCTCTCTAATTCTGTCGTAAATGGTCTTATTCATATTAAAAGTCCTCCTTGAATATAGTATATATAATAAGTTCTTAAATTTCAACATTTTTTTACTTTTTCATATAAAAATGTTGACATTTTTTCTACATGATGCTAATATATGACTGTAGAAAATATTTCAACAAAAAGGAGGTGATAATGTTGGGGTTTAACGGCAAAATGCTGTCTCGCAAGATTTATGATACCGGCATAAAGAAAAAGGTTTTAGCTGAACGATTAGGCATATCGCCATACGGATTAGCAATGAAAATCTCTGGTAAAAATGAGTTCAAGAATAGCGAAATTATCACTATATGTGAATCATTAAACCTTACGCCGGATGAACGAGATTCTATTTTTTTTAGCTAAGCGTTGAATTAAATTCAACATATTGCAAGAAAGGAGGAGAGATGAATCAAAGAAGTAGTTTTGTTGTCAACACAATTCGACAATAAAAAATACTACGTAATAGACCTGAACGGCAATCTATCACGTAGCATCAAAGATGGATTGATATTTTTAAATCGGGACGATGCAGATATGTATATACCTGGCATTGAGTCGAAATTAAAAATATTTTTAGACGGGGCTGCAAATCTTGTTAATGCAGAATCAATTAATCTTATGAGTATAATTTCTGACACACTTTTCGAGCGCATATCGTGCTCTGGAAATAATAATTAATGCCTCAATAGTTGATTGATAAGTATCATTACTTAGGTATTTGGGTGTATGTGCTTTGGGATTCCTGTATAGATAAACAATTGCATTTAGCAACGAACGGAGACCATTGTGATCTGATTTTTCATCATCAGTTTGAAATCTATTCATAACGATTATCGGATTCGAACCTTCAAAACATCGATTTACTAGAGTACTCCCATCTAAATCTAATCCTGATATAGAGCGCAATTCTGCTAATAGGCATTTACAAGATTCAAATATCAAATGGAATAGATTTTCTGAAATAATTTCAGGTCTACAGAACGCAAGTATCTGAGGATGAATTGAAAATCTATGCAGATCTGCTTTCAATCGACTTACAACCTCGGTAGCCTCGTCTAGCGTTGTTGCAGGGGTTACTTTTATTACCTTTCCTGTAGGAAGAAGTTTAAGCCCGATAAAACTTAAAAGTGTATTTAATGAATCTAATGCATCAGTAAAATCATTTTGTCTTTCTACGAAGAGTGACGGAGACATAATGTATTCAATTATTTTTATCATTGGATCGTAGGAATTGTTCTTATTACATTCATTAGCGACTCCATTATAAATACGTTTCCATTTTGTATCGATATCAGGAAGTTCACAGTTAATACCTAAATTAGCAAACATTATTGTTATTTCTTGTCCAGTTAATAACTCACCTAGTATTTTACAAATTTTTGTGATTTGTAAACTATTCATTTATATCACTCCCTTTCATCAAAATTATACATGAACGGGAGGTGAAGATAAATATTTAATTAACAAAGGAGAAAATATGTACAACACCAACAACTGATTTAGCTCTACGGTTAAAAACTCATAAATTGGCAAAACATATAAGCCACCAACAAAGTTAGTGGCAGTAGCGAGGGGCATTAAATGAAAGAGGAAAAACATATTAAAATACTCCGCCAACAGCTGGAACTATTGACGGAGTTGCAAAAACAAGTGGATGATCCACAAATAATCATGGAGTTATCTGACAAAATAATTGTGTTATCTGATGCACTAACTAATCTAGAAGAATCACAAAATAATAAATTATCTGTTTGGAAAGACGCATCATTAATTTATCAATTAGCCTTATCAATTCAAAATAAATGTGCAAAAGATATAGATGAATTATTTGCTCTGGGCAGTGACAAAAGTAAATAGCATCTGCATAACTGCGATAGCAATATGTTGATGCTTGTGGAGCACATTAGAAAATTTTGATAATAGACCTTTTGGCACGGGAATATCATTACTTAAGTTTGTTTCTAGCAAATGGAGCATTTTTCTAAACGCTTCTTTTTCTTCCATAGATATATTTTTATCATTGTCAATTAGATTTGAAATTGAATTTATGGATTGATCTATAGAAATTGAAACATTTTCTTGTGAACCAATTATAGAATTTCCATTTATAGTGCCAATGTTAAATATATTGGTTGCATTAGAGCGTTTATGAGCACGCTGATAGTCTGTTTCATATTTTAAAATGGCGCCATCAGTCATTCCCAAAGGTTTTACATCTATAACATGGTAGTTCTTTTTGTTATGAACCAAGATATCGCCTTCTATTATATCTGAAAATTCTAATGTTTGAATGGAGTTTGGATATTTACTAGAACAGAAAAATCCATACACTTTGTCAGCGATTACTTTATTATTTCGTATTACAGTAAATAATTCAGACATATTTTTAA
This sequence comes from Veillonella sp. 3_1_44, assembly GCF_000163715.1. NCBI lineage: Bacteria > Bacillati > Bacillota > Negativicutes > Veillonellales > Veillonellaceae > Veillonella > Veillonella sp. 3_1_44. Next base: position 379,473 of record NZ_GG770201.1, read on the forward strand.
ATGGGGCAACCGGCATTTTGAATTTCATTATAATCACCTCCTTTCAAGGTGATTATACAAACAATTATTTAAGAATACGCAAAATATTCATGAAAATTTTATGAACATCTATAAAGAAGATATAAAGGAGGATTATTGTGGACAGGAATAAATTATGCATAACAGTCGCTGAGGCTGCTGAACTAGCAAGCGTTCCTCAAGATGTGATTCGTCAATGGGCGGCTGACTTTGATTTTCCGTCGATGAAGATAGGGGCCCGAGGAGGTAAACGATTGATCCATTTAGATTCGTTTAATGCATGGCTAGGGAAACGATGCCAAGCAAGAATAGGAGAGTGAAAAAATGAAAAAATTAGCAGGCATCATGTTGGCCACATGTTTTGGAATTTTAGAAGGCTCAGATGTGCAAGGGTACGAGTTGCACTCATCGACTATGCTACTGTTGCTTTTATGCGTTGTATCAGCAGTAGCTATTCTTTATAAATCATTTAAGGAGGATGAGCATTATGGACGATATTGATGTGATTGGTGTGTTATTTATTCTTGTTGTGATGGCCGTTTGCATTATGTTTTATGGCGGTCTGGTTTGGGTACTAATACGATGAGACGTCCGGTTCGAACATGTACGAAATGTGGAGTTAGGTTAATTCCACACACTCATAACTACATTTATGACGAGACTAATCGTAAGGCAATTAGAGTATGCAAACATTGCCACGATGAACATGTTCGCCGTAAAAGTAAAAATGCTCGCACTCACGGCAATGAGATACGAGCACAAATTAAATTAACCTAGTTAAATTGTAACACATAAGGAGGCTACTATGCCAACTGTTAATAAAAATATAGATTTTGATTTCTTTAATAGAACGGGCCGGTACCCTCCGAAGATACGATTTAACATGTGGGGTTCCGCATGCGGATTAAGCATTGACGCTTATAAAGCACTAGGGCAACCTATCGGCCTTAGAGTTGGAATCGATAAGGCGGATCGTGAAATTCATGTTTTACCAGTTACTAAAGAAAACATTAAGGGTGCTATTTATCCAAAAACACATGAACTTAAACATTCAAAAGTATTAATTTCAACATCCCGTATCGTTCTGGCCGAGCTCAGAGAATTGGGAATTACTAAAAACATTGAAGGGGCCGTGAATGATGAAAACGGGACATTAGAGTTGCTATTTAAATTTTGAGAGGAGATAAAATGCCTGAAATAAAAGCAATAAAATCTAAACCTGCTGCAAATGCATTTGATTTTAATTTCTTTGCAGATAACAGGGGCAAACACGAATCATTACAAAAGGTAGCGATAGTGTCTACAAATAGCTATATCAAACTTTCAATGCCGGCTTACAGGAAATTAAAAGGCCCGGAATATTTCAAAGTTGGTATAGATATTAACAATAAAGTCATTTGTGTGGCGCCTGCGCTTGCAACAGAGCCATATGTAATTAAACCAACAGCAGTACAAATTGAAAGAAATACTATTTATATATCTAAAAGTCACAGTGTAATTCGTAAACTCCAGGAGATTGGAATTCCCAAAATTGTGGAAGGGAAATTAGTTGATGATGAATTACTGTTTAAATTCTAAAGGAGAAACTATCATGGAAAATCAAAATATCTTAACTATTAAATTCAATACATTAGACGATCTAGCAGTACAAGTTGCAGATTGGAATGAACGACTTAATCATCAATGCTGCGGTAATTGCCATGATGGTAAAGCTCCTGCGGGAACAGTTTGTGAAACTATTGATGTAGAGGCTGTAACATCTAAGGTCGAGCCTAAAGTGGTGAAGGTTGAAAAAGCTGAAGTGAAAGAAGAAAAAGCACCAAATAAAGTCGCTAAATCAGAACAAACACAAGACTTTCATGTGACAGACTTCGAAGGCAATCCAATAAAACTAAAAAAAGAAGATAAGGTTAAACCAGTAGCAGACACTGAACCTGCTAAAGCAACAAAAACTGAAGAGGCTGCTCCGGTAGAAACTCCTCAACAAGATACAGAATTAGACGTTGTCACTGAACCTGTAGATAAAAAAGCCTTTTATAAAGAATTCCGTGCATGGATGGGTGAGGATGGTGTAAAGGCTAAAAAGGCGATTGCTGTTTTTAGCAAGCACGGTGTTACTCGTCCGTCTAGCGACTCTTTAACGGATGACCTTATCACCGATTTAAAATCCATCATGGCAGAGAAGGAGGCTTAAATATGGCTAAGCAACAATTCAAAGCGCAAGCTGATATATGTAAAAAGTCATTAGACGTATTACTTAAGGCCATTGAAGTGGACCCTGGTAATGCTGAAGAATACCAAGCAGGTATAGCGTATACAGAAGGTGTCATGAAAGCATCTAATGCAATTGTAAAAGCCTTTGATGTGGTAGAGCCTCCTAAGGCAGCTGCTTCTAAAGAAAAAGCGGAAGATGTGGCAAAGGAAGAAAAGCCAAAGCGCACTCGTAAAACCAAAACAAGTAAAGATTCTGCACCAGTTAATGAGCCAGCTACAGATGAAACACCGCCAATGGTTGAGACTAGTGCAGAAGAAAACGCTGACCTCTTTGCTATGTTTGGTGATTAAAGGGGGAATTCACTGTGGAGATTGTATCCAGCACCTATATTCACAAAATGTTCGATAGCGTAATCCTAGAGGCTCCTTACGGTGCGGAGTATACAACTATTTGCCATCTCGATTGTGGATTTACATTTGGCGGTAGCTGGCAGCGTAAGTATTCCTATCACAATGGATATGTAACTGGTGCTAAATATTATACTTGTCCAAACTGCCATCTATCATCCAATCCCTACGATCATAAGATTTGCTATTCCATTAATGATGAGAAAGTATATCCTGTGACAGCATATGTAGAAGTTATCAACTATAAATATTTTTTAGATTTAAAGATTAGATACCAAGGTATACAGCTTTTCTTTGATGGTAGAAAAAATGACCACGGAATGTGCACGGAAACATTGCGATTCGACTTTAAAAAACGTAAAGCTACATACATTGATAGATTTAGAGTTCGCCACGAACTCACTGTTGATTATATTCGTGAGAACGAGATTATGCCTGTGCTTAAATTCTTTGGTGATTCATATGCCATGACAGACTTTAATCGAAAGTTTTTAAATAAAACATTTAAAGCTTTAAGAGTTATGTTTGAAAAACGATTGAAAGAAACATATAGCTATGGGGCTAAGGATATATATGTGTCACCTAGCGCCACTGAAGAAAACGGCTATCACTTCACAATGTTACTCAACATGATTTTGAAATTATCTGCACCGGATATGCCTAGTATTGTGAGTCTAATGAGGCAGTACGGGTATTGGACTAATGCTTATAGCATGTATCGATACACCAATATTCCATTTGAAGAGGATGTGTTAACAGCTACAAGAAAGGGTATGAACTTTCAAGCAGCGCTTAGACAGTCGTATAAATCACCCAATAGCAGAGCATTACGAAAGTGTATGGTTGATGATCCATTAAGTGTGATTATGTCTGATGTCCTCAATCTATTCGGTGACGAAAACTGCAGACGTACTATTCTTACACTCCAACGCAGCTATGAAAGTGCTTGCCCATATACTGGCAAGCTTCATAACGCTAACGATTTTCGTAAGGCTATGAAGCTAAATACACCTCATTCTAGAGATATGTGGCAAAAACTAATCGAACGCTTCGATGAACCTGCTATATTGCGGTGGTTACTTGGTGAGGATATCCGTGATATAGCAGATTGCGTTGATATGTACGTAAAACTAGGACCAAAATACCAGGATGTTTTATGGGAAAAGCGATTCAAGCTAAAACAGTTCCACGATGAACTTATCAATTTGTTTAACAAGCAAGAGTACGGAGATGTAATATTGCCTGCTCAACCTCAATTACAGGCTGACGTGAACGGAATGCACTTCATGGTTCCTAAGACTGCAGCTGATTTGATGACGGTTGGAAAACAATTAAAAAATTGTGTGGGCTCTTATCGTGGCCGTGTCATGCAAGGACAGACGGCGATTGTAGTTGTTACTGATGATGATATGAATCCTGTGGCCTGCTTAGAACTGACCACAGGAGAAAAAGTAAAAAAAGGGCAGCCCAAATTTAACCATTTAGTGCAAGCGAAGTTATTTGCAAATACGCAGCTAAAACAAAATAATAAAATTCACTCGACGGTCATGCAATGGGCCAATCAATTACAGATTGAGCCGCACACCATCGATGTGGATGCCACTGTTGTATAGGAGAATAATATGAAACTCACAAAATTAGAATTACTAAATTTTAAAGGGCTAAAGTCCTTTGCCATAAATCTTAATGGCGATGTTGTAATCCGTGGTGATAATGCCACTGGGAAAACTACTGTGTTCGACTCAGTATGTTGGTTGCTGTTCGGGAAAGATAGCCTGGACAGGGCAGACTTTGAGATTAAAACGCTTGAAGCTGGTGAGCCAGTTCATAAAGTTAATCATGAAGTAACAGGTACCTTTACTTTGGACGAAGGGGGTACAGTTGAACTTAAGCGTGTGTATCGTGAAAAGTATTCATCCCCTCGTGGTGGCGAAGTTACCCTCACAGGTCATACGACAGATTATTTTGTCGATGGTGTCCCTAAAAAAGAAAAAGAATACAAAGAAATGGTTAGTTCGCTTGTTGATGAAAGCATCTTCAAATTGATTACTAATCCTTTGTATTTTAACGAAACGTATTCCTGGCAAAATCGCCGTAAGTTACTCTTGGAAATGTGTGGCGACATTGATGATGCTGCTGTAATCAATAGCCGTGAAGACTTAAAACGTTTAGCAGAGTTATTAGATGGTCGGACGGTTGATGATCAACGTAAAGTTATTGCCAGCAAGAAAACAGCTATTAATAAAGAACTTGATATGATTCCGGTTCGTATTGATGAAGCTGTGCGAAATAAACCTGAAGTTATGGCTGATAAAGATAAACTAATCAGTGATATTAAAACTTTATCAACTGGCATTGATGATGTTGAAAAACAAAAGGCCATTATTAAAAACGGTTTTAGTGCTACAGAAAAGCAGTCTAAAATTCGTGACATTAATCGTCAATTAGATGTCAGACGTTCAGACATACTATCCGATTACCATAAACGCAAACAACATTTGCGTAGCGAATACGAAACGTCACTATCTAAATTGAAGGCGACTGAAGCTGAAAGAGATAGATGCATGGATAGAAGCAACGAGCTTAATAAAGAAATTGAGCGAGAAGCCAAACGCATCGAAACTCTAACGTCTGAATTCGACACATTTAACTCTCAGCAGTTTAGTAAAGAGTCTTGCCCTACTTGCGGGCAGCAATTGCCGGCGGATAAACAGGAAAAACTCGAGGCAGAATTTAACGCTAATAAATCTAAAAAGCTTGAAGAATGGAAAGGCCTTATCGATAGTGCTGCTAAGTTAAAAGAAAACTACGAAGAGCAGCAAAAAACTATGATATCAAAAGCTGACGGCTTAATAGATGACATTACCCTACAAAGCAAGGAGCGAGATATTAAACACGAAGAATATGAGGCATGTTCTGAACCTAATGTCGAAGATGATCCTACGTATACCGATTTAAAAGCACAATTATTTTTACTTGAGATTGAAGAGGAACCAGGTGCAGACACTGAAGAGCTTGCAAGACTTGAGGATGAACTTTCTTCTTTGAAATCTAAAAAAGCAAATCTCGAGACTGAATTGAATAAATTCAAATTGATTGATGATATTGAAAATCGTGTTATCGAATTAGAAAATCAACAACAAAAACTTGTTGCCGAAAAGAATAAACTCGATGAAGCATCATATCTTATGGATGAGTTCGTAAAAGCCAAAGTTAACATGTTGGAAGAAAGCATTAATACAAGGTTTAAACTAGCTCGTTTCAAAATGTTCAACGTTATGTTGAATGGCAACGTTGAAGAATGTTGCGAAACTACCTATAAAGGGGTGCCATACCGCAGCATGAATAATGCAGCACGCATTAATGTAGGCCTGGATATTATCAATGCATTGACTAGCTATTTTAAAGTTAATGCTCCTGTGTTTATTGATAATGCCGAAGCTGTTACTGACTTTATTCCTGTTAATAGCCAAACAATTAAATTGATCGTTGATGAATCAGAACCTCAACTGGTCGTTAAGGAGGTATAGGTATGACTGACTTACAAATTTTTAATAATGATACATTTGGCCAAGTTCGTATTTTAGAAAAAGATAATGAATTGTGGTTTGTAGCAAAAGATGTCGCTGATACTCTCGGGTACCAAAACGGTAGTCGAGATGTAAACCGACACACTGATGAAGAAGATAGAACAAAGACAATGGTGTTTGATGGCAATCAAAATAAAGAAACAATTTTGATTAATGAAAGCGGACTTTATTCCCTGGTACTATCCAGTAAACTACCAACGGCAAAACAATTTAAACGATGGATTACGTCGGAAGTGATTCCTCAAATTCGTAAGACTGGTGCTTATAGCATGAACATTCCAAAGTCATTACCTGAAGCTCTTAGAGCCTATGCTAATGAGGTGGAGTCGCACAATGCTACCAAAGCTATTGTTGCTCAGCAAGAACAGCAGATAGCAGAATTTAAACCGGTTAAGGATTACGTGGACAAAATATTGTCTAGTAAATCGTGCTTAACTATCACCCAGATTGCCGCTGACTACGGCATGAGCGCTCAAGAGCTAAATAAAATCTTGCATGAAGCAGGACTACAACGCAAGGTTGGTGATCAATGGATTCTCTACAAACAGCATATGTCAAAAGGCTTCACTAAATCCGAAACCTTTACATTCTGCAGAAGTGATGGTCGCTTAGATTCTAAAATCACAACTAAATGGACTCAAAAGGGCCGTTTAGAAATTCATAATATTTTATCTAATTTAGATATCCACGCTGTATGCGAAAACGTGGCATAGGAGGTACATAATGGGCGAAGTAACAAAAGCACAAACTCAAACACCATCTCTTAAAACTATGGTGTCTAGTGAGTCGGTAAAGAAACGTTTTAATGAAATCTTGGGTAAAAAATCAGCAGCCTTTGTGTCTAGCTTGATTTCTGTATCTAACAATAATGAACTTTTATCTAAAGCTGACCCTACTACAGTTATTACTGCAGGTGTGATGGCGGCCACTTTGGATCTTCCAATTAACCAAAATCTGGGGTTTGCTTACATTGTTCCTTTCTACAATAGCAAGAAGAAAATTAATGAAGCTCAATTTCAAATGGGATACAAAGGGTATATCCAGTTGGCCATGCGCACAGGTCAATATAAGACTATTAATGCTAGTGAAATCTACGAAGGCGAAATTAAACACCATAACAAACTCACAGGCGAATTCGAATTAGGCGAGCGAACTGGTGATAATGTAGTTGGCTACATCGCTTATTTCAAACTCATTAATGGCTTTGAAAAGTATTTATATATGTCTAAAGAAGATGCTGAAGCACATGCTATAAAGTATTCCCAAACATACAAAAGGGGTTTTGGCCTTTGGAAAACTGATTTTGACGCAATGGCCATCAAAACAGTACTTAAGCGCTTGTTAAGTAAATATGGCATTCTATCAGTCGAAATGCAGAGCATGGCTAATGCAATCTCTGTAGACGGCGCCGTCCTTCGTGATAATAATGGCGAGCTCACCCCTGATTTCGAAGGTGAAACTATCGATGTTCAATCAGATGTAGCAGAAACAATCGCTAATAATGCAAATTCTGAAGCCATTGACATAGAACCTAGCCCTGTCAGTGAGTTCGTTAATCCTGAAACTGGCGAAGCAGTCAATATGTTCGGTGATTAATTGTGATTAGTATTCAAGTATTCGGTAGTAGTTCGAAAGGTAACTGCTACCGAATCAAAACCTCAACAAATGGCGATGAACTATTGCTTGATGCAGGATTATCATTTAAAGAAATTCAACGGTATTGTCGCTTTAACTTCCTACACCTATGTGGCACGTTACTTACGCATCAACACGGAGACCACAGCAAGGCTGTAAATGATCTATTAAAGCTAGGACATCGTGTGTATATGTTAAAAGATACTGCGGATGCATTATATGTAGCAGGGCATCATAAAGCAATCTATATTACGCCTAAGATTCAATTTACGATAGGTAATTTTAGCATTCTACCATTTGAGTTAGAACATGACGTTCCTAATATTGGATTTCTAATTTCTGATGGAGAGGAAAAGCTTCTATACATTACTGACACCTATTATTGTCGGTACACATTTAAAGATGTGAATCATATCATGGTTGAATGTAACCATTCCTATGAAATTCTAAATCAACATGTAGAAGCCGGTTACCTTGATGAAAAGCGAATGGAACGGTTAATCCAATCTCATTTTTCACTAGAAAATGTAATTAAATTCCTCAAATCTATGGACCTAACTAAGTGCCAAGACATACGGCTACTACATTTATCAGATAATAACTCAGATGCAGAAACATTCAAACGAGCGGTTCAAGCTGCTACTGGTAAATTAGTAATCGTAGAGCAAGAAAGGAGCCCCTTATGATTATTAAGTCAATTCAAATTAAAGATAACGACATCAGTATTGCTTATCAGAAGCCATCTGCCACAGGCCTTACGGATGTATTCACGCTAAAATCTAAAGATGATCCGCGTCCTGAACTCCTACAAGCGTTTAGCAAACTGCAGTCTATTGTGAAGAAGAACTTCGAATTTCTGGAAGAATTTAAAATTCCGTTTTTGGTAAACACATTTAAATTTAAGTATGGCGACATTGAAGGTCTTATTAACCAGGTTGGTGTTGAAGGCATCGTATCTGATATGAACACTCCTAACGAATTCAAGTTCAAAACAGACTGGTTAAATGTTGAATATGCAGACTCTACATTCGCTATCTCCGTTCAAGACTTGATCGATGAGTGCATAAAGTTTATTATGGGACGTCGAGCCCAGGATAATTTATTTAATGACAGTGAAGAGTGATAGATATGGCGAAAAATCAATCATACTACTTTAGTCATGACATCAATGCGAGTAATGATCCTAAAATCGCTGCTATGATTTCAGAATTAGGAATGATTTCATATGCCTGGTGGTGGATATTGATTGAAAAATTAGCCGCAGCAGATGACTATAAATTGCCACTAAAAAAATATACATTCGTCGCTTTGGATAATGAGTTAAGGATGAATAATGAACAAATTTTAACAAGTGTTCAACAAGTGTTCAACAAAAATCAACACGTGTTGGAACAAAATTCAATGTGTTCATTTTGTTCATTTTTGTTAATTTATTTGTTGATTCATGACTACGAATTATTGGACTGTGATGACGAATATTTTTGGTCGCCAAGCTTAATTCGAAGATTTGAATTTAAAAAGGTGAAAGAGGAAACTATCCGCGAAAAACGTAGGTTGGCAGGCCTTAAAAGTGCGGAGTCTCGCAAAGCAAAAAAACAAAATTTAACACATGTTCAACAAAATTTAACACATGTTCAACAAAATCAACTAATAAAAGAAAAGAAAAGAAAAGAAAATAATATAGAGAGAGATACGCGCGCACGCGAAGATGAAAATCCTCTATCTATGTTTGACGATGATGGAGTAAAAAACAAACCCATTTACGAATTGTATATGAAATCAATTGGAGTTGTATCGCCTACTATTAAAGAGCGGTTAGATGATCTAGTTGAATCATACGGCAAAGATCGAGTCATTGTTGCTATTAATACCACAGCGGATAATGGCGGTAATAGTATCAAGTATGTTGAAACTGTCACGGCAGGGAATCTAAAGCAGGAGGTGCAAAAGGATTTTGGAGCAAGCAAATGTAACAGCAATGCTAGAGGCGTGTCTCGAAAAAATTCGAGAAAGGACGAAGACGTCGACTGGGAAAAAGAATATCAACGAGTCCACGGTAAAAAATGAGTTCTTTTACCCGGTCTACGATGAACCAGTCGTCATTCAAACTAACGTTAACACCACCTATGCTGCAGTTGGGATTCCTAAGCGGTATTATGATATGGATTTTGACTGGTTACGTAAACACGGTAGCTTTCCAAAAGAGAACGCTGAAGCTTACGACGTAGTTAAAAAGTACTCTGATAATCTGAAAACTAATCTTGATTCTGGCAAGGGGCTCATATTAAGGGGCCCCGCTGGCACCGGTAAAACATCAATTGCAGTGAGTATCTTGAAACAGGCTATGGCATTAGGCAAAGGGTGCCTCATGATTTCTATGCCTAATTTATTAGATACCATGCTTACATTGTCTAAAGGCGACAATGTAGCTTATCTAAGATTTGAGCAAAAACTGCGGAATATTCCATTGCTATTGCTCGATGACTTTGGGGCGGAGTACTCAAAATCTGATTGGGTACCGTCTAAAGTCGAAAGCATCATCATTGATCGCTACAACAGGATGAAACCCATCATTCTTACGACGAATTATAGCGATGCTTGGACTGAAAAGAATTATAGTCAAAGAGTATATGACCGCCTACGTGGTGAATATGCGGTGGCTATATTCAATGGAGCGTCTCACCGATGAAAATTCTATTACGATGTCAGTTTAGATTCCGAAAAAAATCTCATGACCGGTTCCCAACATTAAATGAGTACATTGATTGTGAGCGTGGCTCTACTATAGCGGCGGCTGCTATGAAAAAGAAATGCACTGAGCAGGTTAAAGAACAATGCATTTCACAGCAGATACAACCTGTTAATGGGAAAGTAGATCTACTATTTGAATGGCACTCATCAACCAGACATGATCCTGACAATGTAGCATTCGCTAAGAAGTTTATTCTTGATGGGCTACAGTTGGCTGGGGTATTAGAAAACGACAATAGAAAATTCATTGGAACTATGGCTGATGAAATCATTCAGGATAATGAAGATTATGTAATCTTACACATTACTAAGAATATGGGTATATTTCTTTAACTAGAAAGGACGATTAATATGGATCATTTTATGGTGATGTTAGTGCTAGGAATTATTGTATTAGTAGTATGCTACACGATTATACAAATTCTAGGCACTATTAAGAAATACACAGATAAGCAGAGTTATCAGACTATACAAGGACTGACACCAGGCAGATTGTATGAGATACCAAATAATCCGCCGCCACCACCTGTAAGGTTATCAGCTAGTGAGGAATTAAAACAATATACGGCCAATGAAACTCTAAAACGTCATGCGGCTAATCTAAAAAGGTTACAAGGAGAACATAAAATGAGATACAACTCGACTTTACAAGAAAAAGCAATTGAAGCAGCACAAAAAGCATTGTACGGTGTAGATGACTTTGATTATCTTGCTGCTGACGGAGACCTAAACGGAATGTTTGTTGTTTGGTTTTGTAAAACTTTACAAAACTGGAAGGCGATCGTAGCAGGACTAGATTTTGACGAATTTATTGAAGTCACACACAACGGTGATAAAAATGAAACTTATGTTGATATCTATCGAAAAGAAATGAACGTGTGTATTAAAGACAACCAATGAAAATATTCCGTTCTAAGAGGTAGTGAAAATGCTAGTAAAAAATGAGAATGAATGGTGCTGGTGTATTGGTGAAAATGTAGGGTATCCCCAAAAAAGCATTGAAGATGCTGTTAATGAATTTGCGAAAACCTATCCAGCTGATGAAGTGCCGAAAATTAGAGTTGCAAACCCATATTATTATATTCCAACTGTTGATGCAGAACGTGTTATTGAAGAAATTGTATATGGTGATCTTGACGATGAAATCGCGGAATGGTCGGAAGATTATCTACTAGAAGTTAAACAGGAACATATAGATGAACTTCAAAAAGAATTAACAACAGTATTTAGGAAATGGGAAGAACGTAACGGATATAAAAACACATCTTTTGTGATTTTTAAAACGATTAATCCTTTTGAGTGAGGTGGTAATAAATGTATACTGTAGTATTAATAGAATGCAATGGTAGCGATAATATATGGTGTTATGGCTCATACAAAACAATAAATGAGGCACAAAAGGCAAAAAATGAATTTGAAGAAGAACAAATAAAATTCATGCAAAACCTAACCAGTGAGCAATTCTCTAAATTTATTGAAGAAATGCCGGTTATTGTAAAGAATTATTCTCGCATTATGAGTGTTTCATATATTTTGCAAAATTGTTGTGGGTAAACAATATAGTGTAAATAGTGATGATATTAATTATTTCTTATGAAGCTGGTAAAAACAAATTCGGACTAAAACACAAAATAAATGATAAAGGAGGAAATATATTTGAATGAATATGATATTGAGAAAATCACTAAGTTGGCCACAGAGGTGGCAACTAAAACTTACTATGAATTAGCCAAACAAGAAAATGCTCAACTCGGTCGTAAACTTCGACACAACACGATCAAGTTATTAAAGCATTACAGTCAACTACAGTCGTATGTAGACAATGCTATCTCGGATTCGACACAAGCCGAGGATATTTGGCTCAATGAATTATTGGCGGATATGTTCGACGATAATAGTATCGTTAGGGTAAATGCGATCGTTAAAAGTAAAGAGAAGACGGCGCTAATGATGCGTCACGTAAATAACATGCTAGACATCTATGCTGAGAAATGCAGCGAGAAACAATTTAAGTATTGTGAATGCGTGCGACGTTATTATATTGATGGCGAAACATTAGAAGAAATTGCTGAATCATTTCCTGAAAAGCCCGATGTGCGTACTATTCATAGGTATGTTGCAAGGGGAATAGAAGAACTATCTGTACTTCTCTGGGGAGTGATAGGGCTCAACACAAAATTGTCATAAAACTGTCATAGACATGTCATTCTTGACAATTTATAATGATAGTGTGAGTTAATGGGACAACAAATACTCTATCTCTCAACGACACAGTGAAACCTAGAACACTAAAGCAAAAAAAAGCCCTTGCCGAAGCAGGGGCTTTTTGCTATAGGGTAGCTAATCCTATAATGTAGTGCGATCGCAACAGGATGTAATTTAATGGCAAGTTATATACTAAACGTAAATAACAAATGCGCGTTTACCGTAGTCACGAGCATAACGACGCTTGCCTGTCTTAGGGTCTGTTACATAGGCAACAAATTTCTTTGTGCCGCGTTTAGACCCAGATTGAGATATTTTGGACATATACCTGCTCTCCTTTCATAAATTTCTCCGAAGAGATTTATGGCGGGCCCGCACTATTTACATTATAACTGCAAATTATATATTAAACTAGCATTAATATATAAAATGAAAAAGACCCCAATTTTTGGGGTCTTTTTCGATAGACGGAACAAGCTAACTTGTTTTTAAGAAAGATGAGTTGTAGCTAATAACTCAGAGCATCCTTATATATGTCTAAATATCTCAACAACATAATATCACTTAAATGTAAAAAAACAATAGTTAGAATTGTGAAAAATTTAAATTTATTTTATAAAATATAAAGTAGAACAAATATTTCATACAAGATATTGTTTTTATAAATTAAAATAACAAGATATAGTATATTATCTATGATAAAAACGTATATAGTTATGCAAAAGAAGAATGGAACGAGGTGAATACGATTGACTGATGTGTATTGTGAGAAACGAAGATGCTTAAACAATGTTAAGGGTTGGTGCAAAGCTAATGGCATTCATATTGATCATATGTGTAAATCGTATGCGCCATCACATTCTTTAGTAAAAATAAAAACTGCAAAGGTACATAAGGAATGCGGTAAATATAAGCAGAATAAGAGTGTATTAAAGTAGCACGGCACCGTCACGAAGATGAGCTCCGTATGTCTCGTCGTAAAAATAAAAAAAATAAATTTAAATTATACAGTGTTTTGTTAAATTTTTGAGCAATTTTTTTGTGGGTCCTTCTAGCAAAAATTAAAAGCATGCGGTGGCCGAGACCCCAAAAATTGCCTAGATTTTAATTTTTTTATGACCTTGCTAGTGATACAGGTAATGAAAGGAGGCTGATTGATAAGTGAAAATTACAGATGATTTGAAAACAGCAACGGCCTCGCAGTCGAACCTGGCAAAAGCACTTGGACTCTCGCGCCAACGTGTTTCGCAACTACTCCAAGAAGGGGTTTTAGCAACGGATGAAAAAAATCAGATTTTGGTTATCAAATCTGTTATCAATTATGTCAAATACAAGGGCCAATCTTCTGCTGAAGAGGTAAGCAGTTCCGATGATGCGATATTCGAGGTCGAAAAGGCCAAGAATGAACGTGCTAAACGTAAGATTGCTGAGTTGAAACTAGCCAAAATGAACGGCGAAGTATACTCGGCAGACACTGTAGAACAGGTCATGACAGAAATGCTTGTAAATTTACGTACACAATTGTTAGGATTGCCAACAAAATTGGCGCCGCAGTTACAAAATGTAACAAAAGAGGAGGCCTATAATCTGTTAACTCAAGAGATTGAGGACAAATTATCAGAATTAAGTGAATATACGCCGTCATTATTCATGGATAGCAATGAGTTAGACGAGGATAAAGCGCCAAATTAGGCGCTTTTTTAGTACAAAAAAGGAGGTGATAGCATGAAAACGGCAAAAGAATTATGGCAATATGTGTCTAAAATGGGGTTGAAACCATTACCAAAAACCAGTGTTAGCCAGTGGGCTGACGATTATCGCATGCTATCACAAGGCCTTTCTGCTGAACCGGGGCGATGGAAAACAAGTAGAGCACCCTACCAAAAGGATATTATGGATGCCTTTACGCAACCTGGTATCAATCGTGTAGTAGTAAAGAGTGCCAGTCAGGTGGGAAAGTCGGACATAATGAATAATGTGCTAGGACGATACGCTCATCTTGATCCATGCGCGGTCATGATGATTCAACCTACTATCGAATTGGCTCAAGATTATTCAAAGTCTCGTATCTCGCCGATGATTCGTGATACGAAAGTACTATCACAAGTATTTTACGAAACAAAATCAGAAGACGGCACTAAGACACGAGATGGTAAGAACACAATTTTATCTAAACTTTTTCCTGGTGGACGTCTTATCATGTGTGGTGCAAATAGTCCGGCTGGGTTGGCATCACGCCCTGTACGTGTATTACTTGCGGACGAAGTAGACCGATTCCCAGATAGCGCTGGCACAGAGGGTGACCCAGTAGACCTTGCTGCTAAACGTATGACAACGTTCTGGAACAGAGTCATGGGTTTATTTTCTACACCAACGAATGAAGGTAGTTCACGAATCGATGTAGAGTATCAAACAGGAACACAAGAAGAATGGCAACATGAGTGCCCTAATTGTGGAGAATACCATTTGATACGACATACCGAGATGGAATGTGAAACCGAAGAACATAAGGACGCTAAAGGTCGGAAGATTGTAATAGTCAGCGATGTAAAATGGCGGTGCCCTGACTGCGGGTCTACATTCTCAGAAGATGAAATGCGAAAAGTTTCTCAAAAGTATATATCAAAAAACCCTGCTGCGTTGCATAATGGCATACGCAGTTTTTTTGTAAATGGATTTACATCGCCATGGCTAACTTGGAATGACATCATGAGGGAATGGCTAGAGGCTAAAGGAGACCCTACTCGTGAAAAGGTAGTTATGAATACACGCTTCGGTGAATCATATGCACAACAAGGTGCCTTCGAAGATTATCAACAATTCATTAGACGCCGTGAGAAGTATGGAGCAGATCTTCCAGATGGTGTATTACTGCTAACCTGTGCCGTCGATACGCAAGATAATCGGTTAGAGTATGAAATTACAGGTTGGGGATATGGTGAAGAGTGTTGGGGAATATGTAAGGGCGTAATCTTAGGAGAGCCTGATAATAATGCGACATGGGATGCACTTGATGCGGTGCTTGATAAGATATATCACTTTAAAAATGGTACAGGCCTTAAAGTAGCACGTGCTTTCATCGATTCTGGCGGTCACTACACATCAAAAGTGTATGAATATTGTGAGAAAAACTTTAGTAAGCAACGATTCGCGATTAAAGGTACGGCTGGAACACCTGGCATACCTTTAAATTATAAGATTGGTAAAGCTTCTGGAAGCAAAATTCCACTTGTAATGCTGGGTGTTGATGATGGAAAACAGCAGGTAATGAACAGATTGGCCATCGAAGAACCTGGTGCTAAGTACTTTCATTTTCCGTTGGATGAAGAATTATTAGGCACTAGAGGATACGACGAGCTATATTTCAAGGGAATTATCTCAGAACACAAGCAGAAAGTAAAACGTAAGGGCGTTATACATGAAATATGGGAGCCTACTGCAGGGGTTCGTAATGAACCATTGGATTTACGTGTATATAACCTAGCGTGTATGAATTCAATCCATCCTGATTGGGATAGATTGGCGGAAGTAGTAAAAGGTGGAGGACATTCTACTACAACAGTGACTACTCCCAAAAAGAAACAAATGCGGAAACGTATTCGCAGGGCTAGTAAAGCAGCAGATATTTAGGAGGATGTATGGCAACTAGTTATTCAAATAAGCCAAGGCTAATTGACGTACGGTTAGAGTGGTACGTCAAAGCTGAGGAAGCAATATTGACTGGCCAAAGCTATACTATCGGAAATCGGACTCTTACAAGGGCAAATTTAGCAGAAGTAAGAAAAATGATTGATGATTTGGTAGCAAGAGGCGCTAAATTACCAGGTATGGATACTGATAATGGGCGTGGAAACAGGTCAAAACGGGTAGTTTTTAGAGATTAGGAGAGCAAAATGGCGAGAAAAAACAAGAAATTTAGCGCTAAAATAAGCACTCCAAGGGCTAAAAATAGCGGATACAGTGAGGGCGGGGCCTCTCATAATAACAAATCTTTGAAGGGATATAACCCTAAAAAACTAGGTTATAAGGCCGATATCGGTGCGAATTTATCAACTTTACGTGATAGATCCGCAGATTTAGCCATTAATACGCCAGTCGGTACAGCTGCAATTAATACAAGCACTACTCATACAGTTGGTGCAGGCCTTAATGTATTCCCTAAACCTAAATTTCAAATCTTAGGAATCAGTGCAGAGGATGCTAGAGCATGGGCTCGCAAGGTTCGAGCTGAGTTCGACTTATGGGCAGAATCAAAAGACTGTGATATTTACAGAAAAAACAATTTGTATGATATGCAAAGCATATCATATCAAGGATATCTCACAGATGGCGATAGTTTTGCGGTATTTAGACGTAAACCAAGTACACCAGATATGCCATATACATTACGACTTCAGTTAATTGAAGGGAATCGAGTAAGTAATCCACTTACCAGTTCCACATATGTTACAGGGGACCCAACTGGCGTTGAAGCGCTTAATCCGGATAACGGAAATCGCATATTGAATGGTGTGGAAATTGATACTGACGGCGCAATTGTAGCCTACTGGGTATCCAATCAAGTCCCTGGTGAGCCAATTACAAGCTTGTTGACTGCATGGGCAAGAGTCGAAGCGTACGGAAAGCGTACTAGTATTCCGAATGTACTACAAATTAGTAACGATACTAGACCTGAGCAATATAGAGGGGTACCTTATTTAGCGCCAGTTATTGAAACGCTAAAGCAAGTGTATCGATACACAAACGCAGAGCTTACATCTGCAATTATTAAATCGTATTTTGCATTATTCTTTACTGAAGCTGTTACTAACTCAGGATCATTAAACGATATATTGGCCGATAATGGCGTTGATGATCCAACAGAACCAGTAGTTGATGTATCAGAGTACAACTTAGGGCCTGGCACATTAAATGCCTTACCGAAAGGTGTGGATGTAAAGAGCGTGGATGCTTCCAATGCCCAGTCTACTTTTGAAGTATTTAGTACTCAACTCATCAAACAAGTAGGTGCTGCACTTAACCAGCCTTACGAAGTATTGATGAAGAACTTCAACTCCTCGTATTCTGCAAGCCGTGCAGCAATGTTGCAGGCTTGGGAAGAATATAAACTACGACGCAAGTGGTTCGCTCGTGACTTTTGCCAACCTATTTATGAGGTATGGTTAATGGAAGCAGTAGCTAATGGACGAATTGAAGCGCCGGGTTTCTTTGATGACCCATTGATTCGAAAAGCATGGTGCAATGCTGATTGGTTTGGGCCTACTATGTCCATCCTTGACCCAGTTAAGGATATGAATGGTAGTACACTTCGCGTTGAAAATGGAGTTTCCACTCGTGAACGTGAAGCTGCTGAAATGACAGGAACAGACCTTGAAGAAAACATTGCTCAACTTGCATTTGAGAAACAACTTATGGAGAAATATGGCATGGGGCTAGCTGATGCGGTAAATCCTTCCGTTGGCTCTAAATCTACAACGAAAGGAGGTGAAGAGGATGAATAAATTTTGGTCTGTTAAGAATTTTGTAAATCAAGATGGTACCGGTCAATCTGAATTGATTTTGTATGGTGATATTTCTGATACCTCTTGGTGGGGTGATGAAATTACACCTCGTGAATTTGCAAGTGATTTGGCTAGTTGTAATGGCAATGACTTAACAATGCGTATCAACTCTGGAGGTGGTGACGTATTCGCGGCACAAGCTATCCACAATATGATCAAAGCCTATGCTGGAAAAGTAACAGCACACATTGATGGCTTATGCGCGAGTGCAGCTACAATCATTGCATGTGCGGCTGATAAGGTAATCATGCCAAGAAATGCTCTGTACATGATTCACAATCCATCCGTATATCTAGGTGATAGCTTTGATGCGGACGGCTTAACTAAAATGGCAAACTATTTAGCAAGTGTTAAACAGACAATTGCAAACGTTTATTTGAGCCGTAGTGACGTTTTGACATCTGAACAGGTAAAAACACTTATGGATGATGAAACGTGGCTCACAGCTGACGAGGCGAAGTCCTACGGCCTAATTGATGAAGTAGATACGGCGATTATGGATAATGCAATTATGAATAACGGAATGGTTATTGTAAATAAAGTATCTTGCAAATATTCGGCCAAAAATGAAGCCAAAATCAAACAATTTTTAACAAGTAAGGAGAAACCTATGACTGAAAACCAATTCATGGCAAGCTTAAAAGGTTTGCTCGGTATTTCTACAAATGAACCTGCGGAAAACGCAGCAGTAACAGCAGAACGCGAACGTGTTGAAGCGTTAAATGCGTTAAAAGGTGACAATGAAGTCATCAATCGTTTAGTTGATGTAGCGGTTAAGGAAGGTAAAACTGTAGATGAAGTAACACCTTTCATCTCTGCCGTATCTGATATTCCTTCAACTGATAACAAAGTGGTCGACCAAATTCGACAATTAGTTATTGACCAAATGGAATCCGGTGCGGATCAAGTAGCACCTCAAGGTGCATCCACACCAGAAACCAACGATGCAGTAGCAAAAGCTAGTGCAATTGATGAAGTCGTAGCATTTGCGAATGCTAAGAAAGGCGGTAAATAATGGCATATTTCGAACAAGTAAATGGTGTCGCAGCTGATTACCTATTAGGTGGTGGCGGTGTACCGGTATTAACTCAAAATGTAAAAGTAGCAGTCGGCGATTATAAACGTGGCCAAGTTCTTGAAAACAATGCTGGTACATTCCAAAAAATTACAACAACTGGTAAACCTGCAGGTATCGTAGTATCTGATACTACTGCAACTACTGACCATAATGTATTAACTGTATACATCTCCGGTCGCTTTAATCGTGAAGTATTGGTAGTTGACCAATCTTACAAAATTAATGATCATGAAGCGGATTTTAAAGACGCTCACTTATTCTTAACTAGCATTAAATAGGGGGAACTATATAATGGCAATTGATTTTAAAGATACATTTTCCTTAATGCAAGCTGTGGAACGAATGAAAGCACCGGCAAGTTTTTTGCTTGATACTTTCTTCCCACAAATTCCAGCAGTAGCAACTTCTAAAAAAATCGCAGTAGAAACTCGTAAACGTGGTCGTACATTGGCACCTTTTGTATCTCGTGGTGCATCTGGTGTGAATGTTAAACGTGCTGGCTCTAAAATTGCTTTATATGAAGCACCTATGATGGGCCCTCGTACAGTTATTGATCCAGAACAACTTGACCAACGTGCATTTGCCGAAAATATTGTATCTACAATGACACCTGCACAACGTTCGGCACAAATGCAAGCTGAAGACTTGTCTTATTTGCAAGGCACAATCATCAATCGTAAAAACAAAATGGCAGCAGATTTGCTTACAACTGGTAAATGTAAAATCGAAGGCTATGCAGATGATGGCGAAACAGTTCAAGTTGATGAAATCGACTTTGAATTTGAACAAGACATCACACCTACTACTACATGGGACCAAGCCGGCGCTGATATTTATGGCGATTTAAAAATGGCATCCGAAAAAATTCAAGAAAACGCTGGTATTGTGCCAACTGTATTAGTCGTTGGTAAAAATGTTGAAAAATACATTCTTGATAACGCATCTATCAATAAAATGTTAGCGATTCCTAATCGTGAAAACATGACAATGTTTAGTTTCGCACCAGAATACCTTTCTCCACAAGTTCGATATGTTGGCCGTATTATGTCCTTGAATATCGATGTGTATGCATATCTTGAAACATATCAAGACGATGAAGGTAAAGTAAAATCCTTTATTGGTGACGATGCTGCAGTATTAGGTGTTCCTGGTCGTGGCCGTCAACAACACGCTGCGGTAACATTGCTTAATGATGACAATCAATTTACAACGTATGCAGGTATTTATGTACCTTACTACTATGCTAATAAGGCTACACAAGAATTAACATTGTCTGTATATTCTCGTTGCGTATTGATTCCTGAAACTATCGACGATTGGGCAATTATTAAAACTAAATAGGGGGTAACCTACTTATGAAAATCAGAGTATTAAAGGGTTATTTAGCACATGAAGGCGAGATGTATGGAAAGGGCGAAGTAGTCGACATCAAAAAGAAAGCGATTGCTATGTCCTTACTGGAATCTGAAAAGTTTGAATCTGCTGAAGATGATCCTGTCGAAGTACCAGAACCATTGGAAGTTATTCCAGATGAACCAGAAGAAGAAATGGAATTACCTGAAGTTGATGCGGAAGTTACGGTGAAAAAATAATGCGATTTAGAGATTACCTAGAGAGCGATATTGATGATGTATTCCTTAATGAAGACGAATTCGCCGAAGGGCATAATCTAAATGGCACAGTAGCTAAAGCAGTTATTCAATCGCCAACGGCGAGGGAGTCGTTCCTATCTAATGGCTCTCACGTATCAAATGACGGATTACATGGGGTGTCTGTATTTGTGTATTGCAAATTAAAGGACATCCCTGAAATTCCATCACAGGGGAACGTATTCCGATTAGATGGTGATGTGTACATCGTTCAAAGTGCAACGGAAGAAGATGGATTAGTGTCTATCGAACTTAGAGCAGAAGCTAGAGGCGGTGTTGATGGATGGTTGAGCTAGAACTTGATAAAAATGCAGTAGCAACAATTGAAAAAGCACTGGAAACATTGAATGAAGATAGAGTTCGACGTGTCTGTCAAGCTGCCTCAAAGCGTGCAGCGACAACTGCAAGAAAAGCAGGTACGCAAGCACTACGTAATATCTATGCCATCAAAGGTGTATCGGTTGTAAAGTCCGGTGTATCTATCAATAAATTGAATGATGGCACAGAAATGCGTATCAAAGGTGGTTATACTAGCGCTCAAAAGTACTTCAAAATTAAATCACTTAAACGTAAAGGTGTGTTTGTATCAATCAAAAAAGGTACAGAAACGAAGGTACCAAATGGCTTTGTTAGTACATCCGGTATCTTTATGAAACGCCAAGGCAAGGACCGATACCCATTAAAGGGGATATATGGACCAGCTTTACCGCAAATGTTTGGTAATGAAACTGTAATGAACGCCATGCAAAAGGAAGGCATGGATATGTATGAGAAGCGCTTATATCACGAATTAGAGCGTGCGTTAGGAGGTAACTAATGACACCATTAGACGTATCAGACGGTATTGCTGCATATCTCATGGATGAGTTACGCAATCTAAATGAAACCAGTGATGTTACCGCGAGCTCTATTCGAGTATGGAGCGGGTTCTTACCAAGAGTGGATAAGAATGAAGACAAGCGTAAGTTATGCCCTGCTGTAGTAGTGCATCCGTACTCTGTTAGTGATGCGGATAGTTCAACTGTAGGTATTACTGTATTAGTCACTACTTATGATGAAGCCTTAACTGAAGGACATATTGGACTGTATCACTTATTAGAGGTAGTCCGGGAACGGTTACTGTCTGACAATCCTGTAGCACTTAAATATGAGATTAAGGATAATATTGTTAATACAACAATTCCTGATGATCAACCATACCCTCAATGGGTTGGGTATCTTGAATTTGAAGTATATATTCCAGTTATTCGTAGAAACTTAAATGAGATATTCGCGTATAACAAAGCAATTGAATAGGAGACAACGATGAACCCTGTTGTATATGTCGGGCCTTCGTTCCGCAGTAGCCGGCTAAATCAATTCATGATATTTAGCGACGGTGCACCACTGCCGGAAGCGGAAGACCCTATTTTTATGCATTTATTTGTGCCTTTAGATGAACTTAACCAAGCAATGCTTGATGTAAGAACACAAGGTACACAGTTAAATGTATTCTATGTAAACGCATTGAAGAATTATAAAGGAGTGAAGTAAATGGCCTTTTATCATGGCGTCAAAACAAGTGAGCAAGCTACCTCTGTAATTGCTCCTGTCCAAACTACTGCCGGCCTTCCAATTGTGTTCGGTACAGCACCTGTACACCTTACAGAAGACCCTAATGCGGTAGTCAACAAGCCAATTATTTGCTACAGCTGGGAAGAAGCTGTTCAACAACTTGGCTACTCTGAAGATTGGGCACATTTCACATTATGTGAAGCGATGTACGCACAATTCAAATTATATGGTGTAGCTCCAATCGTATTTGTTAATGTATTGGATCCTGCTAAGCATAAGAAATCCACTACAACAACTGCTACATTGGCAGAAAAGAAATGTGTAGTAAAAGCAGCAGTATTGCTCAATACCTTGCAAGTATCTAGTGGTGGTCAAACAGGTGTGGCCAACACAGATTACACGGCAGCATTTGATGACAAAAATCAATTGGTTATCTCTGTTATCAAAGGTGGAAAGTTTGATACAGCTACTACCTTAAACCTTACTTATGATGAACTTGATGTAGAAAACTTCGATTATAAAAATGTAATCGGTGGTGTGGATAGTAACGAAAAGGCAACAGGATTTGAATTGATTGATACAATTTATCATCATTTTGGTATTGTACCCGGTCTTATTGCTGCGCCTGGATTCTCTCAAAATCCTACAGTGGCTTCCGTAATGAAAGCAAAATCTCGTGTTATCAATAATTTGTTTGGTGCGACTACTTTAGTTGATATCGATACTACACAAGTTGTTAAATATACAGATGCCTACGAATGGAAGAAAGGTAACAGTTATACAGGTGAATCTGAAGTTGTATGTTGGCCAATGGTTCGCAATGGTGACTACATGTTCCATATGTCTACGCATATTATGGGCATTATTGGTAAATGCGATGCATCTAATAGTGATATACCTACGCTATCCCCTTCCAATAAATCCATGAACATCACAGGCTTGTGCCTAGCTAATGGCAAGGAAGTAATGCTTACACATTCCCAAGCTAACTTATTGAACTCTCAAGGGATTATGACAGCTGTTAATATCAATGGTTGGGTATCTTGGGGTAACTACACAGGTGCATATCCTGGCACAACTGATGTTAAGGATACATTTATTTGTGTACGACGGTTCAATGATTGGGATGACCAAACATTTATCCTTACTTATTGGCAAAAAGTAGATATGCCTATCTTGCCA
This sequence comes from Veillonella sp. 3_1_44, assembly GCF_000163715.1. Taxonomy (NCBI): domain Bacteria; kingdom Bacillati; phylum Bacillota; class Negativicutes; order Veillonellales; family Veillonellaceae; genus Veillonella; species Veillonella sp. 3_1_44. The sequence continues at coordinate 403,318 of NZ_GG770201.1, forward strand.
CGTAACATCAAGACAATTCTTGATAGTGAAACAATCCGTCTTAACGGTCTTACTTCGCGTGGCTTTATCTTGGGTGGTCGTATTGAGTTTAAAGAAGCAGAAAATCCTACAACAGATTTGTTGAATGGCATTATTCGCTTCCATAAATATCGTACGCCTCCAATTCCTGCGCAAGAAATTGAAAGTATTTCTGAATACGATGTTTCCTATTTCAAAACGCTATTTCAAACAGTATAGAAAGGGGTAATTAATTATGGCATCTATCAATCAAGTGCCGGAAGTGCTTAATGACTTCCGTGTATATGAAGAAGGTTCTGACAACTGTTTAGGTGTTGCCAAAGTGGAATTACCTAGTGAATCTGTAATGACTCAAACTGTAAAAGGTGTGGGTATTGCAGGTGAAGTAGAAGCGCCAGTTATTGGTCACTACTCCTCTATGGAAACTAAACTTACATGGAACACTCCAACAGAAACTACACACCGTCTTACAGGCGGACGTGGCGTACGTTTAGAAGTACGTGGTGCTATCCAATGTTGGGATAGCGGTAAAGATAAATATGTAATCGTGCCTACACGTGCCGTTATTCGTGGCCGTGCTAAATCTAAAGAAAATGGCACATATGAATCTGGCAATACTATTGATGCAACGAATACAATTGAAACAACATACTTGAAACTTGAACAAGATGGTAAGGTAGTTCGTGAAATCGATAAATACGCATATAAGGATTCTATTTCTGATGGTACGGATTTCCTTGGTGATGTTCGTGCTGCACTCGGTATTTAGTCTGTAGAAAGGACGATCACTAATGAGTAAACATAACACTATGAACGAAACAACTGGTATTGAATTAGTAAAAGCAGGTAATTCCTTACAATTTGAAGGAATCAGCGGTTATACATTAATTAAATGTGAGAAGTCTGCAAAGAATGAAGATAGAACTATCACAGTTCCAGCATTATCCATGACGTATCAAGCACATGTAGCAGCTGCTGCATGCGGTTGTAAAGTGGATGATATTTATAGTCTTCCGGCTGCTGATTTTACTAGAGTGTGCTTAGAGGTACAGAATTTTTTGCTCAATTCCGAAAAATAACTAACCTAGAAAGGTATTTTACAGAGTGTGCGATTACGTGTAGTAAATACACAAGCACGGCAATGGATTACTTTATTCGGGAGCTAGACGTGGATGAGTTCATAGTCCACGTTCAGCTCATTAGTGATGGTATCGAGCGTGAGAATAAAGCAATGAAAGGGAGAAAATAATGGCCAATAAAGTCTTAGAAATGGCGATTGCCATTAAAGGTAAGCTCGATGGCGGGTTATCCTCCTCTGTATCAAAAGCATCTCAGGAACTCAACAAATTATCTAATGCAATCAAGGATCAACAGGCGCAGTATAGGAAATTACAAGCTATATCGCAAAAGACTGGTAATGTTAGTGATAGAAACGCAGCAATTGCAGCTGAGCAAAAGCTAAATTCTATGCTACAAAGACAGGCCCAGTTACGGTCTAATATTGCGAGTCAGACAGCACATCAAAACGCAATCAGTAAAATGGGGGGTGCAAGCCCTTTAGCAGGTGCTGCATCAGCTGCGCAAGGAGCTAGTGCTGCGGTAAGTGGTATTACAGGAAAGCTTGCAAGTTTTGCTATGGTCGCAGCTGGAGGTTTTGGTATTGGTGCCATTATAGATAATGTAGTTAATGCCGGTGAAGCACTTTATCAACTATCCAATAAATTACATATGACAACTGCTGAAACATCGCAATTTAAAAAGATTATGACTTTAAGCGGTGTGGATGTAGAAGTAGCTGCCAAATCTTTTGCCAAAATGGATAAGACTTTGGCGGGCGGTGGTAAAAATGCTGAAGCATTGCAGGGGTACCTCAGCCAATTTGGTGTATCTTTAACTGATGCAAATGGCAAGTTGTTGCCTATGAACCAACAATTGGACGCAATGGCTAAAGGTTACCAAAATGCGGTAGCGCAAGGCCGAGGACAAGAATTTATGCTTGAAACGCTAGGCGCCAAAGGCCTGGAGCTTACTAAAGTTTTTGAGAACTATGCAGATGCACAAGCGGCCGCATCACAAATAAAGGGTGTTGGTATAGATCCTAAATCACTTCATGAAATATGGCTACAGATGAATATCCTGAAAGCGGAAGCTACGCAGGTTGCATTAGGCTTGGCACAAGCCTTTATTCCAATCGCTCAGCAAATATTACCGGCACTGATACCGGTATTACAAGCTGTTGTAACGTTCATGAGAGATAATAAGGAAGCTATTGCTGCTGTAGTAACTAATGGATTAAAGTTAGCATTACTATATGGCACGGCTACAAAACTGGCATCAGGTATTACCACAATCACTACGGCATTTAAAGGTGTAGAAACAGCAATGGGTGCTTTCAAAGCGGCAAGTGCTTTAATAGGTGGCCCATGGGTAATTGCTATTATGGCGATTATTGCAGCGATATATCTATTAGTAACTAACTGGGATACGATTTGTGCTACATTAACATCTGTTTGGGATAGCGTATGTTCCGGGCTAAGTTCTATATGGGATAGCGTATGTTCAGCGTTAAGTTCTGCTTGGAGCGCCATTATATCAGGTATTATGGCTGTAATTAATGGGTTCTTATCATTAGGCCTTAGCGTATTCAATGCGTTGAAGGGCGCAATAATAGCCTATGTAAATTTATGGCTTAACTTACCAACGTATATTGGTATGGCGGTCGGATTTATTATAGGCATTATTTTACGATTGCCTGCGATTATGGTACAAGTTGGTACTGCAGTTATATCTGCCGTTGTATCGTTTGCTACTAAATGCTACAACTTTGCCGTTACTACTTTTGGGGCTATGGTTGATGAGATTTATAATTTTTTAATTAATTTACCTACGTACATGATTACATTAGGTGCTGAATTCGTAGCGGCGGTTATCTCGTTTGCCTCTGAAGCATATGCTACGGCTACATCATGGATTAGTAGTTTGGTAAACGATGTTATTAGTTTCATTATGAACCTACCTAGTGCATGCGCTGATGCAGGAACAGAATTTGTAGCGGCTGCAGAACAATGGGCAAGTGATGCATATAACGCTGTATTGAACTGGATTAAACAAATTCCTAGTGCTGTATCTAATGCAATTTCAGGCGCATGGGATAGCATTAAGGCTCAATTTAGTGGAGGCCTTACAGTAGGTGTTCAAGCTGCAGGCGGTAATGCATATGCTAATGGTGGTGTTATTACATCGCCAGAAGTTGCATTGATTGGTGAAGCCGGATATCCTGAAGTAATTGTTCCTATTGATGGTAGTGCCAATGCTATGAACTTATGGCAAACGGCCGGACGGATGTTAGGTGTGAGCGGAGCACACACTGCTGTAGCACCTACTGTATCATTAGCACCTAGCGTGCCTGTGACGCCCTCATCTAGTAATAGTGGAGCGCCTGTACAAATTACATTCGCGCCTGTCATTAATGCTAGTAATAGTTCAACTGATGATATTATGTCAGCATTGGATGCTAAAATGCGTGAATTTGAACAAATGATGCGCAGTTATACCGCCGGACAACGGAGATTAAGTTATGACTAGTTATACAACAATACAAGGGGATATGTGGGATTTAATCGCCTATAAGGTGTATGGCAACGAACGATATATCAATTTATTGCTAGAAGCCAATCAAAAGTACCATAATACGGCGATATTTTCCGCAGGTGTTGTGTTAACATGCCCAGATGTTCCTGCTGATTCCTTGCCAGAATTTTTACCACCATGGAGGCGATAGTGCATGAGCTTACAAAAGAGTTTAGCCAAGGTGCAAAAATGGAAGAAAGATTTAACACCACAAACGAAACTAGCTCGGCGAGCATGGTGTACAATTGGTTACCAACATTGGGGGAGTAAGGAGTCAAAGGACATTACAGATGATATTAGTAAGTACCTTCTTGATGTAACTTTTACAGATAACCTTTCAGGAACTGTAGATGACGTGGCTATTTCATTAGAAGATAGGGGCCGCCTATGGGTTGGTGATTGGTATCCTGTGAAAGGATCATTACTAGAAGTCGCTATTAATACCGTAGCATGGGAGAAATTAGGGGATGAACAATTTACGCTACCAATCGGCAAATTTGAAATTGATGAATTCGAAGGAAGTAGCCTTCCTGATGTAGTCAAAATCAAAGGTGTCGCTATTATCGGTAGTACTGACTTACGGGAGAAAAAGAAAGACAAATCGTGGAAAGATACAACGCTCAAAGCGATTGCTACTGAGAAAGCAAAAGATAATAAGTTAAAGCTAGTATGGGATGCGGACTTTGACCCGCCGTTGAAAGATGCATCTCAAAGTGCTGAATCAGACCTCGCATTCTTGCAGAAGCTATGCAATGATGCGGGGTTCTCTCTTAAGGTGTCCACTGAGCAGTTGATTATATTTGACGATTATAAGTACGAAAATGTAAAGCCTAAAGTTATAATTCGTAGGCCAGGTGGCCAATATCAACCTGTACAAACTAAAGAAGGGGAACAACCACCTTTGATTATTACTAGGGCATTGTCTTATTCATACAAAAGTAAAACTCGTGAGGTATATAGAGCGTGCCATGTGAAATATACAGATAAGGATAAGAAATCTGTTATCGAGGATACATTTGAAGATCCTGACCGTAAGGGACATACGTACCTTGCTGTATTAGAGGTTAATGAGCAAGTAAAAGACAAGGCTGAAGCGACTAGACTTGCTAAGAAGAAACTTAGAGAAGCTAATAAAGAAGCTGATACCATGTCATTCAGTTTCCCTGGTAATCCTCTTATTATGGCATCTGTTACAGTTAAGCTTGAAGGATTTGGTGTATTCGATGGTAATTATTTAATTACTAAAGCAACACATACACTAGGGGCCAATTATTCAACGTCGATTGATGTAAGGAGGTGTTTAAATGGCTACTGATTCTATATTATCTGTATTAGCGGATATGATATTTATTGGGAATGTTTCAAGTACAATTCCTGAAGAAGGTAAAGCCGTTGTTACACGTTTAGACAGAGAAGGTGTTGTTACGGCTCCATTATCTGTGATTAATAGAGGTGCAGCACACGATAAAGATTATTGGATGCCAGTTATCGATGACCAGGTATTGTGCGTTATGCTACCAAATAGGTCTGGTCGTGGCTTTTCTGATGGATTTATTATTGGTACATTCTTCAGTACTGCGGATCCGACGCCAGAAGGCGCGGATAATGGTAAACGAGTACTCACTGTTCCTGGAGATATGACTCTTAATGTTGGAGGTACGTTATCCATTAATTCAAGTAATGGGGATGTAGTGGTAAATGGTATTTCCTTAGTTCATCATGTGCATGGTGGTGTAGTATCTGGTGGTTCTACAACATCAGGACCAGAATAGGAGGTATGGATGTATATCGGTTATTTAGCGGATATAGTCTTTTATACCGCATTAGATAATGTTCTTACTGTATCAGATGTTACGCGTTCGGGTAGTGCTAGATGGGAGAAGCACAATCTAATGTTAGAAAAGCCCGTTAAACAATTTAGTGGCCCGGACGTGGAGCAAATTACATGTAAGATTCTTATTTCTGCATCACTTGGACAATCACCCGATAGTACGGTTAAAAAGTTGAGAAAGTATCGTGATACAGGGGCTGTATTGCCGTTTATTATCGGTGGTAAGCCTGTTAGTCAAAACTACTTCGTTATCATGTCTATGAGTGAGGATAGTTTATTTACGGATGCCTATGGTAAGACACAATCTATTGAGGTTTCTTTAACTCTTGAAGAATATCCGGACAAGAACACCGTAGAAGAAAAATCCCTTCTAAACAAATATGGTAATAAATTTAACCAAGTTAATACGATATTACGGAGGTTCTAGCTATGTCGGCAACGTATGAAATTAAACCAACTACGGACAATAGAATATCGCTAGCACCTGAAAGTGAAGTCGCTGAGATTTTGCAGAATGTGCAAACGATTATTTCTACTGTTCGAGGTAGTGTGCCACTAGATAGGGAGTTTGGTATTGATGGTCGTATTATTGATATGCCTATCCATCAAGCACAAGCGCATCTATCTAATGACATATTCCAGCAAATTAAAAGGTACGAACCACGTGCCAAAATTAGTGATATATCATTTGCCGCCACACAAAATGGGGCGTTGATTCCGAAAGTGATGGTGACTGTATGAGATTATCTGATTTACCTAATGTTGAATTCTTTAACACCGATAAAGAACATGTTCAACAAAAGGTATTTGATATTTACACAACAATAACAGGGCGAACCTTGGGAGAGGGAGACCCTGTTACTTTATTTTTAAATGTAATTTCGGAAATTATTATCCGATTATTGAATGATGCCAATTATGCAGCTAAACAAAATCTATTAGCCTATGCAGAAGGTGATAACTTAGACCACGTTGGGGCGGTTCCTGCTGCCGTTGAGCGACTACAGGCAACAAAAGCAACTACGACTATCAAAGCTATATTGTCAGCAGTGCGTACGAACTCTGTTATTATTCCAAAAGGTACAAGAATTGCTACAGAAGGTGGCGAATATTTTGCTACTGTTGAGGATTTGGTAATTTTACCAGGACAACTTAATGGATCCGTAAAAGCAGAAGCACAACGTACAGGCGCACAAGGTAATGGGTTTAAACCAGGTGAAATAAGTACAATTATTGACCCTATAGCGTACGTGGATACGATGAGTAACACCACATTATCAGAAGGTGGTTCCGATAAAGAGGATGACGAAGCCTATCGTGAACGTATTCATGAGGCGCCTGAATCATTTTCTGTTGCTGGCCCTGAAGGTGCATATGAGTATTTCACGAAATCAGCATCACATCTTGTGGCCGATGTAGGTGTATCCTCTCCACATCCTGGGGAAGTTAATATCTATCCATTACTATCTGGTGGCGGTATTCCAGGACAAGAATTACTTAAGACTATTACGGATTATTTATCCGATAAGAAACGTAGACCGTTAACAGATAAGCTAACTGTATTAGCCCCTACTACTACGCAATATAACATCGATGCTAAGTACTACATTGAAAAAGGCGCCGATGCAACAGTGGTAAAAGCTAAGGCAGATAAAGCCGTTAATGACTACGTAATTTGGCAAAAATCTAAATTAGGCCGTGATATAGTACCTAGCCGATTGGTGCAAATGCTCATGGATGTATCTGGAATTAAACGCGTTGAAGTGACTGCTCCTGTATTTACTCCGATTGCAGAACAAAGCGGTGTGGCAGTGGCCAATACAATCGCCGTAGTGTTCGCAGGAAGTGAGGAAGAATGATACGTGATAGTAAGTATACAAGTGCAGAACATCTTCCTTCCTCAATCGATAAAGAGCCAATCAAGGCCATAGCGAAAACGTGGGATGATACACTAGCCGAATTCATGAATACGAATACGCTGTTATTGTGGTCATCTATTGATAGTGAACCAGAGAGTGTCATTGATCATTTAGCGTATCAACTTCATGTTGATGATTATGATAGCGGATTACCAATAGAAACTAAGCGTGAATTGGTGAAGAATTCAATTGATATTCACCGCCATAAGGGAACACCTTACGCAGTTGAGAGGGCTGTACAGACAGTATATTCTGACTCGAAAATTGCAGAATGGTTCGAGTATGATGGTAGGCCTTACTATTTTAAGATTACGCTAATTACGGCTCCATTAAACGGCGAAGCAGATATAGCTAAGCTAGTACGAGCAATTAATACAGCTAAAAATGTACGGTCCTGGCTAGATGGTATTGAGTTTATTCGACGAATTAATTTTAATAAATATTTCGCCGGTTGGTGTGGGGTATCTAAGAAAGTGAATATTAAGTGTGATTTCACGAATGTATGGCGCATTAATTTAAATACCCATGTAACGTCTTATACTGTTGAATCGAAGAAAACTAAGATTAATGTAGTGCTAGATAATAGCGTTAGATAGGAGGAATATATGGCAGAATGGTCAAATGCAACCATGACTGATGTTGGCGCGAATTTGCAAGCGAAGGTGAATGCAGGCAAAACTAATCTGACATTCACTAAAATCAAAGTAGGCAGTGGTGTTAATTCAACGAATCCATTGGCATTAACTGATGTAATCTCCTCTAAGTGGGAAACTACTAATTTTGTAGTTAAGCTAGAAGGTAAAATTGTAAGTGTTGATACAGTTATAACTAATACTGGTATACATGAAGCTTTCCGAATGTCAGAAATTGGGTTATTTGCACAAGATCCTGATAAAGGCGAAATATTGTATGCATACCTTACGGACCCTGAACCGGACAGAATGCCGGCAGAAAGTGGCTCGGTAGTTGTATCTCAAGAATTAACCATCGGAATGGTATTTAGTAATACAGGAAATGTATCGCTAACTGTTAATATGGGTGCGTTGGTAACACGTGAGCAGTTAACAGAAGCAGTTAAACAACATAACACAGATATTTCATCTCATCCAGCGATTACAGCTATGATTGCCAAAATCCTAGGTGCAACTAACTGGCAAGAAAATCCAGTTGCTACATTGAAGGATATAAAAAATCTTATCGGGCAAGGGGCTATCGTGGCATCTAAACTCGATGCTAATGCTGGTTTCGTAAAGTTCGCCAATGGTTTCACTATCCAGTGGGGATTAACTTGGTTTGATTCCAATAAATACTATAAAGATATTTCGCTGCCGATTAGCAGCACTGTACTAATTGCCTTAGCCACCGATGACTCTGTTAGTGTTGCTACTTCTGGATCAGAATGTTTTATTACTTGGAACAGTGGGTTTTCTCAAGCTAATAGAAACATCATCCGATTCTTAACCAACAGAGTGGACACAGGTAGTTTTGGTTGG
>NZ_GG770201.1:412738-482973 GCF_000163715.1 Veillonella sp. 3_1_44
CAAGGTGTCGGTGATCAGATTATGTTCATTATTCTAGGGAATTAGATGATTCCTAGTGCGAACCAGTAATAAGAAGCAGCATATCTATCACTTGCCGAAAATACGGCCTTAGTTGCGTTGCTCTCTGACACGGAGTTAGCAAAATACCTAGGCGTGTCAGAGCCTGACCAGTACGCATCTATAGCGTTCGCCATGAATAAAGTTGTAAATTTGATAGGAAATCGTACCTCTGTCTTAGTTACGTTATCTTGACCACCCACTCCCCACTGGGGAGTTATTTTAATAATTCTACGGCTTTTCGTAGCTCACGAATAGTCTTATGTGTGTATACCCTGGTGGTAATATCGCCTTGTTTGTGGCCTAGTAAAGAACGTAATGTGTTGGGCGGTGCTACCGAGTCAAGTAAACTTGCAAATGTATGACGAGTATCGTGGATAGTATGCTTACAATTTAACTGTTTCATAATATCCTTGAAATTCTTATGGAATGTTGTGTAACTGATGGTGAATAGATATGCTTCGGTGCTGGTGTATACTTGCTCTATTAGTGGCATGATGCGGTGATGTATAGGAATGATACGGCCTTCACCGGCTTTCGTTTTAGCGTGTCTTACGATGAGGTATGACGATCGCCTATGGATGTCTTGCTTACGTAAATTAAGAAGCTCACCTATGCGGAGACCGGTGTATAGCAGTATTAAAATCATATGAGAGTAAGAAGTATCTACTTCCCATAGTTTGTTAATTTGTTGGCGAGTGAATACTCTTCTCCTAATCGTTGGTATATTAGGGCCTAAGGTTAAGTGTATGACGTAATTAGTGATAGGGTAATCCTTGATGATTGCGTAATTAAATAATTGATTAAGTAACGTGCGGACTTTCTTACATGATGAGTAGGAAAGTCCTTTTACGTGCATGGAATTAATCACATTCTGAAGGTGCTGAAAATGAATATCCGTGATAGGCATATCCGCTATGTTGGATATGTGTTTAAAAGCAATATGATACGACTTAACAGCGCTATTAGAAATAGACTGAGAGTGAATAGGCAGCCACTCATTAAATAGTTGCCTTAATGTAATGGTATTGCGTTGTCTACGATTTAATATGACTGCGTAACGGCGCATAATTTCACCTCCGAAAGGATACTACTATGAATCAATATGTATTTATTTTAAACGAACAAGGGGAACGCATTACTTCCTTTGTTGATAATACGGTTAGCAAAGATGAATTACTAGATCATGCTAAGAAAGAGTGGCCGGATGCAGCAGATTATATTTACTCTGCAGATGGTGATAGCATGCTCGATGAGTTCATGAAAGGTAAATTCTATGTGGATGGTAAATTTATTGAACCACAAGCAAAAGAACCTACCAAAGCCGAAAAGATTGCTGAAATTAGAAGCTATTACAACAAACGTTTTGAAACACTAGAACAAATGGTATTAAGACGTCGATTGATTAACGGCGATATTTCAGACTTGCAAGAACAGTTTAAGAAACTAAATCAAGAAATGGTATTAAAAATCAAGGCGGTGAAATAATGGATAAGTTCGAAATTAAAAGCGATATCCCTGTAATGCACTTTTGCGAATGGTGCTACGCTACATTAAACGAAGATGGAACATGCCCTACAGAGGGGTGTATCCATAATGAATTAATAACGTTGAATGAAGAAGAGCCATAAGGCTTAGGGGGAGTGAATGAATATTCTTAATGATATTTTAACAATGCTCATTAGTGGTATATCGCACGAACACATAGTCAGTATGGGGGTAGTGATTATTTTAACCACTACATTATTATTTGTGGACACAATTCAACGAATTGCTGCAGAAGTGTTGCGGTATAACAAGGATAATCACAGACCTAATAATCCTATTACGCTACTAACAACGTTAGCCTGGTACGGATGGGGAAAAGGTAGGTATATTGATGAAACCACTGGTGAACGGCGTAGATATTTAATGAGTGAACGCCTTAGAGGTGATTTGTTAAAGAAACTATGCGTTCAATATCCGGCATGGATGATATTATCCATCGTTTTTATTTCGTTGCCAGATATCCCTATTCCAAATACAGACTTATTCTTAGACCATCTTTTTTCTTACGCGTTTATGTTGATACCATTTTTGGCAGAATGTTGGTCTATCATCGAAAATTTACGAGAAATGGTTGAAGATGATCTAATCGACATTGGAAAGATGTTTCAATATACAATTGAAATTATAAAAGCATGGAGGGGTAATGGATAAGTTAGCTATCATTAACCGCATCAAGCGGTCATATCAGTCCATCCGAATAGCCGGCATACGGCCAACTGGAGTATTAGCAACGAGGGCCCTAGTCCTCGTCATGCTAGTACCGATGATATTAGTTGTTGTCCAGTATGTTCTATCGACGATTAATGGCTATGTAGCGCCTGAAGCCAATCAGCTTATCGATAAGGGTATTCTTATCATTGACCACATATTCGTGCCGTCGGTACTTATGTCAATTGTAGGACTTTGTGGCATGTTCATCGATAAGAACCATAACGGGATACCTGATAAGTTAGAGGAGCCTAATACGTTGCCGGTGAACAGACCTGGCATACAACAATTAGCAGATGATGTTAACCATGACGAGAGGGGGAAATAAATGTTTAGACAACTTACAATGGACGAGTTAAAGTCCTTAGCGCTAGACGCGTACGGCAAAATTGAAAAGGCCTACCTGCATTGGACAGGCGTCAAAGGTGGTAAGCATTTCAAGGATTACCATATCAACATCGATAGAGAAGGCACGATGTGGACAGATATGGAGGCCTTAACAGATTATAAGGAACACACCTACATGCGTAACAGTAACGCCGTAGGTATAGCCATTGAAGCGTGTTGGGATGCCGTTAGTGAAAACAATTTAGGTAGCGAACCACCAACAAAAGCGCAGTTGGTTACGATGACACAAATTATGGCAGTGCTTACAATCAATGCAGGTGTACCACTTGACATACAACATCAAATGACACACGCGGAAGCAGCAGATAATAAGGACGGCCTAGACCTCTATTATTTAGATCCGACTGGGTACCCAAATAACACATACGGCCCAGACTCCAACGTTGACCGATGGGACCTCTTAGTGTGCCATGAGGGCGACGAACGATGGAGCGGTGGAGATTGGTTACGTGGCACCGCTCGATGGTGGGGCGCTCAGTGGGGCAGTACTATTTAGGAAGGAGTTACTATGTATGAAACTATCAAAAACAGAATTATTTCTTCATTTACTAAAAATCGCATTGTTATTGGTGTTTTTAGTATTATCCTCATCTATTTCGCATGCAGCCTCATCGGAGGATACCTCGACACAAGAGCCGACTATCAGCGTACCCGTGAGCAGTTGGAACGAACTCAAAGGGCGCTTGATGAAAGCAGAAAGCTCAATCAACAACTCCGAGAAAGCATTGCAGCAAGCCAACAGCTTAACCGCGACGCAGGGAATAGCATTAACAGAATTGAAGATTATCAACGAAGAACGGACGAAGGAATTGAACGCGCTCAAAGCAATCAACGAGAAACAGGGGCAAGAATTAACGAAAGCATCCAATCTCTTGACAACGCAAGAAGCGAAATTGAACGAAGCCTCGACCTCATTAGAAGAATTGACAGAACAAATCAAACGCAACAAACGAACCGAACAGCGCCTTAAACGGCAACGTGACACATGGGCCGTGGTAAGCGGTGTATTTGGATTAGCAGGTGCAATTCGTAGATGACTGAGAGGTGATCCATACATCTCCTGAGCATGAGCAGGTGGACTCATGGATTGATAGTAATAATGCAAAAGACCTTACTGGGAATATGTCCTGGTAAGGTCTTTTTTTTGTTTATAAATAGCAATTGCAGATAAGGTAAAAATATGGTGTAATTAGGATAATAATAGGAGGTGGGAGTAATGCTGAAAGTATTTAATAAAGACCCACATTTTATGAGAGATGCGGTAAAAGTAGATAACTACACAGCTGCATGGGATATAATATGCTCCATGCAGGAGAGGCTAGGGCAAGGCATACTTCTTGTTGGCAGAGAGACATGGGAGGACCTTAGATTGGCCGAGCATTTCCCAGATTTTGTTTGGGCAGACGATGTAAAGGCGGTATATGTTAATAGTGATAAAACTTTAATAATTGCTGCTCCGTCAAAGTATAACCGAGCCAACGTTTTAAAGCTCATTAAGTTCTTTGGGCTCCACTATTCTATCCGAGAAATATAAATGTATATATGACATCATTTTGACATCAACCTATGCAAAAATATAGTGAAATATAAACAGAAATATAGGTAATCAAGCTAGATAATTGCTGTATTTATTGATTTTGTGTATGTCTTTTAAATGCCACGCCATCTTGAGGGGGTGGTGAGCTAACGCTCGTGCGGGTTCAAGTCCCGCCAACCGCACCAAATATAAGGACCTACAGTTTACTGTAGGTCTTTTTTTCGTTATTTTGATATTAAAATATATTTAATGAGTTTATCTTCTCCTTTTAAACCTGAGAAGTGTTGGCAGGTTTTCACAATCCGTGTACAATCATAGTAATTAGTAATATACATTTATATATATAGTTTTCAATATGAGAGAAGATTATGGTTTTTAATTATGGTGAGACGTTACGTATTCGAAGGGATCTATATACGATTTTAGGCAAGATACGCTATATTGATACTCATGGAAAAATTGGGTATGAGTATAAGTTAGTTAGACATAAGAATAATGCAGAGTTTTGGCTCAGTTGGGATAAGAAGCGAGATGCGTACCAGTTTTCCAAGTTGTGTGGAAAAGCACTACCAGCCGATATGAAACTCATAGATAGTGGTTATGAGATGGTAACGGGCACTTGGGGTGAGGTAGACGTAGGTACTACTGATACTGCTAAATATAAAGAGTATGAAAATGCTGATGGTACTGCTACGTTTTCTGTTCAAGAGTGGGCTTTTGAAACGGAATATTCAAAAGGCTTTTACATTAATAAAGAATACGTATCTGTCGAAAAGGATTCAGAGGTAACCGAGTCTATTCTAGATAAAATGGATACGATTAAGAAGCTAAAGTTCATAGGACCAATCGGTTGGATTTTGGGGAACTTACTACTTTATATGCCAATCTTTGATATAAAAATATTGAATGATGTACGGGATGTACTTACATGGCCTTATATAGTAGCTGGGAGTATAGTCCTTGGTATCATTGTGGTTTGTGCTTTCATTATTTCCAGAACTATGCGTTGATGAAAACACATCGGTTATATAGGAGTCCCTTTCGTGGGGTAAATAAAAGGTCGTAACATGTATTAATACATATTACGACCTTTTTACTATAGGATTTATTTGTTAGGGGTTAGCTATTAGCTTCAGCTGGTTGAAGTTGTTCAAGTTCAGCTTCTTTAGCATCTAATTCTTTGGCGCCAAAATGAGCCAATACACAGAATGTAATACAAAGAACACATGCTACTAATAAAAGATAGAAACCTGCATTCCAACCAAATTTATCTGCTAAAACACCAAATAGTGTTGTACCTAAGTTTGCACCAACAATGTAACTCATGAATCCACGAAGACCAACAGCAGAACCTACTGCAAATGGTGGTACAATATCCATAGTTTGTACTGAAGCTAAGAATTGAGGAATGTAGATTAAACAACCTACAATAGCAGCGAAGAAAGTAACCCATAAGAGAGACTCGCTTTGCCAATAACCAAATATACAGAAGAAGATAATACTTATAGCAATGATTGCAGGTGGCATGCGATAACCTTTAAAGAATTTATCGGAAATGTAACCTGCAAAAATAGTTGAAGGGATAGCCGCCCATTCAAAGAATAAAAAGGCAACAGACATTTCTGCTTTGGAGAAACCCTTTACTTGTAATAAATAAATTGGAAGCCAAGTAAGCATACCAAAGCGAATCATGTAAACGAAGGTGTCAACTAATGATACATACCAAGCATTTTTATTTTTCAATACGTATTTTACAAAGATTTCTCTTGTGCTCATATGCGGTGCTTCAGAACTTCTGTGTGCCTTATGAGCTGTGTCGGCGATGATTTCACTTGTTGGTGGTAAGCCTTCACGTTCAGGGCTTTCTTTGATTAAGAAAGAAATGGCAATTGCTATGATAACTGCAATAAGCGCTGGTACACCATAACTCCCTAATTGCCAGTGATCTGTAGTAGTGAAATATAATGCGGCGGCTACGATTGGTGCTACGATACCACCACCGAGATTGTGTGAAATATTCCAGATAGCTCCATAACGGCCACGTTCCTGTTTTGGGTACCATTTAGCTAAGGTGATAAAGGATGGTCCTACACCAAATCCTTGGAAAAAGCCATTTAGTACTACTAAAACTAAGAAGAAGGCGAGACTATCGGCAAAGCTCATAAAGATATTGATAATTGCACAGCAAATGAGACCGAAAGCCATAAACTTGGCAGGACTTGCTTTGTCCGCAAGACTACTCATAAAGCCTTTACTTAAACCATAAGCGATAAGCATACCACTAGATAGCAAACCAATTTCTGTTTTGCTCATATGGAGGATATCTGATAAAAAGTGTGTTGATAAGGCAAAGTTATTACGAACAATATAGTACGCAGCATAACCTATAAAAATACCAATTAATGATTGCAATCTATATTTATAATATAGATTCATAATCATGCTTTGTGGAACTGATGATTTTGCCTCTTTAGGTTGTAGAAATGAAAACATAGTTATTACCTTTCTTTCTTAATAACTAAATCCTATTGCATTGTTAATACTACCATTTCTATAGAATTCATGTAAATGATTTATGAGATAAAAATATTAATTTATAATTTAAATTGTTGATTATTAGCTGAAGATGTGTATAGAAAATATTTGAATTATAGACAAGTACTTTTTAATATATTAGATTAAATATATTGGGAGGTTATTATCTATGAAATATTTACGCCGTGAACTTAATCAAGTAGAAAAAGAATATGTAAAACAATTTGGTGAAGATTCTTTAAATCGTGTCATCCTTCATGATCCTGATACAAAGGATAAACAAGATGTGCAAGATACTATTGATATTCTAAAAGGAGCAATTGCAAAAAATAAACCTCTAGAACAGGTTCCAGAGGAGATGTGGAAGCTTATTGAGTTTTAATGTATATGAATTCCATACAATAAAAAGGCACATTGTTTTATGCGCAGACCATCTATAAATGAATTGTTTAAGATGGTAGTTAAAAACAATGTGCCTTTGTTTTATAGTTTGTAGAGTTCAGGTTTGCGATCTTTAAAGATGTTGATTTTGTTACGGATATCTTCTACTACGGTGAGGTCGATATCTACAGATGAGATGCCCTCCCTAGTGTCCATTTCGAGGAGGTTTGTACCCCATGGATCGTATACAGCTGAGTGACCAGTGCTTTGAACTCGACCTACTGTACCACAGCCGTTGACAGCACATAAGAAGAGTTGGTTTTCAATGGCGCGCACTTCGTTTAATACTTGCCAGTGGCGTAAACGCATAGTAGGCCATTGAGCAGGTACAAATAATAACTCTGTATTTGATAATGCAGCCATTCTTACGAGCTCAGGAAAGCGAATATCGTAACAGATAACCGTACTACAAGGAATACCATCCAATTCGAAATGAGTGGTATGCGTACCGCTAGCGAAGTATTGGTCCTCTTTAGCAGGACTAAATCCGTGCATTTTGGAATACTCTCCTACGAGCTTGCCTTCACGGTTGTAAGCATAGGATGTATTAAATACTAAATCCTCTTTTGCTACGGCTACAGAACCGCCCACAATGTTTACATTGTGTTCTTTTGCGAATGTACTTAATAAAGCTTTTGTTCTTTCTCCATTTCTGTCAGAAATATTGATTAAATCCTTAGATGGATGAAATCCTGTATTCCATGTTTCGGGCAAGACGATAATGTCAGGCTTTTCTGATAGGGCTTGTGAAAGTAATTCTTGGACGCGCGCATAATTGTATTCCACTTCGTTTACATGGACGTCCATTTGTATAAGGCTTAAGCGTTTTTTCATAGAGAATCCTTTATCTATTAGATGAGTATAATTCTAGTAATGTGTATTATAATTAGAATATTAAAGTATTATTGAGTGTATTACAATATAAGAGTCGATAAAGCTAGTTTAATTTTTTTACAATCTTTTGATAATAATAGTTTGCATACTATTTATGGAGATATAGGTTATTACTTTAGATAATGTTAGATCTTTTGGTGAAAATATGGAAATAATTGATGTTATAAATGCGCGAACTAGCATACGTCGGTATAAAAAATCTTCTTCGGTTGGAGAAGACATAATTCAAAATTTGGTAGCCCTCGGAATGCGAGCTCCATCGCCTAAAAATCGCCAGCCCTGGCAGGTTATTCACGTGATTGGAGCAGAGAAAGAACATTTTGTGAATTTAGGCTTTCAGGTATTAGAGCAATATAAAGAGCGAAAAGAACATTTTGGTAGCTTAGAAATTAGCCTTAAGGCTATGCAAACAGCTAGCGATATACTTTTTGTAGTTAATCCTTATGATCACTTGCCTGACTATACTCGCGTGTGGGAGAAAAGTGACTTACAAGCTATTGGCGCTTTCATAGAACATATTTTATTGGGGGCAAAAGCGATTGGGTTAGGTACACTGTGGATGAATGATGTGTACTTTATGCAAAGTGAAAGTAAAGCCTTTTTAAATATTCCTCACGATGTACAGGCAATCATTGCTATAGGTATTCCAGATGAGTCCATGTATCCTAGACCTCGAAAATCGATTGATGAAGTACTAATAAAGCGTTAATTTTTACTATTCTTCATGGAAATGTTATAATATTCTGTATATAATTGTGTTCTAATAGAGGAGGACCTATGAAACGGATTCCGTTGGTAACACTGTTAGTTTTGGTATTGGCAATGGTTGTGGCAGGTTGTGGATTGCTTTCACAAAAAACAGAACCTACTAGTTCAGTACCGCCTGCAAAAGAAGTTAAGATGGTACATCCAACGGGTATTCCTGTTCTTATGTATCATAAAGTCGGCGACGACAAAGATAATGATGCAGTTATTCGGGAGGATTTGTTTAGAGAACAAATGAAGTTCCTCAAGGATAATGGCTATAATCCATTGACGATGGATCAATTGTATGAATATGTTGTAAATGGTGCTGCGGTGCCTGAAAAACCTGTTGTGTTAACCTTTGATGACGGTTATGCAGATACATATTCTATCGTATATCCAATTATGAAAGAATATGGATTCCCGGCTACTGTATTTATCAATCCTGGCGATGTTGGGACGCGTCTAACTTGGGATCAAGTGCGTGAAATGCACAAAAATGGTATTACTATTTCAAACCATGGTTTCCAACACATAGAAATGGGCCAATTGTCGGAAGCAAAACAAATTGAAAATATTACAAAGGCCCAAGAGGCACTTGCTAAAGAAGTAGGCATAAAGGATAATCCTTGGTTCTGCTATCCATATGGAGATAAAAATGAATTCACCGACTCAGCATCTAAAAAGGCTGGCATTAAAATGGGGATGGCTATGAAATCTGGCTGGGCTCATACTGGTGATAATCCATATAATATTTTGCGTGTTTGGGTAGGCAATGCGGTGGATATCAAGCATTTTGAAGAACGCATTAGCACCGAACATTTCACTGATTTATAAGGAGAAATACATTGTTCAAAAAGAATTGGGTAAAGTTCATCATTATGGTGTTCTTATTTACCGTTGTCACATCACCCTTCGTGGTGCTCTTTGGACCATTTAATAATGTAAAGCGCGCTGTAATTGGCGCTATCTTACAATCTCGCCATCCTCATTACATTACGTGGTTGTTTAATGAAGACGAATTACAATCTATTTTGGGGACTGTAGGGGTTGTTAAAAGCCAAGATTTGTTCAAGTTTAATGCTCGTGAAGATAAGACTTTAAATCTTGAAAAAATCCAGTCTGCTCGTTATGTAGGCTATATTTTAGAAATTCCAGATCCTCGTCGTATCCAAGTAGGCACAGCGGCTAATATTCAAGAAAAAGGCGATACTACAAGTAATATTGCAAAAATGAATAATGCTGTAGCAGCGATTAATGGTGGTGGATTCCACGACCCTAATGGTACTGGTACAGGCCGTTTGCCATATGGTTTCATCTTGCACGACGGCGAGTATGTTATCGGTAAGGATGTAGGCCCTGATGAAGACGTAGACTTTGTAGGTTTCTCTAAATCTGGTAATCTTATCGCTGGTAACTATGATAAAACTCAGCTTAGTGATATGAAGGCCATGGAAGGTATTACCTTTGGTCCACCTCTTATCGTTGATGGTAAGAAGATGATTACCGAAGGTGATGGTGGCTGGGGCGTAGGTCCTCGTACTGCTATCGGTCAAAAGAAAGATGGTACAGTGCTATTCCTTGTAATCGATGGTCGCCAACCAGGGTATTCTATTGGGGCTACCTTGCGTGACGTACAAGATATTCTATTTGAAAAAGGTTGCTACATTGCAGCAAATTTAGATGGCGGTTCTAGTTCAACTTTGTACCTAAATGGTAAAGTCGTAAATAAACCTGCCGATTTGTTAGGGGAACGCATGATCCCAACGGCGTTTATCGTGAAATAGGAGGACAGATGAAACCTTTTACGCGTGTACTGAGCGCCTTTGCGGTAGGTATTCTTCTGCAAGGTGGGGTATACCTATACCTTGATCAATATATGTTTGCACCGACTACAGAATTTAACGTAGCAGGCGCATCAAAAGATGATACGAAAAACTTCCCTGATGTGAAGGAAGGTACTAAGTATGTATCCTATGACCGTCAATTTATGGCTGTTGTTACAGAGAACTCTCTAAAAATTTACAAGGCTAATGAAAGTAAGCCTACAAATATCGATTTGAAGGGCCGTTCGATTAGTTACTTCAACTGGATGCCAGACCGTAACTATGCTGTCATGGGTTTATATGACTCCAGAGATGTTGTCATGGCTCGTCTTAATGCGGATGATCCAGAACACGAAGTTGATACCAAACTTGAAGACTTGCCTCGGGGCAGTAAAATCGTAGATGCTGCGTACTCTGAAGCGACAAATGTGGTGTATATGAAGGTAAAAGTTCAAGAACACACATATCGCATTTATCGTACCGATGCTAACTACGATACACGTCGCGTTTACATGCAAGCTACTGATATTGGTCATATCGGTGTATTCTACGATGAAGATAACTTCTTCTACGATAATGTCAGAACTGGGGATGTATTCATGTTCAACGGCATTGAAGGGGGATGGCGTGTTATCAACCCTGAAGGGCGTTTCCGCTTTATCGGTGTTGATATGGACAAAACCATCTACATCGCCCGTGTTGATGAGGACAATAATGCATTGACTGTTTACACTGGTAAATTAGGTGTAGGATTCAATCCAGTTTACAAATACAACCACCCTACTACATTTAATGAGTTGACATTATCAGATGTAAAAAACATCATTAAGAATGGTAGTGAAGAAACTACTAAGGTAACAGAAGATGCTACATCTTCTAAATCATCAAATAGTAGTGGTAGTAAAAAGAAATCTTAAGAAAAAGCCTTTATAATGTTCTTTCATTATAAAGGCTTTATTCCTATAATAGTATGTACCCTAAGGATATCTATGAATATATTATTTGTACGCCTTAGTTACATAGGTGATGTTTTGCATGCTACACCTGCTGCGCGGTGGATTAAGGAACAGTATCCTGATGCTAAGTTGCATTGGATTGTAACGCCTAGTATGGCAGAGCTTTTACAGGGTAATCCCTATGTAGATAAAATTATTCCCTGGGAACGGGATATATATGAGGCACATTCTAAAAAACTACATATTCCTACAATGTGGCGCATGTGGTGGGATCTTAAGGCCAAATTAGAGCCTTATAAATTTGATGTAGCCGTTGATGTGCAAGGGCGACTCATAACAGGGCTAGTACTATTAGCTTCAGGAGCCCCCATTAGACTTGGCCTTGGTGGCACAAAAGAGTTGAATTGGCTGTTTACTAACTATAAAACGAAGCCTAGTACAGAACACGTGATTAAACGCTATGTAGAGGTAGCTCAGTTGTTAACAAAGGCTATTACTGAACATGCAAATTTAGATACATCGCTTAACATTGATAAATACGGTATTGAGAGCAGTTGTTCACTAAATGAATCTAATGCTAATATGCTATACCACATGGATTTTCAGGTGCCAACAAATTTACATAGTTGGGCAGAAGAGCAATGGAAGTCGATTGATAATGACGTTTCTTTACATCGAGGCGTGGTAGAAACTCCGTTACGTATTGGGCTGGTATTAGGTACCTCTTGGGCAACGAAAGAGTGGCCTCAGGAAAAATGGTATTCTCTCATTAAATCCCTTCAATATAGAGCGAATTTTGTTTGTTTAGGTGGCCCTAAAGAGGCTACTCAATACAAACCCTTGCTGGACTCTTTGACAGATGAGAGTATTGATAAAATTGTTCTGAATATGTTAGGGAAAACGACACTTCAAGAATTAGGGGCTTTAATTGAAAGTTGTGATGTAGTAGTTACTGCAGATACGGGAGCTCTGCATATTGCGTTAGCTTTAAATAAGCCTGTAGTAGCACTCTTTGGCCCTACGGATCCTAAATTATGGGGCCCTCTGACGGGGACCTTTAAGGTGCTCGTAAATGACGAATTAGATTGCTTGGGCTGTCGAAAACGACGTTGTCCTAAGCCTGATCAATATTGTATGTCTGGTATTGAACCAGTACGCGTAAAAAAAGCAATTTTTGAATTGATAGGAGATACACATGGCAAAGTTTAAAATCCAAAAAGGTTTATCCGATGCGGATATGATGAAAAATTTTAAGGATACGGAAAATTTTGAAGATACTATGCTCAATATGGAGCGAGATGCTAAGAAGCCAGTAGTTCACCAAAGTCCAAAGCAAAAAGAAGATGCATTTTACCGTGAGTTCTTAACTGAAAAAGTAGAGACTATAATTGGTAAAATGCTCCTTGATATCAAGATGGAGTATTTTAAAGAAGGAGAAGGGGCCTTTTCTATTCAAGTAAAACGGGAAGGTAAAAATATTGTCCTTGAAACTGCGCCTAAAAAGGTTAAGCCTGAGAAGTAATGCGTATAATGGGAACTCTTAAACTTTAAAGATTACGTCAGAGCCTGTCCGTAAATGGACAGGCTCTTTTGTATGTTTATGCATTTAAAAATATCGGCTTAGTTATTAATAAAATTGATGAACTCATAAGCATACCGATGTTTATCGAATTACTACATTTATAAATACCGATATATTTTGAAAAGTATTTAATAATAACTAAAAATTATTACGATATAATTTTTAGTTTCTTATTAAAATGAGAAATTACAAAAAAATTAATTTGATTAAACATACATGTTAAACTCTAGTTCCTCTGCAGTTTTTTGTGATATTCATCACGAAAAAAATCATCTTTGTATACATGAAATTATGAGTAAATAGCATAATGTGGTTGTTGACAAAGAATTTTATAAGTAGTCTAATATAAGTATGTATTACGATTTTAGCGCGTTTGGCTAGTGTGAGCAGACATCGAAAAAATCGTAAAAAAAATAGGTATGAGATAGTTGTTTGATGAGTGTATAAAGTTACATACACAGACTATTTCGATTTGGAGGATTAACATGGCTAAAAAATTAAGAATTTGCGAAACCGTTCTTCGTGACGGTCATCAATCTATTTTGGCAACACGTATGCGCTACGAACAAATGGAACCAGTGCTCGGCCTTTTAGATGATATTGGTTATGAAGCTCTTGAATGTTGGGGCGGCGCTACTTATGACAGCTGTCTTCGTTTCTTGAATGAAGATCCATGGGAACGCCTTCGCAAATTGAAAGCTAATTTGAAAAATACCCCATTGCAAATGTTGCTTCGCGGTCAAAATTTGTTGGGCTATAAACACTACTCCGACGACGTAGTAGAAGCATTCTGTAATGCGGCTGTAAAAAATGGTATCGACCGTATCCGTATTTTCGACGCATTGAATGACCCACGCAATATGGAAGCTGCTATTAAGTATTCCAAAAAAGCTGGTGCACACGTTCAATCCGCTATGGTATACACAATTTCTCCAGTTCACACAACTGAAAGCTTCTTGAAAGTAGCTGAAACTTTGGTAGAAATGGGTACTGATTCCCTTTGTATCAAAGATATGTCCGGTTTGTTAGGACCTGCTGATGCATATGATTTGGTTTCTACTTTCAAAAAACGTTTCGGCGAATTGCCAATCGACTTGCACAGCCATTTCACTTGCGGCCTTGCAAGTACTACATACTGGGAAGCTGCTAAAGCTGGCGTAGATATCATCGATACTGCTATCTCTCCATTTGCTCATGCAACTAGCCAACCAGCTACTGAAACTATGATCGAAATGTTCAAAGGTACTGAATGGGATCTTGGTCTTGACCTTGATAAATACATTCCATTAGTTGACCACTTCCGTAAAGTAAAACAACAAATCGCTGAAGAATTCAACTTGAAACCAGCTAGCGATGTAATCCCAGCTGTTCGTCGTTACCAAATTCCTGGCGGTATGTTGTCCAATACTCAAAACCAATTGAACGAAATGGGTATGGGCGATCGCTTCTTCGACGTTATGGATGAAATGCCACGCGTTCGTGAAGACTTGGGTTACCCTCCATTGGTAACTCCAACATCCCAAATCGTTGGTACAATGGCTATGATGAACGTTATGATGGGCGACCGTTACAAAATGGTTCCTAACGAAGTTAAAGACCTTGTACGCGGTAAATATGGTGCGTTACCTGGTACTATCTCCGATGATATTCGTCGTACTATTATTGGTGATGAAGAACCTATCACTTGCCGTCCTGCAGATCTTATCGAACCTGAATTGGAAGGTTACCGTCAAGATTTAGCTTCCAAAGGCTACAATGGTATCACTGATGAAGACGTATTGACTTACGCTATGTTCCCAGAAGTTGCTATCAACTTCTTCGATGCAAATCGTCGTTAATCCAAACTTTAAAAGAGGATTCTTAGGAATCCTCTTTTTTTTTGACCATATTTAAGCTATCCTCATAGAGAAATAGTATAATCCAGTATATATTTTGTTTTATTAAATGAAGAGATTCAATAGTTGTTTTATATTTTATATTTTAGTTTTTTATAAATAGTATAGACAAGTTCCTATTAAAAGAGGAGACTAAGAAACTGATGAAATATCAGATATTACCATTTTTCATATCGCCATAAGATACATGGATGCGTGTGAAAATATAATTTTTACGAAAAGCATAAGATATTAAAAGGGTCGAGGTACCGTTGAATAATCAGTCAATTATAAACTACGTATGAAAGAATCGTGAAAAATATGTTGGATATTTGCGTGTTTTACTTGCGTTAAGCATTAAAAATAGCGTAAACTATAGAGAGTATCTACTATTTATGATATTGAGGTAATCCTGTGAATTTACAAATACGAATTTGGATATCCAATGTTGTGCTGTTTGTTGTACCTATTTTAATAGCAATTATCTTATTTTTGCTATATTTTACAGGTTTGCGCATATTGGCCAATGCCGGTTATTATTTGCGTATTGAGCAGGAACAACAGTTTAAAAGTGTCAGTCGAATAACTGAAACCATTACCTTTTATGGGTTGGAAAATGATCTAATTAATAGCTTGGTTAAGCCTAGCTATAGCCTACTTGATCCAAAGGAAGTATATGTTGAAGTACTCGATCAAGGAAACATGGTGTATAACTACGGTAATCCACAAATCTATAGTGCTTCTGCCATTGTTGGTCTTATTGATGTTAATCCTGAATTACAGGGCATCGTATATCAATCCAATAATACTTTCGTTTATGAAATGAGAAAGTACGATGGACGTCATTCCTATGTATACCATATTGCGATTAGGCGTGCTACCCATGGTAGTGATAGCTTAATGGAATCCGTATCTTTTTATATTATCGTAGTTTCCATATTGCTCTTTATTGTTACATTTTTTGCTATTAACCGATTTGTTACACGGTTTATCATGATTCACGTTAAGAACATGACAAAGTCGTTAGAAATGGCAAATCGTCAGATTGAAATGGAACAAGAACAACAGAAAGAGCTACTCGCTGGTATATCTCATGATATACGAACTCCGTTGACGGCTATTAAAGCTTATGCTGAAGGTGTTCGTGATGGTATTGCACCAACGGAAGAGCAACAAAAAAGATATATGGGGATTATTTTGAAGCGGGCCAATGATTTGGATTCTATGTTAGAGGAACTATTCCTCATAACAACATTGAACTATAAAAAAGAATCTCGTCCGTCTGAGCGAATTGAATTAGGTCAGTTTGTGCATGACTTTGTAGAAGATCATTTAGCTCCGTATCAATCGAAGGGGCTTGAGATTAAGGCCCGTATAGCTACGGAAACACCTTTTATCAATGCTAACCCACAATTGTTACAACGAGTTTTGCAGAATGTGTTGAACAATAGTGCTAAGTATAAAATGGCCGATATTGGTCATTGCGTCATAGATGTAACGAGTGATGATGATTTTGTATATTGTGTCATCAGTGATGATGGTCCAGGTGTACCGCCAGAATCTCTAGAGCGTCTGATGCGCCCATTCTATCGTGTAGATTCGTCTCGTACGAATCCTCAAGAAGGTAGTGGCCTAGGATTGTCGATTATCCGTCGAATTATGGAAATCTTTGAAGGCCGAGTTATGATTGAAAATGTAAGGCCACATGGTCTACGTATTATATTAGAGTTTCCTAAGCAAGGAGAAGAATCATGAGTGAACATATCTTAATTATTGAAGACGATTTGGATATTGCCAATATTGAGCGTGATTATTTAATGGTGGCGGGCTATGATGTAACTATTATGACTAATGGTACAGATGGCATTGAAGCAGCATTGAATACTCCTGTAGACCTTATTATCCTTGATGTTATGTTGCCAGAAATGGATGGTTTTGAAGTTTGTCGCCAAATTCGTGACAAAGTTCGTGTACCAATCGTTATGGTAACTGCGCGCCTTGACGATATCGATAAAATCCGTGGTTTAGGCGTAGGCGCTGATGATTATATTGAAAAGCCATTCTCTCCATCTGTATTGATTGCGAAGATTAAAGCTATGTTGGCGCAATATAA
This sequence comes from Veillonella sp. 3_1_44, assembly GCF_000163715.1. Classification (NCBI taxonomy): domain Bacteria; kingdom Bacillati; phylum Bacillota; class Negativicutes; order Veillonellales; family Veillonellaceae; genus Veillonella; species Veillonella sp. 3_1_44. The sequence continues at coordinate 429,962 of NZ_GG770201.1, forward strand.
ACGTTTAACAGAGCGCGATGCAATGGAAACTAACGCTATTCAATCCGGTGAAATTCGTCTCGATCCTAAGATGATGAAAGTATGGGTGAATGAAAAAGAGGTTCATCTCAAAAAGAAAGAATTCCAGTTGTTAGAATTCTTGATGCGTAACCGTGATATTGTATTTAGCAAAGAAGAATTATATTCTCGTGTATGGGGACTTGACTCCTATGGTGATTATGCAACTGTAGCGGTTCATATTAATCGTTTACGTGAAGAAATTGAGGATAATCCATCTGATAGTAAGCATATTATTACAGTATGGGGCGTAGGGTATAAATTCGTTTAGTATCGAAAATATGCATTCACATTATACTCACGTTATTCGTGGCTGTTGATTAGATATGACTTCATAGAGATTTTATTATAGAGATATAATCAAAGGTTTAAGAATTGTTTATATAGTTACTTTGATAGTTTAGATATTCCATGTATACTTATTTAAGTAAGGCTGATTATGACTCTAGATAAGTAATATTTTAACTTCTCTCTCTTAATAAGTTCTCTCTAAAGCTTATCTAGATCACATATACTCTCTCTCTCAACAGTCCTTACACTCTCAAACTATATGCATAAAGGGCATTTGCTAGCGACGGCTAGTGAATGCCCTTTATGTTTTTTAGATTTTAGATATTTGAATACATTTTATACAGCATCTTTCAGGATTCTAGGTATTTATCTAGTGGAGGATATACGGTTATAATAATTATACTTTTATAAGAAAAGTTATAAATTGATATCTTGCATTGTAAAAGCAGGCGTACTATAATAGGTTCATCAAAATCAATTTTATAAAATTAATTTTGAGATGATTTGAATTAGTGTGAGACGTGGCGTATTTATAAAGCATCATAATTATATGATTTATGATTTGGTTCTTATTTTAACTTTTATAATCATCATTAAGAAGTTATGGGTGATGTAGAAGAATATTAAGAAGAATATAAGGAGATCTACATGACATTTTCAAAATATAAGAAAACAGTAATTGCGTGTATTCTTGCTTTGGGTATTGGGGTAGGCGGAGGATACTATTTCTTTGGCAGCCCTGTTAATACGCAACCAACAAACGTGAGAGAACAAACTAAACAGACTAAGCCTATTACTGAAACGCGTAATACCTATGTAGTACAAGCGGCTAAAGAATCTGGGCCTGCTGTAGTAGGGATTACGACACAAGTATTTCAAAAGGATATTTTTAACCGTACTATCTATGCTGGAGAAGGTGTTGGGTCTGGTGTGCTTATCGATAATGATGGACATATTGTAACAAATAAACATGTTGTGGCGGGGGCTAAAAATGGGGAGGTTACAGTATCATTGTCTGATGGCAGTACGGTGACGGGGACCGTTATAGGTTCAGATTCACAGACGGATTTAGCAGTTGTAAAAATTAAACCTCCAAAAGATATTAAACCTATAAAAATTGGGGACTCTGACTCCTTACAAGTAGGGGAGCCAGCTATTGCTATTGGCAATCCTTTAGGTCTTGAGTTTAAAGGTTCAGTTACCTCTGGTGTTATTAGTGCCTTAGCACGTACAATTGATGATCAAGGTCAACGATTCCCATTGATTCAAACTGATGCAGCCATTAATCCAGGTAACTCAGGCGGTGCTCTCATTAATGCAGATGGAGAGTTAATTGGTATCAATAGCGCCAAAATCTCTAAAGAGGGAATTGAAGGTATGGGCTTTGCCATTCCAATTAATTCTGCGATGACAATTGTTGATTCTATTATTAAAAATGGTAAGGTCATTCGTCCTTATATTGGGGTATGGGCTGTAGACCGTCAAACTGCAGCTCGTAATAATGTAACCTATGAAGGTGATGGACTCCTTATTGTGCAACTTGATTCAAATGGTCCTGCTGCACAGGCTGGTCTCGTAGAAGGGGATACGATTGCGCAAATTGATGGTAAGGATATTACTACATTACTCGAATTAAAAGAGCAAATCGATGCTAAGAGCCCTGGAGATACAATTTTGGTATCCTATACTCATAATGGCAAAATGAAGAGTACACAGCTTAAATTAGGGGAAGCGTCTTCAAATTAGAATTTAGTAAATAAAACTTAATTAAGTATTCCAATAATGCACTAATTTCTTTTGTAGTGTTAGAAAATCCTCATCTTTTAGATGAGGATTTTTTTGTTATAATAAGGTACTTTAATAGATTTTGTATAAAAAATACGATAAATTAGAAAATTTTCTTCTATAAATGCAGGAATTAACTGTATTTTTAGTATAGAACGAAGAAAAAAATATATTAATTTTCAATATTTTTTGTAAGGTACCTTGCGTTCCGAGGTACCTTATGTTATTATGTATTTGTCAGTACATGATAGTGACCGTAAGAGAGCTTTCACATTGGCAGGCAAGCACAGCCTAAAAGGGAGGAACTATGCAAGTTCAATTAAAAAAAGGTGTTATGGACATGCTGGTGCTAGCATTATTAACACAAAATGATCGCTACGGATACGAAATCGTAAGCACCATTTCGGAATATATTGAAATATCTGAAGGAACGATATATCCATTGTTTAACAGACTGAAAAAAGAAAAGTATGTTGAAACGTATTTAAAGGAGTCTTCTACAGGTCCATCACGGAAATACTATCATATTACGAACGAAGGCCGTGCAGCATATAACAAGATGCGTCAAGAATGGGATGAATTTTCTGGTGCTATCAATATGCTGTTGAAAGGAGTCGATAATAATGAACAAAAATAGCTTTTTGGATGCATTGCGTAATATATTTAAAAAAGCGCGTGTTGCAGATGTGGAGAGTATTATAGAGGTTTATGAAGAGCATTTTGCGGTAGGTTATGAAAAAGGCCTTACGGATAGTGAGATCATTAAATCCTTAGGGACTCCAGAGGAAATATATGCATCCTACGTAGATGCAGGTATCATTACAGACACAATGAATCAAGATGGTAGTGAAAGTAAATCCGTTAATATGCAGGAAATTTATGCACGATTTGATGATTATAAAGAGCGTCTTTTACCTCAATTACCAGGGATGGCTAAAAAAGCATCTAAGACTTTGCTCTCTATTGGAAGTGCCTTATCCTATATTGTAGGTGCTCTTATATTCATTATTACACCGGCTATCTTGTTCTTACTAGGTAGCTCATGGCAACCATTTGAGAATGTTACTGCATTTCCAGTATTGTCCATTGTAACTTTAGTGGCACTTGGTGGTGTAGGTCTCTTTGGGGGCCTTACATGTATCTTTATTGGTATTGAACTTCGTGGTGTACGCGAACGTTATTTCAGCAATGTAGATTAAGGAGGACCTATGAGACGAATTATAATTGCTGCCATTCTAACTGTAATCAGTGCTGTAGGGGTAGGTACATCCTTTGCTGTAAATGATCTACCAAATTTTGGTGAATGGATGAAAACCAATGAACAACAGTTTAGAAAACCACATAGACATGATGGTTCTAATATGCATATGGACCAACATATGATGGATGGAAATAATCAAATGATGCCTCAAAATGGTATGGGGCCAAATAATGGTCAACATATGTACCAAAATTGTCAAAACCAAATGATGCCTCAAGATGGTATGGGACGAAATAATGGTCAGTATATGCATCAAAATGGTCAAATGCCTCCACAAGGCCAACCACCTCAACAAACTAATGGTAATGCACCACAACAACAAAGTGATCAAGGTGCACCGCAAACTACACAAAATTAACGATACTTTATGAGTCCATTTCTCTCATAAGATATAGAGAACGTGGTCATGAAAGTGCATTCATGGCCACCATAGAGTCACACACTCTATGTGATACATTCGTATCAGAATCTCTCTCTTACACACAATAACTACACACAAACAAAAAGAGCTCCTTAGCGAAGGAGCTCTTTTTGTATCTATTTATAAATATTAGATAGTACTTGATGGGCTAGGAATATTTAATTAACTTCCTAATGAAAAACGACCTATGCATATAGGTCGTTAAAAATTTATTTGATGTGTTTAGAACCGCGTTCTGTCATAGCTATGCCATCTTTACAAAGAGGGCATTCTTCAGGTTTGTAAGTTGGAACTTTAAGATTAAGTAATGCTTGTACCTTTTCGTGAGGTACACCGAATTCTGCTTTGCCACCAGAACGGTTAACAAGAAGGCCTACACCTACGATTTCACCACCGGATTGGTTTACCACATTTACTACTTCTTGTACAGAACCACCAGTAGTTACGATGTCTTCAACGATAAGTACCCTTGTGCCTGGCTCGATTTTAAAGCCACGACGCAATGTCATAACGCCTTTTTCGCGTTCTGTGAAGATAGCACGAGTGCCAAGCGCTTTACCTACTTCATGAGCAAGTAAGATGCCGCCAGTCATAGGTCCAATAACAAGTTCCACATTTTGATTGCGGAAGCGTTCAGCTAATTCTTTACAAAGTTTTTCAGTATATTTAGGATGTTGCAATACGTTGAATTTTTCAACGTACATTGGGCTGTGGAGACCAGATGTCAAAAGGAAGTGACCTTCTAAAATAGCTTGAGTGTCGATAAGTAATTGTTTTACTTCTTGTTCTGTCATCATTTGGATACCTTCTCCATTTCTTCAATAATTAAACGAACCGCTTCGCGAGGGTTTTCGGCTTGTGTAATAGGTCGACCGATAACAAGGCGAGATGCTCCATCTTGTAGTGCACTAGCTGGTGTAGCAACCCGTTTTTGGTCGTCTGTTGTTGCAAAGGAAGGGCGAATACCAGGGGTAACGATGAGGAAGTCATCGTCACATGCTTCACGAATCATTTTGGCTTCTAATGCGGAACATACAACACCATCCATACCACAGTCTTTAGCGAGTTTTGCAAGGCGAATGACTTGGTCGGAAATTGGTAGCTGACCACCAATAGCAGTCCAAGATTCATCGTCAAAGCTAGTTAATGCGGTGATGGCTAATAATTTTGGGCGTTCCACGCCTAGTTCTTTGCCACTCTCATGAGCTGCCTCAACAGCAGCTTTCATCATGACAGGACCACCTTGACCATGTAAAGTAATTAAACTAGCACCGAGACGTGTTAAGGAAGCTACGCCATGGGCTACGGTATTTGGAATGTCGTGCAATTTCAAATCAAGAAATACTTGTTTGTTTTGCTCCTGTAAAAAACGAATTGTTTTTGCTCCTTCGGCGTAGAATAGCTCCATGCCGACCTTGTAAAAGCTAACCGAATCACCGAGGGATAATACGATTTCTTTCACTGCATCCATCGTGGATACGTCAAGGGCAACGATTAATCTGTCATCTGCCATGTTGCAACCTCCATACTACATACATATCTAAATAATTTTCACATACTGAGGGCCTATCTGTCAATTAAAATTGGTGTGAATGAGGTGATTATTGGTCACCTTTGAACAGTAGATTATAGTCTATTTCATGCTATAATAAGTAGAGTAAATGAATATAATTCTTATATATAGATTTTGAAAGGAGTCCTATGTTAGATTTTGTTGCATTAGACTTTGAAACAGCAAATAAATTTAAAAATAGCGCGTGCTCCTTGGCGGTTATTACCGTAAAGGACGGACAAATTACCAAAAAGGCATATAGCCTCATCAAGCCTCCGTTTATGAGTTTTGATGATGAATGTATTGAAATTCATGGTATCCAACCGAAGGATGTTCTTCATGAAAAGACCTTTGATGAGTTGTGGAATGCCATTTATGAAAACCATTTAAAAGGGAATATTATGGTGGCTCACAATGCGAAATTCGATATGAACGTATTGCGTGCTACTTTAGATTATTATAAAATCCCTTGGCCAGAACTAGATTATGCATGTACAGTTAAACTTTCACGTGCGGTATGGCCTGATTTAGTTAATCATAAGTTGAATACAATGGCCGCATATATTGGAGTTGAGTTTAAACATCACTATGCACTGGATGATGCAGAGACTTGTGCAAAGGTTGTATTAGAAGCTGCTAAGTTGAAAGGCGTTAATAGTTTACCAGATTTATTAAAGACTACAGGCGTACCGTTAGAACCATTCATTGATGATAAAAATCGCTCTGCTCAAGATGCATTACATAAAGAGCCAGAACCAGAACAAATGTCGTTCTTTTAGTAAGGAGAGGTACTATGTTGGGGAAAGAATTATTAGCTTATGTAGATCATACATTATTGCGTCCTACAGCTACATGGGATGATATTAAAGAAGTTTGTGAGGATGGTATAAGGTATAAAACCGCATCTGTTTGTATTCCTCCAGATTTTGTAGCATCTGCCCATGAAGCATATCCAGAACTTAACATATGTACCGTTATCGGCTTCCCTTTAGGATATGAAACAACAGAGGTAAAGGTGGCAGAAACGAAACAGGCTATTGAAGAGGGCGCTTCTGAAATTGATATGGTTATTAATCTTGGAGATGTAAAGCAAGGTGATTTTGAAGCGGTAACTAGCGAAATTGAGGCGCTTAAGAAGGCTTGTGGTGATAAAATTTTAAAAGTTATTATCGAAACTTGTTATCTTACAGATTCTGAAAAGGTGGCGCTTTGCAAATGTATTACAAATGGTGGCGCAGACTATATTAAAACATCTACTGGATTTGGTAGCGGCGGTGCAAGCCTTGAAGATATTAGACTCTTTAAAAAGCATATTGGTCCTAATGTACAGATTAAGGCTGCAGGTGGTATTCGCTCTATTACGGATATGAAAGCCTATATTGCAGAAGGTTGTAGCAGAATTGGAGCCAGTGCAGCTGTAGAGTTATTAAAGAATCACTTGAACGAAGAAGTATAATAGAAAACCACCTAGGCTATGCTTAGGTGGTTTCTTAGAATGGCGGTGTAACTATGCGTATGTATGATATTATTCTGAAGAAAAGGGCGAACTTGCCGTTAACAGATAAGGAAATCCGCTTTGTCATAGATGGCTATGTAAAGGGAGAAATCCCTGATTACCAAGTGAGTGCGCTCTTGATGACCATAGTTTTTAATGGTATGAATGCTCGTGAACTAGGAACTTTGACCTTGGCTATGGCTCAATCAGGTAATATGGTAGACTTATCGAATATTGATGGGATCACCGTAGATAAACATAGTACAGGTGGCGTAGGAGATAAGACCACACTTATTATTGCGCCTCTCGTAGCCGCTTGTGGAGGCAAGGTGGCTAAGATGTCTGGTCGTGGACTTGGACATACGGGCGGCACTATTGATAAGATGGAGTCCATTCCAAATTTAAAGGTATCTTTAGAGAAAGATGCTTTTATCAATCAAGTTAATCAAATCGGTCTTGCTGTTATAGGTCAGTCGGAAGGGCTTGCACCTGCTGATAAAAAGCTATATGCTTTGCGCGATGTGACGGGAACTGTGGATAGTATCCCTCTTATTGCATCCTCTGTTATGAGCAAAAAATTGGCTTCTGGTGCTCAAGCAATTTTGTTAGATGTAAAGGTTGGCAGTGGTGCCTTTATGAAAAACATAGAGGATGCTCGTGAATTGGCTAAAGCAATGGTAGATATTGGAAAGAAAAATGGCCGTTCAGTTAAGGCTATTTTGACGGATATGGATCGACCGCTAGGCCATGCTATTGGAAATGCTTTGGAGATTCGCGAGGTTATTGATACGTTGAAAGGTCATGGTCCAGAAGATTTAACGCATGAATGTATTATTATGGCTGCCCACATGCTCGTATTGAGTCATATATGCGACTATGAAACGGCTCTCAGTCGTGTGCAAGAGGCACTCGACTCTGGTGCCGCATTAGAACGATTGCGTATGATGATTGATGCTCAAGATGGCGACAGCCGAGTTATCGATGATGAAAGTATATTGGCAATCGGCCAGTTTACCTATGATGTGATAGCACCTCAAGACGGTTATATAATCCATATGAATACAGAACAATGCGGGATTGCATCCGTTATGCTTGGAGCCGGTCGGACCGTTAAAGATGGCCCTATCGATTATAGTGCAGGTATTGTAATGCACAAAAAAACTGGGGACGCCGTTAGCATGGGTGAAAGGATAGCTACACTATATGCTTCTGATGAAAGCTTATTCACTAATGCGGCTCAGACCTATTTAGCGGCGATTACTATTGGTAATACTGCACCTAAAGTAGTGGATACTATACTAGATATTGTAGAGTGAGGAGTGCAATATGAAAGAAAAGGATATTCAAAAGCTCATCGATCGTGCTATTGTGGCTCGCGACAAAACCTATAGTCCTTATTCACATTTTGGTGTGGGCGCAGCCCTTCTTTGCGAAGATGGAACCATCTATGAAGGGTGTAATATAGAAAACGCTTCTTATGGATTAACTAATTGTGCGGAGAGAACTGCTATATTTAAGGCAGTGTCGGAAGGGCAAACAAAATTTAAAGCCCTTGCCGTAGTTGCTGATACGGAAGGGCCTTGTGCACCATGTGGTGCTTGCCGTCAGGTGATTTCTGAATTTGAAATACCTCGTATTATAATGGCGAATTTAAGAGGGGACTATACAGTTGTTGAATTAGAAGGTTTATTACCTTTTAGATTTGGGCCCGATAACATATAAAAAAGAGACCACGTTGATGTGGTCTCTTTTTGGTATACCTTAGAATGCAGGAACAATAGCACCTTGGTATTTTTCTTGGATAAATTTGATAATTTCAGGGCTATGAAGTGCAGCCATCAATTTTTTGATACGAGGGTCATTTTCATTGCCTTTAAGTACAGTTACGATATTTACGTAAGGGGAATCGTTATTTTCAATTGCCAATGCATCTTTGCCAGGGTTAAGACCTGCGTTTAATGCAAAGTTAGTGTTGATAGCGGCTAAGGCTACATCGTCAAGGGAACGAGGTACTTGTGCTGCTTCTAATTCTACGAATTGATATTCGTTAGGGTTCGCAGTAATATCTTGTACGGTAGATAAGATGTTTGTAGAGTCTTTTAATGTAATTAGACCTTGTTTTTGTAACAACAATAATGCACGACCACCGTTTGTAGGGTCATTAGGAATAGCGATTTTAGCGCCTTTTGGAAGATCTTTTAAATCTTTGATTTTACGGGAGTATAAACCCATTGGCTCAAGATGAACACCACCGGCAGATACTAAGTCAAGTTTGTGAGCTTTTGCGAATTCCTCCATGTAAGGTACGTGTTGGAAGAAGTTGGCATCAATCTCTTTGTCCCCTAAAGCCAAGTTAGGTGTGTTGTAATCAGTAAATTCTGTGATTTTTAATTCGATACCATCTTTTGCTAAGATTGGTTTAACTTGTTCCAAAATTTCTGCGTGAGGTACTGCTGTTGCCCCAATTTTTAATACTTGTTTGCCATCGCTAGCAGCTTGTTTGTTGTCGTTACCACAGCCTGCGATTAATAAAGCGCCGCCAAGGATTACAGTAGCTGCCAATGCTAAAAATTTTCTCATTAGACACACTCCTTATACAATAATTACATATAAAATATTAAATCTATAGTACTAAATAATTTCCTATCTATCAAGAAGGAATTATTATAGGTTCTCCATAACTAAAAACTATGGAGAACCTATAATATAAGTATGTTCATTTTTAAAACAATTTGCCCATGATAAGTCCAATCGCCCACATTAGTTGATAAATCATAGCGGCCCCAGCGGTAGTGCCCATAGCCTTATCTAGTTGGAACTCATCTGTATTGGTAGATAATGTATGAATTGTTTTGAAAGCTAGTGGTGCTGCAAGGAATGCTAATAAGGCGAACCATGTCATATGGCCTACTATAATCCAAGCAATGATCCAAATAAAATTGAAAATATATGAGATACTCATTAAGCTGAGCGCTCTTTCACGACCAAGTACAATTGGCAATGTGTGACGGCCATGGCTTTCATCATTACGAATATCTCGGATATTATTCGTCAACATGATGGATCCAACGAGCAATGTAGATGGAATTGCAGGAATTAACAGAGCTAAGGATAATTCTCGTGTCCAGGCATAGCCTGTAATGAGTACGATGGCAAAACCCATGGCGATACCAGAGGAAATTTCTCCAAATGGTGTTCGAGAAATTGGTTTTGGACCGCCAGAGTAAAGGAAACTAATTAGAATACATAAGAAGCCTGCAGGGATGTAGTACCAAGTTATAGTAGCAGATAAATAAAGACCAATGATAATGGGCACAAACATGAGTACTTTAATCATCGTTATAATGAGTTCAGGTGTTATAACGCCACGTGTGATAGAACCAGCATTACCTACCTTTTGACCCGCATCGAGTCCAGATTTAAAGTCTTTATATTCATTCCATAAATTAGCTACAATTTGGGCTGTTACAACAGCTAAAAATATGAGCACTGTATGTAAAATGGCAAGACCTGTACCCTGAGCAGCACCAAATGCGTAATAACTAAAGGCGGCACCTAAAATGGTAGGCCCTAATGCAGCAGCTAATGTGCGAGGCCTAGTGAGGGGAATTAATTCTTGTATCATGTTAAAAGCACACCGAGTGTGCACTCCTTTCCATTTCTCATACATATATCATCTTTACATGTCTATTTATGTATTGTATAGCAGAAAGGTAAGCTTGTAAATTATACTATACAGTTATATATGTCGATATAGTATAATAATTAATATATGCAGTATAGATGATTATCTTTTAAACTCTTAATATATACTGCACGGATTATCTAACAATCTATACATAGTGTATTGTTAAAAAGGTGAGGTGTCTTATGAGAACTCTCAATAAAAAGTTGATGACATTGGCTTGTGCCACCTGTTTAACTGTGGGTATGGGGGCAGTGGCATGTGCTGATACGGTAGATTTAGGTTATGGTATGAACGTAGAGACTCGTAATGGTGTTAAAGCATCTGTTATAGATTCAGTTTCCACAAATCCTAATTTGAGAACAAAAGAACAAAATGTAATGGTAAATGAAGTTAATGCGCTAGCAGCAAAAAGGCTTGGTGAGCATATAAAAGAAGTGTACCATGCAGAGGTGCCACCATTCCAAGGGAAGGTTATAGATGGATACAACTTGTATCAACTATCTGGTGATAGTGCTTTAGGTCATCATACAGCATGGTTGGTAAATTATAATGTGAATAAAGATATTATTAACTATTCTGGTGATGTAGCAACACAAATAGTTAATTCCGTTATGGCAGATAAAAAAGCGGAGAAACTTCCTGATGCTAAACCATATTCAAGATCTAATGCAGAAAATTTTATTACTAGTTTGAAGCCGATAAGTTTAGATCAAAAGTCCTTAAAACCTGTTATGGAAAAATTCAATACTAGAGTGAATCATGATATGAATACACAGTTAAATCTAATGGCCATAGAAGGTAAAAAGTTATCTCCTAAGGACCAGCTAGCTACACAAGAAGTAGTCGATGTTCTAAAAAAGATTATTCCTAATTTTTCTGTACAAGCTATAGACTTTTCTGCTAGACCATATACTTCAAAATTTGGTGTAATGCAGGCGATGTCTATACGTGGCAGTTTAAATTATGATGGATTTATGCTACCTGGTTCTCTAGGATTGTATATGTTACCACAAGATGAAGGGCTCACTATACAATTACTAGTAACAGAAGATACAAGTCACGATTATTGGACTAAACAATTGGAATCAATGTATAGCTTAAAAGCTCTAAAGGGAGGAAATAAATAATGAAACCATTAAAAACTCTCGTGTTAGCAACTTGTTTAGTTGGTGCTGTTACAAGTTTTGCTAGTGCTAAGGATGTAAACACTTTGGCAGGAACAATGTCGATTCCTAATAATGTTACACTAGCTACGGCGTCTAATACTAATACATTAGGTATTGTAAAAGATATAATTGCTAAAGAAAATGCAAAGCCAAACACGCATCAAATGACAAGACAAAGTAATCAACAAGCTTTAGCTATATTGGATCAGATGGGAATTAGCTACGACATATATCAGCTACAAGGTGAGGATAAAACTGGTCAAAAAGATGCATTCGTAGTAGCTGTAGATGTTAAACAAATAGCGCAACAAGTGGCTAAAGAAAAGGCTAATGACCCTATGTTTATAGCGGCAATGGCCGCTCTTGATAAAGGTCAAATTGATCCTGTAACAGAGCAACTTCTATTAGGAACAATAAATAAACAGATTCCCACTAGCACAACAGTAGTTCCTTTGAATGGACCTATTAATGTGTCTAGTCGTGATCCCCAAAAAGCAACGATTATGCCTAAAACACTTAAAACTCTAACCGTAGAAAATGCAGAACAAGTACATCCGGTGGCTGGTATAAAATATCAAACATATGCAGCAAGCTCTCGCTTGTTATATGTAGATGGAAATGTACAAACTCCACTCTATGCAAATGCTGCATTTGTGTTGAAGCCAGGAAAACCAGTGTTGTATGTAGGTATAACAACTGATGTACAACGTGATTATTTCAAACCAATATTTGATAATGCATTTAAATCAATTAAATAATTGGTTATATACGTACTTTTATGTAATATGTGATATATTGAGGTAAGTCATATATATCGAGGCATCAACATGAGTTTCGCACCTTAAATATAGTCATATTAATTTATATTTATTTATAAAAGGAGATTTATCATGAAAACAATTTCTACAGACAAAGCACCAGCAGCAGTAGGCCCTTACTCTCAAGCTAAAGTGGTTGGCGGTTTATTATTTGCTTCTGGTCAAATTCCACTCAATCCTGCAACTGGTACAGTTGTTGAAGGGGGCATTGTAGAGCAAACTGAACAAGTATGCAAAAATATTGAAGCCGTATTGACTGAAGCTGGTACAGACTTTTCCAAGGTTGTTAAAACAACTTGCTTCTTAGCTGATATTGGTGATTTCAAAGCATTTAATGAAGTGTATGCTAAATATTTTACTTCTAAACCAGCTCGTTCATGTGTAGCAGTAAAAGACCTTCCATTAGGCGTTATTGTAGAAGTGGAAATTATTGCGGAAGTATAAGATGGATTATATTTCTTTGTTACAATCAGAGATGCGTCCTGCCTTCGGTTGTACTGAGCCAATTGCATTGGCTTATGCGGCTGCGAAGGCAGTCTCTGTTTTAGATGAGTTTCCTAACCGTATTCACGCAAGATGCAGCGCGAATATTATTAAAAATGTAAAATCCGTAGTCATTCCAAATTCTGGGGGGCGAAAAGGCCTAACGGCGGCTGCTACATTGGGTGCTATTGTAGGTCATCCAGAGCGTGAACTAGAAGTATTGGAATCTGCTACAGACGAAGATCGCAAATGGCTTGGTACATTGCTTGATGCTAACTTCTGTACCGTTTCACTCGCTGAAGGCGTAGATAATCTATATATAGAAATCACTGCAGAAACAGATGAACATACAGCGGTTGTTCGCATTGAAAATGACCATACGAATGTAACCTATGTATCAGTAGATGGTGAGATTATCTCTGAAACAGTCAATGAAATTAAGAAAGCGGCTAAAACAGAATATGCCATGACCTTCGATAGCATTTACGAATTTGCTTTAACAGGTGATATTTCTGGTATCCTACCTCAAATTAAACAGCAAGTTGAGTATAATACTGCAATTTCTAAGGAAGGTCTGTCCAATGATTATGGATCTAATATTGGACAATTGTTATTGTTAGATGAAGAAAATCCATCTCTCGAAACGAAATGTAAGGCTCGTGCCGCAGCTGGCTCTGATGCGCGTATGAGTGGCTGCCCATTGCCTGTTGTTATTTGCTCTGGCTCTGGTAATCAAGGTTTAACCGTGTCTGTACCAATCATTACGACTGCCGAGGAACTTGGTAAAAGTGATGATGAATTGTATCGAGCGCTCGTCTTTGCTAACTTGCTAACGCTTTATGTTAAATCTGGTATTGGTAAATTATCCGCATACTGCGGGGTTGTATCTGCCGGTGTGGTAAGTGTAGCAGGTATTGCCTTCTTGAAGGGTGATAGTAAAGATATAATCGAGAACACTCTTGTAAATGGTCTTGCAAGTTTATCTGGTATCGTATGTGATGGGGCGAAACCATCCTGTGCAGGAAAAATTGCAATCTCCCTTGATGGCGCTTTTATGGGATATAAACAAGCTCGCCTTAACAAAAACTACCAAAAAGGCGATGGCCTTGTAGCATACTCCGTTGATGAAACTATCCGCAGTATTGGTGCTGTGGCACAAGGTATGAAAGAAACGGACGTAGTTATCTTGAATGAAATGCTAAAACACTAAACTGTATGTGATGTGTTTAGTTGAATATAAAAAGAACCCTTCGTTGGTTTCTGTACTTTCAAAAATTGTGTCCAATTTTTGGGGTACAGTTCATGTGAAGGGTTCTTTTTTGTTTATTGTAATTTTTTAGGATCTTTAAGTATCAATGAAGCCCCAAGACCCACTACTAGGAATGGTACGAGTGTCATCATAGCGGCAGGTAAAGAATAGGTATCCGCAAGGTTTCCTACTACAGGTGCGATGATACCGCCGATAGTTTGGCTCACCCCGAGGGTAATACCGGACGCAAAGCCGATGCTTTTAGCAAGGTAGGTTTGGCCTAGTACGATAACGGGGCTGTAGCTAAGAGCTTTAGCAGCGCCAATCATGAGTAGTAACATATAGGCTATAGGCATCATGATAATAGGGGAGAAGGTTGGCACTTCTGTTAATAGGAACATGGCTGGCAACCAAATCAATAGGGATAGTCTAATGATTTTGATGGGACCATATTTGTCGCCTAATAGACCGCCAATATATGTCATGAAGATACCGATACTAAAGAATATGGTTAATGCAAAGCTACCTTGCTCTGGGCTAGTGCCGAGTTCACGAGTCCAGAAGATAGGAATAAATGCATTGATAACGCGGAAGTTTACCGATTGGCTTAGGATGATAATAAACAAGATGCCAAAGTATTTCCAGTAATTTTTTAGTGGCTTAGCCACTAGTGTAGGGTTTTCCATAGCTATCGCTTGGTCGATAGTGCGTGCTTGAGTGACTATGTGTGGCATGAGGACGAATAAAACCGTTGAGATGATAAGACCCACTATGGTGAAAGCTGCCAGTCCATGAGGACCTGCTGTATAGGCAATAGAGCCTGCAAAGAGTGGGCCGATGGCAAAACCGGAGCTACCGCCGATGGCGAAGGTACCCATGGCTTTACCTTTTTTGCCACCTCCGAGGCGATTCATAATCTTCGCTCCTTCAGGGTGGAAGATAGAGGAGCCTACACCAGCTAAGGTAGCACAAACAAGTAAGCTTTCATAGGAGGTTACAAAACCCATGGCACCTGTGCTACAAGCAGAGAGCAGAACACCTAAGGCGATGAGCCGTGGCTGATTGATCTTGTCAGAGACATAACCTAATAATGGCTGTAACAATGAAGATAATGCTGTATTGGCTAATATGAGAAAGCCTGCTTGCTCTAAACTAAGTCCATAAGTGTAGATAAATAATGGCAAGAGGGCAGGTAATACACTTTGACAGGAGTCGTTAATCATATGACTCACCGTAATGAGATAAGGGTAATATTTTTTCATAGTAGTGGTCCCTTCGCAAAAAAGCGCTAACCATGGTTAGCGCTTTATATATTTTATATGGCAGAGGAGGAGGGATTTGAACCCCCGCGCCGGTTGCCCGACCTACCGCATTTCGAGTGCGGACCCTTCAGCCTCTTGGGTACTCCTCCGTGTTTTACGGCGCTCTTTAAAAAAGTCTTTCATGATTTGACTACATTCATCACCAAGGACCCCCGATGCTAATTCGGGTTCATGATTTAAACCAGGGTGAGAGAGTACATTGAAAAGAGACTCTACAGCGCCTCCTTTGTAATCACTTGCACCATATACAACACGGTCAATACGACTGTTGATGATGGCTCCAGCGCACATCGGACACGGCTCTATCGTAACATACAGGGTACAACCAGTCAACCGCCAGCGCTTGAGTACATCGCATGCTTCGCGGATGACGAGCACCTCTGCATGAGCCGTTGCATCGTGATCTAATTCGCGGCGATTATGGTGGCGTGAAATGATTGTATTGTTTTGAACTAAAATGGCGCCGATAGGAATTTCTCCTAGAGCATAAGCTTTGTGGGCCTCCTCTAGGGCAAAACCCATAAAATATTCATCACGGCTACGCTCATCCATATTTTTAATCTCTATAGGTGTAATGTTTTTTGTCATTCTCATACCTCTTAATGTATAATATCTTACATAAAGTCTATCATAGTGTGCGAAGTTATGCGAATAGATTGTGTGAGGGTATTATGGATATTATTTGGTATATATTTGATATGATTGGCACTATTGCCTTTGCTATCTCCGGAGCACTTGTTGGGGTGGCGCGGAGAATGGATATATTTGGTATGGCTGTATTGGCACTGGCCACGGCAATCGGTGGTGGAATTGTACGTGATGTTCTTTTGGGGTATTTTCCGCCGAATTCGTTACGCAATATTGTATATGTAACTGTGGTTATTTCCGTAACAATTATCGTATTTATTATCTATAACAGCCGTTATCGCAAGCATGCTATGGGCCCTCGTAGCCGAGCAAGCTATTTATTAGCCGATGCAGTTGGGTTGGCATCTTTTACAGTAACCGGAGCATCTGCAGGGTTTAAACTATATCCAGAGTTGCCAATTTTTATTGTTTTATTAGGAACTATTACTGCCGTTGGAGGTGGTATTATCCGAGATATGCTGGCTCAACGGATTCCGTCTGTTTTGAAAGAAGATGTGTATGCTCTACCTAGTGTTATTGGGGGCATCGTTTATTACTTAATGGTTATTTCTAACTGGGTTGGAGAGGCTGTATATGGTGCGTTTACCGTTGTACTAGTTATCCGTTTACTAGCTATTAAATATAATTGGAGCTTACCCAAAGTGCGCTAAAGCTAAAGGCACTGCATTTGAGAAATAACAGGTAAATGATATAATTATACTATTAAGTATTTCATAAAAGTGTCAGAAAAAAAGAGTATTATATAAGAGTTAATTTTCGAGTCGAGAGTACTCGTGTACACAGAAGGAGATTTGATTTATGACAAATAAATGGTTGAAAGTAGCATTAATGGTTACAGCCATTGCTACAGGTACATCCATCAAAATCGATGCAGAAACCGTATTATATGTACCTCAAGATGATCGTCCTGTAAGTTTGCAATATACAGTTGATACAGCTCGTGAGGCGGGTATGACTGTGTTGACACCACCTCAACACTTGATTTCTGGTAAGACCTACCAAGGTCAAGCTGATCAAATTATGGCTTGGGTAGAGCAAAATGCAGGTCGTGCTGATGTTATGGTATTAAGTACAGATACTCTTATTTATGGAGGTCTTGTAGATTCTCGTAAACATAATATTCCTCTTAGCACATTGCAAAATCGCTTGAAACGTATTGAAGGCTTAAAAGCGCGTAATAAAAATGTACGCATCTATGGATTTGGTACCGTAATGCGTTCCCCACGCGCGAGTGGTGGTGGTACTGAACCGGCCTACTATGCGGAATATGGCCCAACTATCTTCCAAATCGCTGCATTACAAGATAAATTAGATTCTGGCTCTTTAACGCAAGAAGAAACTCAAAAATTGATGAGCCTACAAGCCTCTGTTCCTGTGGAATACTTGCAAGACTGGTTTGACCGCCGTCAAAAAAATATGAAAATCAACAAAGAGTTGATTGATGAAACTCGCAGTGGTGTATTCGACTACTTTGCATTAGGTCATGATGATACATCTCAATTATCTCAATCCGCTCTAGAAGGTCGTTACCTTAACAAATATTCCAAGGATATTTCTGTTGAAAAATACGGTAGTTTCCCTGGTGCTGACCAACTTGGTCTCTTATTGATGGCGCGTTCCCGTACCGATGTGAGCACAGAAAAACCTACATTCTCCGTAATTTATCCACTCGGTGGTGGCGGTAAAACATTGCCAGGTTACGAAGATCAAACGATTGATAAAACAATTGCTCAACACGTTGAGGCCGTAGGTGGCACGATGGTGACACAAGGCAAACCAACTGTATTATTGGCTGTTAATACACCTCTTACTACGAGCACAGGCGAGTCTGAAAACTTCGAAAACTTCCCAATGATCTCCAACTCTACAAATGCTTTCGTAGATCGCATTCAACAAGCTGTTGACTCTGGTGTGAACGTAAGCGTTGCAGATATTGCTTTCAATAATGGTGCAGATAATACATTGGTATCCGCTATGTACAAACGAGATTTGTTGTACAAAATCGGTGCGTATAATGGTTGGAATACAGCAAGTAACACCGTAGGTTACGCTATTGCTCAAGGATTATTGCTTAAATCTATGAGTCCGGAAGGTCATCGTGATATGTTGACGCAACAATATTTGGATAACTGGGCATATCAAGCAAATATCCGTAAAGATATTTATCGTATGCAAGATTCTATCAGAACAGACAATGTTCGTTACTCTGGTGAATTAAATGAACGTCTTGAAAGTTATTTAGGTGAACGCATTCAAGATTTCGCTGAAAAATACCTTAAAATCAATCCTCGTACAGTAAAAGCTACATTCCCATGGGGACGTCTATTTGAAACGGATATCACTGTTTATGACAAACCAGTGGTACCACTTGAAAAAGAATTACGCTTGAAACGAGAAGCTGAAGCAAAAGCTAAGGCTGAAGCAGAAGCTAAGGCTAAGGCAGAAGCGGCTGCTAAAGCAAATGGTCAGGCTGTACCAGCACAAGCCGCACAACCTGAAAAAGCTGCAACGCCTCAAACACCTACATCTACCCCTCCTGTAGTTAAACAACCAGCTACAGAGTCTCAAGGTCCACGTGTGGTACCGACACCTGCAGTGGCACCTGGTCAATAGTGAATAGGCAATGGCTATGAAAAAAGCGTTTTTACCGGAAATTACTTATATGCGAGGCCTCTGTATGCTCGGTGTTATCGGCATTCATGTAGGATCTTACGCATTGCAAAATCCTTTTGTAAATTTAGAACTCATCAGCGTGTTAGAAATTCTCTCTCGCTTTGGAGTGCCTGCGTTTTTCTTCCTCTCTGCATTTGGCTTGTTTTATCATACCTCGGTAGAGGGACCATTCTCATATAAGGAATTTATGCACCGCCGCATTCAGGTGGTGCTATTTCCATATATTACGTGGTCCATCTTTTACTTGCTATATACAGGGATGACAGCTCATAACCTTGGCAATTTACATCCAGGGCCGTTGGCGATAAATCTACTCTTTGGTACCTCTATGTATCATCTATATTTTATGGTTATTTTGCTATGGTTCTACGTGATGATGCCATTATGGCGGGCCATGGTGAAAGTCATCTTAAAACGGCCTGTATTTTGGCTGGTGTTACTATTTGTCATCCAAGTTGGTATCGATTATGTTTCGTCTTACATGCTTGGCCGTTGGGTAACAGAAAATCTAAGCAATCAGCCAGTTCTTAAATATCTTTTTGATATGCGACTCAACTATTGGGTTATTCATTATGTGTGGATTTTCCTTTTAGGTGCCGTATGTGCTGAACGATATGAAATCGTCTGCGAATATATGTGGCGTTATCGTTACCTTTTAGGCGTCAGTGCGGTAAGCTCTATATTATTAATGCTTGGCTCTTATTACTATGTCATGGACGTATGGCATTACACTGTGTTGGAAGCAATTTATACGGTACATCAAATGAGTCCTATGGGCGTTCTTTATACAGGATTGGGAACGATGTTTAGTTTGTTCCTATTCCAAAGGCTACCTATGAACGTGACGATGGAGTCCATTTGGTCTGAGATAGGCGATAAATCGTATGGTATTTATTTAGCGCATCCATTTTGGTTGTTAATCATTTTTGGTGTGATGGCTAAATATAATCTCTTGTATACGGTGACCAACGTGCTAATTATGTATGGTATGGCGTTAGCATTATCTTATTTGACTACAGTGGGCCTTAATTATGTGCCTAAATCTATCCGTAAATTTATACTGGGGCATTAGTTTAGTATGAGAACTATTTTATTGAGAGACCTAATTGGTGCTAGTACGTTAATGGTGTATGCAGTTTTAGTTAGTTTTGTAGTGCTGATTTAGTATAAACATAATATTTGTTATACATCCGCTAGGATATAGTTTTTAACTATGGTATCCTAGCGGATTTTTGTATATCGAATTATTATCTTTCACAAAGTAAAGTGTGAAAATTTGAAAGTAATTGTGTTATAATAAGTCCATGATGATTACCACTTGATAGAGTAACGGAATAGAAAAAGAGGTGCTCCTATGCAAGAATTAACATATTTTAACGGTGAATTCGTCGAACCAGGTGCCAAAGTTATCAGCATTGATGACCGTGGCTATTTGTTTGGTGACTCTGTATATGAAGTTGTTCGTGTCGTAAAAGGCCGTTGTTTCGCCTTGTCTTACCACCAAGATCGCTTGTATCGCTCTATGCGTGAAATGGATATCCCTGTAAAAATGACCCCTGATGATTTGACAGAATTGCACGAAATTTTGATCGAGCAAAGTGAAATCAAAGAGGGCTATATTTATTTACAAATCTCTCGTGGTGTAGCACCACGTCATCATGCTTATGATCGCTCCAAATTAGAACCACAAATGCTTATGTCTATCCGTACCTTGGATTTAGATGAAGTTAATAAATTGGGTGAAGGTGTAAAAGCGATAGCTTTACCTGATGAACGTTGGAATCATGTAGATATTAAGACTACAAACTTGATCCCGAATATTTTGGCGCAAACAAAAGCAGAAAAGAAATTTGCCTATACAGCCATCTTGTTCCGTGATGGCATTTGTACAGAGGGCGCGACATCTAATGTGTTTGCTGTTAAAGATGGTATCTTGTACACGCATCCAGCGGATAATCATATCTTAAAAGGTATTACGCGCCAAATGATCTTAACTCGTGTAGCACCATCTTTAGGTATTACCATTATTGAGAAAGAATTTGACCGCACCTTTGTAGATGAAGCGGATGAACTATTCTTTACCGATACAATTGGTGGTGTCATCCCAATTACTAAGCTAGACAGAAATCCAGTATCTGGTGGTAAACCAGGTGCTATTACACTTCGTCTACGCGAAGCTCTAGAAAAATTGATGGAAGAAGGATTACCTTGATAGATAAGCTGCTTTCATCAAATAATACATATTTACCTTAAGAAAGGAAATTATTTTGATACAATTAGAACACATTAGTAAAGTCTATGAAGGCGCTACTCGTGTGGAAGCGTTGAAAGATATTAGCCTAAATGTGAAAGAAGGCGAAATCTTTGGCATTATCGGCCAATCCGGTGCCGGTAAATCCACATTGATTCGTTGCATCAATATGCTCGAAGCACCTACATCTGGCTCTGTTATCGTAAATGGTACAGACTTAACTACACTTAGCAAATCTGATTTGCGTAAAGCGCGCAAAGATATTGGCATGATTTTCCAACATTTTAACCTATTGTCCTCTCGTACCGTATATGACAATGTGGCATTTCCGTTGGAATTACAAGGAATGAGCAAATCTGAAATCAAGGAACGCATTACGCCAATTCTTGATATTGTAGGCCTTACAGACCGGATGAACAACTATCCATCTCAATTGTCTGGTGGTCAAAAACAACGTGTTGGTATTGCTCGTGCATTGGCCTCTAATCCAAAGGTTCTCCTTTGTGACGAAGCTACATCTGCCCTTGATCCTCAAACAACAGATTCTATTTTGAAATTGTTGAAAAATATTAATGAGAAGATGGGGCTCACTATTGTGCTCATTACACATGAGATGCACGTTATCCGTGAAATCTGTGATCGCGTGGCGGTTATTGAAGGCGGCGTAATACTCGAAGAAGGTAGCACAGTTGAAGTATTCACACATCCTCGCGAAAATACGACAAAAGAGTTTATTAGCTCTGTAGTGAGTGATAACTTACCTCCAGAAGCATTGGAACATCTAGAGTTGCATGATCAATGGATTGCAGGGACCGCGCCCTTAGTTCGCCTCAAATTTACAGGACAAGCAACAGATGAACCTGTAGTAGCAGGCCTTGTAAGACGCTTTAATTTAGATGTAAGCATCCTTTTTGGCGGCATTGATTACATCCAAAATACGAGCGTTGGTCGTCTCATCGTTATCTTGAATGGTGACCCAGAAAATGCACAAGAAGGTTTGGACTACATCAAAACGTTACCAATTGAAAGCGAGGTGATCGGTTATGTCAGAGCAAATTATTAATCTACTCATAACTGGTACCCTTGATACATTGCAAATGACGATAATTTCTACTGTAATGGCAATGTTATTAGGTATTCCTCTTGGTGTTGTTCTGGTTGTTACTTCTAAAGGTCATATCTTGGAAAATGTAACACTCAATAAAGTATTGGGTGCCATTGTCAATGCAACGCGTTCTGTACCTTTCATCATCTTGATGGTTGCTATCATTCCGTTTACTCGTATGGTGGTAGGTACATCCATTGGTACAACTGCAGCATGCGTGCCGTTGACCATTGCGGCAATTCCATTTTTGGCACGCCTTGTAGAAACGTCTATTAAGGACATCAATTTTGGCGTTATCGAGGCGGCTCAATCCATGGGGGCAAGCCCATTACAAATCATTTGGAAAGTATTATTACCAGAAGCATTGCCAACAATTATTGACAATGTAACGGTTCTTATCGTTAACCTCATCGGTTACTCTGCGATGGCTGGTGCTATTGGTGGTGGTGGCCTTGGGGATATTGCTATCCGATATGGTTACCAACGTTTCCAAGCCGATATTATGATCGCTACAATCATCATCTTGATTGTATTGGTACAAGTTGTACAAATGATTGGTGATGCTTGGTCTAAAGCGATGAATAAGAAGTAGGAGGATCCTATGAGTATCAATGAAAAATTGAGAAGTCAACAAAATGACGAATTGTTCACCGCCATTTTAACGCTTGAAAATACAGAGGAATGCTATGCATTTTTTGAAGATATCTGTACGATTAACGAATTAAAAGCATTATCTCAACGCTTACAAGTAGCAAAAATGCTTCGCGCAGGGGATAGCTATGAGAAAATCGTAGAAGAAACAGGTGCGAGTACTGCAACGATTAGTCGTGTAAAGCGCTGTTTAGTATATGGTGCAGATGGTTATACATTGGCTCTCGATCGTCTAGGTGCAAAATAAAATAAATTAGCATGACAACGGTGGCCTTTGGCGACCGTTGATGTGCTATCTGTAGGAGGTTTATTATGGAGTGGCTCATTACGGTAACAGGTTTACCATTTGATATCCTTATACTCGTTTTACTCGCCGTAGCTGGTGCGTTTGCTGGCTTTGTAGACTCCATTGTAGGCGGGGGAGGCCTCATTTCTGTACCTGCCATGTTATTAACAAATCTTCCACCTAGTGTGGCTCTAGGCAGTAATAAATTATCCAGTATCTTTGGTGCTGGCAGTGCATCGATTACATTTTTGAGAAATCACATGGTTGATTTTTCCCTAGTTCGTAAATTACTGCCTTTTACCTTTGTGGGTTCTATGCTTGGTACCTTGGCGGTTGTTTCTTTACCACCGCTATATGTAAAGCCTATTATTATCATATTACTTGTTTGTGTAACACTCTTTGTGGTGTTCAAAAAAGACTGGGGTGAAATCAATCGTACATCTCAGGTAGCAGGAAAAGCGCTATATATTTGTATGGCTTTTGCTCTTGGCATTGGTATATATGACGGCTTTATTGGTCCTGGTACAGGTACATTTCTGATTATGGGCTTTATCTTTACAGGCTTTGATTTTTTACATGCATCTGCTAATGCAAAAATATTGAATTTTACTAGTAATTTGGCGTCTTTATTGGTATTTTTATATTTAGGACACGTCAATGTTAAGTATGGTCTTGCCACCGGGGCGGGTCAAATTATAGGTGCTTATTTAGGCTCGCATTTGGCAATTGCGAAGGGCTCATCTTTGGTGCGAGTTGTATTCTTGTCGGTAACGACAGTTATGTTGTTGAAATTAGTCTATGACTATATTTCAACATTATAGGAGGGCAAGGTATGCCTCATAAAAGTGATGTTCAAGTGGCCTTGATTAGTGGTGGTACATCGGGTATTGGATTTGCTACGGCAAAGCTTTTACTTAAAGAAGGTTGGTGTGTAGTCATCAATGGTCGAAATGAAAAAGTTGGTCAAAAGGTTAAAACTAAGCTACGTCGCTATTCCTCTAAGGTGCAATATATTCAAGGTGATGTATCTAAAATTGAGGACTGTCAGCGAATTGTAAAAGAAACAGTAGATTTATTTGGTGGGGTGTCTGCTCTTGTAACAGCTGCAGGCTATTATGAAGAAGAGTTACTAGCTGATGTTACAGAGGCAGCTTTTGATGAAATGTTTGGAACCAATGTAAAAGGTACTGTATTCTTATGCCAAGCGGCGCTTCCCTATTTACGGTCTTCAAAGGGCAGTATTGTAACGATTGCTAGTGATGCGGGTTTACAAGGTAATGTAGCTTGTTCTGTATATGGTGCGTCAAAGGGAGCTGTAGTGAGCTTTACAAAATCTCTATCCCTTGAAATGGCACCTCACAGTGTTCGTGTAAACTGTGTGTGTCCTGGTGATGTAGATACATCATTAGTAGATAAACAGATTGCTAATGCCCACCAAGATGCGGCGGCTGCTAAGGCTGAAATGGGCCAACATTACCCATTAGGTCGTATTGCTAAGCCTCATGAAATTGGAGAAGTAATTGTATTTTTGTTGAGTAATAAGGCGTCTTTTGTGACAGGTGCAACCTGGACAATCGATGGAGGACTCACAAGTTGGTAATATAGAAAATATTAGAAGCTATTATATATGGATAATTAGAAAAATTCATTTCACTTCTATCAATAGAATGGTATAATAATACTAATAATAAGACCTATAGTTGGTTCACAACAAAGGAGAATACTTATGGCAGAATATAATGGCGTAACACTTGAGCCCCTTACGGATGGATCTCAAGATCGTGACTATCAAGTTGAACAATTTATCTTCTGGGGGGCAGGTCGTGCGGCAGCATTGGCATTATCCTCTAAATTCAGCAGTGTCGCTTTGTGCGCCAATGCTACGTACATGGTAACTCGCATTGCTCATCTTTATGATGTAGAATTGCAAGCAGGTGCTGTAGTTGGTTTAGTAGGTGGTCTTAGCACAGCTGTAGGTACAGCTGCAGTATCCCTTCTAATTCCAATTAAAGCTGTTCGCGTTCCTGTAGCTATCGGTTTAACTTATGCTATTGGTAAAATTGCACATATTTGGATTCAAGATGGCATGCCTTCTGATATCGAACGTTATAAACCGATGGTTGCTGAATTCCTAGAAAATGGCAAAGCTATTGCTTCTGAAATCGTTCGTGATGCAAGTGCTAGCATTCCTTTCACTCAAGGTCAACGTGACGTATGGGCTGGGATTGCTAATGAAACAGGTCTTGCTAAAGAATCTTTAAAGCAAGTTTACGAAGAAAAAGTAACACCTGCCATTAATAAATGGAATAATGAAACAAAATACCAAATCCATGATAACGCAGCAGAGGTTGTAGCAAAGGTTTCTGATGCAGCGAAAGAAAAAATTGATTCTGCTAAAGAAGGTATTGAAGTAGCCAAAGAATTCGCAAAAGGTGGTGTAGAAGTGGCAAAAGCTTCTGCACAAGTAGCAGTAGAAACTGCAAAAACTAAAGCTTCTGATGCCGTAGAGACAGCAAAAGATGTTGCTACAAACACTGTTAATACAGCGAAAGAAAAAATTGGCGGTTTGCGTAAATAAACGCTGAAGGATTATTATTACTATGAATCCATTTAATATTATTAAATATGGTAAGTATTTTAGCGAATCAAGATTTTTAGGGTTTCTTGGTCGATATGGTAAGAAACTTGCCTTTGTACAACAAGCAGTAACCTTGTTCCTTTGTTTTCGTGACAAGGATACTCCCAAATATGTAAAAGCGGTCATTGCAGGTGCCTTAGGGTATTTGGTATTACCTATTGATATTGTGCCGGATGCGATTGCTGTATTAGGTTGGGTAGATGATGTGGCAGTACTCGGATTAGCCTTTAAGATTGCGAATCGTTATATCAAAACGAGTCATCAAGAAGAGGCAAAAAAATTCTTTCCATTTGGTAGCAGTCGCTAACTTTTACCATTTTAGGCAGTTTGATCCACAGTGATTGAACTGCCTTTATTTATTTGACACACTAAAGTAATAGATATAGAATAAAAATTGTATACTATTTAAAAAGGACAGAATTTATGCATATTGCTTCAGTAAATGTACGATTTTATGAAACTGATATGATGGGGATTGCTCACCATAGTAATCATTTTAGATGGTTTGAAATGGCGCGCATTGAATTCCTTCGTAAGATCGGTGTCACTTTGTGGGATATGATGAATGAGGATATTGTATTTCCTATCATGAATGTATCTTGCAATTATAAAGAACCTGCGAATTTCGATGATGAACTTCACATCGAAACGTATTTGGTTAAGATGACAAGGGCTCAAATGGTGTTTCGCTATCGCATGCGCCGTGCTAGTGATGGAGCGTTACTTGCTACGGGAGAAACTAAGAACGCTTTTATGTCAAAATCAACAGGAAAGATTGTGCGATTAGACGATACTTTTTATCTGCCTATGTTAGCAGCTGTTGAGGAGATGCCGCATGAGTAATGTACAACAATTGCCTATCGGTGTATTTGACTCTGGTGTAGGCGGATTATCTGTGTTAAAGGTGTTACAAGAACAATTTCCTAACGAAGATTTCATCTATATCGGTGATAATGCGAATAATCCTGTAGGTAATCGCAGCGATGATGAAATCACTTATTTGGCGTGTCGTATTGCGGAGACGCTAGAAAAGCAGCCTGTTAAGTTGATGGTGATTGCCTGTAACACCTTCACCGTTGTGGCTCTTGATGCGGTACGTGAACTTGTATCTGTGCCAGTTATTGGTGTATCACAAGGTGTGAAAACAGCCATTAATAAAAGTAAAAGCAAGACTATCGGTATTATGGCAACCGTAGCCACTGTAAATAGTCATATTCATAAGCATGTGGCTTTAGAAGTTGATCATGAGGTTTTGGTTTGGGAACAACCTTGTCCAGAGTTGGCGGGGCTTATTGAACAAGGTCATTTAGATGATTACTTTGTTCGTGAAGTATGCAAGGATTATTTAGAACCTTTATTATCTCGAGAAATTGAGGTAGTCGTTTTGGGCTGTACTCATTTCCCATTTGTACAACCTTTACTAGAGGAACTAACGTCATGTCGCATTCAGTTCATTGATCCTGCTTTTGAAACAAGTGAATTGGTTCGTCACAGACTTGAGAGTAAAAATCTTTTCAATCCTCAAGATACTGTAGGCACCGTGACATTGTGTTTTACAAAGGATGTCGAACTTGGTGATGCATTGAGTGCATCCTTTCTTGATACAAGCCGTCGTACCATTGAACATATTACATTATAAAGGAGATACCCTATGTGGTTTTATAACATCCTCAGTGCAGTAATAGCTATTATTGTGGCTGTTGCAGCTCTGTACTTATTATTCCGTTTGTTTGTATTGAAACAAGGTAATGAAAATATTGTCTTATTAGCGAAACGAGCAACGAACTTTCAAGTATCTGATCGTAATTTTGAGTCCATTACGTTGTTCTGTGATATACCATTTGTAAATAAAGGGCGCCAATTAGGCACAATAATGGACTTATTTCCACGTCCATTATTACCAGAAGAACATTTTGATGCTATTAAGGTAAATGCCTGGGCTATGGATATTAATCGTCCGCGTCAAGATGGATACTTTGAAGCTATAATTATCAAACCACGCAAAGGTGGCACAATTCGTGTATATGTTACATTAACAGGTAAAACTGGTAATATTCGTGAAGATATTAAGGGCTTCCCTTATATGGACATCGATATTTACTACCAAATCGTAGGTCGGACAGACTATCATATCGATAAACAGCGTATTCGTTTGACTGCTGAAGAAGTTCAAGCAGCAATGGTTCAATAAGGAGGCATAACAATGGCAGAATTAGAGTTAGTATGTGTGCCAACACGTATTCTTACAGATAATGATGACATCGTTGATGCTATCGTTGAATTTGGCGGTCATAATATTGGACCTGAAGATATCGTATGCGTTGCTGAATCTGTAGTGGCTATTACGCAAGGCCGTTTTACACGTCCTGAAGAGCTAGATGTATGCTGGCAAGCTCGTTTAATTAATCGTTTTATTCATCCAGATGGCTCCATGGCATCTATTTATGGTATGCAATCGGCTATGAATTTGGACGGTAAATGGAAGGTGTTAGGTGCTTTTATTTTAGGTGCTATTGCTAAAATTTTCCGTAAACCTGGCGTGTTCTATGCAATTGCTCGTGCTGCATCCTTAACCGATGATGTAACGGGGACTATGCCTCCATTTGATAAGCATATTGTATTTGGTCCAAAGGATCCTGATAAAGTGGCTGAGAAAATTGTATCTCGCACTGGTTGTTATGGTGCCGTTGTAGCTGACGTTAATGACTTGAAACGGTCCGCTATTTTAGGTACAAGTCGTGGCATTGACGCTAAGAAAATTGCACAATTGTTGATTGATAATCCATTTGGTAATGATAGCCAAATGACTCCGATTGTTATCATCAAAAATTACGCATCTGTATCTGGTAAATAACAGAAGGCTGTACTCATCACATAGAGATGGGTACAGCTTTTTTATATATAATGAGATTGAATACGAACTATACGCAGGGTTGAATAGGAATTGCATATTAGTTCAAATAGAGATTATATGCTAGCTTAAATAGAGTTTTCTTTACTCTGTTTTGAGTTTGTATAGATTCTTTATTAATACTAATAAGGAGGTTATATGTTACTAGGGTTAGACGTAGGTGGTACTTTTACCGATGCTGTTATCATTGATGGCCATCGTGTAGTGGCAACTGCCAAGAGGCGGACTACAAAGGATAATCTAATGAATGGTATAGGTGAGGCCTTAGATGCGGTTTTGGAGGGTTATGATACATCAAATATTGAACAAGTAACCTTATCTACTACCGTAGTGACGAATACCATCGTAGAAGAGAAGGAGCAAGTAGTAGATCTCTATGTGGTTACAGGTCCAGGCCGTAATGTAGATGATATATTCCCTGTGAAACCTATATACCTTCAAGGTTATACAGATCATAGAGGTATCGTTGTAGAGCATACCCCTGCTGATGCTGTACGTGGTATAGCCAACATGGTTCAAGCACGTAGTGGTACTGATTTGGCTGCTGTGTCCGCTAAATTTGGGGTGCGGAATCCTCAAGAAGAACTATCTATAACAGAAGAATTGAAAAACACATATCATGTAATTTCTAATGGTAGTTTATTAAGTGGTTCTTTAAATTTCCCTCGGCGTACTATTAGCGCTTATTTTAATAGCGCTGTAACACCAGTATTTACGGTGTTTAAGAAAAATGTTGAAGATGCTCTCAGTGCACGGAATATAGTGGCCCCACTTCACATTTTAAAAGCAGATGGAGGCTCTCTTCCAATAGAACACATGGTGAGTCGCCCAGTAGAGACCGCCTTTACAGGTCCTGCCGCAACAGTTCTTGGGCTATCTGCTCTCGGCGTTATAGGTAATCAGCATACAGTGGCTCTAGATATTGGAGGTACTACAACGGATATATCCCTCTGGAAGCATGGTAGACCATTGATGACAAAAAATGGTGTATCTATCCGTGAGTATCCAAGTGCAGTGCGATCCTTTGCCGTTACCTCGGTCGGCATTGGTGGGGAATCTGTAGTTCGCTTTAAAAATGGTAATCTTACCGTAGGTCCTGAACGAGTGGGACCATCGGTAGCTCTAGGTGGTGTAGAACCTACCTTGGGAGATGCACTTATCGTGCTCGGTCACGCGAACTATGGCGACTTTAATCTAGCATCACGAGTTTTACAAGATTTAGCGGATGCTATACAGGCTGCGTTGCAATCTAATAATATAAATACTTCAAATAATCAACTAACTCTTATTAAGACCGCCTCTGATGTAGCAAGACTAATCCTACAAAATGCGTTGGAAACGATTCAACGTGGCGTAGATGAGGTCATAACGGTTGAGAACAAACGCCCTATTTATGTGGTGGCAGATATTGTAAATCCTGATATATTTGTGCCTGAACATATTGTTGTAGTAGGAGGCACGGCGCCAAGTCTCGGAGTGAGCATTGGAGAATATATGGATTTACCTATTACGATTCCAGAAAATGCAGCCGTAGCAAATGCTATAGGCGCTGCACTAGCTTTATCTACCATCGAACTCACTGTCCATGTAGATACAAAACGTCGTTTACTTGTCATTCCGGAATTAGGTATTAAACAGCAAAATTGTACTTTAAAACGAGCGGAACAAGTTGTAGAACGAGCTAAGGAGGCTCTTAGTGAAGAGGCTTTACGTTTAGGTTTAGATACGGCGCAAGAAATCGAGGTCATTAGCATTGAGGATTTCCCTGTAGTAGAGGGATGGCAATCTATGGAGCGTTTAATTACTGTGAAAGTACAACTGGCGGCGGGGGTGAAACACTATGTGGAATAAAGGACTATCCTATCGAGAGCGTCATGGTATTCTGAATATGGATACTAAACAGGATGAGGCTACGAGCTCTACTATTAATAAAGCTAAATATCATCACAGTTTAGGCCTTGTCTTTTTCCCTGCTTTTGACTGGAAAATTTCTGAAACACATCCTGAACGACAAGAGCGTTTACTCTATACGCGAGATCAAATCGTAGAGGAAGGTTTATTAGATATACCCAATATTAGAGAATATAATCCAATAGTAGCGGATTGGGATACAATAGAGCGAGTTCACGTTGGCGCTCCAGATTTAGAGTCTTGGGTGACGGAAGCCCATCGTGTATCTGCTGGAGGTGCTATTGCGGCAGCTGATGCGGTCATACGTGGTGAAGTAGATCGTGCCTTTGCGTTAGTAAGACCACCAGGTCACCATGCGATGGCTATGGTTCATGGTATTCGTGGCTTCTGTACGATTAATATTGAAGCCGTTATGATTCAACACATACGTCAAACTTATGGAATCAAACGCGTTGCCGTAGTAGATACCGATGTACACCATGGTGATGGTTCTCAAGATGTGTTTTACCATGATCCTGATACGTTGTATATTAGCTTCCATCAAGATGGACGTACTTTATATCCTGGCACAGGATTTATGGATGAATTTGGTGGACCTCAGGCCATCGGTGGTAATATAGATATTCCACTACCGCCAGGTACCGGTGACGAAGGCTTGATGAAGGTCATGCGTGAGCTTGTATTGCCTATCCTTGAAGAGTTTGATCCAGATATTGTCATTAATTCGGCTGGGCAAGATAATCACTTTAGTGATCCGTTGGCTAATATGCAGGTAACTGCAAAGGGCTATGCAGAGCTAGTCGATTTATTACAAGCAGATATAGCAGTCTTAGAAGGAGGCTATTCCGTACAGGAAGCATTACCATACGTGAATACAGGTATCATTTTATCCATGGCAGGCCTTGATTACAGTAAGGTCGTAGAACCTGCCTTTGACCCTGTTAAATATAAGCAAAGTCAAAGTGTAACAAATTATATAGATGAGCTTATCGCTAAGTGGAAGGTACAATGGGCTAATCGATATCGTATAGCAGAAGAAGAACGTGCTGGTGTAGGTGATATTTGGTCAAATCGTTACAATGTGTATTACGATGAAACGGGCGTACAAGAGGAGCGCCTTGAAAGGGTGCGCATGTACGAAGACAAGGTAGGCTGGCATAGCGTGCTTTCACGAGGACAATACGGCCCGTATGGGCCGCAAAGCGTATATGCTATGTTCATCCCTTGGCAAGCAGATGAAGGGACGCGTCAAGATGCTATTGTAGAAGCAAAACGAGCTAAAGCAGAAGGGGGAGCCAGCCGTTACGTTGTGGTAGATCCACTCGGTGACGGACAATATGAATTATAATGTTAATCTCCGTAAATAATAATGCGAGTTATCATGTTAGAATCGTAAATTATAATATGATTCATAATGCTGAAAAATAGAAAAACTATGATATAATATAAGAAATAACGCCCCTTTGTGTAAGGGGCGTTCTAATATTTAGTTTTAGAATGGCGAGGTTCCTATGCGCAGCGATAATAGAACAGCGGGTCAATTGCGACCTATTAAAATAACACGGAATTTTACAGAGTTTGCAGAAGGTTCTGTACTTATTGAGTGTGGTAAGACCAAGGTTATCTGTACAGCTACTGTTGAAGATTCTGTGCCACGCTGGCTAAAAGGTTCTGGGCAAGGATGGGTAACTGCGGAATACTCATTATTGCCACGTTCTACGCAAACTCGCGTGAGCCGTGAGGCTGCAAAGGGAAAACAAACAGGACGGACTATAGAAATTCAACGCCTTATCGGTCGTGCATTGCGTGCTGTTGTAGACCTTGAAGCATTAGGAGAACGTTCTATCACTATCGACTGCGATGTGATTCAAGCGGATGGCGGTACACGAACAGCATCTATTACAGGTGCCTTTGTAGCCCTCGTTGATGCGGTGGACTTCACCTTTGGCGGAACTGGCAAATTTCCAATTACTGACTTCTGTGCAGCCATCTCCGTAGGCATTGGTCCTGAAGGTCCCATTACGGACCTTTGTTACGAAGAGGATAGTGCCGCCATTGTAGATATGAATGTAGTCCGTACCGGTTCTGGTAATATGGTTGAAGTACAAGGTACAGGTGAACACGGTATATTTAATCGTGATGAGCTCAACGCTTTACTTGATTTAGCAGAGGCTGCTACAGATGAGCTTATGGCTAAACAACGTGAAGTACTTGGTGCGACAGCAGATAAAGTAGGTAAAGAGTATCCTACAGCTCCGGAGGTATAAAATGGAACAAATTGTGCTTGCTACAGGCAATAAAGGAAAAATTCGTGAGTTTTCCGAGGCCTTTTCCCATTTATCTATTGATTGTGTACCTGTAAAAGCTGTGATTTCCATTGAGGAGCCTGAGGAAACTGGTACAACCTTTATGGAAAATGCTCTGTTGAAGGCTCGCTACTATGCGAAGGCTACGAATCGCCCATGCCTTGCTGATGATTCTGGCATTACGGTTGATGTCCTCAATGGTGCACCAGGTGTATATTCTGCGCGTTATGCAGGTCGTCATGGTGATGACAATGCAAACAACGAGAAGTTAATTCGTGAACTACAAGGGAAAAGTAACCGTACAGGTCATTATGTATGCGCTTTAGCGCTTGTTTATCCTGATGGCCGAGAAGTTACTGCGGAAGGCTATTGTGATGGACTCGTTCAAGATGAGCCAAAAGGGGAGAATGGCTTTGGCTATGATCCGTACTTCTATGTGCCTGAGTTTAAAAAGACGATGGCAGAGCTAAGTATAGAAGAGAAGGAAACGATTAGTCATCGTGGCCGTGCACTACGTGAATTAATTAACAAGCTTTGATATTTCTGAACTATATGGTATAGTTCATATAAATATATAATATAGTGGCATTAGAGATTAAATACAATGAAACGAATTGGCATTTTAAGTGATACTCATGGGTATCTAGAGGATATCGACCTCGTCTTGGCTGCTACCGCTGATCAAGACATTGATATGTGGCTTCACGCTGGCGATTTTGGAGATGACGCACGTTATATGCAGGAACATACGGATATTCCTGTATATGCTGTGCGTGGGAACAACGACCGTGTGCAACCGCTTGAACCACGAGAGCAATTAATTCCTCTTGAAGATACCTATATTTACATGACTCATGGTCATGAGGTATCATATTATAATCGAATACAAAAACTGATTGAGTTAGGAACTGACATGGGTGCGCGACTCATCGTGTCCGGTCATAGCCATCATCATGGTGAGGTTCGTGCCCGTGATGCGGTATTTGTAAATCCTGGCAGTATTTCTTTGGCTCGTGATCGCTCCGGTGGTACTTTTGCCATCGTTACCTACGATAATGGACAGTTTGATGTAGAGTTTGTGTATAAACAAGATATTGTTTAGTTATATGGTGAAAGCTTCGGTTTTGAAACTTTCAAAAGGAATAGTAAGTCTATGCATGGAAAGGGTTATGACATATCATGGATACACCAGTTAAAGCAAAGCCTAAAATGAAGTTATATGGTTTTAACAATCTCACGAAAACATTGAGTTTTAATATTTATGATATTTGTTATACTCGTACGGAAGAAGAGAAAAAACAATACATTCAGTACATTGATGAAGTATACAATGCGGATCGTTTAACGGCTATTTTGACGGAAGTTAGCCATATCATCGGCGCCAATATCCTTAATGTAGCGAAACAAGATTATGATCCACAAGGTGCTTCTGTTACGATTTTAATTTCTGAAGAGGAAATTGAAAAAGAAGATGTAGTTATGCATTTAGATAAATCGCATCTTACTGTACATACGTATCCTGAAAGCCATCCGCACAAAGGGATTAGTACATTCCGTGCCGACATTGAAGTGTCTACATGTGGACAAATCTCTCCGCTAAATGCACTGAATTACTTAATTCAAAGTTTTGACTCTGATATTCTTACCTTGGATTATCATGTACGTGGCTTTACTCGGGACGTGTCTGGTAAGAAAATTTATATTGATCATCGCATCAATTCTATTCAAAATTACATCAGTGCAAAAACTCGCAACATGTACAACATGATTGATGTAAATGTATATCAAGAAAATATTTTCCATACAAAGATGATGTTAAAAGAATTTGATTTAGATAATTATCTTTTTGGCATTACTGAGTCAGAGTTGAGCGATCGTGAAATCAAGCAAATTAAACATCAATTAAAACAAGAAATGATGGAAATCTTCTATGGACGCAATTTGCCATCTGTAAAAGCTTAAAGACAGCTTTTATAACATTGTTGTGACAGCTTTTATCGTATAATACGAAGATAGACTTGAAGTAGATAAGCCTTATATGGTTTATCTACTTTTTTATAATTTACTTTATTACTACTGGAGCTTAATCTTTATTACTACGGGAGCTTAATGATAGTTGTTTTTAAAAAAATCGAAAAACTATATCGAAAAAACTTGAATTATGATTTAGCATTTTGTATAATACAATTAGTTAAAGGTATAAATTACCGACTCTAAAGAGTCCGAGTGTATCCACAAAGGAGAATTGTTATGGACGTACGTGAATTAGCTGTACAAAAAAAACGTGAATTAAAAGGTTTCCTTACTGTAGGAACAAAATATGAATTAAAAGACGCTCATGATTTATCTGTAGCTTACACACCAGGTGTAGCAGAACCATGTTTGCGTATTAAAGATAATGAAGCAGAATCCTTCGAATTAACTTGCCGTTCCAACATGGTTGCCGTTGTATCTGACGGTACTCGTGTACTTGGCCTTGGTGATATTGGCGCTGCAGCAGCATTGCCTGTAATGGAAGGTAAATCCTTATTGTTCAAAAAATTCGGTGATGTAGACTGCATTCCGTTGGTTGTAGATACAAAAGATGCTGATACCTTGATCAATACAGTAAAATTGTTGCAAAAAAACTTTGCTGGTATTAATTTGGAAGATATTTCCTCTCCTAAATGTTATGAAGTTGAAAATCGTTTGAAAGCAGAGTTAGAAATTCCTGTATTCCACGATGACCAACACGGTACTGCTATCGCATGCTTAGCTGGTGTAAAAGGCGCTCTTCGTTTGGTTAAAAAGGATTTAGCTACTGCTAAAATCGTTGTAAACGGTGCTGGTGCGGCGGGTGCTAATATTGCTCGCTTATTATACCTTGCAGGTGCTCGTGATATTACATTGTTGGTATCCTCTGGCGTATTGCATAAAGACTACAAACGTCTTGACTCTTTACAAGCTGAATTAATCGATTTACTTAAACTT
This sequence comes from Veillonella sp. 3_1_44, assembly GCF_000163715.1. Lineage (NCBI taxonomy): Bacteria > Bacillati > Bacillota > Negativicutes > Veillonellales > Veillonellaceae > Veillonella > Veillonella sp. 3_1_44. The sequence goes on from NZ_GG770201.1 coordinate 465,900, forward strand.
GAAGAAAAACATGGCGATTTGGCTGAAAATGCTAAAGGTGCTGATATTCTTCTTGGTGTATCTGCAGCGGGTGCTTTCACAAAAGAAATTTTGGAAAGCTTAGCTGACGATGCAATTGTATTTGCAATGGCTAACCCTAATCCAGAAGCAACATATGCTGATATGAAAGCTGCTGGTATCCGTGTTGCTGGTACAGGTCGTTCCGATGCTCCTAACCAAATCAACAACGTAGCAGTATTCCCAGGCGTATTCCGCGGTGCTATCGATGTTCGTGCGTCTCAAATCACTGACGAAATGAAATTAGCTGCTGCTGACGCTTTGGCTCACTTGATTCCTGATAGTGAATTGAACGAAGAAAACGTAATGCCATCCGTATTCGATCCTCGCGTAGCTCCAGCTGTTGCTAAAGCAGTTGCTGAAGTTGCTGTAAAACAAGGTATTGCTAAAAATCCTCAAGCAATAGAAGATGGCAGCTACGAAGGTTAAATTATTTGCTTTACTAGCATTTTATAATCTTATATAACCATAGAACAATACAACATGCACCTCGAAAGGGGTGCATGTTTTTATATGATCGATTAAGTATATGATTGGCTTTATACTATTAGGGCGAATAATCTATAGATTAAAATGATATAGAGGCGTAGGCGTATAGGATAATAGAAGTAAGGATAGATATATATTAAAGAATGTATTAATGTATCAGTAAAAAAATTAATGAAGTTGTAAAAAAGTACTTGTCACTAGTTTCTATCAATGATATAATAATTTTCGTTGCAGAGCGATACTTGAAAGAGTAAGAACTCAGCAAGAGTAGTGGTTGACATCAACTACCGGGTTTGCTATAATAGCAAAGTAATTAATGACGGGGCATAGCGCAGTTTGGTAGCGCACCTGGCTTGGGACCAGGGGGTCGCAGGTTCGAATCCTGCTGCTCCGACCATTTTTTATTTGCGGGTGTAGCTCAATGGTAGAGCCCCAGCCTTCCAAGCTGGTCGCGAGGGTTCGATTCCCTTCACCCGCTCCATTTTTTTTTGCCTTTTTTAGGGTATACTAAGATAGGGTGTAGTTGACGATACATAGTACATAATTTATACTATAATAGATAATTATATAGGGAATCCACATGGTTCAGTAGCTCAGTTGGATAGAGCAACGGCCTTCTAAGCCGTGGGTCGGGGGTTCGAATCCCTCCTGGATCACCAAGTAAATAAGCGAGTTTTCAGAAATGAAGGCTCGTTTTTTTGTATCCGATTAGTAGTTACATTAGTAGTTTTGGAGGTGAAGAATCATGAAACCTAAATTATCTGGATATACATGGAAAAAGGGAATTTTTCAATCTGTATGGAATGAAATTGCAAATCCGCTAGAAACTGAAAAAAGTTGGACATATGGACAACTCCCTGAATATATTTGGTTAGCTTTAATTCTTGATAAATTAGGGCGAATAGAGGGAATTAATCAGTCTGTTAGAATTTTGAAATACTGGAAAGCTATAAATCCTAAAATTGAAGATTGTAGGTTTTCTACACTTCTTGCTGAATCAGTAGAAAATCAGCAGAAATTATTCAATCAGATTCAATTATTTGTTGGTGATAATACGCTTGAGCCATTAACGCTCATTTTTGATATACATGACTATCCAACGTTTAATGGTAATTTTTATAATAAGATGAGTATTGAAAAACGCTTATCAAAAATAGAACAAATAATGCAAGAATGTATGGGGAGTCAAACAAATATGACTACTGATATAAAATATATTGTTTTATTTTTCCGCTCAATATGTAATAAGAATAATGTCATGAAGTGGCAGGAACATATAATTGATGATTTGAACGATTATGCGAGGTTATCTCATGAGAATGAAAAAATGCACACAATTCGACCTCTTGTTCGTTCGATGTTTGGTATTTTTCAATCTATGGATAAAAGTAATTTAGTATATTTGAATAAATTTTGGGAGGATTTAAGTTGTATGTCAACATGCAAGTTGTTTTCAGTTAATCTTAGCGAAGTAGATGAGCAGAATTTGAATAAAGACCAGTGTGTTGAGGCTTTTCAAAATATCTTTGATTACTTTATTTCAATCAAACAAGATGTTCTAATTTTAGATGAAAAAATGACAGTGCTTTTGGGGTTAGCTGTATTTGCATATAATCGATTTTATGAGGTATATAAACATGATTTAGATAATAGCATATCTGGAAGAAGTTCAGTTCGGGGACTATTTGAAATACTTATCATAATGAAGTATTTAATTCATGAGGCGAATAATCACGATAATATCTGGAGGGATTACCAGTTATATGGTTTAGGAAAGTATAAACTAGTATGTGAAGTGAATAAAGATAAAATCAATATGCCAGAAGGTGAAGGTACTCATATTCCTTTAAAATATTTAAATATTCTAGTTGAAGAGTTTTTTAGGCCTGAGTTTTTAGATATAAACACAAACTATTTTGACGATACTAATATTAGGAAGAAGGCAGAAATCACAGGCTTAGCAGATCTTTATGCCACTTATTATGAATATCTTACATCTTATGAGCATGGCTTTTGGGGGAGTGTTAGAGAGAGCTCTTTTGTAAAATGTGATAATCCTGCACATCAATATCACTGTATACCTTCTATAGAGCAACATGATAACTTAACATCTGTGTGGAATGATTGTGTATTGCTAATGCATCATATTGTGAATGTTCTTAATGAAGAATATGGAATTCCTGATAAATTATTAGTTGAGGTGAATAAATTTGATCCCAAATCAGTTAATGGATAGGCTTAATCAAATTCAGGATGAATATAAGATATTATTACTTAAAATTGAGGATTCTCTTACTAGGAATCCGGATTATGTAGAAAATATTTTAGATTCTATTCTCATATTTTGGAAGAAACATGAAACTCTAGTAGATATTTTTTTAAACTATCAACTTGAAAGTTATAGTGCCTATCTTTATACTGCAGCAGATTATTTAGATGTTGATGGTCTTGAACACTATCCTTTTTTAGCTCAAGGAAAAATTCATATAATGGATGACCCTTTAGCTAAAATGTGCGATACGACTCTAAGATTGTCTAGTCATGAGAAAATTAATACTCAAACTATGATTGAGCATGTTTCATTTCTTATCAGTGATAACATCAAATTATTAGAATTGGAAGAACGGCCCATTTGGTTATTACCTGTTAGGGAAAATAATAGGACAGAGGGCTCTAGTGAAATTAATTCATTAGCAGAACAATTATTCTTGAGTTTATTTACGGATATAGAATCAATTGAAGTATATGAGAAAACATGTATTACAATTGTAGACATAAAGAACCATCTAAGACCTGAATCGCTAGATGGAATTCTTTTATTTAATGAGGATGTAAAGGAGGATACGTTTGAAGCGCGAATGGAAGGACTTATTAGCTATAGCTCCAAAGTACCCTTCCTAAGACATTTTTGTGAAGTCAAAGATTATAAATCTGTATTTTTATTTTCAATAATAGGTTATTTGATACAGGCAATTGATATTTTTTTACTATCAGAAGAATATAAAATTATACCTTACATAAGATCAAAGTCCGCATTTTATTACTACAGTTCGCTTTGCTATCAACATTTGGAAAATGAAATCAGTGCAGATAAAATGCTTTTTAAACATGCAATTTATTGTCATTTAATCTATCTGGCATTTGATAGATCGATTGTAGAAAAGATCTCTTTAAAACAATACTTAGATATTATAAGTACGCTAGACATAAATCTTGATTTGATTGAGATGATGGACTTGAAAGATATAAAAAAAGTAGTGGATAATAATTTAGCAACTTTATATTCAAAAATTAATGAAGAGGCTAATTAATTTTTGAAAGGGAAGGGTTATATGCCTAAATTATCTAATGCTTTAACTGCTTCTTTCTGGATATCAGGTACTAAGTGTGAATATGTATCTAAGGTTAATGTAATTGTAGAATGGCCTAGTCTTTCTTGCACTATTTTAGGATTTATTTTCTGAGATAGTAGAAGTGTAGCATGGGTATGGCGGAGATCATGAAATGTTATATGTTCTAAGTTTAGTTGTTTTAATATTGGTATAAAATATCTAGATTTGAAATTGCTTGTTGATAGAATTTTTCCAAAGGTACCTGAGATAACAACTCCATAGGAATCAGTCCATTTATCTCCTAATTCTTTGGCATAATTGGATTGGAATTCTTTATAAGTAGTCAATTCACTTTGTAATTCTTGGCTGATAGGGATACAACGACGAGAAGTTTTTGTCTTTGTATCTTGAAATATTTGCCCTTTAGTACCTGTTTGTATTGTTCGTCGTACTGATATATGTCCATGTATTAAATCTACACAGTCCCAGCATAGTCCAAATACTTCACCTAGCCGCATTCCTGTGCCTAAGGCAATTTTCATTGCGATATAGGATGCGTAATAATTAATCCTATAAGGTGAGGATATATTATTACTGACTTGTTGTTTCATTATGCTTGTAAGTTGATGAATCTCATCGAGTGATAAAGTATGAATTTCCGTAGTTATTAATCTAGGTGGTTTAGTTAATTTAATAGGATTTTTTAGCAATAAACCGATATTTACTGCATATTCAAATAGTTCTGAAAGATAACGCCTAGTACAGCGTATAGTACTAGAAGATATAATATGGCCTTTTTTACCTTTCAATGTTCCATTACTCCAATTATTTAGGACTGTTTGTACTTGTTGTGGTGTAATTGAAGTTATTTTTATTTCACCTAAAAGGGGAAGTATATATAGCCTCAGTGTAGAGTCATATTTCTGAAATGTTTTAGGTTTTACACTAACTTTTTTTACATCCTGTAGCCAGTAGTTACAGAGGTCTTTTAGCTTTGTATTTTTAGATGAGAAAATAGAAGTATTTTGTTGTGTAGCCTCTATCCATTGTTTTCCTAATTTATATACTTCTAATTTTGAGTTTCCAGAGAAAGCACGGCGAATTAGCTTATTATCTTTAGTAATACTAAATTGGCCTCGCCATTTTCCCTGGCTTTGAAAGAATGTGCCTTCTCCATTAGATCTCCTTAGATTTTTCTTTTGAGACATGTATAGTTTTCCTTTCTTTGCCTTTAGCAATGTATGGCGTGAAAGTTGATGAAGTAATCTTTTGTTGGAAGCGTTTAGCTTGTTTGCCTAGAGCTTCCTTATCATCAGTAAAAATTTTTACGCTTTTTTTAGCACGGCTTACATCTACGTAAATTTTATTGCGAGTATTGGAGTTTTTTTGCGTACTATCATGTACAATTAGTGCATTATCAACAGTAATACCTTGTGCCTTGAATGTAGTCATTGCATATCCATAATCAAAATGTTTGTATTCTCTTGTATCAAATATTACATTTTGATTTGTATTGGTTTGTACGGTAACTTTAGGTCCATTGATATTTATGATTTTACCAAGTTGACCATTTTTTATTCCTATTGTTTCCCCATTAGTATCTTTGAGTTTATAGTCGTTTTTAGTGAAAATTACTTTCTCGCCAATGGCATAAGGCTTAGAACTTTCTATACCATACTGATTGATGCTAGTTAGTAAATTTTCATTTTTTAGGGTACCTTTTTCTACAAGTCTTTTATGAATTTCAGAATTAAGTTCGTTACGATCATTATTGCGAGCTACTAAAATAGCACTTTTATCTTGTTGCTCAGCTGTATAATTACAGTATTCATGAATTACAGAATTCAAGCGATATTGTCGTTGTGGAATTTCTTTAATACTGTCATCAATATAAGATAGGGGAGATTTTTTTTCTATATTTTTAAATTTGCCAGATAAAGCTTCTACTGTTTTTCTAAGAGTAGAACCTTCTTCTTGACGATTGATTTCCCTCATACGAACTGTAGGTACTTGTTCATTATCTTTTCTAGTCATTCTAGCAAATGCATTACCTGTACCAATTGGAAGTAATTGGTTTGGGTCACCGAGAAAGACTACTTTAGCATTTCTTTTTTCAGAGGCTTCTAGAATATTGCTTAGTAGATGATCTGTTAACATAGAGCTTTCATCCACTATCCAGACTTCTGGTATTTCAGATTTTTTTACAGATGAAAAATCCCAGGAGTTGTGAGGCGTAGTGGGTGAAAGGTGATTTAGATATTTATGAATAGTTTGGGATGAAATTGCTGCTTCTGATTCCATGGCCTCTGCTGCTTTTCCAGTAAATGCCATACCTATTACATTAACTCCTTGAGATTCGTATAGTAGTTTAGCTTGTTCAAGCATAGTTGTTTTACCGGAACCTGCTATACCTTCTACGGCAATATATTTGTTAGAAGATGATAACATTAAATTGATAGCCTCTTTTTGCCCTTTTGAAAGCTCCCAACCTTGAGATAGTTTGAGATTATTGGAAAGTATATCAATTTTTGTATTCGCATCATTCTGGTCTAAGGTGCTATAATTTTCAATTTTGGGGCCTAAAAGGAGTGAATCAATATACTTGGCACGAGCCAAGTTTTTGGGAGTTGTATAATATATCTCATTATTTAGTTGACGAAAACCAACTTGTATTAAAGCACTTTGTAAGTGGTGTTCAAATATATTTTCAAATTCTGATACAGTTATGCCAAGCATTATACCTTGTTTATATACTTCAATCATTAGGTCTGACTTAGAAAATGCATAGGACTTTTCTTGTAGATGATCAATGGATTTTTTTAATATATCATTGATTTTTAAAGGTCTTGATACATCCTTGTTTTGTGTAGATTTATTTATTACAAAACCGCCTAAACTATTAATAGATGTACGCCATTCTTTTTCTAAAGTTATGAGATCTTCTGGTGGTTTTGGCCTACGTGAGGCCAGACCTGCAGCGTGTGCGCCATCCCATGTATCAGAAAATCCGTTATTAGCTTGATAATCTTGGATTTGATATTTTCTTTTTGAAAAATATTCAATTAGAGTATCGTTTATACCTTCAATTTCAAAATGTATGTTTTTCTGATCTTTGCTCATGGATTCTCGAAGGGGAATCCTTTTTTCTTGTAAGGCTTTAGATAATTCATTGTCATACATTAAAGAAAAAAGGTATTGGTTTGAGTGAATAAATCGGTCCTCAATTGTCATAATTTTGCCATTTATCATTGTTTTTCTAAAAAGTAAGCAATGGGTGTGTAATTGCGGATCTTGTTCTCTAGATACCCTATGTTGTAAACACGCAAATAAAGCATTTTTAGTTTTTATATTTTCTGTTCGATTATCTTTATTGGTATGTTTGCGCCATACCACATAATTAGATTCGACGAAGGTTAATACATTTTTAACCGCTTGATTATGTGCATCTAGAAGATCATATTTTAATGCAGGATTTAACATTGCAATTGAGATAGATTTAGGTGGAGAGAAGGTTAAATCTATTGCTAATTTTTTTGCATCAGCTGTCAATTCTTCTTTTAATGTATTTACTTTTTGTTCGTAATTATCTTGCGATAAAGGTGTTATAGTACTTTTATATGGATTCGGAATATCATCTCCTATAGGGGATAACAATCCTTTACCAAACCAAAAGTCCTCCTGCGTAATTGTGCGACTATAATAATCATCTTTATTATAGTATTGTCCTGCTTGAATGGTGGACACATTGGAAGTTGTAACCATAGCAGATTATTCTCCTTTTTTATACTTGTTAATTAAATCTTCCCCATAACGATGTTCTTTATATTCATTAAACTTTATTCTATGGGGGTGCATATTTGGCTTAAATGAATTTATTGTTTTTCTATCAATAGGGTCAAAGTGTTTTATATCGGGATTTTCACTAAAGAACAATTGAGGAATTACTAAATTAAAAGGATTAAAACCTAATATCTTTCCATAGCCTTTAAATGGTGGTAGCGACTGAAGTTGGCTCGGGAGAATAAGTGATTTAGTTGTTGTATCTTGGGTAATAGAGGGGATAGGACTACCTTTTTGAGGTAGTTGAATTGATTCTTTGTATTCAATAATCTCCTCTACACCAAAGTTATCTGCCAGTTCTTTTGCAGTAGCTGCATCGTTAATCCGTAATACTATTTGCGTACCAAAGTTATTTAAGAAGGATTGCATTACTTGTGGACCATATTTTTCTCTTAATAAACCAGGATCTTGCGTTAAAGCAAGAATACTAATGCCATAACTTCTACCTTTTGTAATTAAATCAGGTAGTAATTGAATTTTGTTGACGCTACCAATTTCATCAATAATAAAATACAGTCTACAATTTTGGCTTTCAGGTAAAGTGAGTGCTTCGTTAATCATAATATCCATGACTAGTGATAATAATGGGGCCATGATTCGTTGACGGTTAGCAGGAACTAATAAATATAAGTTTGGTATGGTTCCATTTGTTCGTTGATATTCCTCTCTAATGTATTGTTTAAAGGAAAATGCAGCATTATTATCGGTTGAATCTTTTAAGTGCATGAAAGGCTTTAGACCGCTTGCAAGAGTTGCAAGTATAGAGGCAAAGGTATTATCTGGAGCGTTTAAGTACTGCTTAGATGTTATTAGTGTTGGTGGTAGGGAGTTAATAGCTTCTGTTAGATATTCTGTAGACTGTTTAAAAAAATCTAGAATATCATGGTTTGTTTTACGCCCCTGTAAATCAAGATACTTTAAGCCGTCTGCAAATATAGCACCCGCAGCTAATCCCCAGAATGGATCTTTTGCACCTTCCTGTTCAAATAGGATAGAGGCGAATGTATCATAATCTGAAATATCATCAATATCATTAAATATTGACCAACTAATACTACGTTTATCAAAAGGGCAAAAAATGTAGTCATCGGGTTTTGCAAATTTGCCTACGAACTCAGGTTTTACATCTGTAATAATATAATGGCGCTTATCATTATATTTTTGGCTATATGTATTAATTTGATTAAGAAACTGACTGAGCAATACAGATTTACCAGAGCCACTAGCACCAAAGACAAGAATATGTTTACATTCGGTATCCGTTGGGATATTTATATTTCCAATAGATAAAACATGAGGTTTATTTTTGGTATATAAACTAATTTGCTTTTGAGATAATAATTGCATACCACGCTTATGGAGTGCTTTTTTTGATACAGCTGTATCTTTTAGATATTGACTATAATTCCAATATAGTGATATCCCTAAGCTTAATAAAAGTGTTATTAGCCAGTATTTTTGGTAATTCTCTTTTAAAATATAAAGCTGATTATTAGTTAAATGGTCGATTACTTCTTTATAATTTTTGAATGGAATTTTATTGTTTGGATTTACTTCAAAATCGAATTTATGGCTTGCAATAAATTGACCGATTTGAGTTTTATAAGTATCTGGCTTTATAGGGTTAATATAATTTAAGGCTACTTCTTTTGTAACATAAATATTTTGAGTGGATATGATATTTTCTGATTGATATAGAAAACCATAAAATAGTCCTGTAGATGCAATTGCTTGAAGAAGGAATAGGCCTATTAATATATTTCTTAGATATTTTTTCCAGATGGTAAACGTAATTTTTCCTCTTTTGAGTTCTTTAAAAGCAATATTATTGTTAATATTCGTCATTTTATTAGTCCTTTCTATAAATTGTAGAGCAGATTTCTTCGAATTTGTCTTCGGCACGGTATAATTCATACAATCCTTTAAATAGGCTTAATGTTAAGACCTCAAGTCGATCTAGATTTTCATTTAAAGAGTTATAGAAGTCTGAATCTATACAAGCATTTTGTTGAAAATGTTGGTCAATTAGACTTGTGATATAACTTGATATACTTTTATTCTCTAAAGCTGCAATATTTTTAATTTGTCGTTTTAATTGTGATGTACAATAGATTTTAATAGATTCATTTAGATCTGTATTTGCCATAAAGGTCTCCTTTGTGTTTTAGAGGGGAATAGTAGAGTAGATAGTGCCTAATCTACTTCATACACCATACGCACTGCATGCGAAGGCATATATTGTTAATAGTGGTAGATTTTTTCTGTGCTATTAATAGGTATGTTGATACATACCAGCTAGGGATATTGGAGACTATTTTAAATGAATAGTCCCTATAGATAAGCGGGTAGTAATTAGCTTATCTATAGGTCTATTCCTATATACCTAGTTTTTTACATTAATGTAGAAATAAATTTGTTATATTTTGTAATAAAAAAGAGACACTAAAGACTTGTATTTTAGCCTCTAGCGCCTCTCGCTGCATAGATTTAAAGTGGTATTTAATTTGTGTTTTTCTCTAAAGCTTGTTCGATCTCGAACATATTTAATTTTTCCATTAGGAAGTTCAATAGGAAAATATTTACGTTTTTGTTGAGAATAATCTGGATTTGTTTGCATACAATTGGGTATCCTTATTGAATATTAAAATTAGCTTTACAATACTCGTCTAAAGCATTTTCTGGGATTAGTATTTTATGACCAATATGAATACAATTTAAGTTTTTAGTTTTAATTAGATTGTAAATATGACTCATACTTACATTTTTTGCAAAGTATTCCTCAGCAGCTTCGCGTACAGTGTAGAGTTTCATTCTAATCACCTCTCATTGTGTAAAGATAGATAATTCGATATAATTAAATAATAGGAAATTTAACCACTCAAAGTTTTTTTGAAATGGTAAATATATTTCTTTTTAATTAATAAATTAACTAAAAAGAAATTTCTTATAGGTTAATTATATTATATATGAAATAAAAAAACAATAGGAAATAAATGAAGGAGGATTTTATGGGATTTTTTGACTCTTTGATGAATGTTCATATTACAGATATGTCTATTAAGAGTGAATTTTCTAATAGATTAGAAATATTAATTCGAGAGTTTGGCTTACAAAAAAAACAACTTGCTAAAGAACTTGGAGTATCGGCTGTTGCAATTACGAAATATGCAAAAGGGCTTTCTATGCCTTCATTTGAAATTATATCTGCCATTGCTGATTATTTTAATGTAACTGTAGATTTTCTTTTGGGGAGAACGGCAATTCCTTTTTTAGAAAAAGATTTTGTATATTTCTGTCCCATAGGAAAAATTAATTATAGTTTTTATATATATAATAAGGAACAAGAGAAAGAGAAACTTGAAGGAACTTTAGAATATATCTTTGGGTTAACTGTATGGAATATGGAGTTACCTAAAGATGAAGTGGCTTTAAATCAATTTTTGTGCTTTAAATTTTCAAAAGCAGATAGTAATCAACGCTTATATGAAGCTCTTTTTCTAACAGATGAGTTGAATGTTAGAGAATTTTTATTTGAGATGGAAAAAGTACTTGGATTTCCCTTTATGAATGATTATGCTGGGCCAATGTCAATAGAATCTCAATATCTTGCAAATCTATTGATTTGGAATGAGGATAGTATTAAACCACCTTTAGGTAGTATGCCAATTAAAGAGCCACAGTATTTAGCTACTTTATCGAAACCAATGTCTAATGAGAAAGTACGTTTAGATTATATGTCAACAAGTGGAGCCATGCCTCATATGACTACGTGGCTAGCTATGAGTGAGGATGAGCGAAGAGATTTGTTGATGAGACGATTGAGACGTATTAAAAGAAATTTCAAGTAGTAATGGTAATAAAGGAGAATATTATGATTAGAGATAATATTGAGGCAAATAAATTTATAACACCGAATAGTTTAGACATCGAGCTTTTAAAAATAAATTTTCCTTATTTCTTTAATGATTCTGGAGAATTCCTGTTAGAGCAATTTAAGCAGCAATTAAAGGAACAAGATATTACTTTCAATAAAGAAGGATATGAATTAAATTTTTTAGGAAAGGCTTATGCTAGATATTTAAGTGGAGCAAAAACAGAAACCTTTCTTGCACCTCATGTTGAACATAATAGATTAGATGAAAATAAAAATAGTGAGAATGTTTATATAATCGGCGATAACCTTGAAGCATTAAGACATTTGCTTGGTTCGTATATTGGGAAAATTAAATGTATTTATATTGATCCACCATATAATACAGGAGAAGATTTTATCTATAATGATTCTTTTGCTTTTACTGCAGATGATTTAGTGGAACGTATCGGAATCGATAGACAGGAGGCCGAACGAATTCTTGATTTAAATGGTAAGTCCTCACATTCTGCATGGCTAACATTTATGTACCCTCGTTTAGTTTTAGCAAGACTACTTTTGAGAGAAGATGGTGTTATATTTATTTCTATTGATGATAATGAGTATGCTAATTTAAAGCAAATTTGTGATGAAATATTTGGTGAAGAAAACTTCCAGGCCGATGTTGCTGTTGTAGCAAACCCTGGAGGACGAGATTATAAGAATATTGCTATAACAAATGAGCATCTTCTGATTTATACAAAAACTATAGAAACTGAATTAAATGAATTAGAGAAAAAGGGAGAGTTTAAAAAGTTTGATTCTAAGGGCGGTTATGAACTAAGAGAATTAAGAAACCGTAATCCTAAGTTTACTAAACGTAATCGGCCTAATTTATATTATCCATTTTTTATTAATCCTAATAGTATACAGAAGGATAATACATGTTTAATTAGCCTTGAGGCGAATGATGAATTTTCTATTGAGGTATATCCAAAAAATTCAAAAGGTGGGGATAGTTGTTGGCGCTGGGGAAAGGATAAAAGTTTAGAAAACATTAATTCTAGTAGCTTTGATCTGTCTAATTTAGTCGCTCGTAAAAAAAAGAATGGTGGATATAATATTTATGAAAAATCTAGAAAAGCAACAACAAAAGCAAAGTCTTTATGGAATGGTGTAGGGTATAGAACAGAAGATGGCACTCGTTCATTTAATGAGTTGTTTGAAGAAAGTTATTTTGATCATCCAAAATCTCCAGAATTAATTAAACAATGCTTAATTATAGGTATGTCAGAAGATGATATTGTTTTAGATTTCTTTAGTGGTTCGGCTACAACAGCAGAAGCTATAATGCAGTTGAATGCATCAGATTTAGGAAATCGTAAATATATTTTGGTACAGTTGCCTGAACCAATAAATGAAAAAGAGCTTGCCTATAGTGCGGGTTATAGAACTATTGATGAAATTGGTAGGGAGCGAATATCTCGTGCAGCAAAAAAAATAGATCAAGAATATGGGGTAGATATTGATAAAGGATTTAAGATTTATGAAATTAAACCTTTAAGTAATAACATTCTAGATAAGCTTGATAGGTTTGATGCAGATAGTTTAATTCTTGAGAATATGGTGAAATTATTTGATACAGACTGTTCACGAGGAAAAAATGCTATATTGATGACGTATAAAATTATGGATGGTTATGGTTTTACTAGTTCGATAGCACCATATCAATTAAAAAACTATGTTGCAGATAAGATTGAAGATAGTCTATATATTATAGAGGAAGGATTAACATCAGAAGATGTGTTCGAGTTAATTAAACAACTAGAAAATGGAACATTAAATATAAATAGATTAGTCTTATATAGTTATTCAATTGAATTTAGTGTTCTTCACGAATTAAGAAGAAATATTTCTAATTTACAAAATAATAAGCATGTTGAATTGATAGAGAGGTATTAAAATGGAAATTAAATTAACTATTTTACCTCATCAAACAAAGTGTATTGAAAGTATTGCTAGTGTTTTTGATTCAGTGAATATGGTAGAGTCGGATGAGTCTTCTGCAAATCCTATTTTTAGTAAGGATGATATAACACTTAAAAATAATATAGAGAAGATTCAATCAGGCTTATATGAGTCTGTTATACCGGTTGAGTCTAGAACTAGTATTGAAAATGAATTTGGTGTTGATGTTAAAATGGAGACAGGAACAGGTAAGACTTATTGTTATACAAGACTTATGTATGAACTTAATAAGCTATATGGTTTTTTTAAGTTTATTATTTTAGTTCCAACGACTCCTATTAAAGAAGGAACACTCAATTTTATTCAGTCTAATTATGCTATGCAGCATTTTTCAGATTTATATCCAGGTAGAAGGATAGAGTTATCAGTATTAAATGCACAGAAGTCAAACAAAGGCCGTAAAATGTTTCCTCAAGCAGTTGCAAATTTTGCTAGATCTACTGTTCTTGAGAAAAATAAAATCAGTGCGTTACTAATGACTAGTGGGATGCTTATATCTAAAACAACAATGGATACAGATTATGATCAAACTTTATTAGGGCATTATTCAAAACCTTATGATACATTAAAAGCTACTAGACCTATTGTGATTATAGATGAACCCCATAAATTCAAGCGTGAAAATACAGCCTATAAGAGACTGATAGAGCGAATCGACCCATTATGTATAATCCGCTTTGGTGCGACTTTTCCCCAAAAAAAAGGACAACAAGAAAGAGATTATAATAATTTGATTTTTAATCTTGGTGCTTGTGAAGCATTTAATAGTAATCTTGTTAAAGGCGTTGAAACTCAATTAATTGAGCAGGAATCTTTAAATGAAACTAGAGTTAAGGTTTTAGATATTAAACATACTAATCCTAAGTCTTGTGTGATCCGAAATGAAAAAAGTGGTAAAAGTTATACATTAGCTTTAAATGATTCTTTGTCGACTGTTAGTGATGACTTTCATGGTGTAATAATCCAATCAATTGGTAAAACAGAAGAAGAAACTATAAAAAAAGGAATTACATTATCAAATGGTCAAATTCTAGCTAAAGGGGATCAAATATATGCTGGTGTATACAGTAATACATACCAGGAATTAATGTTAAAACAAGCTATACAAAATCATATTGAACAAGAGCGTTGTAATTTTTTACGAGAGACTAAAATTAAGACGTTGTCATTATTTTTTATTGATTCTATTGAGTCATATCGTGGGGAGGATGGTTTTGGCTCATTACGTTGTAAATTTCAGGAGTTATTAAAAGTTGCATTAGAAGAGGAATATAATAAATTTAAGAACTCTAAGAATATAATAGAATTAGACTATAGTAGCTTTTTGTTAGCTTCTTTGAGTAATATTGAACAGACTAATGGAGGATATTTTGCGGAAGATAATTCTACTAGTGATGTTGATATACAAAAAGAAATTGATCAAATTTTAAGGGATAAACAATCTTTATTAAACTTTAAAGACTCTAGTGGACAATGGAATATACGAAGATTTATTTTCTCTAAATGGACACTTAGAGAAGGCTGGGATAATCCAAATGTATTTCAAATATGTAAATTACGATCTAGTGGTTCGGAAATTAGTAAATTGCAAGAGGTGGGACGTGGGTTACGTTTACCTGTTGATGAATATGGGAATCGTTTATCTGATGAGCAGTTTTATTTGACATATCTTTGTGATTATTCTGAAAAAGGCTTTGCTGAATCATTAGTTAATGAGATTAATCAGGACTTACTTCAAAAATCTACTTCTATTATGGAGTTATTGCTTAAAGTTGCTACTGACAATGGGGTAACACCAGATTTATTGATGGGACAATTGCTAACTAAGGGTTATATTAATTATAAAGGTGATATAATTGAGGACAAAAGAGAGGCATTATTAGAGGAATATCCAGGGTTTAATAGCGGTTTACAGCAAGGTAAAGTTAGAAATAAAAATAAAAAAACTAAGGATATGGTCAATGTTCGTACAAATAAGTTTGCTGAAATCAAAGAGCTTTGGAAATGTCTGAATGAAAAATATTATTTGGTTTTAGATGATATTTCGGATGATGAATTGTATAAGGCTGTATTGTCTATTCTTAAAAGTGATATAAAAGAAGATATGTATGCTTATACAATTAGAAAGAGTATGATTGTTGACGGAAGCAAAGCTTATGTTTGTGATGAAAATCCTAAATCTCAAAAGATTGAGGAAAAATTACCTTATGGTGAATTTCTAAAAAGAGTTCAGCAGAGCACAGGGTTATCTACTACAATAATGCATAAGGCATTATGCTCATATAACATGACTGTATTGTTAGATGACGCCTTCTTTAATAAGAAAACTCTTGAGAGGTTTATTAGATGCTTTCATATCTGGTTTGAAAATACATTTGTTAAAAGGTTTTCATATAAGTCTCTAGGCGTAAAAAAAAGGGAAACTTCTTTGACAGATATAAACGGGGAAGTCAAGGGTGAAATTGTACAAGGTGTTATCGGGATAAATAAAGACACTAAAATGAAAGTACCAGATAATTTTTTATATGATCAAGTTGTATTTGATAGCCCTAAAGAGAAAGAAAATATTCAAAATAGTGAAATTAACGAAGTGGTTGTTTTTGGTAAAATACCTAGAAAAAGCATTCAAGTTCCGCTTTATTTTGGAGGAACTACAAGTCCAGATTTTATGTATGTTGTAAAAAAAGGCACTGGGCATGAAGTAAATCTTATAGTGGAGACTAAAGATGTGGATAGGAGCACTACGTTGCGAGGTATTGAGAGCTTAAAGATTGAATCTGCTAAAAAATTTTTTGAGACTTTGAAAAATACAGGTGTTAATGTTGTATTTAAGGAACAATTAAAAAATGATGAAATTGTACCTATGATTAAAGCATTAAACTCAGATTTATAAAGTAGTTAAAGAACCATTCAACTATAGATTTTGAATGGTTCTTTTTATCGTTAGTAGCAGATAAATATAATTATTGCATTTTTTGTTGCAATAAAGTATGTAAGCAATAGTCTGTAAGGAATAAATATATAATTTAGAATAAAAAAATTAATATATAAATGATATTTTTACAGTTAAATGTATAATAAGTATCTATTGTTCCTTCTAAGCCGTGGGTCGGGGGTTCGAATCCCTCCTGGATCACCAAAGAAATAAACGGATAGCTCGTAATGAGCTATCCGTTTTTATTTGTACGCCGAATAGGCATGACTAAACCCCCAGTTAAACTGGGGGTCAGTAAAAATTCTTAGAGAAAAGGAAAGAACCTCCTAGTGCTAGAATGGAGTTGGTCTGGCAACCACAACATTTCAACATAGGAGGTTCAATGTCAATGAATGACGTAAAAAGCTTATCACATAGTAAATGGAGATGTAAATATCATATTGTTTTTGCTCCAAAATATAGAAGACAAATAATTTATGGTCGGATAAAAGCTGATGTAGGTAAAATTCTAAGAGATTTATGTAAAAGAAAAAATGTAGAGAT
>NZ_GG770201.1:483567-507862 GCF_000163715.1 Veillonella sp. 3_1_44
TATTATGTGGATACGGTAGGACGATATGAAGGAGCGATAAAAGAGTATATTCGCAATCAACTACAAGAAGATATTGCACAAGATACATTAAACTTTAAAGAGTATACCGACCCGTTTACGGGTGAGCCGGTAAAATAGGCAAAATAAAAGCCCCCGAGTAGGGGGCAGCCAGTGGTAATAGAGTGGTTGTCAGATCATTCAATGCCCTCTTTAGAGGGCCACCACTAGAGAAAGACCCTTATAGGGTCAGAGCAAACCACCCGTTCTACGGGTGGTTATGATTTGCGTTTTTAGCATAGTTACATATAAAAAAACTGTAAAAAGATAAATCTACATTAAAAATGAATAAAATTTCATAAACTAATATATGAATGAGTAAAATAATGTACTTATAAGATGGCAAAAGTCTAAAAAAGAATTAAAATAATACTGTAAATACTGGATTCTTATATGATGATAAAGCATGAATGGAAAATGAAATTATCTTGATTGTTATATTGAAAATCTTATATAATTATTAATATTATGGTTAATTATAAGCTTTCATATGTATGTATGAGGTTTTATAAATGGATATCTAGGTTATAGTTGTAATAGGAGTGTTTCATGAATAAGATTTTCAAGGTGATTTGGAGTAAAAGCAAAGAGTGTTATGTAGTTGTGTCTGAGATAGCTAATAACTATAGTGCTAAAAAAGCTGTATTGACTAGTGTTTTTGCTGTGTTGGCGGTAACTGGTAGTGCAGCCCATGTTATGGGGGCGACTTTACCGTCGGAGCTAACAGACAAAGGTTCTATTAAAATCGGTCAGTATGCAACTACAAGTAATATGTCTAGTATAGTTATAGGGACAAGCAGTCAATTTAGAACTTCTTCAGTTGATGGGTATAGGGCAATTGGTATTGGCTCTGGGATTATTGCTAGTGGTAATAATAGTGTTTCTATCGGTGGACATTCTCGAGCAACAGAAGATCAGGCAATTGCTATTGGTGGAGCTTCTGATGATAGTGGTGCTAAAGCAACGGGTTCTCAATCTATTGCTATCGGCGGTAATACTGTAGCTAGTGGGGATTCCTCTATTGTAGTCGGTGGTGATGACGTAGAGGTTGCATTCGCTAGAACTGTAACTTATACAGATATTAACACTGGACAAGCTAAAACGGGGACATTGAGACAGGCATCTATTGATTTGGCGAATATCCAATTGCCTCAATATATCACTGCTACAGCTAGTCATGCAGGGACTGCCATTGGGATGAAAACTAAAGCTGGTGACTTGGGTCTTTCTCTCGGCATGGGGGCGGATTCCGCTACTCGCCTAGATGGTAAGGCTGGTAATGTAGTTAACGCTATCGCTATTGGTGCCGGTGCAAAAGCTAATCGGGATAACTCCATTGCAATCGGTGGTGGTGCTAATACTGATGCAGCGGGTGTGGCACAAACAAGTTATACTTTGAGCAATGGTGATACGGTTAACTGGGCCGGTGGTGAAAATGTGTTGCCTGGTGACGTTGTATCCTTTGGTGCTCCTGGTTATGAACGTCAGCTTAAAAATGTAGCTCCTGGTATTGTCAGCGCAACTTCTACAGATGCGGTGAATGGCTCTCAGTTATATGCAATAGCTGAGAAGACTTTATCTAAATATATTTCTATTAAATCTGATTTGGCTGGGAATAAATCTAATAAAGGTGCAGAAGCGACTGATTCTATGGCTATAGGTCCGGATGCTTCTACAACAACTGCTGCTACTAAAGGGACTGCTTTAGGTACCGGTGCAACTGTTACTGTAGCGAATGGTGTAGCTGTAGGTTCACAGTCTAAAGCAAGCACAGCTAGCGGTGTAGCAGGCTATAATGTAAATGACTCTAGAACCGATAAATATGGATCTTTATCCGGTAAAGCATTGACATCTACTTTAGGTGCCTTTGCTGTAGGTAATGAGACTAATACACGTCAAATCACAGGTGTGGCTGCTGGTACAGCTGATACAGATGCTGTAAATGTGGCACAGTTAAAGAGTGTGAATTTGAAAGTAGCTGGAGATACTGGTACAGGTGATGTTAATCTTGCTAATAGTACTTTAAATATTAAAGGTGCTGGTCTTGCTAAAACGACTGCATCTGGTAAAGATGTAACAGTAACTGTGACAGAAAAAGCAGTTAAACAAGAAGCTGTTAAAGCGGTTACAATGGCAGCAGCGGATCCTAATGGTCCAATTACAGTGACACCTGAGCTTACTGCGGACAAAGATACAGCAACTTACAAAGTTGGTATCGATCCAACTAAAGTAGCTGAGTCTACTAAGTTGACCTATAAGGATAATGATGGTGCAGATAAGACCGTTACATTAAAAAAAGGTTTGAACTTTAAGAACGGTACTATGACGACTGCTACTACTGCTGCAGATGGGGTAGTAACTGTTGATATCAATGATGATACAAAGGCTAAAATCAATAATGCGGCAACAAATAAGCTAGATAATCTTACATCAGATGGTGAACAAAAGGTTAAGAGCTTATCTGCATGGAAGGTAAAGGCTAATAATAGTAATGCTGAAACAGTAACAGGTGGAGATACAGTTGCATTTAATGATGGCTCCAATATCGTTATTACTCAAAATGGTAAGACATTTACTGTGGCGACTAAAAATGATGTGAACTTTAATACTGTAACGGCTACGACGAAAGTAACAACACCTGCGGTAGAAGGGCTTACTAATACGTCCTGGACACCTGGTACTACAACTCCTGTTAGTGGTCGTGCGGCAACAGAAGATCAATTGAAAGCCGTTGATACACAAGTAGCAACAAATAAAGATGCTATTGCTAAGAATAAGGATAATATCGATAAGAACAAGGATAATATTGCAAAGAATGCGGACAATATCACGAAGAATGCTACAGAAATTGCCACAAATAAAGGTAATATTGCAACTAATACGGCAGCCTTGGCTCGTAAAATCTCTTTAGGTGGTAATACTGGTAGCACAACAGAAAAATCCTTAAGTACAGGTGATGTGAAGTTTAATGTAAAAGGTGCAGGCCTTGTAACGACTTCTGCAGCTGGCGATGATGTAACAGTAACCGTGACAGAAAAAGCAGTTAAACAAGAAGCTGTTAAAGCGGTTACAATGGCAGCAGCGGATCCTAATGGTTCGATTACAGTGACACCTGAGCTTAGCGCGGACAAAGATACAGCAACTTACAAAGTTGGTATCAATCCAACTAAAGTAGCTGAGACTACTAACTTGACCTATAAGGATAATGATGGTGCAGATAAGACCGTTACATTAAAAAAAGGTTTGAACTTTAAGAACGGTACTATGACGACTGCTACTACTGCTACAGATGGGGTAGTAACTGTTGATATCAATGATGATACAAAGGCTAAAATCAATAATGCCGCAACAAATAAGTTAGATAACCTTACACCAGATGGTGAACAAAAAGTTAAGAGCTTGTCCGCATGGAAGGTAAAGGCTAATAACAGTAATGCTGAAACAGTAACAGGTGGAGATACCGTTACATTTAATGATGGATCCAATATTGCTATAACTCAAAATGGCAAGACATTTACTGTAGCGACTAAAAATGATGTAAACTTTAATACTGTAACAGCTACGACAAAGGTGACCGCACCTGCAGTTGAAGGGCTTACAAATACGTCCTGGACACCTGGTACTACAACTCCTGTTAGTGGTCGTGCGGCAACAGAAGATCAATTGAAAGCCGTTGATACACAAGTAGCAACAAATAAAGATAATATTGCTAAGAATAAAGATAATATTGATAAGAATAAGGACAATATTGCAAAGAATGCGGACAATATCACGAAAAATGCTACAGAAATTGCCGCAAATAAAGGTAATATTGCAACCAATACGCAGAACATTGCAACTAATACGGCAGCCTTGGCTCGTAAGATTTCCTTAGGTGGCGATACAGGTAATACAACAGAGAAATCCTTAAGTACAGGTGATGTGAAGTTTAATGTAAAAGGTGCAGGCCTTGTAACGACTTCTGCAGCTGGTGATGATGTAACAGTAACTGTGACAGAAAAAGCAGTTAAACAAGAGGCTGTTAAAGCGGTTACAATGGCAGCAGCGGATCCTAATGGTCCAATTACAGTGACACCTGAGCTTAGTGCGGACAAAGATACAGCAACTTACAAAATTGGAATCGATCCAACTAAGGTAGCAGAATCTACTATCCTGACTTATAAGGATAATGATGGTGCAGATAAGACCGTTACATTAAAGAAAGGTTTGAACTTCAAGAACGGTACTATGACGACTGCTACGACTGCTGTAGATGGGGTAGTAACTGTTGATATCAATGATGATACAAAGGCTAAAATCAATAACGCCGCAACAAATAAGTTAGATAACCTTACACCGGAAGGCGAACAAAAGGTTAAGACCTTAGCAACATGGAATGTCGCTACTGCTGCTGATGGTGGAACTCATTCCGGTGATTCAACTAGTACTGTAACAGGTTCTGATACAGTGACTTTTAAAGCAGGTAATAACCTAAATGTAAATCAAACTGGTAGAGATATTACATTCTCCTTAAATAAAGAGATTTCTGATATGACTAGTTTAGGTCTCACGAATCCGGATGGTGCAAAGGCAACTATTAAGACTGGAAAAGGGGACGCTCATGTAGGTAAAACAGACCAAGCAGATCGCATCGTTTATACTAATGCAGCTGGTACTGAAGAACAGGTAGCAACATTAAAAGACGGTTTGCAATTCGGTGGCGATAATAATCCTGAAGTTATTAATAAGACATTGAATCAAAAGTTAGAAGTTGTTGGCGGTGCTGACGCAGCGAAATTGTCCGATAACAATATCGGTGTTAATGCAAAAGACGGTAAGTTGCACGTACAATTGTCTAAGGAATTGAATGACTTGACTAGCGCTCAATTCAAAAACGGCAATGCAGTGTCTACAATCAGTGGTGCAGGCACGACTGTGACAGACGGTACGAATACAACTCAATACGGTCCTAAAGGCATGACCATTAATTCAGGTGCGAATGAAATATCTCTTACCGATAAAGGTTTAAACAATGGTGGTAAAGTCATCTCCAATGTAGCGAGTGGTGGTGATGTTGATACGAATGCGGCAAACATTGGTGATGTGAAGAAAGCGACAGCAGCATCCAAAACGACCGTATCTGTTAATAAGAAAGATACAGAAACTCCGAACTTGGTACTAGAAGAAACTGTAGATCCTGCTGATGGTCATACGAATTACGACATCAAGTTGGCAAATAAAGTTAACTTAGGAAATGATAATGTTGTACTTGATGGTGCAGATGGTACTGTTAAGGCTAAAGGCAATATTACATCCGAAGGTACTGTAGAAGGTAAAGACCTCAAAGCGGGCGATGTAACTGTTAATAAGGACAACAAAGGTACTGTGAACGGTTTATCCAATAAGACTTGGACTCGTGGACAGGCTCCTGTGAGCGGTCAAGCAGCGACAGAAGACCAAATCCAAGCGGTAGATACTCGTGTGATGGCCGTAGAAGATAAGGTAGCGGACTTCGGCTGGATGGCGAAGAGCAGTGCTACAGGTACAGGCCAAGCAACAGGTAATAACACAGCCACTAAAGTGGGGGACAAAACGGAAGTAGAATTCCGTGCCGGTGATAATCTCACTATTAACCAAACAGGTACAACTTTCACGTATTCCTTGAATAAAAACATGACAGGTCTTGAAAGTGTATCCGTAGGCGATGTAGCAAACGATAAACCGGGCGTTGTATTGAACGGTGCTGAAGGTACTATGGGCGTACGTGGTAAAGACGGTGCGAATGCATCTATTACAGCGGCTAAAGGTGCTGACGGATTGACAGGTAATGGTGCTGGTAAAGATCGTATTGTTTATGAAATGAAAGATGCTAACGGCAATTCTGTAAAAGAAACCGTAGCGACTATGAACGACGGCTTGCATTTTGCTGGTGATAACGGAAATACTGTTATCGACAAAACATTAAATGAGAAACTCGAAATTGTTGGCGGTGCTGATGCAACGAAATTGTCTGAAAAGAATATCGGTGTCAATGCGAAAGACGGTAAGTTGCATGTACAGTTAGCTAAAGAATTGAATGACTTGACTAGTGCACAATTCAAAAATGGTAATGCTGTATCCACTATTAGTGGTGAGGGCACGACTGTGACAGACGGTACGAATACAACTCAATACGGTCCTAAAGGCATGACCATTAATCCAGGTGCTAACGAAATCTCTCTTACTGATGAAGGCTTAAATAATGGTGGCAAAGTCATCTCCAATGTAGCGAGTGGTGGTGATGTTGATACGAATGCGGCAAACATCGGTGATGTGAAGAAAGCGGCAGCGGCATCCAAAACGACAGTATCTGTTAATAAGAAAGATACAGAAACTCCGAACTTGGTAATGGAAACAAGCGTAGACCCTGCTGACGGTCATACAAATTACGACATCAAGTTGGCGGATACAGTTAACTTGGGCAATGGTAATATCGTTCTTAATGGTACTGATGGTAGCATCAAGACTAAAGGCAATATTACATCGGAAGGTACTGTAGAAGGTAAAGACCTCAAAGCGGGTGATGTAACTGTTAACAAGGACAACAAAGGTACTGTGAACGGTTTATCCAATAAGACTTGGACTCGTGGGCAGGCTCCTGTGAGCGGTCAAGCAGCGACAGAAGACCAAATTCAAGCGGTAGATACTCGTGTGATGGCCGTAGAAGATAAGGTAGCGGACTTCGGCTGGTTGGCGAAGAGCAGTGCTACAGGTACAGGTCAAGCAACAGGTAATAACACAGCTACTAAAGTGGGGGACAAAACGGAAGTAGAATTCCGTGCCGGTGATAATCTCACTATTAACCAAACAGGTACAACTTTCACGTATTCCTTGAATAAAAACATGACAGGTCTTGAAAGTGTATCCGTAGGCGATGTAGCAAACGATAAACCAGGTGTTGTATTAAACGGTGCTGACGGTACTATGGGCGTACGTGGTAAAGACGGTGCGAATGCATCTATTACGGCGGCTAAAGGTGCTGACGGCTTGACAGGTACTGGTACTGGTAAAGATCGTATTGTTTATGAAACGAAAGACGCTAACGGCAATCCTGTAAAAGAAACCGTAGCGACTATGAACGACGGCTTGCATTTCGCTGGTGATAACGGAAATACTGTTATCGATAAAACATTGAATCAAAAACTTGAAATCGTTGGTGGTGCTGATGCAGCGAAATTGACTGATAACAATATCGGCGTTAATGCAAAAGACGGCAAGTTGCAAGTACAATTAGCTAAAGATTTAAATGGTTTGTCCAGTGTAGAAGTGAAGGACGATAATGGTGCATCCACTGTTATGAAAGGCGACACTATTAAGAGCAAAGATGCAGCAGGAAATACTTCTGTTGTAAATGGCTCTGGCGTGACTATCACACCTGCTAATCCGCAAAATTCAAATGCTGGTACAGTGTCTTTAACTACTGAAGGCTTGAATAATGGCAACAATCAAATCAAGGGCGTTGCAGCTGGTACAGCAGATACAGATGCAGTTAACCTTGGTCAATTGAAAAAATCTAATGCTCAGCTTGCTAATGCAATTGCTAATGTTGAATCCGAAACACAACGAGTAGGCGCTCATGCGGCGGCTATGTCAGCGTTGAAACCAATTCAATATGATCCATTAGAACCAACTCAAGTGATGGCTGGATATGGTAACTATCGTGGTAAGAGTGCAGCAGCTTTAGGTCTTGCTCATTATACTGATGAAGATACAATGTTCAACGTGGGTGTTTCCGTAGGTGGACGTCATAATATGATCAATGCCGGCTATACTCACAAGTTTGGTAACAGCGATGCTAAAAAAGCTGTACCAGAACGCTACAAAGGCGGTCCAATCAGTTCCATTTATGTGATGCAGGATGAAATGACCTCTTTGAAACAAGAGAATAGTAGACAAAAAGAAGTATTGGATAAACAACAAGCTGAAATCGAATCGTTGAAAGCTATGGTTAATAGTTTACTAGCAACTAAAGGTTAATAACTAAATATAGTAATTGAAACGATAATTTCGCTATAGCATTCTTGTAGTGTTATCCGATGTCGTAAAGAAAAAAGGTTCCGTAGGAAGTTGATGGACGATAAGCCTCAACTGAAATACGGAACCTTTTTTGTTGTTAGAATATAAAGTCAAAAATATTTTAAAATTTATCTTTTGACTTATTGACTTTTTGACTTTTAGGGGTTATTATAATGTCGTAGGGTAAATAAACCCAGTAAAAATAGTATTAGTCAAATAGTTAAACTCTATGATGTATGAGGGGGTAAAATATATGAACAACAACTTTAACAATTTTGGTAATGAATTTTCTAGTATGAATGATTTGTTTAATCAATTGATGGGTAATATGGGTGGTTATTCCACGGAACGACGTAGTTATAAGATTAATGGTCGCGAAGTAACTCCAGAAGAATTTGCGTTTTATCGTCAAACTGGTCGATTACCATCTAATGAGGAAATGCAAGCTGCTCAAGCTGCGCAACAAGGTAAAATTAAACAAGATGGCATCCTTGCTCGTTTGGGGACAAACTTAACTCAACAAGCTCGTGATGGTAAACTCGATCCTGTCATTGGTCGTAATAAAGAAATCCAAGAAACAGCAGAAATCTTAGCGCGTCGTACTAAAAACAATCCAGTACTTGTAGGTGATGCTGGTGTTGGTAAAACTGCAGTAGTAGAAGGCTTGGCACAAGCTATTGTAAATGGTGATGTTCCAGCAGCTATTAAAAATAAAGAAATCATTTCCATCGATATTTCCGGATTGGAAGCTGGTACTCAATACCGTGGTTCCTTTGAAGAAAACATTCAAAACCTTATTAAAGAGGTAAAAGCCGCTGGCAATATTATCTTGTTCTTCGACGAAATCCACCAAATTTTGGGTGCTGGTTCTACCGGTGATGGTCAAGGCTCCAAAGGCTTGGCAGATATCTTAAAACCTGCTTTGTCTCGTGGTGAAATGACTGTTATTGGTGCTACAACACAAGATGAATACCGTAATACAATCATGAAAAACGCGGCTCTCGCTCGTCGTTTTAATGAGGTAAAGGTAAACGCGCCATCTGCAGAGGATACTTTCAAAATCTTACAAGGCATTCGTCCATTGTACGAAGCGCATCATAATATTGAATTGCCAGATGCGGTGTTGAAAGCAGCTGTAGATTATTCCGTACAGTATATTCCACAACGTAGCTTGCCTGATAAAGCTATTGATTTAATCGATGTAACAGCAGCTCACTTGGCATCTCAACATCCTGTAACAGATATTAAAACATTGGAAGCAGATATTGCTGATGCTAAAGCAAAACAAGAGGAATATGCTCAAAAAGAAGACTATGAATCTGCGATTAATGAAAAAATGCGTATTCAAAAGTTACAAGCAGAGCTTGATAACCATACAGAAAATCAAAAGGTAGTGGCTAAGGTTAACGATGTAGCAGAAGCCGTTGAAAGAATGACTGGTATTCCTGTATCTCAAATGGGGGCATCCGATATCGAACGCTTGAAAGACATGAAATCTCGTTTAGAAGCTCATGTAATTGGTCAAGATAAAGCAGTAGAAGCTGTATCTAAAGCAATCCGTCGTAACCGTGCAGGCTTTGACGAAGGCAACCGTCCAATCGGTAGCTTCTTATTCGTAGGTCCTACTGGCGTTGGTAAAACAGAATTAGCTAAACAATTAGCTCTAGATATGTTTGGTAACAAAGATGCAATCATTCGCTTGGATATGTCCGAATATAGTGATCGCACAGCCGTATCTAAATTAATCGGTGCTACAGCTGGTTATGTTGGTTATGAAGATAACTCTAACACATTGACTGAACGCGTACGTCGTAATCCTTATTCCATCGTATTATTCGATGAAATCGAAAAAGCAGACCCTCAAGTTATTACATTACTTCTACAAGTATTGGATGATGGTCGCTTAACAGATGGTCAAGGTAACACAGTAAACTTTAAAAATACTGTTATCATCGCTACATCCAATGCAGGTTTTGGTTATGGTAGTGACAATGATGATGAAAATAAAGTAGATGTAATGGAACGCATCGCTCCATTCTTCCGTCCAGAGTTTTTGAACCGTTTCAACGCAGTTATCGAGTTCAATCAATTGAGCAAAGAAGATTTGAAAAAAATTGTAGATTTGATGCTTGATCAAGTGAATAAAACTTTAGCTAAAAAAGACATCACTCTTGATGTAACAGATGCAGCTAAAGAATTGTTGATGGAACAAGGGTATGACAAAACTATGGGCGCTCGTCCATTACGTCGTGTTATCGAATCTGAAATCCGCGATAATGTAACAGATTTCTACTTGGATCACATCGATGCTAAACACTTGCTTGCCGATGTTAAGGATGGTCATATTGTAATCTCTGAAAAAGCAGATTCCGATGATAGCAAAGACCAAGATAAGGCTGAGAAATAAATAATAGACGTAAAAGTGTCGGAATAATCATTTGACAAATCTGAATAAAGTAGTAATATTAATAGCATAATTATATAGTGAGTATGCAAGGGAGCCTATTATATAGGCTGAGAAAGGGCTGCGAGCACCTGACCTTTATACCTGATCGGGATCATGCCCGCGTAGGAAGCACGCTAATACTTAATACGGGTATCGATCATTTTGTTCGATACCCGTTTTTGCATACCTAACTATATATGTCTTTTATATAGGAGGATGTAAAAATGTTTATGACACAATTGGAATCGGCTGTGGCTGGTGTAGTTACGAAGGAAATGAAAGTCGTCGCGGAAAAAGAACGTATGGATGAAGACGTATTACGTTCACTAGTGGCAGCAGGAAAGGTTGTTATTCCTTGTAACAAGCAACATACTAGTATTTCGCCTGAGGGGATTGGTAAGCGTCTTAGAACTAAAGTCAATGTTAATTTAGGTACATCGAAAGACGTCACTGATTATGATAGTGAAATTGAAAAGGTTAATCGAGCTATTAGACTTGGCGCAGAGTCGATCATGGATCTTTCCACTCATGGTGACACTCGTATTTTTAGACGTAAATTAATTGAGACATCGCCAGTAATGATTGGTACGGTGCCTATTTATGATAGTGTCATTCATCATCAAAAAGATTTGGGTGAATTAACGGCTCAAGACTTCTTGGACACTATCCGATTACACGCTCAAGATGGTGTAGATTTTATTACTATCCACAGTGGTATTACGAGAAAAACAATAGATCAAATCAAGAATCATAAACGGTTGCTCAATATTGTTAGTCGTGGAGGCAGTTTGGTATTTGCGTGGATGAGCATGACAGGTCATGAAAATCCATTCTACGAATACTTTGATGAAATCTTAAAGATTTGCAAAGAATATGATGTTACTTTGTCTTTAGGTGATGCTTGTCGTCCAGGTTGCTTAGCGGATGCAACTGATGTGTGCCAAATTGAAGAGCTTGTAAGGCTTGGTGAATTGGCAAAACGAGCGAAACAATATGGTGTACAAGCTATGATTGAAGGACCTGGGCATGTACCTTTACATCAAATACAAATGAATATGGAAGTTCAAGAATCCTTGTGTGATGGAGCGCCATTCTATGTGTTGGGACCGCTCGTAACAGATATTGCTCCAGGCTATGACCATATTACGGCTGCTATTGGTGGCGCTGTAGCGGGTATGCATGGTGCGTCATTCTTGTGCTATGTTACACCAGCGGAACATTTAGCCTTACCAAATGCAGATGATGTAAAAGACGGAATTATGGCTTTCAAAATAGCGGCGCATGCTGCAGATATTGCTCGTGGTATTCCTAATGCAAGAGATATAGATGACACTATGGCTAAAGCACGTCAAGTTCTCGATTGGGAGGCACAATATGCTTGTGCCCTTGATCCTGAACGGGCTCGTTCTATTCGTGAAAGTAGAGCACCGGAGGAAGATCATAGTGAAACCTGTTCGATGTGTGGCAAGTTCTGTGCTGTACGCAGTATGAATAAAGCTTTACAAGAAGAATATATTGATATTTTATAAGCTTTTTCATATGGGAGGTCACTATGGATTTGATTGTTAATGGAGAGCCAAAGCAGGTTTCAAACGAGCAACTTCATTTGGTTCTTAATGAATTAGGGTATACCGGTAAACACTTTGTAGTTGAGCTTAATGGTGAGATTCTTAGTAAGGAAACGTATACAACCACTAAATTAACGGCTGCTGATAGATTAGAAATCGTTAGCTTTGTAGGAGGTGGTTGATATGTTGGATTCATTTGCTGTAGGTAATACAACATTTTCTAGTCGCTTGTTAGTGGGGACAGGGAAATATGCATCCTATAATTTGATGCATGATGCATTAGTAGCATCACAATCAGATATTGTGACAGTTGCTCTTAGGCGAGTAGGTACAACGCAAAGCGAGGAGGATATATTAAACTATATCCCTGGTACAATGCATTTATTACCGAATACATCGGGTGCTAGAAATGCAGATGAGGCTATACGCATTGCACGTATGGCAAAAGCATTAGGCTGTGGTGATTTGATTAAGATTGAAGTCATTCAAGATCAGATGTATTTGATGCCCGATAATTTAGAGACTATTAAAGCCACCGAGGTGTTGGCAAAGGAAGGGTTTATAGTCTTTCCTTATATGAGTCCTAATTTGATGGATGCAAAGCGACTAGTAGATGCTGGTGCTAGTTGTGTTATGCCCCTCGCTTCGCCTATAGGTAGTAATCGTGGACTTGAAGCAAAAGGATTGATAGAGATTTTAATCAACTCTATTGATGTGCCTATTATTGTTGATGCGGGGATAGGACGTCCTTCTGATGCAACAATAGCTATGGAAATGGGGGCTAGTGCTGTTCTTGTTAATACGGCTATTGCTACGAGTTCGGACCCAGTAGGCATGGCAGAGGCTTTTTATCATGCTGTAGAGGCTGGTCGTAAGGCATATCTTGCAAAATGTGCACCTAAGAAGTCTGTAGGTAGTGCATCTTCACCATTAACTGGTTTCTTGCGAAAGTAGGGTGATGATATGTCATTTATAGATGTACTTTCAAGCGTTTACGACGAAGATATAGCTGAAACATTAGAGGCTATAACTGATGATGAAATACTTTCAACACTCTCTAAATCAGTACTAACTATTGAGGATGCACTTATTCTATTATCACCTCAAGCCCTGCTGTATTTAGAAGATATGGCGCAGATAGCTCATAAGCGGACGGTACAGCAATTTGGTTATACCATACAACTGTTCACGCCTATGTACATTTCAAACTATTGCGACAATGGTTGTGTTTATTGTGGATATAGTCATCATAGTGGAATTGCCCGTGAAAAGCTAAGTTTAGAAGATATTGAGCTTGAGGCGAAAGCAATCGCTGAAACGGGATTAGAGCAAGTTTTAGTGTTAACTGGTGAATCTAAATCTTGTAGTCCACCGTCATATATACAAGCTGCCGTAGAAAAATTGGTTCCTATTTTTAGTAGCGTTAGTGTCGAGGTGTATTCGCTTACGCTAGAGGAATATAAAGGATTAGTCACAGTTGGAGCGGATGGAATGACGATGTTCCAAGAGACATATAATCCGACGTTGTATGCGCAATTACATCCATTTGGGCCTAAGAGTGATTTTGCAAAGCGGATTGATACGCCTGAGTTGGCTTGTCAGGCTGGATTTAGAGTGGTCAATATTGGTGCTTTAATGGGTCTTGATGAATGGCGTCGAGAGGCATACAAGACGATGTTACATCTCAATTACCTTATGCAACATTATCCAGATGTAGAATTATCTGTTTCCGTTCCAAGAATTCGACCTTGTGCAGTAGGTTATTCTCCAAAATATCCTGTAGATGATACGGCATTGGTTCAATATATTTTGGCTTTGCGTCTTTTGTTCCCCCGTGTGGGAATTACGCTTTCCTCTCGTGAAAGCAAGTATATGCGTGATAATCTGGTGAGACTTGGGATTACAAAACTTTCTGCTGGCGTAACAACCTCTGTAGGGGGACATACAAAACAAGATGATTCTAGCCAATTTACAATTAGTGATAATCGCAGCGTAAGTGAAATGGCTGCAATGCTCGAAAATAATGGATACCAACCTATTTATAAAGATTGGCAGGCACTATGAGGAGATATGTGTATGGCTCATATGAATAACGAATTTGAAACGGCTATATCTCACTTCTATAGTTCTGAGGAGTTTCGTAAATTGCAGAGTTCAGTAGTAGGCGTTTTAGGTGCTGGCGGATTGGGATCCAATTGTGCGGTTAATCTTGTCCGTAGCGGTATTCGAAATCTAATTATTGCAGATTATGACATTGTAGAGCTAAGTAATTTAAATCGGCAATACTATTTTTCGAGTCATGTGGGGCAGTATAAGGTAGAGGCTTTACAAGATGTGTTAACTGCCATTAATTCAAATGTTATCGTTACGGTTTATAAGGATAAATTGACAATCGAGAATATACCTGAAATCTATAAAAAAGCCGATATTTTGATAGAAGCCTTTGATACTGTAGAAGCTAAATCTATGTTTTTAGAGGCTACAATTTCAGTATATATACCTAAAATCATGGTATCCGGATTAGCTGGAATCGGTAATTCCGATGCGTTACGAACTAAAAAGCTAGGTAAAAATTTGTATATTGTTGGTGACGAGCATTCCGGTGTAGACAATGCGTATCCTTATGCGCCACGTGTAGCTATTGCTGCTGCAAAACAGGCGGATCTAGCGTTATCACTTTTACTAGAGAAGACCATGTCTAATGAGGTGAAATAGGTGAATCGAAAAGACAAACTAACAGAGGTAATGAATGCTTGCCCTATTTATGGAATTACG
Source organism: Veillonella sp. 3_1_44 (assembly GCF_000163715.1). Taxonomy (NCBI): domain Bacteria; kingdom Bacillati; phylum Bacillota; class Negativicutes; order Veillonellales; family Veillonellaceae; genus Veillonella; species Veillonella sp. 3_1_44. The sequence continues at coordinate 498,448 of NZ_GG770201.1, forward strand.
GGCGGTACTCGAGATGTGGTTCCGCTTGTGAAAGATATGCTAAGCGCAGGGATACGAATTATTCAATATCGTGAAAAGGGAAAAACACCTATTCTGCGATATCAGGAGGCTATGATTTTGAGACGATTGACCTCTAATTATCATGCTCTATTAATTATTGATGATTATGTTGATCTTGCGCTGGCTGTACATGCTGATGGTGTTCATATTGGGCAAGCTGATTTGCCGCCCAATACGGTAAGACGAATTGTAGGGCCTAATATGTTGATTGGCTGGTCAACCCATAGTATATCTGACCTAAAAGTGGCAAACAGATATACAGGTGTTATTGATTATATTGGGGTAGGGCCTATTTTTTCTACACAGACAAAACCTAATGCTAATCCTGTAGGAATTTCTTATGTATATTGGGCAAAGCAATTTAGTAAGTTTCCTATTGTTGCTATTGGGGGGGATTAAAACGACAAATACTGATATCGTTTGGCAAGCGCATCCCGATTTTATTTGTGCCGTTTCTGAAATAACAGAGTCGGACAATATACAAAATACGGTTTATGAGCTTATGACTGGATATAGTAGAGTCAGATAAAAAATTGAGTTTACATACAAACCACAAGATTAAAATCTTGTGGTTTTTTTGGTTATAAAAGAATTTTGTATACATGATAAAAATCATTGCTAACGTATCGATTTGTTTAGTATAATCGTATCATTAAATTCGATATTCTATAGAATTTATAAAATAAATGAAGATGAAGAGGTAATAGTATATGTCTCATTATGTAGATTTAAATAGTGATTTAGGCGAAAGTTTTGGTAACTATACATTAGGCATGGATAGTGAAGTATTAAATCACGTAACAAGTGCTAATATTGCTTGTGGTTGGCACGCTGGAGATCCTCTTATTATGGATGCGACTGTCCGCATATGTAAAGAAAAAGGAGTTGCCGTAGGGGCGCATCCTGGTTATCCAGATTTGATGGGATTTGGTCGTCGTGCGATGGCAGTAAGTCCTGCTGAGGCAAAAGCCTATATGATGTACCAACTAGGTGCACTTCAAGCTTTTTGTGATAGTTATGACATTACTTTACAGCATATGAAATTACATGGTGCTTTTTACAATACAGCCTGTGTTACGCCTGTACTAGCCGATGCAATTTTAGATGGTTTACAAGCGGTAAATCCTAATATCGCGGCCATGGTATTGAGTGGTAGCTATATTGCTCAAGAGGCACAGCGACGAGGCATTCCTGTTATACAGGAAGTGTTTGCCGATCGTGGCTATACAGAGGAGGGAACATTGGTCCCTCGTACAGAAGTAGGTGCTTTCATCAAAGACCCGCAAGAGGCTTTAGACCGAGTTCTCATGATGGTTACAAAGGGTAAGGTTGTTACTAATACGGGGAAGACCATTGATATTGTGGCTGACTCCATATGTGTTCATGGAGATAATCCTGAAGCGATAGCTTTCACAAAGTATATTTGGGAAGAGCTATCAAAAGCTGGTATAACGGTGGCGAATTTTCAAAACCGATAACACTATTAAGAACATTAAAATAAATGCTTAATTAATACTAACAGAAAATACGAATATAAGTATTAAAAGCAAGTATGAGCTTTAAGCAATAAGTATGACATAGATTAATTATTATTTTGGAGGTTCCTATGAAACCAATTACAGGTAAAGCGAGTTTCTCTGTCCTATTAGGGGCAGCTTTCTTAATGGCCACGTCATCTATTGGGCCTGGCTTTATGTTGCAAACAGCAGCGTTTACAAATGAGTTGAAAGCAGACTTTGCATTTGCTATCGTTATATCCGTTATTTTCTCTATTATTGCACAGCTTAATGTGTGGACAATTATTGGTGTATCCCAAATGCGCGGTCAAGATATTGCGAATAAGGTATTACCAGGCCTTGGGTATATAGTGGCATTTTTAATTTCCCTTGGTGGATTAGCCTTTAATATCGGTAATATTGGTGGTGCTTCTATGGGCCTCAATATTATATTTGGTATCGACACAACAACAGCAGCCGCTATTAGTGGTATTTTGGGCATCTTACTATTTACATCTAAGAAGATGGGTGGTGTTCTAGATAATACGGCTAAAGTACTCGGTACGGTTATGCTCGTCCTCATTGCTTATGTAGCATTTTCAACGAATCCCCCAGTAGGGACAGCAGTGACTCATGCGATAGTACCTACGAATTATCCGTGGCTTGCTACGATAACTCTTATTGGAGGGACCGTAGGTGGATATATAACATTCTCTGGTGGTCACCGCCTTATTGATGCTGGTATTACAGGTCAAGAACATTTAAAGGATGTACGTCGTGCAGCTATTATGGGCATGTCTGTTGATGCGCTAGTTCGTATATTATTATTCTTAGCTGTTCTTGGTGTGGTATCTATGGGATTTGTACTAGATGCTAAGGATCCAGCTGGTTCTGCTTTTCTTTTAGGAGCTGGTGAAATCGGGCATAAATTATTCGGTATAGTGTTCTTCTGTGCCGCATTGACCTCTGTAGTAGGGGCTGCCTATACATCAGTATCCTTTTTAAAAACATTGTTTAAGGTGGTAGAACGAAATGAAAAATTGACTATTATGGCATTTATCTTTATTTCCACATGTATCCTGATTTTTATTGGTAAACCAGCATCTCTATTGATTTTAGCTGGTTCTGTAAATGGGTTAATATTACCTGTTACATTGGCAGTTATGCTTGTCGCAACTCATAAATCTGAAATCGTAGGAACATATAAACACAATAAACTTTTATATTATACAGGGTGGATTGTAGTGCTCGTAACATCTTACATTGGTGTTACATCTTTAAAAGGTATTGCTAAGTTACTAGGTTAATTAATTATCTGTGAAAGCACCATTACGTTCATCTTGAATGTGATGGTCCTTTCTAGTTATAGCAGGAGGTACATATGAAACCTACAATTTCACCTGTAGGGGATTGCGCTATCTCTATTGATTTTGGTCAAGCAATCGATCCAAAGATTAATCGACAAATCCGACAAGTTATAGAGCAGATTAAACTCTTACAGCTAGATGGAATTATTGAACTAGTTCCTACATACTGTGCATTGCTTGTTCAATATGATGCAATGGTATATACGTATTCCGACATTTGTGGAACTCTTAATCCAATATTACAAGAATCTGTAACAGACAGCGGAAATGAACGTGTTACGATTGTTGAAATCCCGACCATATACGGTGGCGAGTATGGTCCAGATCTAGGTTTTGTAGCCTCTCACAATCATATAAGTGAAGCTGAAGTTGTATCCATTCATAGTGGTACTGATTATTTGGTTTATATGTTAGGTTTTATTCCTGGTTTTACTTACTTAGGTGGGATGGATCCTCGCATTGCAACTCCGCGCTTGTCTTCGCCAAGAACTTTGATTCCTGCCGGGTCTGTAGGTATTGCAGGAGAACAGACTGGCACATATCCATCAGATTCTCCAGGGGGCTGGCAGATTATTGGACGCACACCTTTGACTATGTATGACATGTCTAAAAAGCAAGCTGCATTATTAAGGGCAGGGGACTACGTTCGTTATGTGCCTATCGATGAAAACGAATTCCATAGGATTAAATCCTTGGGTATGGAATATATTCCATCTATATATGAAATAGAAAGTGGTGATTTACGTGGATATAAATGAGTTTCAACGCGCTTTAATCCGCGTAGATGCTCCGGGTATGTATACAACGATTCAAGATTTAGGGCGTATTGGCTTTCAACAATATGGTATGCCTGTGGCAGGTCCTATGGATAGTGAAAGCTATCTCTTGGGACAGGCTCTAGTAGGAAACAAGGAACCGCTAGGTGCTTTAGAATGTACCGTGTTACCTCCTACGCTAACTGTTCAAGGTACATGTATTGTTGCTTTTACAGGGGCCGACATGCACCCAACCATTAACAATTTAGTCGTGCCTAGATATATACCTTTTATTTGTCACGAAGGGGATATCATTTCTGGTGGCTTCAGCCAATGTGGAGTGCGTATGTATATTGCTTTCTCTGGTGGTATCGATGTTCCTGCTATTAACGGTAGCGTATCGACTCATACAAAGGCTAAAATAGGTGGTTTTGAGGGGCGTTCATTACAAGCGGGCGATCAGTTTGGCATTAAAGCATTTACTAGAGACGAAGTGAATGTGTGCGACTTCTATGGTGGTCATAACTTATTCAATACTGCTTTATATAACCGCGGCGGTCGTGAGTGTCACGAACCTTTGCGTGTTGTTCTCGGAAATCAAGCAAAGTATTTTACAGAGAAAGGGATTAGGACCTTTGGTAGTAAAATATATACATTGACTGTACAATGTGATCGCATGGGCTTTCGCTTGGATGGCCCTGTTATAGAGCATATAGATGGTGCAGATATTATCTCCGATGGCGCTGTATTTGGTTCTATCCAAGTTCCTTCTGATGGAAACCCTATAGTGCTCATGGCAGATCGGCAAACAACAGGTGGCTATACAAAGATTGGCACTGTGATTACGGCAGATTTACCTAGGTTAAGCCAATTACCAGTGGGGGATGGAATTCATTTTGATATCGTATCTGTCGAAGAAGCACAAGCGATATATCGTACATATATGAAACGCTTACATAAGCGTATACAATTAGCACACGAGCAAAGTGTATATGCCTTTAATGTAACTTAATTGGTTTTCCCTATTTAATTATATAAACTAGCAATAAAGCTATCTTGTAGATTGTTATTTCTATGAGATAGCTTTTTTCTTTGAAAATTGTAGTAAATCAGCTATTGGCTAAGGGAAATATCTAGTGTTTTATATGATTTTAATGAAGTAATTATCTCTGTAGTGATGATATGCGATTTAGTCCGTAATATCTAGCTGTAAAGATATTTTTTTAGTATCTATAATCTCATAAACGAAGTTTAAATAATTGATTATGAGTTTATATTCATTTTATCTCTTTAGTATGGTATAAAATAAGCCCGTATTTAATATAAATTTGTGACATGAATCACTATAAAGCTTATTACTACGCTGTTTTTGCAATACCTATAATTGTGAAAAATAAATGAAAAAGCTTGATAGTATATTAAAGGTTTTGATATACTTAATATATTGAAAAATTTGAAATTCTCATATGATTTATCATATGAAGAAGCATAAAGGGAGCATTAATATAGTTTATAGGAGAAAATATGAATAAGATTTTCAAAGTGGTTTGGAGCAAATCAAAAAATTGTTACGTAGTAGTATCTGAGTTCGCTAAGAATAATAGCGGAAAAAAGAAAATTGTTGTAGCAACTATCTTTGCTGCATTAGCAATGTCTAATGCTAGCATCTCTATGGCGTCAAATGATGTGCCTTCGAATCTGCCTGCAACAGCAGTAGGCTTGGGGCCTAATGCTTCTGTTAAAGGTGATAAAGCTGTAGGTTTTGGTTATAATGCAGCAGCTGCTGGTGGAAATTCTGTTGTTATTGGTTCTAATTCTAGTGTTGCTGCTGGTAGCCCACAAGGAATCGCTATTGGTGGTGGTAATACTGCTAATGAAGGTGCAAGAGTAATTGGAGAACAAGCAATTGCCATCGGGGGAAATACACTAGCCAAAGGACATTCTTCTATTGTTATTGGTGGCGATGATGTAGTTAAAGCTGATGGTGTAAAAGTTATTTACACTACAAGTGGTGGAGCGACTCAAATTGGGGATTTGCGTAGTGCTGTTCAAAGCTTAACTGGCTTTGATATGAGAACCCCAATGTTTACAATGGCGACGGCTGGTGAATCTGGTATCACATTAGGGATGAAAGGTCAGTCAGGCAATGTGGGCATTGCCATTGGTACAGGTGCAAATGCGAAGGATCGTTTATCAGGAACTTCTAGTGGGGCTTCTGGTCAAGCCAATAATGATGTAACAAATGCTATTGCTATTGGCACAGGGGCTAGGGCAAATCGTGATAATGCTATTGCCATCGGTGGTGGTTCTAACACTGATGTAGGCGGTACAAAACAATCTAGCTATACATTGCCAAATAACGTTGTTGCTTCCTGGGCTGGTGGTGATAAAACATTGCCAGGTGACGTTGTATCTTTTGGTTCTAAAGGGTATGAACGTCAGTTGAAACATGTGGCTCCTGGTGAAGTAAGTGCTACTTCCACAGATGCAATTAATGGCTCTCAACTTAGCGCTATTGTAGACCAAATCGCTTATAAATATATATCTATAAAATCTTCTGATGTTGCTAATAAAGATAATACTGGTGCTACGGCCGATAATTCTATTGCTATTGGCCCAAATGCCGCAACAGACGCATCTGCAAGTCGTTCTGTGGCTGTTGGTGATGGCGCCAGAGGTAAAGTAGTAGATGGTGTAGCTGTTGGCTCAAAATCTATAGCTGATATTGCTTCAGGCGTAGCGGGATATAATGTTAATGCTAGTCGTACAGATATATATGCTGGTTTAAGTGGTGCCGCCCTAACGTCTAAATTAGGTGGTGTTGCTGTTGGTACGATAAACCAAACACGTCAAATTAACTATGTTGCTGCAGGTACTGCTGATACAGACGCAGTAAACGTGGCGCAATTAAAGAGTGTTAATCTAGCTTTTACAGGTGATACTGGTACAGGCGATGTGAACCTTGCTAATAGTAAATTGGCTGTAAATGGTGATAATACATACATTAGCACTACAGCTAATGGTAAGAAAATTACAGTTTCTGGTAAAAAGCAAGACATTACTGTAGCAAATGGTAGCGCTACAGCCTCGGCTGGTATGGCGGATTCTGCTAATGTAGCTAATGCGATTAATCAAGCGATTGATCAAAACAAATATGGTTGGAATCTTTCTGCTAATGGTGAAGCTACACCAGTAGCGGTTGAAAAAGGTAATACAGTAGATTTTTCTGGTGACGATAATGTTGCGGTTGCTAGAAATGATAAGAAAATCTCTGTAGCTTTGAAAAAAGATCTTTCTAAATTAAACAGTGCTTCTTTCAATAATGCTGGCGGTAATGAAACTGTTAAAATTGATGGTGATAAAGGTATCAATGCTGGGAATTTGAAAGTTGCTAATGTAGCAGATGGTGTTGCTGATAAAGATGCTGTCAATGTATCTCAATTGAAAAAAGTTGATGATAAAGCTGAAGCTAACAAAATTGCTATTGATACAAATAAAACTGCAATAGCTAAAAATGCAGGTGATATTGCAACAAACAAAACAGATATTGCTGCCAATAAGGACAGTATTGCTGCGAATACGCAAAAAATTGCTGACAATAAAACAGCAATTGACAAAAATGCGGGTGAAATTGCTACAAACAAAGGGGATATTGTTTCTAATAAAGCTAATATTGCCCAAAATACTGCTGCTATCGGTCGTAAGATTTCTTTAGGTGGTAACTCTGGTTCGACTGATGAAAAATCTTTGAGCACAGGTGATGTGAAATTCAATGTGAAAGGTGAAAATGGTCTTACGACTGTTGCTAATGGCGACGATGTGACTGTTAAACTCGATGATGCAACTAAAGGTAAAGTTGACAATGTAGCTGATCGAGATTTGAGTAATTTGACCCCTGACGGTAAGCAACAAGTTAAGGACTTAGCAGCTTGGAATGTTGTAGCTAATAATGAGACGGCTGAAAAGGTTGAAGGTGGTAACACTGTTAAATTTATTGATGGTGATAACATTTCTATTACTCAAAATGGTAAGGACTTCACCGTTTCCACTAAAAAAGACGTAACCTTTGGTACGGTAACAGCTACTCAAACGATTACAGCGCCAAAGGTTAAAGCGACAACTGGGGTTGAAACTCCTCAAGTAACAGGTTTGACCAACACTGCATGGACTCCGGGACAAACACAACCTGTATCTGGTCGTGCAGCCACAGAAGACCAATTGAAACATGTTGATGATCAAGTAGCAGAAAATAAAGCCAATATCGCTGATAATACAGATAAGATTGGCAAAAATGCTGATGCCATTGCAGATAACAAGCAAAAAATAGCTGATAATAAAACTGCAATCACTAAAAATACTGACAATATTGCTACCAATAGACAAAATATTGCTGATAACAAAGCGGCTATCACTAAAAATGCTAGTGATATTGTAACTAATAAGGATAACATCGCAACCAATAAAGCTAACATCGACAAAAACACGACAGCTATCGGTCGTAAGATTTCTTTAGGTGGTAACTCTGGTTCGACTGATGAAAAATCTTTGAGCACAGGTGATGTGAAATTCAATGTGAAAGGTGAAAATGGTCTTACGACTGTTGCTAATGGCGACGATGTGACTGTTAAACTCGATGATACGACTAAAGGCAAAATCGATAATGCAGCTGATCGAGATTTGAGCAATTTGACTCCTGATGGTAAACAACAAGTTAAGGATTTAGCAGCTTGGAATGTAGTCGCTAATAATGAAACGGCTGAAAAGGTTGAAGGTGGTAATACAGTTAAGTTTATCGATGGGGATAACATTTCTATTACTCAAAATGGTAAGGACTTCACCATTTCTACTAAAAAAGATGTAACCTTTGATACGGTAACAGCTACTCAAACGATTACAGCGCCAAAGGTTAAAGCGACAACTGGAGTTGAAACACCTCAAGTAACAGGCTTGACGAACACTGCGTGGGTTCCAGGTCAAACACAACCTGTATCTGGTCGTGCAGCCACAGAAGACCAATTGAAACATGTTGATGATCAAGTAGCGGAAAATAAAGCCAATATCACTGATAATACAGATAAGATTGGCAAAAATGCTGATGCCATTGCAGATAACAAGCAAAAAATAGCTGACAATAAAACGGCAATTGATAAAAATGCAGTAGATATTGCTACTAACAAAGACAATATTGCTGCGAATAAAACAGATATTGCTACTAATAAGGATAATATTGCAGACAACAAACAAAAAATAGCCGATAATAAAACGGCAATTGATAAGAATACTGGCGACATTGCTACAAACAAAGCTGACATTTCAACCAACAAAGATAACATCGCAATCAATAAAGCTAACATCGACAAAAACACGACAGCTATTGGCCGTAAGATTTCCTTAGGTGGTAACTCTGGTTCTACCGATGAAAAATCCTTGAGCACAGGTGATGTGAAATTCAATGTGAAAGGTGAAAATGGTCTTACTACGGTTGCTAATGGTGACGATGTAACCGTTAAACTTGATGATGCAACTAAAGGTAAGGTCGACAATGCAGCTGATCGAGATTTGAGTAATTTGACCCCTGACGGTAAGCAACAAGTTAAGGACTTAGCAGCTTGGAATGTAGTCGCTAATAATGAGATGGCTGAAAAGGTTGAAGGTGGTAACACTGTTAAGTTTATCGATGGTGATAACATTTCTATTACTCAAAATGGTAAGGACTTCACCATTTCTACTAAGAAAG
>NZ_GG770201.1:508442-521994 GCF_000163715.1 Veillonella sp. 3_1_44
AGATGGCTGAAAAGGTTGAAGGTGGTAACACCGTTAAGTTTATCGATGGTGATAACATTTCTATTACTCAAAATGGTAAGGACTTCACCATTTCTACTAAGAAAGATGTAACCTTTGATACGGTAACAGCTACTCAAACGATTACAGCGCCAAAAGTGAAAGCGACAACTGGAGTTGAAACACCTCAAGTAACAGGCTTGACGAACACTGCGTGGGTTCCAGGTCAAACACAACCTGTATCTGGTCGTGCAGCCACAGAAGACCAATTGAAACATGTTGATGATCAAGTATCAGAAAATAAAGCCAAGATTGCTGACAATACAGATAAGATTGGTAAAAATGCAGAGGCTATTGCGGATAACAAACAAAAAATAGCTGATAATAAAGCTGCAATTGATAAAAATGCAGTAGATATTGCTACTAACAAAGATAATATCGCAACTAATAAAGCCGATATAGCAACTAATAAAGATAATATCGCAACTAATAAAGCCGATATAGCAACTAATAAAGATAATATTACGACGAATAAACAAAATATTGCAGATAACAAAGCGGCCATCACTAAAAATGCTGGCGATATCGCAGCCAATAAAGCTAATATTGATAAAAATACAGAAGCTATTGGTCGTAAGATTTCCTTAGGTGGTAATACTGGTTCAACCGATGAGAAATCCTTAAGTACAGGCGATGTGAAATTCAATATTAAAGGGCAAAATGGTATTGTTACTGAAGCTAATGGAGACGATGTAACTGTCAAATTAGATGATGCTACGGCTAATAAAATCAACAATGCAGCAAATACGGATTTGAGCAACTTAACAGATGCTGGTAAACAACAAGTTAAAGATTTATCCGCATGGAACGTAGTAGCTAATGGTAATACTGCCGAAAAAGTTGAAGGTGGCAATACAGTTAAGTTTATCGATGGTGATAACATTTCCATTACTCAAAATGGTAAAGACTTCACAATTGCTACTAAACAAGACGTAACTTTCAATACTGTAAAAGCAAATCAAACCATTACAGCACCAAAAGTGAAAGCTACAGAAGGTGTAGAAACACCTCAAGTAACGGGTTTGACTAACACTGCATGGACTCCGGGTCAAACACAGCCTGTCTCTGGACGTGCCGCCACAGAAGATCAATTGAAACATGTTGATGATCAAGTAGCAGAAAACAAAGCCAACATTGCTGATAATACAGATAAGATTGGTAAAAATGCTGATGCTATTGCGGATAACAAGCAAAAAATAGCTAATAATAAAGCTGCAATTGATAGAAATGCTGCTGATATTGCAACTAATAAGGACAATATTGCTGCGAATAAACAAAATATTGCTGATAACAAAGCGGCTATCACTAAAAATACTAGTGATATTGCAACTAATAAGGATAACATCGCAACCAATAAAGCTAATATCGACAAAAACACGACAGCTATTGCTCGTAAGATTTCTTTAGGTGGTAACTCTGGTTTGACTGATGAAAAATCGTTGAGTACAGGCGATGTAAAATTCAATATTAAAGGCGAAAACGGTTTAACAACTATAGCTAATGGTGAAGATGTAACTGTTAAGATTGATGATCAAACTAAAGCAAAAATCGATAATGCAGCAAATCAAGATTTGAGCAACTTGACAGAGACTGGTAAACAACAAGTTAAAGATATATCTGCATGGAAGGTAACAGCTGCAGGAGGTACTGTTGAAAAAGTACAAGGTAGTGATACCGTAAAATTCCAAGCTGGTGATAATCTTGTAGTTAACCAAGATAGAACTACTTTCACATATGGCTTGGCTAAAGACTTAAAAGGCCTAAACAGTGTTACTGTAGGTGATGAAAACGGTGTATCTACTAAAATCACTCCTGCAGGTACAACTGTGAAAGATGCAGCTGGCAACTCTACTACAATTAATGGGGGTGGTATGACTATTACTCCTGCAGATACAGCAGCTAGCCCTGTATCACTTACTGTAGACGGCTTAAATAATGGTGGCAACAAAATTCATGGAGTAGCGCCTGGCACAGCTGATACTGATGCAGTAAATGTTAGCCAATTGAAAGCATCTAATGCTGGTTTACAAGAAGCTGTTAACCGTGTCGGTACTGAAACACAACGTGTTGGTGCTCATGCGGCAGCTATGGCCGCGTTGAAACCAATTCAATATGATCCATTGGAACCAACACAAATTATGGCTGGTATTGGTAACTACCGTGGTGAAACTGCGGGTGCTATCGGCATTGCTCATTATCGAACTGAAGATACTATGTTCAATGTAGGTGTTTCACTTGGTACTAGCCACAACATGGTAAATGCAGGTATAACGCATAAATTTGGTGGTAGTCGTGAAAGAAAAGACGCTATCCCAGAGCGTTATAAAGCAGGTCCTATTAGCTCTGTTTATGTAATGCAAGACGAAGTATCTAGCCTCAAAAAAGAGAATAGTAATCAAAAAACTGTTATTGCTAATCAAGCAGCACGTCTAAATACATTGGAAGCTGAAAATGAACGTCAACGTCAAGAATTGGCTGAAACTAAACAAGGCTTAGATGACTTGCGTGCCGTAGTAAATCAATTATTAGCCTCTAAAGGTTAAGAGTTGAGAACTAATTTTGATAATAGTCTAAGATAGTTATTTTCCTGTAAAACTAAAGAACCTCTTATACATTGTTGTACTTGATAGGGTATATACATTTCGTCTAAGAGGTTCTTTTTTGCTATTTTGATATATATTCTTATTTAAAAAGCATAACATATGAATGATTTCTCATATGTTATATGATATAATACAATAGATATAAGAGGTGAAGTAATGCCTTTACTATATGATCTTACATGAATAGGAGATAGGATGTTAGACCGTATACAACGATGGCTTTCAATAGACACCATGTTGCCTGTTGTAGAACGATTAGGACCTGTAGGAACTACAAAGCAGCTATATGGTAATTATTTAAAAATAGCTTGGCCAGCTACATTACAAGGCTTGATGTTACAATTTATGACTGCCATTGATTTGGCGATGGTTGGTGCCTTAGGTGCGTCAGCTCTTGCTTCGGTAGGCATTATGGGTCAACCTGAGATGGTAATGCTCATCTTTTGTCGAGCCTTATCCATTGCTGTGACAGCAATTATAGCTCGTCGTCATGGTGAAGGTGATGTAGATGGTATGAATGCCGTACTCAAGCAATCTATTTTATTGAATTTTTTAATTTATGTACCGTTATTATTGATATGTTTCTTGAACTTAGAGCATATTCTACGTTTTACAGGAGCTGAAGATGGCTATATTGAAACAGCCGTTTGGTATGGTCGTTTCATAGTTATTAGCTTAATATTTCAGTCCTTTAGCCAAATCGTAGGGGCTGCACTCATTGGATATGGTAACACTAAAGTTATTTTTAAATCTAATGTAGTAGGGAATATTTTGAATACGATAATGAATTTCTTCTTGATTTATGGTATTGGTTTCTTCCCTGAACTTGGCGTTATGGGGGCAGGTGTATCCACTATGATCAGTAGTGCTATTATTGCATTATTGTTGTTGCGTACGATTTCACAACATACTTCTACTGGATTAACATTGCGCCATCCGTCGAAATGGACTTTTGAAAGGCCCGTATTACATACAATGTTTCATGTCGGTGGCAGTTCTTTAGGAGAACAGTTCTTTGAGCGGTTCGGTATGTATACATACACTATGATTGTTGCTTCCTTAGGTGCAGTACCTTTAGCAGCACATTACGTATGTATGAATTTAATGGATATATTTTACTATTTTGCGATGGGTCTTGGATTTGCAGGTGCATCACATACGGGGCAAAGTCTGGGACACAAACGACCAGATATTGCACGTACTTATGGTAAAATTGGTGCTCGTATTGGTTTAGTCGTGGGCCTTGTAAGTGCATTAATCTTTATGGGTCCTGGTGATTTTTTAGTACAGTTATATACTCGTGAAAGTGATGTTGTTACACTTTCAGCCACTTTGATGGGCATTATGGCTATCGCTGCATTCCCTCAAGCATTACAGCAAGTGTATTCCGGTGTGTTGAAAGGGGCAGGAGATACATATTACATCATGAAATATTCTCTTGTAAGCGTAGCAATCATTCGTCCTATTATTACTTATTTATTGTGCATTACACTAGGTTTAGGGCTTTTTGGGGCATGGTTATCTTTGTGCTTCGATCAGTCTCTAAGATTATGTTGTTCTTATTTGAGATTTATTCGAGGAACATGGCAACATAAGGTTGTTTAATGAGATGTAAATTCTTTTTCACATTGAAAGTTTTAGAAGGATTCATGAAAAAGAAGTGAATAAACTCTTGTCTATTAAAAATTTTTGATGTACAATACGTAATGTGAAAAAAATGACACATTGGGGAATGTGTTATCTGACCAGAAACTTCTGATTTCACGTATATATGTAAGAGATATACATATGAAATGATAAAAGCTTCCTTAGTGCATAAGGGAGCTTTTATTCGTTCAATTATAGTTAGATCTATTAGTATATATAATAATGATTTTGATGAACTTATAAGACCAGTAATTTTATTATTGTTAGAGAATCTTAAAAAAGATAAATAGTATTATAATTTCGGGAATGTAATATGTGCAGAGAATCGCAGTGATTCGGCAATAGAGAGGGTTTAAATATTTATATTTATAATATTTATAGATAGATATAACTAAAAATTCATCAAATATTCATGAAGAATGTTGAATTATATTGAAAAATTGTGTAAACTATAAGCATATTATTACCAAAGCCTAAGTATTATAAGGGCTGTTTTTGGAGGGAATTATAATGAATAAAAAATTATTAGCTTTATTGGCAGTTGCTGCTGTAGGTGTGTCCGTAGCAGGTGCAACTCCTCAAACTCAATTCAATAAAGGTGAGTTTCAAGTTGATCTTGGTGCGTCTGATTCTAAAGCAAAAACTAAAGCTTGGACTTCTGATGCAAAATGGAACTTTGATGGTGGTGTAACATACGCTTTCACAGATAAAACAGCGTTGCAATACCAATACCATGGTTTGAATGATAAAATGTTCGGCACTAGCTATAGTGATAGAATGCAAGAAGTTAATTTGATTCAATCCTTGAACAAAAATTTCGCAGTATATGGTGGTTATGCTCACATTTCTGGTGATACATTCCCTAAAGCAAATAATATTGCTCAATTAGGTGTAATTGGTAAAGCTAACCTTGGCTCCAAAGTAGACGTTTATGGTAAAGCGGGTGTAGGGACTAAGAGAACTACTACTTGGGAAGCAGGTTTAGGTTATAAAGTTAACCAAGACTGGGATATTAATGCAGGGTATCGTTATATCAATACTAAACGTGATGATAAGTCTAATATTTCCTTCCAAGGTCCTGTAGTAGGATTATCTTACCGTTTCGGCGGTCATAAATCCGTAGCTCCTGTATACACTCCAGCGCCAGCTCCTGTATACACTCCGGCTCCAGCTCCTACTGTAGAAGCGCCTGCATATAAAACTCCTAAATTGGACTACTATGTACAATCTATCTACTTTGACTCCGACCAAGATGTTGCTCGTGCGGACCAATATCCAAACTTAACAGCTGCTGTAAATGCTGCTAACCAATATTCTCAAGACCAAGTTAAATTGATGGGTAACGCTGATACTGATGCAAATCCACAATACAACATTGCTTTGTCTGAACGCCGCGTACAACATGTGGCTCAATATTTAGTTAACCATGGTGTATCTGCCGATCGTCTTATCGGTATTGCTAATGGTGATGTTAAACCAGTTGCAACTAACTCTACAGCAGCAGGTAAAGCTGAAAACCGTCGTGTAGACGTTTATATTCATCGCTAATCTCTAGACTAATCTAGATTAGTCCTACAATAAGTCCACCTTCAATCATGCTCTCTTGTTTATCGAGAATTCGAGCATGCGACAAGGTGGACTTTTGTGTTATACTAAAATTGCATACAATCCTAGGTCATACAATGTTCATTATGCTTTGGTAATGTATGCGATGTGAGAATCGTATAGTTATATAGGTGTAGCTTATTAATAGTGTTATGTGAAGTAGGTTATTATGAAAGAATTCAAATATTACAAACAGCTCATAGGAGCTATTATACTAGCGGGCATTATGATTATGATGGCACTACGTATAAGTGATATTGCTAGTGGTCTTGACGCTATCTTTACGGCTTTTGTTCCGCTCATTGTGGGTGCTTGTATTGCTTTCGTATTGGATATTCTAGTCGTTCGTTATGAACGATGGCTATGGCCTAAGTGTGACTCTGGATGGAAGTATAAAATACGTCGCCCGTTGAGTCTTTTGCTATCCTTTGTAACAATTAGTGTTATTGTGTATTTTATTGCTCGGATGGCTTTACCTCAATTGATTCATTCTATGTCGATTATTGTAGCTGCATCACCGCAATTGTATACGGATTTCCAAACATGGATGCAACATATTACAGAAACCATTCCAATGGCATCGAATCAAACGATTATAGATGCCCTAAGTGGAGAAAATATTGCTAAATATACTCGTGAATGGGGGACAAAAGGTGGCACATATATTGTAAATGCAATGGGCACCGTATTGTCTTGGACTTTGAACATAGGTCTTGGCTTAATTTTTGCTGTTTATATGTTGCTTGATAAGGAACGCCTTATGTTACAAGGTAAACGTATATTAAAGGCATATGCATCAGATGAGTGGGTAAATCGAGTTAGTTATGTAACTCGCGTAGCAGTTCAAACATTCAGTAATTTTTTTGTAGGTCAGTTTATAGATGCCTTGGTTCTAGGCGTGATGGTAGGAATTACTTTATGGCTATTTAATATTGAATATGCTACAACGATTGCCTGTGTAATTGGTCTAACTGGATTGATTCCACTATTAGGTATTTATGTTGGTGGTATCATTGGAGCCGTTATGCTACTTACTGTTGGCCCTATGGATGCTCTCATCTATGTAATTATTTTAGAGGTACTTCATCAAATTGAAAGTAACTTTATTTATCCTAAAATTGTAGGTAACTCTGTTGGATTACCAGGTTTGTGGGTATTTGCTGCTGTTATCGTAGGCGGTAGTTTGATGGGGGTTACTGGTATGTTGATCGGTGTACCTTTAGTGGCTACATGCTATAAATTGATTATGACTGATGTAGATGGACGACTTGCATCTAATGAAGGTTTATAGTATATTGTCTAAATGATATGACTATTTACATATTTTTCGTGTTGCTGAATATAGCATGAACTTATAGAAATTCTAGTGTACTAATAGTTTGATTAATAGAAGCATAGTATCTAGTAGGAGGATTATAATGAATAAAAAGTTGATTTCTATGGCATTAACGGGGGTATTAGCAGTGGGCATGTTATCCGTTGCTACACCAAGTGTGGCAGATGCACGCAAAACAAAGCCTGAAACAAGTACGGATATTTCTGTAAAACGTGCACCTGGCGAGTCCATAGTTATGACTATGAGCCAAATTGGAACTATTTTCCAAAATCGCTATCCTAATGCGGCACTTCATTCTGTAGAGCTCAACTCTAATGACTTGAACTATGGTTATAAAGTAGTTGGTTATAGTAAGTATCATCAGTACAAGATGAAAATTGATGTAATCACTGGTAATGCTTCTGATATGGAAGAGGGGGGCAAACCTAAGAAAGTTATTGGTGAGATTTTTAATAAAGATAAAGTTATTGAATCAACGCAAGCAGAACGTGTTGCAAAACAACAACTTGGAAATGATGCTGTTATGAAGGGCTGGAAAATTGAAGCTCATAATGGTAAAGTTTTATACTATGTGACTATGCATCAAGATGGTAAAAAAGTAGTTGTTACAGTAGATGCTGAGACAGGTGCTTATGTAGAACAATCTAAATCCTATAAATTACCACCTGAGCCAGATCAAGGCTTCGATGGTCGTAAAACAAATCTCGTTTGGGGTTCTGATATAGATATGGGCCGCTAACCTATCTATTGATGATTAATAAGAAAAGAGCCGAAGGCAATGCCTTTGGCTCTTTTTTGCGATTCCGATACTATAAAATATCGGTTGATAGTGCTCTTATGTTAGAATATTTTTTTTACAATAGATATGTTTGCAACAAAAGTACTGCGCCTAGGTTTAGTCCTTTTATTATTTATAACTATAGTTGTATTACCAACGATTTTCGTAGTACACTTGTGTCCACATGATAACCTCGACGAGGGATGGATGTGGGCTCATAGTTTCGCCTACAGTGATAACGGATCTAGGGTCCATTTCACGAGTAATACCTTTTTCACGTAAACGTTTAGTGCGTTCAGAAGCAATTTCTTCGTTGATTGCTGTCAACGGAGTTACACCACTATTCATAAGGTTCACATAAGGCTGGAAGAGGATAGAAGCTTGAGGACCTACGACATGCATACCAAGGATATGGTTGGTGTCTTTATCTACCACAATTTTTACAAATCCATCGTTTATATCTCCAGGGTTGATACCCATTGCATAGCCTTTTGCAGTGGAGGAGTAGAAGTTCTTCCCAACTCCTACATTGTAACCCGCTTTGATAGCTTCAGCCTCTGTGAGACCTACACTACCAATTTCAGGATAGGAGAAAGTAACTTTTGGTAATGTATCATACCTTGCCCAACGGTAATCATCTTCACTTGTTGCATAGAAGAGATTGTGAGCAATGATATCTGCTTCGTAGTTTGCACGGTGACGGAATGCCGGCTCCCCATTGACATCACCTAAAGCGTAGATACCATCAACGGATGTTTCTAAAAATTCGTTAGTTTTGATCCAGCCTTTAGGCCGTGTTTCAATACCAGTATTTTCTAGGTGAAGTTCTTCCACAGCTGGACGGATACCTGCAGCTACAAGGATTTCTTCAACTTTAGTTTCTGTAATTTCGCCAGTAGTACGATCTTTAGTAACTACTACTTTAAGGCCATCCTCTTGGCGGATTTCAACAGTGTCTTGGTTTAGAAGTACGTTAATACCACGTTCTCTGTAGTTGTTAAGCAAGTGTTCCGATATATCTGCATCTTCTTTAGGAACTAAACGTACATTATGTTGTAGAATTGTTACCTCTGTACCAGCGGAATCAAATACATGAGCGAACTCAACACCAATCGGACCCGCACCAAGTACAGCAAGGGATTTATATGGTTGTTTAGGGAATTTATCACCAAAGAGACTTTCACTAGTAAGGAACCCTGATTCTTGAAGACCTGGTACATTAGGTACATTACTATAGCCACCAGTACCAAGGATAATTGTAGGCGCTGTAATTTCTACAATGCCAGACCCATCGTTAAGATGGATGTTCATCACTTTATCAGATACAAAGCTTGCTGCGCCACGATACACATCTACGTTGTCATAGGCATTGTAATAATCATAGATGCCTGCAGATTCGTCAATTTTATGCCAAGTACGCTTGGACACAGTATGCCAGTCCATAGTAGCAGGTCCAACGTTAACGCCAATTTTTTTGAATTCTTTTGTTTCTTGAATTGCATTAGCTGCTGTAACCATAACTTTTGTAGGAATACAACCGCGAGTTAGACATGTACCACCAAATTTACCTTTTTCTATGATTGCCACTTTAAAGCCTTTTTTGAGCGCAGCATCAGCTACGATGGTTGCGCCGCCTGTACCAACTACAATAATATCGTATTGTTTCATGTTGATTCCTTTCTATATATCTACTAATAGTTATTATCATTAACTATATTATACCACTATATTGAAGAAAATCAATATAGTTTATTAGTGCTTGGTGAAAGTTTATATTTAGTTAATCCAAATATATAATATCATTTTTACACAATTAGGTGGCGAGGATATATATAACTTTCACAAAGTCCTAGTGAAAGAATATAAAATTTGTTTATAAAAAAAGACGGTCTCATAGGACCGTCTAAGAAAGTTTTAATTCCAATCTTGATGATAGCCGCGTTTTGCATAATCAGCAGTAGCCGTGAAGAGGATATCTGTGCTAGAGTTAAGTGCAGTTTCCGTGGAATCTTGTAATACGCCGATAATAAAGCCTACGCCTACAACTTGCATTGCTACATCATTGGATATACCGAATAGGGAACAAGCCAATGGAATGAGTAACAAGGAACCGCCTGCAACACCAGAAGCCCCACATGCACCAATAGTGGCAATAACAGATAATAGGATTGCGGTAGGAATATCTACAACGATACCTAATGTATGCGCCGCAGCTAATGTCATGATTGTGATTGTAATTGCTGCACCACCCATATTGATTGTAGCTCCTAATGGAATGGATACGGAATACATATCTGGATTAAGTTTCAATCGTTTGGCTAAATCAAGGTTTACGGGAATGTTTGCAGCAGAACTACGTGTAAAGAACGCATAGATTGCAGATTCTCGTAAGCATTTGAATACCAATGGGTATGGATTACGACGAAGGTAAATAAAGGATAAAATTGGATTGATTACTAGTGCTACAAAGATCATAGAACCAAGTAATAATACGAGTAATTGAAAGTACCCAATCAAGGCTTCGATGCCGTTAGTAGCAATGGATTCTGCTACAAGGCCCATAATACCAAGAGGGGCGAATCGAATGATCCAACCTACTACAGTAGTAATAGCTTGTGCAATGGACTCTATAACTTCCTTCGTATTCATCGGTGCATGGCGTAAAGCACCACCAATGATAAGTGCCCAACCTAAAATACCGATGTAGTTAGCAGTCATTAATGCTTTTACTGGATTATCAACTACATTTTTTAGTAATGTTGTCATAACCTCTACGATACCTTGTGGTGGTGCGGCATCGGCGGCACCTGCTGCTAGGTGTAATGTAGTAGGGAAAAAGAAGCTTACGATTACTGCTAAAGCCGCAGATAGGAATGTACCTAGTAAATATAAGGTTATAACAGAGCCCATACCTGTCTTTTGTCCAGAGCGATGTTTACTAATCGCAGCAATTACTAAGAAAAATACGAGGATAGGGGCGATACCTTTTAGCGCTCCAACGAAGAGGACTCCTAATAAAGCAAGTTCATTGGCCACATCGGGCACATAAAGAGCAGTTAAAATACCAATAATCAAACCTATGATAATTTGTTGGATTAGACTGACTCTATTGATTGATTTTACAAATCGATTCATAGTACACTCCAATACTTATATAAAAACAAATAAAATCCCATGATAAAGTATCCTTTCAACATGGACATATGTCATTATACAACGAACATGAAATGGTGGCAATAGATATTATAATCGATAGTCGTATATATTTATTATGAATATAGGTAAAAAATAAATATGTGTGTTTAGTTCTATATTATGTAGCGGAAAATACTAAATACCAGTGTTTTTAGTAGGTATGTATATATTACATAGTCACTATATAGAGTATATATATTAGGATTCTTTTTAGCGTTCCTATAGTGTGGTATACTATGCCATATATAATTCTTGAACATAGTTCTTGATTTGTGAAAGGTCCATAATGAATACTAAAGAATTTAAAACGTATGCAGATAAAGAGAAATTTGTACAAGGCGTTTTTTCTAATATTGCAAAAAACTATGACTTAATGAATACGGTGTTAAGCTTTGGACAAGATTATTTTTGGCGTAAATTCTCTGTAAAAGCGATGAATATCGGTCCTCACCAATATGTACTTGATGTGGCATGTGGTACTTGTGTATTTACGAAGGAGGCATTACGTCAAGAGCCCACTTTGAAGGTAGAGGCATTAGATTTTAATAGTGAAATGCTAAATCAAGGTCGTGTTCGTATTGAGGCTGCTGGTTTACTTAATCAAGTAAATTTAGTACAAGGTGATGCCATGGCCTTACCATATGAGGATAATACATTTGATGCTGCAATGAGTGGCTTTGCAATGCGAAATGTTCCAGATATTAAGCAGGTATTGTCTGAAATGCAACGCGTGGTAAAACCAGGGGGGAAGGTTGTGGTGTTAGAACTTGCAAAACCAAGTATGTTTGGGTTTAAACAGTTATATAACTTCTATTTTTCATATATATTGCCTATTATAGGAAAATTGAGCAAAGATAACTCTTCCTATGCATGGCTTCCAGAATCTTTACGTAGATACCCGCATCAAAGTGAGATTTTAGAAATCTGGAAATCTCTTGGATATGAAAATGCCACCTATCATGAATTGACAGGCGGCATTGTAGCTGTACACGAAGGTGTGGTACCGGAAAATTCTATTGTAGATAATAAGTGATGTTAGCGTCTTGTGAAACTATTAAAGAGCCTTTTTCTACAGGCGTAGTAGTTTCGAGAGCTGCTTTTAGCATTACTGGGTTACGATAGTAACCAGAGTCCATTGTGCTAGTTTCAGTTGTGCTAATGGAAACAGTTTTTACTGGTCCCAATGTACGACCGAGGGCAGCTGCGATAACTTCTGCTTTATGGCGACCGTTTTGAATCGCTTCTGTAGTTAAAGAATCAGATAATTGTTGAGACACATCATTTTGGAATGAAAGGTTGTTGATGTCGTTAGCACCAGCGCTAACAGCGGCATCGACAACCTTTCCTACGTTATCAAGGTTATTGATCTTAACTGTTACATGATTTGATACATTGTAACCTGTATTGATGCGTTTGCCGTCTTGATAGTCGCTCGTTGGATTGATGGAAATGCTAGATGTATAGATGTCTTTTTTTGCAACACCTAAGTTAGCTAATTGACTAATTAAATTACTCATAATACGATCATTATTAGATTTTGCAGCATTGATATTGGTATTTTGGCTTGTAATACCAAGTGTTAAAATCGCATAGTTAGGTGCTACAGATCGAGACGCTTGACCAGTAATATTAATTTCTGAAGTATCAAATGTGCCCTGTGGTGCAGCTAATGTGGTAGTTCCCATAGTAGCACATATAGCAGCTATAGCTACAGCTTTTGATAATAAATGTTTTGATAGTTTCATACTCAATCTCCTTACAATAATGTAATATTCATATTGGTAAATGCTAATAAAAGAAAACTAATTTGTGCTGAAAGTTCTTTATTACAGCTACATTGTACATGATTAATTGTGTAAAATCAATTATTAGGTTTATAGTTGAAAATGAAAATAAAATGAAGATTTTGCAAAATTGAGAATTGGGGGTTGCGATTATATTTTCATTGTACTATAATATGCATACAGTCGTTTGAGCGGCTGTTTCTTAATGAGTGTAGCAATACACTTAGAGGTTTAAAATGAACTTCAAAAAGATTATAAAATGTGTTGACATGAAAGTGGTCATAATGTTATTATAATCAAGTCGTCAATTACGACAGTACTTAATAATGAAGTAGTGCAAATTGATAACAGATCTTTGAAAACTGAACAATGATAGGTAATCAATCATATGATTGAACATATGCCAGAGTGCGGGTTTTGACATAGTCAAAACCAACTATAATTCAAAGTTACTTCAATGTAACGACAACAAATAATGAGCTATTCAAATAGCTTCAAGATATCTTGGAGAGTTTGATCCTGGCTCAGGACGAACGCTGGCGGCGTG
>NZ_GG770200.1:0-388604 GCF_000163715.1 Veillonella sp. 3_1_44
GAGGCCACCTTTCATCTATCCTCGATGCCGAGATTAGATCGTATGCGGTATTAGCAGTCGTTTCCAACTGTTGTCCCCCTCTGAAGGGCAGGTTGATTACGCGTTACTCACCCGTTCGCCACTAAGATTGATAGAAGCAAGCTTCCATCGCTCTTCGTTCGACTTGCATGTGTTAAGCACGCCGCCAGCGTTCGTCCTGAGCCAGGATCAAACTCTCCAAGATATCTTGAAGCTATTTGAATAGCTCATTTGTTTTTGTTGTCGCTACATTGAAGTAGCTTTGAATTATGGTTGGTTTTGACTATGTCAAAACCCGCACTCTGGCATATGTTCAATCGTTTTGATTGATTACCTATCATTGTTCAGTTTTCAAAGATCTGTGCCCCTTCATATGGGGTACTTGAATATAATAACATTTCCATATACTCATGTCAACAAAATTTGGACAAATTTTACTACAAATTTCAGAAAATTTTTACCATTATTTTTGCACAATTTCACGGCCTAATTTTACAGATTCGAAACTTGAGTTATATCACTCTTTTAGACATATCATATAACGAGAATTTAAAGCAAAAAAAAGCCGCAACAAGAATGCATATATTGCATTCAGTTGCGGCTTCTTGCCTATATAACAGTGTGTTTATAGAATCCCTTATTTGCATTTCAACACTGTATATTAAAAACTTTTATATATAAGGTATTGCATCTGCATTTCCTATACAGCAAAAGTTATACATATAAAGATTTAATTATATGTGTATTTAGATGATTAGTTATCTGTCTGAATCGCTTCACGAAGGTTAATTTCGTGCATATCGCCAACAGAAGGTTCTTCTGCAGACATATTCTTCACAGTTTGTTTTGTAGCAAACCAAACTGCTTCGTTCATGTAATAACGCAATTCTTCATTAGATACATGTTCTTGATCTTGAGCCATGATATCAAGCATAGCATCTTCCAATGCTTGTGCTTCTTCATCAGTCAAAGGACCGCCAACGGCCTTTTGTTTTTGAAGCAATTCATTCATGCGATCAACCATGCTGCGCAATACATTGTAACCATAGCTATTTGTATAACCTTGGTCCTTATCATATTTAGGGAATGTGTAATAGCTATACTCGTTTTTATTACGGTTTTCACCATTCCAGTTCAATGCAGTTTCTTGGCCATGTACATAACCTAAAGAATGTTTACGGAAATAATCAGCATAGTTATGCTTATCTTTAGAATGTAACCATTTAGCTTCTTCTTTAGTTAACGCTTGATGATTATTCTTTTTGCTTTCAGCTAAAGCAATATGTTTTTCCGCATTTTCCCATGCTTTCACAAATTCATGGATACTTTGCACCGCCTGAGGGCTAGCCACAGGAACCAATACAACAGAACCTGTTGTAGGCGCTTTAGCCGGATTTGGTAAAAGCAATGGATCATCAAATGTAGCAGATGCCGCATTAACATGTAATACGCCACTGCCGAATAATACTGCCGCTGTGAAAGCAAGCAAAGTGGATTTTTTCATTATATATTCCTCTTTTCTATCAACGAATTAAATCGGGTGGGAGGATTCCCTAAAGGGGAATCCTCAACCCGTAATGTTCAGTATGAACGTATTATAAACCTAGTCTTGCCATCATTGCAGCAATATTAGCTTTCATTTGTTCATTTTCAGCTTTCAAATCAGCTACTTCACCTTTTAATCCTTGATTTTCAGCTTTCATTGCAGCAAGTTCACGTTGCATTGCATATGTAGAACTGATAGGTCCTTTACGATAACGATCTGCAGTTTCTGCTTCGCCGTCTCTGTTACCTACTTTCCAAGTTACACCAGCATTTGCCATCATATGGCTATTGCTGCCTGCCCAAGCAACACCAGCATGTAACATCATGGATTCATTTTTATAATGAGCCACACCTAATGCCAATGCGGAGTCGCCACGGTAGTTACCGTAACCTGCCATAATTTGAGTAGGTTCGTAAGGGTCATAAGCCATAGGTTTCAATGCGGACAACGCGGAGGACATCGCACCAACTTGACGAACTTCGTTTACAACATTATTCATGCTGTTAGCAACACGATTAAGTTGGGAACCATTAACAGCATCAGTAGAAGTGGAGCTAATTTCGCCTGGTGCTACGTTAGTAATCTTATTACCACCGTTGTTTAAACCAGAGCTTGTTAAGGATACGCTGCCACCACCATTATTTTTGATTGTGATACCGTTACCGTTTGTCACAGTTGTATGACCGGAGTTATCCATAGTTGTAATGGAATTGATACCAGTAATATCTTTTGCCAAACGAACATTCAAGCTGCCGTTGTTGTCAGAGATAACACCGATATTGTTTGCAGTGGAAAGTTTGCTTTCATCAGTAACGCCACCTTTAACAGTCACTTTTTGACCTAGGTCACGATGGAATTCACCTTTATCACCTGCAAAGTCTAAACCAGCTTTCTTAAGGCCGTCGATACCTTTCTTCAAGTCGCCGATGTTAGCACCATTTGTTAAGCTGCTGCTATTATCAGCGATATTGTTAATATCTTCGCCTTCGGCATAACCACTTGCCATGTTAACAACTTTATTACCGCCATTGTTCAAGCCGTCCTTAGTCAATGTTACTGCACCAGTACCATCTTTAGGGGAACCTTGACCTGCTGGAGGAGTAGTAATGGCAACACCGTTGCTGCTAACAGTAGTAGTTACTTTTTCACTACCCATGCCAGATGTAACAACCACACCATCTGCAGTTGTGCTTGTTCTCTTAGTCTTTTTGTCAGTAGTTACAACACCGTTAACAGTCAACTCAGTGGACTTAGTTGGATTATCTACAAGTACACCTTTAGCTGTTGTTTGAGTTGTATTATTTTGACCATCAGATACTTTCACATTATCTGCAGTAAGAGTAGTCTTATTACCAAATGTATCAGTGCTTGTAACACCTACACCGTTTGTTACAGTAGAGAATTTCTTATCGTCAGTAGTGGTAATCACACTGCGTAAGTTCAAGTCTTTTTTGATATCTACAGTGTATGTTTTAGACTTATCTGCATTAACTGTAGTTTCTACAGTTGTATTGCCGCTATCGCCAGCTTTCACTGTTGTAGTTGCTGCCGCCATGCTGCTCTTCAACTGTTGAACGTTAACTGCATCTGTATCATTTACACCAGCTGCCACGTTAGTAATCTTTTGATTATTTGCGTTTAAGCCTTCGTTAGAAATGTAAGTTTTACCGCCTACAGATACGCCCTTATCATCAAGAACAACTTGTTTGTTTGGATCGGAACCAACAGTTACGGAATCAAGACCTTTAAGGTTCTTAGCGAGTTTAACGTTCAAGTTGCCGTTTTCATTAACTACACCGATATTACCATTTGAAAGTTTAGAAGCATCAGCTTCGCCACCAGTAATATTCAATGTATCGCCAAGATCTTTATGAATTTTATCTCCAGAGTCGCCTTTGAAGTTCAAGCCTTTCTTAGTCAAGTCTTCAGTATTTTTATCAATTTTGTTGTCTACAACTTTCAATTGATCTTCTGTTGCAGCTTGACCGTTAGTGATCTTATTAGGATCCCAAGTTCTGTTAGTCAAATCGTTAACAGTACCAGAACCACCGTTGATAGTTACCTTACCGGAGTTGATTGTACCGTTTGTACCATTGATATTTACAGCATTAGCACCTTCGCCAGCTCTAATGATACCTGTTGTACCATCGAAATGAACTGATGTATTGCCGGAGCCCAATGTCACTGTGTCTTTCAAGTTTACAGTGTATGTTTTAGCTTTTGTAAGATCGTTGATTTCTTCTTCAACATGAATGTTCTTGCTACCTTTTACCTTAGTATCGGACGCAGCTTTTACTTCGTTCAATTGTTTAAGGTTAACAGCATCGCTATCTTCTGTACCAGCTTTAACATTTTTGATTTGCGTATTGTTTGCATTGAAGCCGTTATTTGTAACAAATGTATTACCACCAATTGTCAAACCATTATTGTTAATAGTTGTTTGACCAGTTGTTACGCTATTCAAACCTGTTAAATCTTTTGCAAGTTTAACATTCAACTTACCGTTTTCGGATACAACACCGATATTGTTGTCAGACAATTTAGCTTTATCAGTAATGCCACCTACAACATCCAATGTTTGACCAAGGTCTTTATGGATTACTTCGCCAGAATCAGCTTGGAAGTTCAAGCCCTTCTTAGTCAAGTCTTCAGTGTTCTTATCGATTTTGCTATCTACAACTTTCAATTGATCTTCTGTTGCAGCTTGACCAGAAACAATATTTCCTGGAGTCCAAGTTTTGTTAGTCAAGTTGTTTACAGTACCGTTTGCACCGTTAACTAGAACTTTACCTGCATTAATGTTGCCTGTTACACCATTGATAGTTACTGCATTAGTACCGTTACCAGCTTTTACGATACCAGTTGTACCGTCGATGTTAACAGCTGTGTTACCGGAACCTAATGTTACAGTGTCTTTCAATGCAACTGTGTAAGTTTTAGCTTTTGTAGTTGGATCTACAGCTTCATCAACGTCGATGTTTTTACTACCTTTTACTTTTGTATTAGATGCAGCTTTTACATCGTTCAATTGTTTAACATTTACAGCATCATTATCTTCCACGCCAGCAGTTACGTTTTTAATTTGCGTATTGTTAGCGTTGAAGCCATTATCTGTAACGAATTGTTTGTTGTTGATTGTCAAGCCATCGTTGTTGATAGTTGTTTGACCAGTTGTTACGCTGTTCAAACCTGTTAAGTCTTTTGCAAGTTTAACATTCAACTTACCGTTTTCGGATACAACACCGATATTGTTGTCAGACAATTTAGCTTTATCAGAAACGCCACCTACAACATCCAATGTTTGACCAAGGTCTTTATGAATTAATTCACCAGAGTCAGCTTGGAAGTTCAAGCCTTTCTTACTGTTGTCTGTAACTTTTTGATCTACAGATTTCAATTGATCTTCTGTTGCAGCTTGACCGTTAGTGATGTTATTAGGATCCCAAGTTCTGTTAGTCAAGTTGTTTACAGTACCGTTTGCACCGTTAACTAGAACTTTACCGGAAGTGATATTACCAATTGCACCATCAATTGCAACTTTACCAGCATTGATTGTGCTGTTTACGCCGTTAATAGTTACTGCGTTAGCACCGTCACCAGCTTTTACAATACCTTTTGTACCATCGATGTTGACTGCATTATTACCGGAACCTAATGTTACAGTGTCTTTCAATGCAACTGTGTAAGTTTTAGCTTTTGTTACATTATCTACGGTTTCATCAACATTGATGTTTTTGCTACCTTCTACTTTTGTATTAGATGCAGCTTTTACATCGTTCAATTGTTTAACATTTACAGCATCATTGTCTTCTACGCCAGCTGTTACGTTTTTGATTTGCGTATTGTTAGCATTGAAGCCATTAGCTGTAACGAATTGTTTGTTGTTGATTGTCAAGCCATCGTTGTTGATAGTTGTTTGACCAGTTGTTACGCTGTTCAAGCCTGTTAAATCTTTTGCAAGTTTAACATTCAACTTACCGTTTTCAGATACCACACCGATATTGTTGTCGGACAATTTAGATTTTTCAGTAATGCCACCTACAACATCTAATGTTTGACCAAGATCTTTATGAATTAATTCGCCAGAATCAGCTTGGAAGTTCAAGCCTTTCTTAGTCAAGTCAGTGCTGTTGTCAGTGATTTTCTTATCGACAACTTTCAATTGGTCTTCTGTTGCAGCTTGACCGCTTGTGATATGTGCAGGATCCCAAGAAATGTTTGTCAAGTTGTTTACAGTACCAGTAGCACCGTTGACAGTCACTTTACCGGAGTTGATAGTGCCGTTTGTACCATTGATAGTCACAGCATTAGCACCGTCACCAGCTTTCACGATACCTGTAGTACCGTTGATGTTGATTGCTTTATCGCCGGAACCTAAAGTTACATTGTCTTTCAATGCTACTTTGTAAGTTTTAGCGTGTGTATTAGGATCTACTGTGGAATCAACATTGATGTTTTCGCTACCTTCTACTGTAGTGTTAGACGCATTTTTAACTTCGTTCAATTGATTCAAGTTAACTGCATCATTACCGTCAGTACCAGCTTTTACGTTTTTGATTTGTGTGTTGTTAGCATCAAAACCGTTAGCTGTAACGAATTTATTACCACCAATTGTTAAACCTTCGTTATTAATTGTTGTAGCACCAGTTGTTACACTTGTTAAGCCAGTCAACTCTTTAGCAAGTTTAACATTCAACTTACCGTTTTCAGATACCACGCCGATGTTATTGTCAGACAATTTAGCTTTATCGGAAGTACCACCTACAACATCTAATGTTTCGCCAAGATCTTTATGAATGCTTGTAGCGTCATCGCCTTTGAAGTTCAAGCCCTTCTTAGTCAAGTTACTACCATTGTCAGTAATTTTCTTATCAACAACTTTCAATTGATCTTCTGTTGCAGCTTGACCGCTTGTGATATGGTCAGCATCCCAAGTGATATTTGTTAAGTTGTTTACAGTACCTTTAGCACCGTTAACAAGAACTTTACCGGAATTGATATTGCCTGTTACACCGTCAATCGCTACGTTACCAGCATTAATTGTGCTGTTTGTACCGTTGATAGTTACAGCATTATTGCCTTCGCCAGCTTTCACAATACCTTTTGTGCCGTCGATATTAACAGCAGTATTGCCAGAACCCAATGTTACTGTGTCTTGTAAACCAACTGTATAAGTCTTAGCTTTAGTAAGTGGATCTTCAGAATCAGTTACATTGATGTTTTTACCTGCTTTTACAACAGTTTTAGCTGCCGCTGCGTTATTGGATACTTCTTTCAACTGTTTAAGGTTAACTGCGTGGTTATCCTCTGTACCAGCTTTCACGTTTGTGATTTGAGTATCGTTAGCATTGAAGCCGTTGCTTGTAACAAATGTGTTACCACCGATTGTCAAACCATTGTTGTTAATAGTTGTAGCACCAGTTGTTACGCTGTTCAAGCCTGTCAAATCTTTAGCAAGTTTAACATTCAATACGCCGTTGTTATTAACTACGCCGATGTTATTTTCTGAAAGTTTAGATGCATCAGCTTGACCGCCAGAGATTTTCAAAGTTTGACCAAGGTCTTTATGAATTGCAGTACCTGCATCACCTTGGAAGTTCAAGCCTTTTTCTACGATTTCAGTTTTTGTAGTATCAATTTTATTATCTACTACTTTCAATTGATCTTCTGTAGCAGCTTGACCATTAGTAATAGCTTTAGGGTTCCAAGTTCTGTTAGTTAATTCGTTAACAGTACCTGTAGTACCATTGATAGTTACTTTACCGGAGTTGATAGTACCATTTGTGCCATTGATAGTCACAGCATTATCGCCAGTGCCAGCTTTCACGATACCTGTTGTACCGTTAATATTTATAGCTGTGTTACCTGTGCCTAATGTTACTTCATCTTTCAAGCCTACAGTATATGTTTTAGCTTTAGTTACATTATCGATACTTTCATCAACTTTAATGTTTTTACCTTCAGCTACCTTTGTATTTGCTGCAGATGCACTGTTGGATACTTCTTTTAATTGTGCCAAGTTTACTGCATCGCTGTCGATTGTACCACGAGCAACGTTAGTAATCTTGTTACCACCATTATCCAAGCCTGTTTTAGTAAGAGATACAGATGCATTGTTTGTAGCACCGTTGCTGATAGTTACGCCGTTGGAAGTAACTTTTGTATCGCCTACAGTTACGCTATTCAAACCTTTAAGGTCTTTTGCCAAACGAACTTTCAAGTCGTTAGAGCCATCGGATACAACACCGATATTATCTTCAGCAGTCAATTTGGATGCTTCTGTAATGCCACCTTTAACATTTACTTGTTCACCAAGTTTTTTATTGATTACGTTACCGGAGTCACCACCGAATTTCATGCCTTTATTGATCAATTCTTCTTTAGTCTTGAACAATTGGCTACCGTTGATAGCATCTTTAGATGTAGCTGTTACAGCACCGTCTTTTACATTTGTAATTGTAGTGCCATTAGCGCCTTCCAATGTTACCTTAGTTTTATCAACAACACCGTTATTGATGTCATATTTAACAGCACGATCTGTCAATTTATCTACGGAAGATTTGGATGCAATGTTATTGATTGTAACTTGTTCTTTAACGCCTGCATGGTTTTTATCCTCTACAGTCAAGGATACTTCACCATTGTCGTTTACCTTGTAGGAACCGTCAGCGCTGGAGTTTCTTACAAGACGATAGTCAGTTGCACTGCTACCTTGTTGAGTAATTTGTTCGCTAACTTTTTTCAACTGATCTTCAGTCGCAGCACGACCGGATACGATAGATGTGGAATCCCAACTCTTATTGCTCAAGTTAGTTACATAATTACCAGTTTCACTTGCATGTTTCGTATTTTGAACAGTTTGAGAGCCCATTACAACAGAACCAGCAGTCACTCTGCCTGCAGTACCATCAAGAACTACTTGATTGTTACCGCTACCCAATGTCACTTTGTTGTTCAAACGAAGATCATATTTAGCACCTTCAGTGCTTGTAGCAGGAGTTGTTGTCAATTTGAGGTTATCATCGGAAACAGTTACTTTAGAATGTTTGCCTGCTTCGATTTTCACATCATGTAATTGGCTACCATTTACAGCATCTGTAGAAGTAGAGGATACTTCACCAGCTTTCAAGTTAGTAATTGTTGTACCGCCTTGGCCTTCCAAAGTAACCTTGTTTTTATTAACAGTAGTACCGTTAAGATCATATTTAACAGCACGTTCTGTCAATTTATCCAATTCAGTTTTGGATGCGATGTTGTTTATTGTTACTGTATTAGCAGGGCTGTTAGGATGAGCTTCATCTTTAACTTTTAAATCAACTTTATTGTTTTCTACAGAGTAAGAACCGTCCGCAGAGTTTGCATTGTTGATCAAGCGGTAATCTGTTTTAGCTGCATTAGTAGTCTTGATTTCATCAGACACTTTTTTCAACTGATCTTCAGTTGCTGCACGACCAGATGTGATTGTAGGGTTTTGAACATTCCATTCTTTATTGTCCAAACCAGTTACATAGTTTTTATTGTCGCTATGTTTACCTACACGAACAGAACCTGCAGTTACGCTGTTCAAACCTGTTAGGTCTTTTGCCAACTTAACATTAAGGTTACCGTCTTTAGCTACAACACCGATGTTGTTGTCAGATAAAGCACCTGTAGCGCCACCAGTAATACCTAAAGTATCGCCAAGTTGTTTATTAATTTTAACGTTGTTATCGCCTTGGAAGCTCAAACCTTTAGCGATTTTGTTAGTGTTATTTGTGATATTAGTAGTGTTAATATCTTGTTGCTCTTTAGAAGCAAGATTCGTCAACTTAACTTGTTTAGGGTTAGAACCATCAGCATCAGCAACAGTTAATGTCATGCTACCATCAGCAGCTACTTTATACTCGCCGTTGCTACCAGCTGCAGGGTTTGCAATCAAACGGTAATCAGTTTTGGAAAGACCATTAGAAATTTTAGAGATATCAACATCGAATGTTTGATTGTCATTACGTGTCAATGTCAATCTCTTACCGTCATTGGATACTGTACCGGATGTAACATACGTGTTTTTCAAACCTGTTACTTCAGCAGTCAAGCCATTTGTACCGGTCATGTTAATCTTGCCATTACCGTTTGCTTCATACGTTGCAGAACCACGTTGCAAGTATTTATCGTATTTTGCAGCAATACGAGAAATATCACCGATATTAGCCGCATTTGTTAATGTATCACCGCCAGATTGTACATTGGTAATTTGATAACCACCAGCATTGATACCGGTTTTGCTCATAGATACGCTACCAGTTGTAACGGAGTTGAAGTTTGCATTATCAACTGTTGCAACCGTAACATTGTCTCCAGAGCCTTCTAATTTAATATTTTTACCAGCGTTAAAGTTCACTGTACGGTTTGGAGCTTTTACATCTTTAACCTTTTGGCCATTAACTTGAAGTTCCCAACCAGAATTTGCGGATTTGATAGCTTCATGAATAGTGTTTTTACCTGTATCACCAATATTAGTCATGGTGATAGAGCCGTTTTGGTCAACCTGAGCATTGCCGCCTAAGATATTCTTAGTGCTGTTAGCTACATTACCTACTGCATTAGCAACGCCATATAATTGGCTACCATTAATAGCATCTGTAGATTGTGCACTTACACGACCAGCAGCAACGTTTGTAATTGTACGTTTTGTAGAAGTATTACCTACGCTAACTGTGGAATCAGCAGTACCACCTGCATAGTTGTATTTTAAACCATTAATAGTTTCACTAGCTGTGCTTACAGGGGCAGCTGTTGCAGAATTAGCACCTAATGCAACGCCACGAACATTATTTACTGTTGCTTTGCTACCGAGAGCTAAGCCTTCGTTTTCTTGTACACTTGCTTCGCTACCGATTGCTACTGCATCAGTTACTTCTTTTTGAGCTTTAAGTTTAGTGATTAATTCAGGATTATCTTTGTAAACGCTACGATCACGTACACGTTCTAATGTACCAGCTTGAGCGCTTACGCCCAATGCGATGGAACGGGAGCCAGTTGCTTGTGCATCATCACCGATAGCCACAACATTTTTCTTGTCCCCATCTTGAGTGCTCAAAGCACTAGCTTCACGACCCATAGCAATAGAGCCGTAACCTTCGGAATGAGCGTTATTACCGATAGCTGTAGAACGTTCACCTAATGCCCATGCAGCATTACCTGCTGCTACAGAAGATCCGCCCAATGCATATGTATCATTACCTAATGCCACGCCGGAACCACCATGAGCACGCGCAGAGTTACCTACAGCAACGGAGTTATTTACTTTATATTGAGGGTCATTTTGAATACCGGATTCAGCATTATTACCGATAGCTATGCCGTCCATTGCACGAGTTTTGGCATTGTTACCAAGAGCAACCCCATTATCACGATAATGAGCAGCACTGTTACCGATAGCTACGCCTTGTATTCCCTGAGAAAGGGCATTACTACCGATAGCTATGCCATGAGTAAAATTCTCGCCTTTATAATTTGTACCTGCTGCTACATTAGCACCTGTCCCCATAGCAACACTATCTACAGTATTTGATTTAGCACCTTGACCGATAGCAATAGCACGAGCAGCGTTAGCTTGGGTATTAGTACTTCCGTCATATGCTGTATACGGTGTACCTTTTGCGTCTGTCAATGGATCAGGATTTGCAGAACCGATAGCAATGGATTGAGCACCTTTTGCCAATGCGGAGTGACCCATGGCCAAGCTAGCAGACCCTTGTGCGGATGCTGCCGTACCGATAGCTGCCGCATATTGTTCTCCTGCGTAAGCTTGACGCATCATCGCCAAGGAGTTAAAACCCTTTGCCTTTGCAGCTGAACCGACAGCAATAGCACCGATTTGTTCAGATTGAGCATAATGGCCTAAACCGATACCCAACGCACGAGATTGGGAATAATCACCGATAGAAATACCGGATACGGAGCCATCATTAGAACGTGCATTCGCACGATTACCAATTTGAATACCGAACACCTTATTATCAGTATATAAGTGTCCTTGTCCTGGATTTCCTGGTGTTTTGTAATCATACATTTGAATGTAAGGTGCTTTTTCGCTAGGGTATAAATACGTAAACCCGCCATCACGTTCACCTTCACCAGGAGATAAAGAAAGACCTCTAATAGGTGCTGCATCAACACCCGAAATTAATCCGCTACCGCAGGTCAAAACCATAGCCGCCAAGCCAACTTTTACCGTAGCTTTAGCGGAATTACTAACAAAGCTTTTGGAGCCACGAGTATGGCTTTTTGCGATTTCAGATACAACGACATATGCGCCTCGTACCTGACTCCAAATTACCCTATAAATACGATTCATTTAGTAGTACCTACCTTTCACACAGTTTTATAAGGGATTCTAAAACCAACACTAAAACACTAAAAATAATAAAATTTTCATCAAAAATTTAATTACTATACATATAAAATATCAGATTAGTTTATGAATGTAAATATATTTTTTTCACATTTCGCTCATTTATTTTCAGAACTTTAAACTTCTTTTAAAAATTGATTTTCTTACTCATTTAAATATATTTTCAATCATAAAAACCCTTACAACAATGGGCCAAACAACACTTATAATCTAAAACTAATGATTTTATAGTAAATTAATCATATTCATAATTTTCGATTAAAATTATATGTTCTGTATTATACACTATTATGAAAGGTTTGTGAAGCCAAATACAAAAAAAGAACGAAAGTCTTTTCACAGTAGACTTTCGTTCTTTCATTTTATATACCATATAGGGTTAAAATCATCTAATCTTCATGGGTATTTTCTGGTACATCAACAAATTTTTATCACATGAATATAAAATGAAATCTATATGATTTACATACCTAAACGACTCATAATAAGAGCTAATTGTCGTTTAGTTTCTTCGTTATCTTTCTGTAGACGAAGGTTGTCTTCTTTCAATGCCGCATAGTCTGCAGTTAATTTTTCATCCTGCGCTTTCATGCGTGCATTTTCAGCTTTCAAAGCAGTCATTTCATCCTGCATTACGTACATAGAGCTGATAGGACCGCCCTTGTAGCGCTCAGGAATAGCCTTCTTCTCATCAGAAGAACCGAATTTACGAGTTACACCGGCATTCACCATATTATGACGACTACCAACAGATACGCCTGCATGGAACATAGTATCTTCCGATGTGTAGTGAGCAACACCTAACGCCGCTGCGGTTTCACCTCTGTAATTGCCGATACCAGCCATCACTTGAGTTGGTTCTAACGGATCATATTGAATCGGTTTCAACGCAGACATAGCTGCCGCATGAGCACCTACACGTTGCGTTTCGCCCGCTACGGAATTAATAGCATTAGCCATTCCCTCCGTAACTCCCTTCAATTGATTTACGTTAACCGCATCCGTGCCGTTTACACCAGGGCCTACATTACTAATTGTTTTACCACCGTTATTCAATCCATCTTTAGTAAGGCTTACGGTGTTACCACTAGCAGGAGTAATGGTTATGCCACTGCCGTTTACAACCGTAGAGTTACCTCCAGCATCCTTAGTAGTTACAGATGTAAGACCTTTCAAATCTTTCGCCATACGAACTTTAAGATTAGTGCCGTCAGATACGACGCCTACATTATCTTCTGTAGTCAACTTGTTAGCATCAGTAATGCCACCGACTACGTTTATCTGTTCGTTAAGCTTTTTGTTAATCACATTACCGGAATCGCCACCGTATTTCATACCATCGTCTTTGGTTGCCACTTGATGTGTCTTGCCCTGTTCATCTTGGTACTTAATACGAGTAATAGCATTGCCTCCGAGATCAGAATCACCCTTATCAGCAGTTATATCCGCATTGCGACCATCTTTGCCAGTTAAACCGATGTGACCAACGCCGTCTTTGCCCGACATAGATACAGCATCTTTACCGTCTTTACCTGTAACAGCTACTTTGCCGTCTGTACCATTCGCAGCGTCTGGACCTGTAATGGAAACGCCATCTTGACCATTTTTGCCGACTTTCACCTTATCAGTATTGACCGTATCAGCAGTAACTGTTTTGGTAGTAATACTGTCGGTCTTAAGATTCTTAGCCATTTTAATAGTAACATTACCATTTTCGGCTACTGTTTTGATATTTTCGCCGGAATAATCGCTATCGGCCCCTTGTCCTTCACCTTTGATGGTAACCTTTTGACCTAAATCACGGTGGAAATCACCTGTATTACCGGCAAAATCCATGCCTTTCTTCGTAATGTCATCACCTAAATTATTAATCTTATTATCCAAGGCTTTATGGGACTTCTGCAATTGATCTTCTGTAGCAGCACGACCACTTGTGATATTGTTAGGATCCCAATCTTTGTTTTCCAAACCTGTCACATGACCATCTTTACCGTCAACGGCCACCTTACCTGCCGCAATTTTTCCGTCTTTGCCGTCGATAGTTACCTTGTCGCCAGCCTTAATCGTACCGTTTGTACCGTCGATTGCAACATTGCCGGCCTTGATTGTGCCCTTATCACCATCGATTTCAACTTTATCACCTGCTTTAATGGTGCCTTTGTTGCCGTCGATTGTAACCTTGTCACCGGCTTTGATTGTACCGGTTGTACCATCCATCGCAATTTGTTTCGTAGCATCAGATCCCATTGTTATTTGGTCTTTGAGGCCCACTTTGTAATTTGTAGAGCCATCACCATTAGTGGTCTTATCAACTTTGATATTATTACCTTCTGTTACAATTGCAGTAGCAGCGGCAGCCGCTTTATCCAATTGAGATTTATTAACCGCATCCTTAGGATTTGTACCGTCCGCTACATTTATAATCTTGTTACCGGCTGCATCAATACCATCCTTCGTCATAGATGGACCATTAGTAATCTTCACGCCGTCCTTTGTAATAGCAGTCAACGGGTTGCCATCCTTATCTTGAACGGTCATGCCTTCACCATTAACAACGGTTTTACCGTTTGCACCATTAGTGCCATTGTTGAAAGTTATGGAATCTAGGCCTTTCAGATTTTTTGCCAAACGAACATTAAGGATATTATTTTTGCTAATAACACCGATATTGTTTTCGGTCAACTCAGATTCATTGGTGACACCACCCTTAATGTCCAATTGTTCATTAAGTTTCTTCTTGATGGTAGTACCGGAGTCACCACCATATGCCATGCCATCATCTTTGGTTGCCACTTGATGGGTTGTGCCATTTTCATCTTGGTATTTAATGCGCGTGATTTCATTTCCATTAATATCAGCAGCGCCTTTATCAGCGATAATATCCGCACTATGACCATCTTTACCAGTTAAACCGATGTGACCTACGCCGTCTTTACCCGACATAGACACTACATCCTTACCGTTTTTATCTGTAACAGCTACTTTACCGTCGGTGCCATTCGCCGCATCTGGGCCTGTAAGAGATACGCCATCCTTACCGTCTTTGCCGACTTTCACAGATTCAGCCTTAAGGTTTTTGTTCATTTTTACATCAATTGTTGTATTACCTGTTGCTGCATCTTGTTTGATGAAAGTTTTAATATTGTCACCGCTATAGTCGGTATCAGCAGCTTTGCCTTCACCTTGAACAGTGATAGTAGAGCCTAATTTATTAGTTTGTACACCGCCTACATTGGCATTGAATTTAAGACCTGTATCAGTTTGACCTGCCAAGGCTTGTTTCAATTGGTCCTCTGTTGCAGCACGACCGGATACGACATTACCTGCATTCCAAGTCTTATTATCAAGACCTGTTATGTAGTTACCCATATTACCAGGGGTTGCACCATCGGACTGTTTACCCATGGTTACAGTGCCGGCTTTCACAGTTTCCGCTGCAGTAACAGTGGTAACGTTAAGATCTTTCTTCAATTTAAGGCCGATCTTCGTATCATCGCCAGTTTGACTGATTTCCGTCGTAATATTGTCGTCGCCATTTACTGTTACCTTGGAGCCTAGCTTATTCGTTTTTTCGTCATTATTATCCGCATTAAAACGAAGGCCTTTATTGGTAAGTTCAGTCTTAGCGTCATTAATATTATTGTTGAGCTCAGTTTTGGTATCACCGATATTTTTATTCAACTCGGTCTTAGTATCGCTAATGTTTTTATTTAATTCAGCCTTAGTATCACCAATATTTTTATTTAACTCAGTTTTAGCGTCATGCAATTGACCGCCGTTCACCGCATCTTTAGAATTAGCCGCCACATCACCGTTAGCAACATTGGTAATCTTTTGGTCGTTCGCATTGATGCCGTTTGGAGATACATAGGTCTTATTGCCTACGGTCAAACCACCACTATTAATGGTTGTACCGCCAGCTGTCACACTGTCCAAACCAGTCAATGTTTTAGCCAACTTCACGTTCAATGTGCCTGTACCGTCAGATACAACGCCAATATTATTATCTGTTAGATCTGCAGCCGTAGCTCCGCCTTTGATGGCAACAGTACCACCTAACTTCTTGTTAATAGTCGTACCAGAGTCACCGTCAAAGTTCAAGCCTTTATCCACTTCGGATTTAGATGCCACATCTTTAATCGTTACGGTTTTTGTTTGAGCAGCCGGATGGTTCTTATCTTGGACTGTCAATGCTACGTCACCGTTGGCAGCTACAGTATAGTCACCATTGGAACCTGCCGTAGGATTCGCAACGAGACTAAAGTCCGTTGCATTAGCGCCTTGAGTTTTGATAGCTTCAGTAACTGTCTTCAATTGATCTTCTGTTGCAGCACGTCCACTAACAGCAGTCGGATTAGTTACGCTCCATGCCTGATTATCAAGACCAGTTACGTAGTTGCCCATATTAGCAGGGCTTGCACCATCGGATTGTTTACCCATAGTTACCGTGCCGGCTTTCACAGTTTCCGTAGCCGTAACAGATGTAACATTAAGATCTTTCTTCAATTTAAAACCGATCTTTGTATCTTCACCAGTTTGACTGATTTCCGTCGTAATATTGTCGTCGCCGTTTACCGTTACCTTAGAGCCTAGTTTATTCGTTTTTTCGTCGTCATTATCCGCATTGAAACGAAGGCCTTTATTAGTAAGTTCAGTCTTAGCGTCATTAATATTATTATTGAGTTCGGTTTTAGTGTCACCAATTTTTTTATTAAGTTCAGTTTTGGTATCACCGATGTTTTTATTCAACTCGGTCTTTGTATCGCTAATGTTTTTATTTAACTCAGTTTTAGCGTCATGCAATTGACCGCCGTTAACCGCATCTTTGGAATTAGCCACCACGTCGCCATTAGCAACATTGGTAATCTTTTGGTCGTTCGCATTGATGCCGTTTGGAGATACATAGGTCTTATTACCTACTGTTAAACCACCAGCATTAATAGTTGTACCACTCGCTGTTACACTGTCCAAACCGGTTAATGTTTTTGCTAACTTCACGTTTAACGTACTGCCGTCGGATACGACACCAATATTATTGTCCGTCAAGTTAGCAGCCGCTGCACCGCCCTTGATACTAAGCTTATCACCCAACTGTTTGTTAATTACAGCGCCGCTATCTCCATCAAAGTTAAGACCTTTAGCAATAGTCGTATTGATGGCAGAAATAGCATTTCTATTAGTCGTAATATCTTGCGTATTTTGAGCAATATTTTGTTTATTTTGTGCAATATCAGTCTTATTTTTACCAATGTCAGTCGTGTTTTGAGCAATATCAGCCTTGTTCTTAGTTATATCTTGTTTATTCTTACCGATATCAGTCGCATTTTGAGCAATGTCAGTTGTGTTTTGAGCTATTTTATCCTTATTTGTGTTAACTTGCGTATTAACAGATTTCAACTGATCTTCTGTTGCAGCTCGACCACTTACGGCTTGAGGATTATCTACATCCCAAGTAGTATTTGTAAGTCCAGTTACTGTGCCTGTAGTACCATCAACAGATACAGGATTAGCAGTTCCTAAAGTGATTTTATCCCCTAATCCGACAGTATATTCCTTACCGCCGGCTGCATTTGTACCTTCTTCTACAGTGATGTTGCTGTTTTTAGCTTTCACAGTACTTGCCTTAGCAGTTCCACCGATAGCATCCTGCAACTGACTGAAGTTAACCGCATCAGTAGGATCTGTGCCTTTTGCTAGACCGGTAATCTTTTGATTATTTGCATTGATGCCGTTTGGCGTTACGTAGGTCTTGCCGCCTACGGTCAAACCACTACCATTAATAGTTGTTCCACCAGCCGTTACGCTATCCAAACCAGTTAATGTTTTAGCTAGTTTCACATTTAATGTGCTGCCATCAGACACGACACCGATATTATTATCCGTAAGATCCGCCATAGCACCACCTTTAATGGTAACAGTGTCGCCTAATTTTTTATTAATCGCAGCACCGCTATCGCCGTTAAAGTTTAATCCTTTATTGATATTGGTTACATTTGTATTGACCTTATCATTAACGGATTTCAACTGATCTTCCGTAGCAGCTCGACCACTTACAGCTTGAGGATTATCCGCGTTCCAAGACTTATTATCGAGCCCTGTTACAAAGTTACCGTTTGCACCGCCTGCACCACCTGATTGTTTGCCCATAGTCACAGTGCCGGCTTTCACAGTATCAGCGGCAGTAATAGTAGTAACATTGAGATCTTTCTTTAATTTAAGACCGATCTTAGTATCGTCACCAGTTTGGCTGATTTCTGTCGTGATATTATCATCGCCGTTTACCGTTACCTTGGAACCCAATTTATTGGTCTTAGCACCGCCTGTATCCGCATCAAATTTGAGACCTGTATTAATCACATCATTCTTCGCAGTCGATATATTATTGTTTAGCTCGGTTTTAGCATTATCTATATTGCTATTCAGTTCAGTTTTAGCGTCATTAATATTTTTATTGAGTTCAGTTTTGGCATCACCGATATTTTTGTTTAATTCAGTTTTAGCATCATTAATGTTGTTATTTAATTCGGTTTTAGCCGCATGAAGTTGACCGCCGTTAACTGCATCTTTGGAATTAGCCGCCACTTCACCATCAGCAACATTAGTTATTTTCTTGTCATTCGCATTAATACCGTTCGGAGTTACATAGGTCTTACCGCCTACGGTCAAACCACTACTATTGATCGTTGTACCACCAGCCGTTACGCTATCCAAACCGGTTAATGTTTTAGCTAGTTTTACATTTAATGTGCTGCCATCAGATACGACACCGATATTATTATCCGTCAAATTCGCAGCTGCGGCACCGCCCTTGATGCTAAGCTTATCGCCCAACTGTTTGTTGATTGCAGCACCGCTGTCTCCATCAAAGTTAAGACCTTTAGCAATAGTTGTATTGATTGTAGAGATAGCATTTTTATTGGTCGCAATATCTTGTGTGTTCTGAGTAATATTTTGCTTGTTTTGTGCAATATCAGTCTTATTTTTACCGATATCAGTAGTATTTTGAGCTATATCAGTCTTGTTCTTAGTTATATCTTGTTTATTCTTACCGATATCAGTCGCATTTTGAGCAATGTCAGTTGTGTTCTGAGCTATTTTATCCTTATTTGTGTTAACTTGCGTATTAACAGTTTTTAACTGATCTTCCGTTGCAGCACGACCACTTACAGCTTGCGGATTATTTACATTCCAAGCTATATTAGTAAGACCTGTTACAGTCCCTGCAGTTCCATCCACATTTACAGGATGTGCCGTACCTACCGTAAGTTTATTACCCAATCCAACAGTGAATTCCTTACCACCATTTGCGTTGGTACCTTCTGTTACAGTTACATTCGCGTCTTTCCCTTTTACCGTAGTGGCCTTAGCAGTACCACCAATAGCATTTTGCAATTGACTGAAATTAACCGCATCATCAGGCGCTGTACCATTAGCAACACCAGTAATCTTTTGATTATTGGCATTGATGCCATCAGGTGTTACATAGGTTCTAGCACCTACACTCAAACCATTTTTACTAATAGTAGTATTTCCTGCATTAACGCTCTCTAATCCTGTTAAATATTTTGCCAACTTTACAGTCAATCTACCGGTACCATCGGATACAACACCAATATTATTATCGGATAATGCCCCTGTAGCACCGCCTTTAATGACTAGAGTATCACCTAATTTTCTCTTAATCGAAGCACCTGTATCGCTGCTAAAATAGAGCCCTTTTTCAAGAGTATTATTGATAGTGTTAATATCATTCTTATTAGTAGTAATATCACCTTGTATTTTTGTGATATTTCGTGCATTGGCACCAATACGGCTTGAGTTATCTGAGATATTCTGCGTATTTTGATTAATAAAATACTGATTGGAATTAACTCTCTCATTAACCCGCTTTAACTGATCTTCCGTAGCAGCACGCCCTGTAACAGGTGCTGGATTATTTACATTCCATGATGTATTGGTAAGACCTGTGACCGTTCCTGTACCACTATCTATGGTTACAGGATGCGAGGCCGCCCCTTTCCCTACAGTAATCTTATAGTTTAAGCCGACAGTATATTCTTTACCACCTTTCGCCGTTGAGTTTTCCCTTATCGTAATATTACCATCATCATTTGCTTTTACAATGGCTTCTTTAGCTGTACCGTTAATTGCTCGTTGCAACTGACCGTAGTTAACTGCGTCCTGACTACCTGTACCGTCTGCAACACCTCTAAGCTGTTGATTATTGGCATTAAGGCCACCGGTTGACACATAGAGTTTATTGCCTACAGACACCCCTTTATTATCAATCGTAGCAGTTCCTGCTGTTACGCTATCCAAACCAGTTAATTTTTTAGCCAATTTCACATTTAGTGTGCCATTTCCGTCTGCTTGAACCCCAATATTGTTGTCAGCCAAAGCACCGCTAGCGCCACCTTTTATTCTTACTGTGTCACCTAATTTTACTTGGTTCTGAACAAAGTTATCACCATAAAAGAACAATCCTTTATCGATATTGTCTTTATTATATCTAATAGCATCGTGGATTGTGCTTTTACCTGTAAAACCGATATCGCTCATCGTTAATTTACCGGTATCAGGATCGAGCGCTGCATTACCACCAAGGATATTTTTAGTAGTAGTGGCTAAATTGCCCAAGCTATTTGCTACGGCATATAGTTGACTACCATTAATAGCATCTGTAGACGAAGCATTCATGCGTCCCGCCGCCACATTGGTAATCGTACGTTTTACCGTATCACTACCCACACTAAGCGTGGAGTCAGCACTGCCGCCAGCTAAATTCTTATACCATAAACCATTTACATGCTGATTTGG
This sequence comes from Veillonella sp. 3_1_44, assembly GCF_000163715.1. Taxonomy (NCBI): domain Bacteria; kingdom Bacillati; phylum Bacillota; class Negativicutes; order Veillonellales; family Veillonellaceae; genus Veillonella; species Veillonella sp. 3_1_44. The sequence goes on from NZ_GG770200.1 coordinate 20,778, forward strand.
CGTACTTACCACATTAGCCGTCTTGGAGTTGGCACCTAATGCAATTGATCGTTGTTGATTCACATCAACTAATGCATTTTTACCGATGGCAATGGAATCATCTGAAGCTGCGATTGCAGCTTTACTCATAGCAATAGAATTATTTTTCGTCGCTTTTGCCGTCTCACCGATAGCAATAGAAGCCTCACCGCTAGCCACGCTATCCCAACCCATAGCAGCAGCATTAGTAGCGTCAGCTGTAGAGTTCGCACCGATTGCGCGAGCACCCGCTGCCAATGCTCTTGCACCGTTACCGATGGCTACGCCCCACTCGCCTCTGGATTGAGAGCCGTTACCCATAGCAACGGCACCGCCTTTAGATGCCTTCGCATTATTACCAAATGCCATGGATGATCCACCCCAAGCTCTGGCATTGGTACCAAATGCCTGATCATTATCGGCACCCACATAGTTACCGGCCTCATCATATCCAGCCCAGGATGTATTACCAAGGGCAAAGCCATTTAAAGAAGCTACTTTTGTCAAATTACCGATAGCAACACCATTATTTACTTCAACCGTTGCATTTCTTCCGATTGCAACACCTTGCACATTACCAACATTAGCCCTATTAGTTTTTGTAACAGTAGCACCTGTACCCAAGGCCACACTATTATCTGCCATTGCTGTACTATTGTCACCTATCGCTACAGTACCATTTTTAGCCTGAGCATTATCACCCCATTTTAATGTAGATGCCTGCGCTTCAGTTGGTATAATCCCTCCTGCTAACATAACAGTACAGATAGAAATTCCGAGCATCTTGGCAAACACAGATGTCATTGTCGAGCGTTTCGACATATTCTTCGCTGTTTCAGCCACAACGACATAACATCCTTTTGTACGACTCCAGATTACTTTAAAAATTCGGTTCATCTCATCTTACTCCTTGCATAAAACTATCAAATTATACGAATATAATAAAATATTTTATAACTATTTTAAAAAGTAAAAATACAGTTAATATATGGCTATTTATCGATGCATATCATATTAAACATATCATATTCTATACTAAAAGTAAAAAATTTTTCACTCTACACTCACTTCTAAATCATAAATATTTATGAATATACAAAAAGGCCGTCATATACCTTATGAATATGCTAAATGTACTAATTTTTTCGCATAAAATTAACTTCATGAAAAAAATGTATTTCACCTTAGTAAACTATTATGATCCAATTATTATTCACCTATATCACTCACCTATTTTAATTACATTACAAGTTAACCATGACATATATATGCTCATAACAACCATTTCATCTATTTTTTGCATGCAAAAAGGCGCCAAAAGCATTTCGCTTTTGGCGCCTTTTATAAGCACTGCCGTATCAATATGTTATTTCATATTATTTCAAGCCCGCTTGTTGCATCAATAATGCAATTTGTGCTCTCATTTCTTCATTGTCCCGTTGTACTTTTTCGTACTTAGCTTTCAAAGCAGTCATTTCATCTTGCATTACGTACATGGAGCTAATAGGGCCACCTTTGTAACGTTCAGGAACCGCTTTTTTCGCATCGGAAGTACCGAATTTACGAGTTACACCAGCATTCACCATGTTATGGTGGCTACCAACAGATACCCCTACATGGAACATTGTATCTTCTGCTGTGTAATGTGCAACGCCAAGAGCTGCCGCAGTTTCACCTCTGTAATTACCGATACCAGCCATTACTTGAGTTGGTTCCAATGGATCATATTGAATAGGTTTCAATGCAGACATAGCCGCTGCATGTGCGCCTACACGTTGTGTTTCGCCTGCTACGGAGTTAATAGCATTAGCTAAACCGTCTGTAGCACCTTTCAATTGATTTACGTTAACTGCATCAGTGCCGTTTACACCAGGACCTACATTGGTAATTGTATTACCGCCGTTATTGAGGCCATCTTTAGTAAGGCTTACTGCATTACCGCTAGCAGGTGTAATTGTTACACCGCCACCGTTCATAACAGTAGTATTACCTGTAGCATCCTTAGTGGTTACTGTTTCAAGACCCTTCAAGTCTTTCGCCATACGAACCTTAAGGTTGCCAGTACCATCGGATACGACACCCAAATTGTCCTCTGTAGTCAACTTGCTAGCATCAGTAATGCCACCCACTACATTAACTTGTTCGTTAAGCTTTTTCTTGATTACAGAACCGCTATCGCCACCGTATTTCATACCATCGTCTTTAGTTGCCACTTGATGTGTTTTACCATTCTCGTCTTGGTACTTAATACGTGTGATTGCGTTACCGTCTAAGTCTGGATCACCTTTATCAACGGTAATATCCGCATTACGACCGTCTTTACCAGTTAAACCGATATGACCAACACCGTCTTTACCGGACATGGATACAGCATCTTTACCGTCTTTGCCTGTGATACCTACTTTGCCGTCTGTACCGTCAGCACCATTAGGACCTGTAATGGATACGCCGTCCTTACCGTTTTTACCAACTTTTACCTTATCGGTGGTTAAGCTGTCAGTCTTAAGGTCTTTCGCCATCTTGATATTAACATTACCATCTTGGTCGGCTACTGTTTTAATATTTTCGCCGGAGTATTTATCGTCAGACTCTGTACCTTCACCTTTGATAGTAACCTTTTGGCCTAAATCACGGTGGAATTCACCTGTATTACCGGCGAAATTCATACCTTTTTTCGTGATTTCATCACCTAGGTTATTAATCTTGTTATCCAAGGATTTGTGAGATTTTTGCAATTGATCTTCTGTAGCAGCACGACCGCTTGTGATGTTGTCAGGATCCCAATCTTTGTTTTCTAGACCTGTCACATAACCGTCTTTACCATCAACAGACACTTTACCTGCCGCAATCTTACCATCTTTACCATCAATAGTTACCTTGTCACCAGCTTTAATGGTACCGTTTTCACCGTCAATTGTTACATTGCCAGCTTTAATCGTGCCTTTATTGCCATCGATTGTAACTTTATCACCAGCCTTGATGGTACCTGTAGTACCGTCCATCGCGATTTGTTTCGTAGCATCAGAGCCCAATGTCACTTGATCTTTAAGACTTACTTCATAGTTCTTGGAACCATTCGCATTGGTGCTAGGTGTCACAGTAATATTATTACCTGCAGATACCGTTGTAGATGCAGCTGCTGTAGCTTTATCCAATTGAGATTTATTAACTGCATCGTTAGGGTCCGTGCCATCAGCAACATTCGTAATCTTGTTACCGCCGTTATTTAAGCCGTCTTTTGTAAGACTTACTGCATCGCCACCAGCACGATTGATGGTCATGCCATCACCATTGATAACAGTATTATTGCCGCCGTTTGTGAAAGTAGCAGACGTCAAGCCTTTCAATTCTTTCGCCAAGCGCAATTTCAATGTATCGGAACCGTCGGAAACTACACCGATGTTATCTTCAGCAGCTAATTTGCTTTCATCGGAGATACCACCCTTAACATTCACTTGATTGTTAAGTTTCTTTTTAATTACATTACCTGTATCGCCGCCATACATCATACCATCATCAAGGGTTGCAAGCGTATGTGTATTGCCGTCTTTATCTTCAGTCACTAAACGGTTAATGCTTGTACCATCTACACCGTTTTTAGCGTCGCCACCTTTAAGTGTAACGCCGTCTTGACCGTTTTTACCGGCAATTGCCACACTATCAGCTTTGAGGTTTTTATTCATCTTCACATCGATAGTTGTATTACCATCTTGATCTTGTGTGATGAAAGTTTTAAGGTTTTCACCGCTGTAGTTAGCATCAGCATCAGCACCTTCACCCTTAACAGTAACCGTAGAGCCAAGTTTATTAGTTTTTACGCCACCACTGTTAGCGTCGAATTTTAAACCTTTATTAGTTAATGCGTCTTCGCTATCTTTGATTCTATCTTTCAAGTAATCCACATTAACCGCTTCGCTGCCATCGTTGCCTGTAGCATATGCCACGTTTGTTACGTGAGTACCACCAGTTTTATTAGCATAAGGAGAACCTTCATAAGTTACTTTTGTCTTATCAACGGCACCATTATTGTCCAAGTCATACTTAACAGCACGATCATTCAATTTATCAAGGCTAGATTTAGACGCAACGTCCTTAATCTTAACGGTTTCTTTTGTACCTGCATGGTTTTTGTCCTCTACAGTCAAGTCAACATCACCGTTAGAATCAACTGTATAAGCACCATCTGCAGCAGCTGCATTTTTTACCAAACGATAATCTGTAGCAGCAGCACCTTGCTTATTAATAACTTCACTAATCTTTTTCAATTGATCTTCTGTAGCAGCGCGACCGCTTACAGGATTAGATGTATTCACATCCCAATCTTTATTATCAAGACCAGTTACATAGTTGTTAGAATCAGCGTGTTTACCCATTGTTACACCGCCGGCTTTCACAGTATCTGTAGCCGTCAATGTTTGAACATTAAGATTTTTGTTCAATTTAACGCCGATTGTAGTATCATCGCCGGTTTGCGTAATTTCAGTAGTAATATTACCATCACCATTTACTGTTACTTTAGAACCAAGTTTGTTCGTTTTTACATCGTTATTATCAGCATCGAAACGAAGGCCCTTGTTGATAAGTTCATTTTTAGCATCGTGCAATTGACCGCCGTTGACTGCATCTTTGGAATTAGCAGACACATCCCCGTTAGCAACATTCGTTACCTTTTGGTCATTTGCATTGATACCTGTTGGAGATACATATGTTTTACCACCTACAGTCAAACCGCTGTTGTTGATAGTAGTACCACCAGCTGTAACGCTATCTAAACCGCTTAACGTTTTCGCCAATTTCACATTCAATGTGCCATTGCCATCAGATTCAACACCGATATTACCGTCGGATAATGTGCCTGTTGCACCGCCTTTGACAGACAGTTTTTCACCTAATTTTTTATTGATAACTGCACCGGAGTCACCATCAAAGTTCAAACCTTTATCAATAGCAGTTTTATTAGTGTTAACTTTATCATTAACCTTTTTCAACTGATCTTCTGTAGCACCGCGACCGGATACAGCCACAGGATTATCTACATTCCAATCTGTATTTGTAAGGCCTGTTACATGACCAGCATCACCGTCTACAGTTACAGGGTTTGCAGTACCTACGGTAATTTTATTGCCTAAACCAACAGTATATTCCTTACCGCCTGCTGCATTTGTACTTTCTGTTACAGTTACATTCGCATCCTTTGCTTTTACAGTGGATGCTTTAGCTGTACCGCCGATAGCAGCTTGTAATTGACTATAGTTAACTGCATCATTAGGGTCGCTACCATTAGCAACATTAGTAATCTTTTGATTATTCGCATTGAGACCTGTTGTAGATACATAGTTCTTACCACCTACAGTCAAGCCACCATTATCAATCTTGGTATTACCAGCTGTAACGCTGTCCAAGCCAGTCAATGTTTTAGCTAATTTCACATTTAATGTGCCATTGCCATCGGAGTCAACACCGATATTACCGTCAGATAATGCGCCTATAGCACCGCCTTTAACAGTTACAGTATCACCTAATTTTCTATTACTTACAGTACCTGTATCACCAGCAAAGTTTAAGCCTTTATTAATTGTCGTATTAATTGTTGAAATATCTTGCTTATTTTTAGCGATATCAGTTTTGTTATTAGCAATATCGCCAGCATTTTTTGTGATATTTTGCTTATTAGTATTGATATCCCCAGTATTTTTATCGATGTCAGCTTTATTGGTATTAACTTTATCGTTTACCTTTTTCAACTGATCTTCTGTAGCAGCGCGGCCGGATACAGCTACAGGATTATCTACATTCCAGTCTTTATTTTGAAGGCCTGTTACATGGCCTGTAGTACCATTAATCGTTACAGGGTTCGCTGCACCTATTGTAACGGTGTTACCCAAAGTCATATTAATAGTTGTATCACCATTAGCTTGTGTAATTGCGGCATTAATATTGTTGCCGTCACCTTTGATGGTAACTTTAGAACCTAATAGATTATTTTTCGTGCCACCTGTATTAGCATCAAAGTTAAGGCCTTTATCTATTGTGTCTTTATTGAATTTAATAGCATCGTGAATCGTGCCTTTACCTGTGTTACCGATATTGCTCATCGACAAGTTACCCGTATCAGGGTCAAGCGCTGCATTGCCACCTAAAATGCCTTTTGTAGTACTTGCCAAATTACCTAAAGTATTAGCAACACCATATAATTGGCTACCGTTGATTGCATCTGTAGATTGTGCATTCACACGACCGGCAGCTACATTTGTAATGGTACGTTTTACCGTATCGCTACCTACACTGATTGTGGAATCAGCAGAACCGCCGGCATAGTTTTTATACCATAAACCATTTACCAATTGATTTGGTGTGCTTACTGTAGCATCAGTCTTGGAGTTAGCACCTAGTGCAACGGAACGTTCATGTGCAGCATTAGCAGATACACCTAATGCCATAGAGTTTGTTTGCTCAGCTTTACTGCTTAAACCTAATGCTACAGCACCTACCGCACCAGTAGATGTAGAAGATTGCACACCTATTGCTAGGGAATTACCACCAGATGCAACAGAACCATCACCAGCCGCGATATCAGCGTAGCCATTTGTAGTACTACCCCAACCGAGTGCAGTAGAGTGAGAGCTATTAGTTGTAGCATTCGTCCCCAATGCAGAAGAGCCCTGTTTCAAAGCTTTAGAGCCATTACCGATAGCTACCGCCCAATCACCTCTAGATTGAGAACCGTTACCTATAGAAACCGCACCACCACCACTGGATTTCGCATCATTACCGAACGCCATGGAAGAACCACCATAAGCACGTGCATTGGAACCGAAGGCTTGGTCATTAGGAAGACCTATCAATTTATTGGTTTCATCATAGCCGGCACGCGCATTATTACCAAGAGCAAAACCATTAAGAGATGCCACGCGTGTTTCATTACCTAATGCTACACTGTTATTGGTAATCGAACGAGAGTTATGACCGATAGTTACAGCTTGTGCACCATCAGCACTAGTACCGGAACCAACAGCAATTGCATTAACAACCTTGGTCGTTGCACCTTGACCGATGGCGATACCACCTGTTCTTTGATCTGCTGGAACATCTGCCCCTTTGGCAACATCAACAGTTACAGTTGCACCTTGTCCGATAGCAATACCGCTCTGTGTTTTACCTTCATCAGTATCACCTCTACCTACAGATGCATTAGTACCGATTGAAATACTATAGTCACCCTTAGATGCCGTATTATCACCGATAGCAATACCACCGTCATTTTCAGCTTGTGCACCGTTACCTCTTGTAATAGGTGCCCCTAAGGCATCGGTAGGCATCATAACGCCTGTCAGCATAACGGCAACTGCTGTAGCACCTACCATTTTAGAGAATACAACCGACAAAGAGGAACGTTTCGTCATGTTTTTTGCTGTTTCTGCCACAACGACATAGCAGCCCTTTGTGCGATTCCAAATCACTTTAAATACTCGATTCATTAATCTTTCTCCTATAAAACTTATAAAACTTACTAACTAACTATTTACATATTTAATGAAATAACAATGATGGATCGATGATGTATTGAGAATTCATCGATATTCTTGAATGTGTATATCTAAAATACCACATATTACAGGAAAAGTAAACTTTTTTTCATTTTATTTTCATAAAACTTTTGTGTTTAAGTTATTAATAATTTCGATATAATTAAATATACTGAATATTCTGCATAAACACTGTATTTTTTTAACTATTATTCACCTACTTTCATAAATAATACCAAACTCTCCATAATTATGTGCCAATATCACATCATATATAACCAATTTATTTTCTCTTCATCATTCTGATTTATGATAGACCATATAATAGAATGATATCTTTTCATAAACGGATATCGTACAGTGTTTCTGCCATTTTGACTCAATGTACGTACACAATTACTACATACCTACTTAAGCCAATTAACTATTGCACAATCAATAAAGGTAGCATTTTATTATATAGTAAAAGGAATGACAGGTGAAATTCAAATCGCCTTCATTCCTTTTTTTATTCCAAGTCCCTCTAAAGGCGTATCGGCGGGCTTTATAGGCTTTATAGAAATAGAGCATATGTGTATAAAAACAATTTATACGATTACTCCATGTGTTTTTTAATTTTTATTGTTATACTGAAAGCAGAAAGGAGGAAGAAATCTATGTCAGAACTCAATATCTTACAACAAAATATAGATAAACCAAATACGGTTACCGAAGAAGATATCGTAGTTACACGAGATAATCAAACTTTCACAATCAAAGGTCGCTTTAATGGGGAAGAAGGCGTATTCACATATGATGCGGACGTTCAACCTAACGATCAGTTACAATTTCTGCATCACAACTTTACGGCCATCGTAAAAAAAATTACATATAAGGTGATTCAAGGTCAGCGAATCACATTGATTGCAAAATTATATGCATAAAAATATCGGGGTATTGTTAATACAAACAACACCCCGATATTTTTTATCGGTCATACAATTATAAGAAATACAACACAACAACACTTAATTCTTATAATTGGATAATCTAAAATTATTGAATTGTTGGTGCATTAATCGCTTTACGAAGATCCACTGTGTGAAGTTCGTCCATCGCAGGAACTGCTTTTTCATCCACAGGTTTCACGCGATTATTGCCGTCTTTCATAGCTTCGTTCAAGCTGAAGATCACCATTTCGTTCATGTAGAAACGCAATTCATCATCATGTACATTGGCTGTATTGCGATCCAAGATATCGATGATTTGTTGCGCATAGTCCAATTTAGCGTCTTCAGATACAGTCGCATGTTCTGTAAAGAACTGTTTATAATCGTTATACAAACGATCCAACGCTAAACGACCATAGCTATCATTTTTATAACGATGGCTCACGATGTACCAGCTACGACGAACGTTCATGTAGTACAACACATTATTACGGTAACGTTCTTGACCGGTCATAACACGAGAATCGTCCATGATACGTTTACCCTTTTGGTCCAATTGGAATTGTGTAAAAGCATTCACTACGTCGCGAACTTCTTCGCTAGGTACAGGAACTGCAACTTCCGCTTCAATTACGTTTAATGGTTCAGCCGGTTGTTCTGGCATCATCAATCGATCTTGAGCCGCATCCGCTTGACCTACCGCGCATACACAAGCAAGTGCCAATACAGGCATAAATGTTTTGAATTTCATAAATCCTCCTAATGATGAGCCGTCCCCCGAAGGGCGGCTTTCATATTCCTTACATGATTCTTACATGACTAGAGTATACTAAATAACCCATTTAATCAAGTCAAATTTACTTTGTAAGCCCTGCTTGTTGCATCAACAATGCAATTTGAGCCTTCATTTGTTCATTATCTTCCTTCACAGAGGATAATTCATCAATACGTTGTTGCATACGTGCATTATCAGCCTTCACAGAAGACAATTCGTTAAGGCTTTCTTGCATGCGTGCATTTTCAGCTTTCAATGCTATTACCTCATCTTGCAACACATAAACAGAGCTGATAGGGCCACCTTTATAACGTTCTGGAATCGCTTTCTTCGCATCGGAGTTACCGAATTTGTGAGTTACACCAGCATTCACCATATTATGATGACCACCAACAGATACGCCTACATGGAACATTGTGTCTTCTGCAGAGTAATGTGCAACACCTAACGCCGCCGCAGTTTCACCTCTGTAATTACCAACACCAGCCATTACTTGAGTTGGCTCCAATGGATCGTATTGAATTGGTTTCAACGCAGCCATAGCCGCTGCATGTGCGCCTACACGTTGTGTTTCGCCCGCTACAGCATTGATTGCATTCGCCATCTTATCTGTTGCACCTTTTAATTGATTTACGTTAACCGCATCAGTGCCGTTTACACCAGCCGCAACATTGGTAATTGTATTACCACCGTTGTTGAGACCATCTTTAGTAAGGCTTACAGCATTACCGCTAGCAGGTGTAATTGTTACACCTCCACCGTTCACAACTGTGGTGTTGCCCGCAGCGTCCTTAGTGGTTACTGTTTCAAGACCTTTCAAGTCTTTAGCCATACGAACCTTGAGATTACCAGTACCGTCGGATACGACACCTAAATTATCTTCTGTAGTCAACTTGCTAGCATCAGTAATACCGCCGATAACGTTTACTTGTTCATTAAGCTTTTTGTTAATCACCGCACCGCTATCGCCACCGTATTTCATACCATCGTCTTTAGTTGCCACTTGGTGGGTTTTACCATTTTCGTCTTGGTATTTAATACGCGTGATTTCGTTGCCTTCGATATCAGGGTCACCTTTTTCAACAGAGATATCAGCACTGCGACCGTCCTTACCATTAAGACCGATGTGACCTACACCGTCTTTGCCGGACATGGATACAGCATCTTTGCCGTCTTTACCAGCGATACCTACCTTGCCGTCTGTGCCATTCGTCGCATCTGGGCCTGTGATGGATACGCCATCTTGACCATCTTTACCAACTTTAATAGTCCCTTTATCACCGTCGATTTCAACCTTGTCGCCAGCTTTGATTGTTCCTGTATTGCCATCGATAGCGATTTGTTTCTTTGGATCGGAGCCCAATGTTACTTGGTCTTTAAGACTTACTTCATAGTTTTTGGAACCATTCGGATTGTCGCTTGGCGTAACCTTAATATTATCGCCCGCTGTTACCGTCGTAGTCGCAGCAGCTGCAGCTTGATCTAGTTGAGATTTATTAACTGCATCAGTTGGAGCTGTACCAGCAGCTACATTAGTAATCTTGTTGCCACCGTTATCCAAACCATCTTTAGTTAGGCTCACAGGGTTACCGCTAGCAGGTGTAATCTTCATGCCGCCGCCATTCACAACCGTAGTATTGCCTGCAGCATCTTTAGTTGTTACTGTTTCAAGACCTTTTAAGTCTTTTGCCATACGAACCTTGAGGTTATTGCTACCATCGGATACGACACCTAAATTGTCTTCAGTAGTCAACTTGCTAGCATCAGTAATGCCACCGATTACGTTTACTTGTTCGTTAAGCTTTTTGTTGATCACCGCACCACTATCGCCACCGTATTTCATACCATCGTCTTTGGTTGCCACTTGGTGTGTTTTACCATTTTCGTCTTGGTATTTAATACGCGTGATTTCGTTGCCTTCAATATCAGGGTCACCTTTTTCAGCAGTAATATCCGCACTACGGCCGTCCTTACCATTAAGACCGATGTGACCTACACCGTCTTTGCCGGACATGGATACAGCTTCTTTACCGTCTTTACCAGTAATGCCTACCTTGCCATCTGTGCCGTTCGCACCATCTGGACCTGTGATAGATACACCATCCTTATTATCACCTTTGCCAACTTTTACAGATTCAGCTTTAAGATTTTTGCTCATCTTCACGTCAATGGTCGTGTTGCCTGTTGCTGCATCTTGTTTGATGAAAGTCTTGATATTTTCACCGCTATAATCGCTATCAGCAGCTTTACCTTCACCTTGTACGATTACTGTAGAACCTAATTTACTAGTTTGTACACCGCCTACATTGGCATCAAATTTAAGACCTGTTGCCGTTTGATTTGCCAAAGCTTGTTTCAATTGGTCTTCTGTTGCGGCACGACCAGATACAACATTACCTGGATCCCAAGTCTTATTATCAAGACCTGTAATATAGTTGCCTGTATTACCAGGATTCGCACCATCAGCTTGTTTACCCATTGTTACGTCCCCTGCTTTCACAGTGTCTGTAGCCGTAACAGATGTAACATTAAGATTTTTGTTTAATTTAAGAGCAATTTTAGTATCATCACCAGTTTGAGTAATTTCTGTAGTGATATTATCATCACCGTTTACAGTTACTTTAGATCCTAATTTATTTGTTTTTTCATCGTCATTATCCGCGTTAAAACGAAGGCCTTTATTGATAAGGTCAGTTTTAGTATTATCAATTTTATTATTTAAATCATTCTTGGCATTTGTAATTTGGTCACCAAGATCTTGCTTAACTTGATGTAATTGACCACCGTTAACTGCATCTTTAGAGTTTGGAGCCACGTCGCCGTTAGCAACATTCGTTACCTTTTGGTCGTTTGCATTGATACCGTTTGGAGATACATAATTCTTACCACCTACGGTCAAACCGCCGTTATTGATGGTAGTATCACCAGCTGTAACGCTATCCAAACCTGTCAATGTCTTAGCCAATTTCACATTCAATGTACCAGTACCATCGGATACAACACCGATATTGTTGTCAGACAATGTGCCTGTAGCACCGCCTTTAACGGCAACAGTATCACCCAATTTCTTATTGATTGTCGCACCGGAGTCACCGTCAAAGTTCAAACCTTTTTCAATAGTTTTATTGATTGTAACTATATCGCCAGCGTTCTTTGCGATATTTTGCGTATTATTAGCAATATTACCGGCATTTGTTGTGATATTTTGTTTGTTATCAGCGATAGCTTGTTTATTTTTATTGATTTGATCCTTATTGGTATTAACTGTATCGTTAACCTTTTTCAACTGATCTTCTGTAGCCGCGCGACCAGGAACAGCTACAGGATTGTCTACATTCCAATCTGTATTTTGAAGACCTGTAACATGGCCTGCATTACCATCTACAGTTACAGGATGTGCAGTACCAACATTAATTGTATTGCCTAATCCAACAATATATTCCTTACCACCTGCTACATTTGTACCTTCTGTTACAGTTACATTTGCATCTTTTGCTTTCACAGTAGGCGCTTTATCGATAGAGTTAATCGCATTTTGTAATTGACCATAGTTAACCGCATCATTAGAGTTAGTCCCATCAGCTACATTGGTGATCTTTTGATTATTCGCATTGATACCGTTTGGAGATACATAGTTTTTACCATCTACGGTCAAACCGCCGTTATTGATAGTAGTGCCGCCAGCTGTAACGCTGTCCAAACCAGTCAATGTTTTAGCCAATTTAATATTTAGCGTATCAGTGCCATTGGAAACAACACCGATATTGTTATCTGTCAATTTAGTTACATCAGTCACGCCGCCCACAACATTAGTTTGTTCGCCTAGTTTACGCGTGAATTTATTATCTGCAGCTGCCGCAGCTTTTACATCGCCTGCATAGGATACGCCTTTTTCTACTTCCGTTTTAACTGCAAACAATTGGCTACCATTGATAGCATCAGTGGATGTAGCAGAAATACGACCGGCCGCTACATTAGTAACAGTCCGTTCCATACCTGCCTTACCTACGCTTACTGTGGAAGCAGGGTTTGTGCCTGCAAAGTTATGAGTTACCCCATTGATTGTGGCAGAAGAAGTAGCCACAGCCGCTGCTGTTTCAGAGCCATTACCGATGGCTACGGCATTGTCATTGGCTACTTTTGTATTATTACCAAGAGCTAAACCGTTAGCCCCTGTTACAGTAGCACTGTTACCTAAAACCATGCCATTATCTGCGGAAATAGTCGAGTTACTACCTACTACATACGAATTATCTGTTGTAATGGTATTCTTATAACCGAACGCACCAGCTGTATTACCTTTAACTGTACCAGCAGTAACCTTTTTAATTTTATCGCCATTAGACTCTGTAGTTTCAGTAACAGTAGCCGTCCCTACTGTATTTTCACTACCGATAGCGTATGCATTATTACCATACACCTTATTGCCTCTACCTAGAGCACCTGCAGCGGAACCAGATAGAGTGGCATTCGTCATATCAAAGCCTACTATATTCGCATCGCCGAGGGATGTGGATTTCTCACCATACGCACCGGCTTGGCTACCGATAGCAAGAGAGTTATTCCCCCAGCTACGAGCCATAGCACCAATAGCGGAACTAGCCACACCTTTTGACAAGGAGTTAGCACCGATAGCATTAGAACCCGTGCCTAAAGACTGTGTCATCATACCAATAGCAAGGCTTGCATTTCCGATAGAAGCAGTATTTACATAGTTCTTACTATCATTAAGCCCTGCTGTACCCAATCCACTTGGATATAATGCAGCCACTTCACGATTAAAGTTTTTTTGCGTACCTGGCACCGATAAATCAGGAATAGCCTTATATAAATCAGGCTTTGCCTGATCGATATCATCACCGCCGATAGCGATAGAAGACTGACCAATAGATCTTACATCACCACCGATAGCCACAGATTGTGTGCCATATACCTTCGCTACGCTACCGATAGCTACAGATTGTGAAAACAGCTGTCCGTCACCATCAACAGTAGCATTCTTTCTAATTATATTAGCTTCCGCTGCAGCACCGATAACCACGTCACCACGAGAACCGTAAGAAGCGGCTTCTGCACCCATTACAACTGCACCGGATCCAGGTTGTTGATGATACTTGGAAATCGTGCTCTTCGCTTGACGACCTATTACAATATCACCATTTTCCTTTGCCACAGACCCTTGACCGATAGCAATAGTACCCGCAGGATATGGAACCTTCACTCGTTGTTGACCTTCAGCCTTCGCACCATTACCGATGGCAATACCATTTTCACTTGTTGCTAATGTAGCCGCGTCATTACCTATCGCCACAGACTTAGCACCTGCGGATTTTGCATTATCGCCGACTGCCACGCTATTGCTACCAGTAGCAGCAGCGCCAGGGCCTTGTACTACATTTGCTTCTGCAATTCCCGATACTAAACAACCCGTAATAGCAAACGCGCATAAAGCCGCACGAAAAGTAATGCTCGTTCTTGCAGAATTCACACTAGCTTTACCGCCACCGCTCTTAACTAACTCAGATACTACAACGTAGCAATTTTTAGCTTTACTCCAAATTACATTATAAATTCGATTCATGTTATTCCTTTCTCACCGAACTACCGGACTTGCCGATTACGCATTATGTTTATAGCCTCATATAAAAAAGTAAAATAAAAGAAGAAGTAATAGATATAAAAAATCATCTACACTTCTAACATAAAACAATAGTACTCAATACTATAGTTTAAGTACTATTACGTATATCTTTTCCTATAAGATACTCACTCTAGCGACTACTATATCAAAAATATTCAATATTGTAAACAACTTTTTCATGTTTCATTCATTTTTATAGTTTATTTAATAGATTTAAAAAATAAGATAGAAATTCTTCATCTTTTCTATATATTTATGGAATTAAATTTACATATTCACATACAAAAGATTTAGTCTATGTATGACAAAAGCCGAGGCAGTTTGTGCCTCGGCTTTCGTAATATGATATATTCTAGATTTTATTGAATTGTAGGTGCATTAATCGCTTTGCGAAGGTCCACTGTGTGAAGTTCGTCCATCGCAGGAGCTACTTTTTCATCTACAGGTTTTACACGATTATTGCCGTCTTTCATGGCTTCGTTCAAGCTGAAGATCACCATTTCATTCATGTAGAAACGCAATTCATCATCATGTACATTGGCCGTATTGCGATCCAAGATATCGATGATTTGTTGCGCATAGTCCAATTTAGCATCTTCAGATACAGTCACATGTTCTGTAAAGAACTGTTTGTAATCGTTGTACAAACGATCTAACGCCATGCGCGCATAGCTGTCATTTTTATAACGATGGCTCACGATGTACCAGCTACGACGAACGTTCATATAATACAATACATTATTGCGGTACCGTTCTTGCCCCTTCATAACGCGAGAGTCGTCCATGATATATTTGCCTTTTTGATCCAATTGGAATTGTGTAAAAGCATTCACTACGTCACGAACTTCTTCGCTAGGTACAGGAATGGCCACTTCTGCTTCAATTACGTTTAATGGTTCAGCTGGTTGTTCCGGCATCATCAATCGATCTTGAGCCGCATCCGCTTGACCTACCGCGCATACATAAGCCAGTGCCAATACAGGCATAAATGTTTTGAATTTCATACTTCCTCCTTATGATGAGCCGCCCCGGAAAGGGCGGCTTTCACAATCCTTACATGAGTGGTTAAGAACTCGAATATTCAGATTCGATTATTTTGTAAGACCTGCTTGTTGCATCAACAATGCGATTTGAGCTTTCATTTCTTCATTATCGCGTTGTACTTGATCGTATTTAGCAGTTAACTCTAGATCATGTTGTTTCATACGTTCATTTTCAGCTTTCAATGCAGTCACTTCATCCTGCAATACATACGCGGAGCTGATAGGGCCGGCCTTATAACGTGCAGGAACCGCTTTCTTCGCATCGGAAGTACCGAATTTGTAGGATACGCCCGCATTAATCATGTTGTCATGACCGCCAAGAGATACGCCCATATGGAACATTGTAGATTCATTAGTATAGTGCGCCACGCCTACAGCTGCAGCGGTGCTGCCTTTATAATGACCTACAGCAGCCAATACTTGAGTTGGTTCCAATGGATCATATTGTAATGGTTTGAGGCCAGAAATAGCTGCACTAGTAGCACCTACATCAGCGATTTTACCATCCACGCTACGCATAGCACTGCTCAATTGATTTACGTTAACCGCATCAGTACCATCTACACCAGGGCCTACATTAGTAATTCTATTACCACCGTTATTGAGGCCGTCTTTAGTAAGACTTACAGCATTACCTTGAGCAGGTGTAATTGTCATACCGCCACCGTTCATAACAGTTGTATTACCAGCAGCATCCGTAGTCGTTACGGACTCAAGACCTTTCAAGTCTTTAGCCAACTTGATGTTATAGCCATCACCAGCAGCGTTTTTCACAACACCGATATTATTATCTGCCAAACGGTTCACATCAGCACCACCAGTAAGGTTCATAGTATCTCCCAATCCACGAACCACTTTACCGCTATCGCCAAGTTGGTCACCTTGGAATACACGGCCTGTTCTAGCCTTGTTGTTGAAGTCATCATTAACAGCTTTCAATTGATCTTCTGTCGCCGCACGACCAGGAACAGCTACAGGGTTTTCAGGATCCCAAGTTTTGTTATCCAAACCTGTTACGAAGTTGCCTTCTTTACCGTCGGAAGTTTGCTTACCTACAACTACGTCACCGGCTTTCACAGTATTTGCCGTTACAGAACCGTTGTTGCCGTCGATTTTAACTTGATTATCACCTTTACCGGCTGTAATCGTTCCTGCAGAGCCATCCAACTTAACTTCTTTATCGCCATTGCCGGCTGTAACAGTACCTTCGGAACCGTCAATCTTAACTTGTTTTGCTGGGTCTTGACCAAGAGTGATCTTATCGTTCAAGGCCATCTTGATAGCACCGTTATCAACAGAAGTTTTGATATTACCGTCACCTTTTAGGTCAATTGTTTCGCCAAGAGGTTTCTTCACGGAGTTACCGTCTTCTGCTTTAAGACCGAAGCCTGTGGATTTGATGTCTTCAATAGCTGTATGCAATTGACCGCCGTTTACAGCGTCCTTGCTACCAGCGCCAATAGTACCATCAGCTACATTAGTGATCTTCTTATCAGCCGCATCGATACCGTCTTTTGTTACCTTAGGACCGTTTTCGATTGTTAAGCCATCTTTGTTGATAGTAACAGCTTTATTACCACCATCATTGATTTGCAAGCCGTCTTTAGTCAACTTAGTTGCTTCATTAGCGCCGTCCTTGATAGTAACGCCGTTTGTATCCATCTTAGTGTCGCCTGTTGTTACAGTGGTAGCTGTTACAGTGTCTACAGTGATGTCTTTTTTCAATTCTACCTTAACAGCGCCGTCGTCTACGGATGTTTTGATATTCGTGTCATCACCTTTAACTTTAACAGTTTCACCAAGAGCTTTTTTCACAGATTGGCCGTCTTCTGCTTCTAGACCGAAGCCTTTGGATTTAAGGCTTTCAACAGCATCATGCAATTGGCCACCGTTTACAGCGTCTTTGCTATCTTTTGCAACATTACCGTCTTGAACGTTTGTAATTTTATTACCAGCTGCATCGATGCCATCTTTCGTCATGGATGGACCATCAGTAATCTTCACGCCGTCTTTTGTAACAGCTGTCAATGGATTACCTGCTGCATCATTGATAGTCATGCCTGCGCCGTTTACAACGGTTTTACCGTTTGCACCGTTAGCTCCGTTGTTGAAAGTAATGGAGTTCAAGTCTTTAAGGTCTTTTGCCAAACGAACATTGAGGATATTATTTTTGCTGATAACGCCAATATTGTTTTCAGTCAAATCAGCTTCGTTTGTTACGCCGCCCTTAATGTCCAATTGTTCATTAAGTTTTTTCTTAATCACATTACCGGAGTCACCACCGTATGCCATACCATCATCCTTGGTTGCCACTTGATGTGTCTTACCATTTTCATCAGTGTATTTAATACGAGTGATTTCGTTACCGTTGAGGTCCGGATCACCTTTTTCAACAAAAATATCAGCGCTACGGCCGTCTTTACCGTTGAGTCCGATGTGACCTACGCCGTCTTTACCAGAAATAGATACAGCTTCTTTGCCATCCTTACCAGTAACAGCTACCTTGCCGTCTGTACCGTTGTCAGGACCTGTAATGGACACGCCATCCTTACCATCTTTGCCAACCTTCACGGATTCAGCTTTAAGGTTTTTATTCATCTTCACATTGATAGTTGTATCACCAGATGCTGGATCTTGTGTGATGAAAGTTTTAAGGTTTTCACCGCTGTAATCATCGTCAGCTGCAGTGCCTTCACCTTTAATAGTCACTTTGGAGCCAAGCTTGTTAGTTTTTTCGCCGCCTTGGTTAGCATCGAATTTCAAACCTTTATTAGTCAATGCATCCGCACTATCTTTGATTTTGTCATTCAAGTAGTCCACATTAACCGCTTCGCTGCCATCGTTGCCTGTAACATATGCCACATTCGTTACGTGAGTGCCACCTTGTTTGTTGTTATATGCAGGACCTTCGTAAGTTACCTTGGATTTATCAAGGTTACCTGTAGGATCCAAATCATACTTAACAGCGCGGTCATCCAATTTATCAAGTTTGGATTTAGAAGCAATGTCTTTGATTGTAACGGTTTCTGTTTTATCTGGATGATTCTTATCCTGTACAGTCAAGGCTACATCGCCATTCGCATCCACGGTATAGTCACCATTAGAGCCTGCCGCTTGATTTTTAATCAAACGATAATCAGTGGAGTTAGCACTTTGAGCATCCAACGCTTTTTTCAATTGATCTTCTGTTGCGGCACGACCGGATACAATCTTATCTGCATCCCAATCTTTATTATCAAGACCTGTTACATAATTGCCTGTTTCGCTGTCGCCAGCTGCGTTGTTAACAGTTTGACCACCCATAGTAGCGTCGCCTGCTTTCACAGTCTTAGCCGCCGTTACAGAATCAAGATTTTTAAGGTCTTTCGCCAATTGAAGTTCTAATTTGTCAGTGCCATCAGCTTTTACGTTGATGTTGCCGGATGCGCTCTTGAATGTAGTAGACTCAGCTTCAGTTACACCTTCACCTTGTACTTTCACCAAGGAGTTCAATTTTTGTTTATTCACGGTACCAGTGTTGTTACCAGTGAATTGTAAACCGTCTTCCATAGTCGCAACTTGGTGCTCACCGTTGCCGTCAGTGTATACGATACGAGTAAGACCGTTTGTACCGTCTACACCTTTTTCGCCTTTAACACCGGTAGCAGGATCATTGTAACCAGGTTTTACGGATAAGTCGATACCATTAGTACCGTTCACGCCGTTCGTTCCAGCAGGGCCAGTTAAGCCAATGTGGCCTACGCCGTCCTTACCGGAAATAGAAACTGCTTCTTTACCGTTTTTATCAGTAACAGCTACCTTGCCATCTGTGCCATTCGCTGTGTCAGGACCAGTAATGGATACGCCGTCCTTACCATTTTTGCCAACCTTCACAGATTCAGCTTTAAGGTTTTTATTCATCTTCACGTCGATAGTCGTATTGCCTGTCACCGCATCTTGTTTGATGAAAGTTTTGAGGTTTTCACCACTGTAATCAGCGTCAGCTGCAGTGCCTTCACCTTGAATAGTCACTGTAGATCCTAATTTATTAGTTTTTACGCCACCTACATTGGCATCGAATTTGAGACCTGTGTTAATCAAGTCATTCTTGGTATTAGTAATTTGATCGCCAAGGTCTTGTTTTACTTGATGTAATTGACCGCCGTTTACAGCATCTTTAGAACCAGCCGCTACGTTACCATCTTTCAAGTTAGTAATTTTTGTACCGTTAGGACCTTCCAATGTTACTGTGTCATGGCCTGTGTTACCGTCATATTTTACGGAACGATCTTTTACATTATCTAGTTCAGTTTTGGACGCAATATCCTTAATCGTTACAGTTTTAACGTCTTTAGATTTTTCGTCTTTTACTTTCAAATCTACTTGATTGTTTTCAACCTTATAGGAACCGTCTGCCGCGTTGTTCGGATTAGCAATTAAGCGGTAATCTGTAGCACTTGCATTAGCTTTATTAATAGCATCGCTAACCGTTTTCAACTGTTCTTCAGTAGCCGCACGGTTTGGTACATATACAGGATCTGCAATATTCCAAGATGTATTATCTAAACCTGTTACAAAGTTACCAGTTTGGTTAGCACCTTTGTTATCTGCTACCGTATGATTACCTACAGTGGCAGTACCTGCTTTCACAGTGTCGGATGCCGTTACAGATTGCAAGCCTGTCAAGTTTTTCGCCAATTGCAATTGTAATTTTGCATTGCCATCAGCACCAACAGCCACAGAAGTAACACCGATATTATTGCCTGTAGCAAGATCAGAAGCGCTTGTTACGCCACCTGTGATGTCCACTTGTTTGTTAAGTTTAACATTAGATGTAGCACCCATGTCGCCTTTGAATTTAAGACCGTCGTTCAAAGTTGCCACTTCTTCGTTCGTGCCGTCAGGTTTTTGGTACATAATACGAGTTGTAGTCGTGCCAGGAGCGCCGTCTACACCAGGTTGACCGTCACGAGTAACGGAAATGTTAGTTGTTACACCGTCTTTACCGTTAATGCCGATTTTACCGTCCTTACCGTTTGTACCAGTAGCAGTAATCGTTTCTACTGTAAGGTCTTTACCAAGTTTCACATCAATTGTGCTATCGCCGTTAGCATCTTGAGAGATTTCCGTAATGATATTAGAGTTATCCCCTTTAACTGCTACTTTGGAGCCCAATTTATTTGTTTTTTCACCACCTGTATTAGCGTCGAATTTCAAACCTTTATCAATAAGATCTTGTTTAGTTGTATCAATCTTATTGTTTAATTCATTCTTAGTATTTGTGATTTGGTCACCAAGATCTTGCTTAACTTGATGTAATTGACCGCCGTTGACAGCATCTTTAGAACCAGCTGCTACGTTACCGTCCTTCAAGTTAGTGATTTTTGTACCGTTAGCCCCTTCTAATGTTACTGTGTCATGACCTGTGTTACCATCGTATTTCACAGAACGATCTTTTACTTTATCAAGTTCTGTTTTAGACGCAATATCCTTAATTGTCACAGTATTAACTGTACCGGATTTATCGTCCTTCACTTGTAAATCAACTTTATTGTTATCAACCTTATAAGAACCATCTGCCGCATTGTTCGGATTAGTGATTAAACGATAATCAGAAGCACTTGCGTTAGCCGCTTTCACAGCATCACTAACAATCTTAAGTTGATCTTCTGTTGCCGCACGGCCAGATACATAGGCAGGATCAGTTAATGTCCAATTTTTATTGTCCAAACCGGATACAAAGTTACCGTTCTGAGCAGCACTTTTGTTATCTGTTACAGATTGGGTACCCATAGTAGCAGTACCAGCTTTTACAGTTCTTGTAGCAGTTACCGTATTAACATTGATATCTTGACCCAATGCAACCTTAATCGTTGTATCGTCGCCAGTTTGTGTAATTGTAGTGTTGATGTTAGTACCATCACCAGCTACTGTTACCTTGGAGCCTAATTTATTTGTTTTTTCGCCGCCATTATCAGCGTCGAATTTAAGACCTTTATTAATAAGCTCTGTTTTTGTAGTATCAAGTTCTGTTTTAGATGCGATATCCTTGATAGTTACAGTTTTCTTATTCGCAGGGTTTTTAGCATCTTGTACAGTTAAGTCAACTTTATTGCCAGATACAGTGTATGCTTTATCAGCAGCACTGCTATTTTCAACTAATTGATAGTCAGGAGCATCTACGTCAACTTTATATGTTTTATATGTACCGTCAGTACCTTCTGTAATCGTTGTATTTTTACCAGCTACAACTTTTACGGCTTTTTGTGCTTCATCACGAATAACGGATTTACCGCCGTCTGTAATATTGGACAAGTCTTTATTTGCCGCATTGTCGATTTTATTCTTAGTAGCATCAGTCAACGCTACATCGATTGTTTGGTTGTTAACAGATGTCGTAACATAAGAACCATCGCCTTTTACAGTCAATGTTTGGTTATCCAATAAAACGTCATTTTTGCCAGTGTTACCAGCTACTTTCAAATTAACATTGCGCAATTGTGCCACGTTAACAGCGTCAGTATCAGCTGTACCTGCAGCCACATTAGTGATTTGACGAGTTTTTGTACCGCCGTCACCTACGGACACCGCACCCATAGTGGAAGTCAACGCAGCGCCTGTCAATCCGCTATAGCCGTTTGTACGGCTGTCTGCAGTTTTCACATTATAGCCTGCTGTACCTGCTGCAACGGAAGCAACGGAGTTTGCACCCAATGCAACGCCATCATCTACACTGGATTTAGCTTTATAACCGATAGCCGTACTGTTCGTATTAGCTGCAGTCGCATCAGCACCGACAGCTGTCGCGAAATTACCTGCTGCGGAAGTACGTACACCAGCTGCTGTCGCATTATTGCCTGTAGCACCTGTGTTATCGTAGTTCGCATCGGCAGATGTGCCTTTAGCACTGAAGAAATTCGTTTGCGCCGCTTCAACAGCTTCTTTTACCGTATGATACGTGCTGTTCTTGATATTGAAATCAGGCGCTTTATATGTAGAACCATTCGCTTCATAGCCCGTATATGTAGGACCTGCGATGGATTTTGCCAAGTTACTGTTTACAAATTTTAATTGTTTTACATTTGTTGCGTCAGTATCGTTTTCACCACCTGCTACGTTGATGATACGGCGTTCAGAACCTACGTTACCTACCGCAACAACACCGTTTGCAACATTGTTGTTTTGTTGATTAGTGAAAGCAGAGTATCCATTAACCAAGGCACCTCTTACTTCCGTACCAGTACCCAATGCCAAGGAATTATTGGATTCTGCAACAGCATTTGTACCGATAGCCATGGAGTTAGTACCTGTAACAGTAGCACCAAGACCGATAGCTGTCGTATTAGTATTGTTTGCTTTCGCTTCTTTACCGATTGCAATGGCACCATCTTTAGATGCATTAGCCGCACCGCCAAGTGCAAGCGCATCAGCACCCAAGGATTTTGCATTACCACCTAATGCGATAGAGTTGGATAATTTGGCTTGGGAAGAACTACCCATAGCGATAGCATCAGCACCAGCAGCATTAGAGCTACTACCCATGGCAAAGCTGCTTACACCACTTGCATTTGCACTTTTACCCATCGCTACCGCATTTTGTGCGGATGATTGCGCCGTATTACCGATAGCAAAGGCATTCTCTGCACTAGCATTAGCACTATAACCCATAGCTACCGCATTAGCGCCACCAGTACTGGATGAAGAACCGAATGCCATAGAATCATCTGCACCAACTGCAGTACGAGCTTTTGTACCGAAAGCAAGAGAACGAGCCCCTTCTGTTACGGTATTACCATCGCCATTATATTTAGCACTTGGAGTACCATGTTGTTGACCAGGTAATTTTATAGTTTCTGCCGCACCGATTGCAATGGATTGATCCGCTTTTGCTGTAGCGGAGTAACCCATGGCAAAACTACCATTACCCTTTGCCCAGGATGCAGTACCCAATGCTGTGGAGAACTCACCTTCTGCAGCGGATTGACGCATCATAGCCAAAGAGTTAAATCCGCTCGCCTTTGTAGCTGTACCAAGAGCCATAGCAGATGGTGATAAAGCCTGAGCATAATGACCTAAAGCAAAAGAAATACCACCTGTGGCCTGAGCATAGTTACCGATAGCTAAACCGGAATAATAAGTTGGATTACCAGTTTCCTGAATATTTGTATTTTTACCGATAGCAATGCCAGCAAAACTATTTTCTGTATAGTTACCTCTATCTGTACCATTGTACAAATGACTGTTATCAAATGGTGTCAGGTTCCCAGGGTTTTGATAATTGTATAAATAACTACCTTCACTATAAACTACATTACCAGTAGCATAACCAGCGCCATTTACATCATTAATCGTCATAGCAGTATATGTAGCAGCATTAACTGTAGTAATATTACCACCCATTAATAATGCAGCCACCGCCATAATCGCACTCATGCGTGCCCAGGTTGTACCGTTTTGTACGGATTTCACCTTACCGCCACCTGTTTTTACAATTTCAGATACTACAACGTAGCATTTTTTTGTTTTACTCCAAATAACATTATAAATTCGATTCATGATTATCCTTTCTTACCGAAAACTCAGTAAAACACACCACTTGTGTTGCATAATATTGCAAAGATAATAAAAAGAAGAAGTATAAAGATTAATTATCATCTACACTTCTTACACCAAATATTAGTATTCCAAATTACGATCTGAATACTATAATTATTCATGATTCTTCATCATATACTCATCCACGGCAATACAATATCAAAAAATTTCTATCTTGTAAACAACTTTTTCATCTTTTCTTCATTTTTGTCATTTATTTATTTCTATTTTAATACTTTTTAATTTTAAGAAATAAAATCTTCATCTTTCCTATTAAAATTTACGATAAATCCACATATCGGAATATAACGATTATTGTAATTACGTAATCAATTTCATATTTTTAGACTTTTCAGTTTAGTACTTTCATAGATAAGATAATTTTATATACAGAAAAATTATCACCTACAGGTACACGAAAAAGCCGAGGCCCTAGAGCCTCGGCTTTCACAATATAAATCATATATATATTCTATTTTTTATTAACCCTTACACGTTCAATAGTCGGTTGTCCTTCATGGTTCTTGGCAATAGTATCCACACGGAATAACGCCATTTCAGGACCAAATTCAGATACAAGTCGATCATCGACAGCAACACCGTTTTGAATAGCTCGGTACACAATTTGAGCAAATTCATAACGGGTCAACATACGATCCCCTCCGAATGTACCATCAGGATAGCCTTCCACAAGACCCCGTCGAGATAGATCGCTAACCGCCGCATATGCCCAGTGATTATTCGGCACATCAGGGAATAATGTGCTGTGGTCTGCTTTCATATTTGTTCCAGCCAGGCCATTCAAAAGAGCAGTCAACTTTTGAATCTGCGCATTTTGTACCGCTACAGTTTTCTTAAGTTCCAAAACTTCCTTACCGATAGCTACACGAGAACGGGATACATTACTGTGAGCACCTACTTTCACAGACATACCTGCATTTACAACGGTTTCGCCATTACCAACAGTAGATCCTACGCTAAACTGCAAGTCCTCATTCGGTCTGTAAAAAGCCCCCAATGCAGCGGCGTTGCCGTCATGATAGTGGCCATAACCAGCAGCAAAGTCCCATTTTGCATCAGGATCGAAATCCAACGGATGCAAGGCGGCAAGTGCAGCCGCTCCGGCCACAGATTTGTTAACCTTTTTATCGAGGCGAGCTACATTCCGCCCCATATTCGTTACATCCTGCTTGATATTAGTAATGTCACCCTGAATATTGGTTACATTCTTTTTAATATTGGTCACATCACCTTGTATATTGTTAATGTTTGTCGTGTTATTTGTAATCTGATTCGTTATATCATCAGATAGACTTACCTTATAATCTTTAGTAGTTCCGTTCGTCGTAGTTGTCACATTAATATGTTTACCTGCACTGACGGTAGTGGAGCCGTTCGCATTCACTTGATTTTGCAACTTTTTGAGCTGTGCCACATTCACCGCATCCGTATCCTTTGTGCCGGCTGCTACGGATGTAATCTGACGCGTAATATTGTTATTTGCATCACCGACAGATACGGCCGATTTAGTCGCCTTCCACGTAGAATCCGTATTCGTGGACTGTGCCTTTGTACTCGGATCATACCCAACGGATCCAGCTGCCACAGTAGCCTTCGATTCACTGCCCAATGCAACGCCGCCCTCTACGGTTACATTCGTATTATGTCCGACAGCGACCGCATTATTAACAGATGTCGTAGTCTTGCTGTCTGTAGAACCGATAAGAACCGCATGATTGACATCTTTTACCTCACGATTATCCCCCATCACAAGACTGTTCTTAGAATTAGTCACCGTATTTTCAGACCCTATTACGGTCGTATTGGACACCTTATCCGCCGTATTGTGAAAGCCCGTCAACATGGTATTCTCACTTTCTTTGCCTTGAGAGCCGGTCAATGTATTATTGACACCCATAAGTGCAGAGCGAAGTGTATAATCCGCCTTATTACCGCTACCAAATGCCATAGTAGAACCGCCACCGTTAGAATTTTTGACAGCGGAACGTAATGTCTCAGCTAATTCCTTAGCGGAATTACCTCCCGAACTTGGCGCTGAGATACGAGTTACAGAATTCGTTATTTCATTGCCAGCACCAAATACGAGAGACCCATTGGAGTTAAAGGTCCGATTAGCAATACCAACGATACTATTTGCAACACCCGAATAATAGCTACCCGTTTTTGACTCAACACTATTCAATGCACCATTAATGGTGGCACCGAAATTCTTTAAAGGATTTGCCAGCCGGCCGCCATTATATTCGCTAGAGATAATATTATATACGCCTGTACTTGTAGTGAAAGCCCCATTACTAAAGCTATTAGCACCAATTGTTGTAGCATATACGTTTAATGCATCTTTTCTTGTGGACGCACTATCTACAGTAGTATCACCAAGTTCCCCTTTATAATTATGAGATCCAATCATGGTACTGCCGGTACGAGCAAATGTATTGTCACCGATAGCGACACTACCTACTACCTTTGTAGGATCCGCAGGGATTCTAGCAGAAGAAAACAGATTCCAGCTATAGGTCGTTTGCCCCAACGCAAAACTAGCCTCTCCACCACCGGCCATATTTTCAACCTTTGCATTTTTACCGATAGCTATACTACCGCCCTGGCTAGCATAGTTATTAATACCTGCTCCATTGCCGATAGCTACATCACCTGTAGCCTCACTAGCACCGTTCGAATAAGAAATACTAGCAC
Source organism: Veillonella sp. 3_1_44 (assembly GCF_000163715.1). Classification (NCBI taxonomy): domain Bacteria; kingdom Bacillati; phylum Bacillota; class Negativicutes; order Veillonellales; family Veillonellaceae; genus Veillonella; species Veillonella sp. 3_1_44. Next base: position 47,999 of record NZ_GG770200.1, read on the forward strand.
CTTTGCCAACGGCTACGTTTTCCGCCTTCGGTGCACTACTGCCCGTGCCAATAGCTACACCGTTCCCGCTGCCCAGTGTCATATCCACCGCTCCGGCCACATATAGGCTCGATAACAACACACCATTAATCAATACAGATAATATAAGTTTACGCTTGCTCATTTTATCCTCTCCATTCCCTAATGAATTCCACGTGTAACTTATTCTTCATTATAGATTCATGAATATTGTGCCACTCTTTTTCTATTTTGTAAACAAAATAAATTTTTATGAATTAATGTATAAAAAAAGGAACTGTCTTTTCATATCAGATGACAATCATCTAATACGATAAAACAGTTCTCTATGTTGCTTTTATCTAAAAAATAAATATGGATTCTTATGTTACTTTTATCAAAATAATAAATATATATATATCTCAATCTATCAATCAACATGCACCGTATGTTGGCGGCGCACATTTTCTAGCATATTCGCACGAACCGATGCTTTTGCATCCGATCGATGGTTACCACCAAACCATGCCGTATCAACCCCGGCTAGACGGAACATGATTTTTCCGTACGGACTGCCATGCTCATGCTCGGGCTTATTATATCCCATGTCCACGGAAATCCTCGGCGTGAGCTGCAACTCCGTACCGATACGCAAGCCATGCTTATCCTCACTACGCCGCAACTGCCAACGATAGGCTTCCATGTACACGCGCGCCCAACGGGCATTCTTAAAGCTAGTCCCATATTCCGCAGTATATCCGTTAGACACGCTCTCCAAGCGTGTCGCACCGTCAAGGGAACGCTCGCTGGACACACCGCGATACCAGTTCATGCGAAATGCACCGATACCCGATACATACTCCAGCCCGACACTCATGCGACTGTGATTACCTCTGAACCGATGGTCATAAAACAGATTACCACCGTAATAATGGTCATCGTTCGCTGCGATTCGGCGATAGCCGATACCCACATTCGCCGTCGTTCCTGTATCCGCTGCATTCGCCAACCTCTCCTGTGTAAACCACACATGACGAGATGTCTCATCATAGTAACCTAGTGGTTGCAATGTTTCCACACCGTACAAGGGCTTCCAGTTTTTCTGAAAGCGCAATGACACGACGGTTCTCTGCATCCACGGTTTTGCCTTCGATCCGTGCATTGCGGAATGAACACCAGTCATAACCACCGCCTGCAACGCAGAGTTGACTGCATCCGTATCGGAATAACGAGTCGTCTTTTTATCTGTGGAGTCCGGCATCTCCAATCCGCCCTGACCGATGACATGATCTGGAGTATGAGACGAATTAACATGGAATGTATCTGAGTCGTCAGATAAGGCGACCGTACTTTCACTATGAACTTGTTTTACCCTAGTCCCCTGTATAGGCTGCTCTGCTTTACTTACCTGCTCCCCCGATACAGGCATGACAAACATATAAAGGGCACTCATCAACACGATTATATATTTCATTACACACTCTTACGTACAAACACACTTTTCATTACGCACATAATTATTTATTTAATTATGTACTTAATACGTCATTACACACGATTACACTCGCCGATGACTCATGCTTTTATCATGAACAAAACATGAAATTATTTCTATTTTATATAAATATATAGAGGCTTGTCAATGCATATAGAATGCAATGTATACATATAAAATGCTAGAATACAATTTATAGAATAAATAAATATTTAAATTTTATAAATATGTGTCAAAGGTTTCTTATTAACTATAAATACCTATAGAATATATTGTATATTTATTGGAATTATGTGAATATTCTATTTACAATATACCTTTTTGGTATTATAGTAGCCATGTAAGTCTTTTTATGAAAGTTTTGTGAAAGTTTGTTTGTACACAAAGGAGTGTATACGATGAGTAAGAAACGTTTTGTATTAGCAAGTGTTGTAATGGTAGCTTTGTCCGCCTCAGTTTATGCGGCGCCGGTCAATATCGTTGATAACAACGGTAACATCGGCAAGGAAGGTCAAACTTTCACCGCAGGAACAGGCGGCAACATCACCCTCGGTGAGAATGCCGGTGCGGCGAACGGCAAGGGTAAGAATGTTAATGCGCAAGGTAATAACATAGCCTTAGGTGCAGCTGCTGGGGCCGGCTCATCAGGCGGCGGCAATATCAACCTTGGGGCGAAGTCCTTCCGAGGCAGTACTGGCGATTTTAACGTAACCGTCGGTTTCGCCGCAGGTAATGCAAGCCAGTTGACGAACTCCATTGTCATGGGGACTCAATCAGGGGAAAACTCCGCAGGTGATAAAAACGTGTGGATTGGTAATTTTCAAGGTGCTAACAGTAAGGCCAGCAATTCTGTAGCCATCGGCTCGAATTCAACAGTAAACGGTCAGTTCGACCTTGCCGTAGGGCATTATGTGAATGTAAAAGCCGCAAAAGGTTTGGCTGTAGGCTCTTATAATACACTATCAGAGAAAGCGACCGCATCCGGTGTATTCGGCCAGGGCGAATACGGTAAAACAGCTATTGATGCAGCCAATTCTTACAGTATAGGTAATTACAACCACATTTCTGGAGAAAACACCTTTGTTCTCGGCAATAATGTGACTACCTCTCTAAAAAATGGCGTTGTCCTTGGCAATGATTCCGCTGACGGCGATGTAGTCGGTACAGCAAGTCATACCTTTGAAAATGGTACTACCGTCAACTATGCCGGCACCGCCCCTGTATCAACAGTATCCGTAGGGGCTAAGGGCAAGGAACGGACGATTACCAATCTCGCAGCAGGTCGCGTGAGTGCTACCTCTACAGATGCGGTCAACGGATCCCAACTCTACGGCGTTCATCAAATGATTGATACCCTTGGTAAAAGTACAAGTCAACAGCTTAATAATTCTATTAGCACTATTGAAAAATCTGTACAACATGTATCTCAAGAGGTACAACGTGTTGAATCGGAATCCAATAAAGGTGATGCTCGTGCCGCTGCATTAGCTGCATTACATCCATTACCATATGATCCGGATAATCGCGTTCAATACATGGCGGGCTACGGTCATTATAAAAATGCAAATGCAGTAGCTCTAGGTGTAGGCTATTATCACAAAGATAATCTTTTACTCACCACAGGGTTTACGATGAACAATCACGTTATGGCCAATGTAGGCATCACCTATAGACCAGGAAAATCTTTATCTACTGCTATGTCCCCTGCCTCTTATAACGCACTAGAACAACGCGTACAAGCATTAGAAGCTCAAAATAAAGATCTACAAGAAACAGTAAAACGCTTAGTAGAGAAACTTGAAAAATAATAAGATCCCTTTATGGTAGTCCTATGACTACTTTCACAAAAACACACTAAAACCAAAAAGCTGTACACACATAATCGATTTTTGAACCGCCTTTGATGTTACATTCGTTTTGACATCAAAGCCGTTCAGTCTAATCTATGTATGTACAGCTTTTATGATTATTTATATGTAGTTATTATAATAATGTATTTCATCTCAATTTGACGATATATATTTTTATCCCTATAATATAAGTAGATAGCCAGACGAGTGGTTCCGTTAGGCTCATCTCAGAACTATAAATAATTGATGAAATGGCCTTTCAGTTATCCAGTTATTGGTAACGAAGGGCTATTTGCTTTTTCCAAAGCAAATAAGTGCTACTAGAGCTCCGAAAGCGATGACAACAGCCATTACTTGAAGCAGGAGCATGATTAGTTCATAATCACTCATAGACACCCCTCCCTTCATTAACGAAGAGAGGCCCAACCTCGCCGGCTATCCTAAGATAATTATATGGCGAACATATAAGCGAATCAATAAGAATCTATATATAGAAATATACGAAAGTATGTTAACAAAAAAGGCAGCGATTTAATCGCTGCCTTTTATTCTTATTTACGCGCCACGCGCATAGCTGCCATCATGCCTGGAGATTTCCAGACGGATTGGCCATTATCCGATACGAGTTTATTATTATCGTAAAACACGTCTGCATTGTAATAGTTGTCATCACTAGATGTCACTTTATAGCTAAGACCTGCTGTGGTGTACACTGTAAAGTTGAGTATATCCCCCACTCGCTTTACAGAGTCTTGATCTACATACCAGTTATTACCGAGATATGTCGTAGCATACACATCTTGACGAGCTTCTACATCGTTTGTGCTAATGCCAATTAATACAAGCAATACCGCTAACATATACAAGAATTTACGCATTATAATTACCTCCCGTTTTATGGTAAGAATACTTATATATTATACCAAAAAACACCGATAATCGCATTATAATGGCAGTACTTTCTCAACCCTTGACTGAATCCGGTCGAGGCTTGGCGTAATTGCTTTCATCACAGGTTTTTCTATGAAAGCTAACCGCACATAGTCTACGGTCATACCGACGACAAAAATGAGCGCCACTACAAAGATTGCATACAGAGGTAATACTATTGAATCATAGTACTGATACGTTGCCAATACATTGTCCCACATATAATGGAGGAATAGCTTATTATCATGCAATAGGTATATGCCAAAGGTAGTAGATGCTACCACATTAATCCAAGGGCGATAAGTGATCTTTGCTTTCAAAAAAATAATAAATAAGCCAATGCCTAATAGCAATTGAAAGAAGCCATAATCATTTTGCGTAAAGTAGAAAATCTGTTTCATATACACTGGATTTGTCATGGCTAGTACGTCGACAAGGATATCCCCTAGAAAAGCCCCAACAAAGCCTATGGCGCTAACAATAACACCCATTGTTCTTGTTAAATGTGAGCCGTACAGCTTAATGTACGCCCCCATCGAATAGAACACGATAAAGGAAAAGATATGCTTAAAGCCAAAGGTGGTATGCGGTACATTAGGCCACAGATTCAGCACCGTCGGTATTAAGAACCAAATTACCGTGGAAGCCACTAGGAGTATGACGTAGTATGTATGCTGTAGCCAATGAAGTACTCGATTAATAATAGGCGTTAATAAATAGAGTACTAAAAAGTTCTGGGCGAACCAACTCATGGCACCAATGGGCAATAAAGCGAGCATCATATTCCTTGACGTCACCGTATCGAGTCCTAAACCCATAGCCACGCCCAACATGGCAATGCTATAAAACCATATTTGCCCAACTAATTTGGCAAACTTGTGTAGCTTAAAACTACTAGAAACCATAAAATAGCCCGTTATCATAACAAAGGCAACTACACCAGCCTTACCTCCAAGTCCAAATACTTGAAGAAACACCTTATTAAACGTTAAATCTGGCGTAAAGGGGAAACAACCGTGCACACTGAAATGGTGCATAATAATTAGTATCATCGAAATGATACGCAACAATTCAATATTGCTCGCTCTCATTCTCTATACCTCATATTCTTCCTCTCAAACTATATGAATACTACGCCAACTAGTAACTACCTAGATGACTTGTATACATCATAAAATACATGAAATATATGAGAATGTTGTGACAAATTTTACACATAAAAAAGACAGCTGATATAATCAACTGTCCTTACAAATTATATATTACCAAGTTACTCTAATATACTTGTTTTTAACATATACGATTCGGTACGACTATTTTTTACCCTTATGAGATGTTCTTCTCATATTTTATATAATCAATTAAATTTCTATATCCTGTTACCATGTTAATCTTGGGTTTCCACCCTAATGACTGGATTTTTTCACTATTTAGAATAAATTTTACATCATGTGCATATCCATATTGATTGGCATTATCTGGTATATCAAATACCACGTCTATTTTACCCCTAGCGACTTCTTTTGCTACTAAATTTGCAATATCTTTGATACTTCTTGTTTCATTACTATTACATATATTGTATGCTTCTCCACATTCTCCTTTAATCAGTAATAGTACCAAAGCGGAAAGTACATCAGTTATATAACAAAAGTTTGATACAGATTGTCCTGCGGTATGTAAAGTAATATTTTTATTGTGCATAACACTTTTAGCAAATTGCATAGATACACGATTATCTAATAGTGAAAGACCTGGACCAAAACATTGTGCAACGCGAGCAATACAAACGGGCACATTATATTCATGAAAGTAAGCACTACAATAACATTCGCAAATGCGTTTACCCTCAGAATACGAACTTCTAACATCTAAATGATCAATATAACCTAAATCTTCTTCAGTCATATTTTGATAATCTACTTGCTGAATACCATATTGCTCCATAGAAGATAAATATACGATTTTTTTAACTTTATTCTTTGTTGCATATTGCAAGACGTCTAATGTTGTACTGATACTACCATTTAACGTTTCAACTGGTTGCGTAACAAAAAACTTAGATGTAGTAGGTGCTGCAGTGTGAAATATATAATCAACAGAATCATTACATGCAACAAGGCCATTAGTAATATAGGCTAACTGTTCTGAATTCTTAAGGTTAGAGAACAAAGCCTCTGCCTTTTCTATATTTCTCACGGAACAAATAATATTAATATCTGTTCCATATTTCATATTACTAACTAAAAATAATCGGGTGAGCATAGATCCTATGAATCCAGTTGTCCCCGTTATCAAAATAGTTTTCCCTGAAAGTTTAGATAAGAAAATATGAATATCTTTAGCAGTACGTTCCAACTCATAAGATAAAACATCATTCATAAATACTAGCCCTCTACTGTTTTAAAATACTCATATGTTTTTATTAACCCATCGTGTAAATTATATTTTGCTGTAAATAAAAGCTCTTTTTCTGATTTATCAGTTGCCAAAACAGAATCTCTAATATCGCCTAATCTAGGCTTATCATAAACTACCTCTATATCTTTACCGCTAATATTTCTAAACTCATCAACTAACAAATTGACGGAGCTTGAGATACCAGTACTTACATTATAAATACCTGTAACCTGGTGTTGCATACCTAAAATATTAGCTTCAACTACATCATCCACATATATAAAGTCCCTTGTTTGTTTTCCATCACCGTAAATAATAATAGGAGAGCCTTGTACAATCGCTTTAGCAAAAATACTAATAACGCCCCCCTCTCCACCATTACCTTGTCGTGGACCAAACACATTAGAATAGCGATAACATATATATGGTAATCCAAAAGCTTCATGATAAATACGAAGATAATGTTCTGTAGTTAGCTTTGTTAATCCATAAAATGAAGATGGATTTCCAATCATTTCCTCATTTAATGGTAATGTATCTAAATTACCATAAACCGCTGCAGAAGATGGCATCAAAAACTTTTTAACATCTAGTTTTACTGCTGCATTAAGTAAATTGATTAACCCTATCAAATTAATATCACAATCTAACATTGGATCACTCATAGATGTGGAAACTTCAGTTTGTGCAGCCTCATGAAATATATAGTCTGGACGAAATTCTTCTAAGACAGAGTATAACTTTGGGTCTCTAATATCCAATTCTACGAATTGTGCTTTCGAATGAACAAATTCTTTGTTTCCTGTATATAAGTTATCAATAACCTGTACAGTATGACCATCCTCTATTAAACGATCAACTAAATGAGAGCCAATAAACCCAGCCCCACCAGTTACAGTTATTCTCATTATTATCCCCTTCTTATAGCCTACTTTTTATTAAATCAAGATAAAACCTTAATTCTTTACTTCTAAAAAATAATATTCCCCATGCCACTATTATAAAGATGCTATTACATACAACCCCCAGTAAAAGCCCAAACCAGCCACTATCCAAAGCAATAAACTGTGATAAGAATTTACTGAAATAAACTAATATAAATGTAATTAGAGTATAACGGAAATAAAGTTTAAAATAACTAACCAAAGACCAACGTAATCCGTATTTAAACAAAACATATGGTTCAACTATAAAAGGCATACAAATCGTACTAATAAACATAGCCAATAACACGCCCCAAACATCAAAATATTGAACCAAAACAATGGAAGATCCTAAATTTATTAAGGCCTCTATTAAAGACATATATCTATTTTGCCAAAAGAGCCCCATAGCATCTTTAAATACTAAGACGCCTTTACGCATAAACATTAGATAAAAGTTGATGACCATCCAAAGCACTATACTTTCATCAAAACGATAGCTATTTCCTAGCCAGATGGTAATAAACGGATTTAATAAAAGGTACAAGTTACTACAGATAAAACAAGCCAAATAGGCTGTCATAAATTCTAATCTCTTGAAAATGACTAATTTATGAGCATCATCATGAGACTCATTCAAATTTCCTACAGATGCCTTTAGTGCATTAAATACCTGATCAGACAACTTATCGATACCATTAATAATCAAATAATAATTCGTATATAACGCAACAGCACTTAAACCTACAAATTTTGATAAAATAATATTTGATGTTCCAAAAACAGTAACACCACCAATTTTATGAAGTATTAAGGCCTTTATATTTCTAATAATACTTTGGTATATATCTTTATTTAAAGGCTGAATATTCTTTTCATTTAAGAACGAATATAAGTGATCGGCTTTTCTAGCTATTAAAAAATTCTCAGAAAAGGTCATACATATACGTAGAATAATATATACCCAAAAACTATGAGTTAAAATGACTAAGGCAATTTGGAATAAACTCCCTATCAGTTGAGTAATCCCTCTGTAATAGTTAGCTATATATTGTTTTTGGTCAGCTATAAGCAAGCATTTTTTATAAGAGTAAAAATAACTAATACCCGTATCAACAACAAAAAGTAAAAAGAAAATATTTAAATATGCAATATTAGGAGGTACCTTTATAAGATGTTGAACAAAAGGCGATATACATAACCCTAAGAATAGAATAAGTGTACCAATATAAATATATGCTTTTTTAAATATTCTCATGATTGATTTTGCTGTTTCTAAATCATGATTAGCTAAAGGAGAATATAAACTAAATATAATAGCTGGACCAATGCCCAATTCAGTAAGAGATAATACAGTCAGAATATTATCAAATAAACCATTCAAGCCTAAATATTCAATAGATAAATAATATAGTAATACAAAACGGATAATGAACTGTAATACCATATTAAATCCATATACAATTAACGTGGAATTTATGTTCTTAATAGCACTAACTGTCCGCATAATATCCGCCTACAATCCCATAATATTGAGGCTATTTTTTACTTCTAAATAAGCCTTAAATGTATAAAAATCAATAGGTGTTGTAATCTTAATATTCTCAGCTGGTCCTATTACTGTAAACAGTTCAGTCCCATAAAACTGCATCATAGATGCCGAATCTATGAACTCCAAGTTTTCAGATCTTGCTTTTTCATGTGCCTTATAAATATCTTTTAAATAGAAACATTGTGGAGCTTTGGCAAGTAAACATTCATCTCGAGAAAGTATTTTCCCTACATGAGAAAGCTCATTATCTTTTAAAACAATAGTTTCTATAGCTTGTGAAACAGTAATGGCATTGCCATATGTTTTTGTGGACGATATACACATATTAATTAGCTCATCAGAAATAATAGGTCTAACTCCATCATGTAGTAAAACTATACTATCTTGATCATATAGTCTTGAAGACTCTTGAATTCCAAGATAAATTGACTCTTGCCCTGTTTTTCCACCTGGAATAATCGATTTGACTTTATCCAAACTATACTTTTGTACTAATTTACTAACCTCTCCAATAATAGACTCTAATACTACCAAAACAATTCCATCAATATTATCATTATTTTGAAAGTGTTCTAGCGTATACACTAATATTGGTTTCCCATTAACTTCTAGCAATTGTTTCGGTGTGCCAGTTGAACTCATGCGTTGTCCAGTTCCTCCAGCAAAAATAATACCTATATTCATGCTATACCCCTATACATTAAATCTCATATGCTCTAATACTTGATATTTTACGTTTACCTTCTGGCGGTATTTCCATATAGTTACGACCATATAAATTACTTAAATATGTATCGTAACATGAAAAAACCTCTAATTTTAAATCTCTAAATTCTATAGGGACACGTTTTTCAAAAGCATCCTTTACCATACATTCAGCTTCACCATAAACGCCCCCAGTAATAGCTCCTACATAATCAGAAGTATTATAATCATACTGTTTTGCTAATTGATCTAATTTATGAGCCCAATATTTATATCCCACACATTTAGCAAAAATAATTAATATAGACTTGATAAATGCTCTACTAAATGATTTACCATGACCTAATTTAGCATCGCACAATTCGAGCATTTTACTATAAATTTTACGTTTTTTATAAATACTAACAACTTCATTTTTATCATTTGGTAATCCATCAACAGGCATAATATCCATAAATAAAAACTGATTAGCATTACTGTACTCATCTTCAATCTTGATATCAAGCTTTTCTAATCGCGCAAAAGGATATTTTGAGTTATTACGCTCAATAGATCTAAGCAGGTAATTGCTATGAAAAACCTTTGGAAATATAGTAATTAATTTTTCATAATCTGGTCGACTTAAACAAATGTCTATATCATCATCCCAAGGAATAAAACCTTTATGCCTAATGGCCCCCAATAATGATCCTCCTGATAGCGAATATTTAATATCATTCTCTTTACAAAAGGAATCAAACTCTTTAAGCATTATATATAAATGATCTTGAATTTCAGATATAGTCAACATTATAAAAATCCCCTAATTTTCAAACCATACTAACTTCATTTGTCGTATAAATTCATCTTCTGACCAGTCTTCAATGCCGAATCTAGGTATAGAAAATGGATTAGTATTAGAATGAAGCTGTGCTCTTTTAGTACTAACTGAATATGTGAATCCTAGATCTTGAACAATTTGTTCTGTTACTTGATCAAAACTTTCTTTATGACCAAAAGGATACGCAAAAATATCTATATCCGTATGTAACAAGTTCTCTAAAAAAAGCTTAGAAGATTGTATTTCTTGTATTTGTTCTTCTCTACTAATTTGTTTCAACGCTGGATGATGAATAGTATGCGCTCCTAATGTAACTAACTGACTTTGATATAACTCTATTAACTCCGATGAGGTCATAGTTCTATTATTAGGATTAACCTTCAATCCATAAGACTCATACCATCTGTCTAACATCATATCTCTTTCATTAGGATGTAGAGAAAAAAGCATATGGTGTAATGTATAAAAACTATGTAATCGCTTTTTATCATCAGATACATCAAATATATGTCTTTGATTTAATATATCTAACTCAATTGATTCTCGTAGATTTTTATTTTCGAATAAAACAGTTTCTAATCGATCCCACCAAAACTCTTTACCCGTATCTACACCGCCAGATGTTATAAAAATCGTCGCTGGGACTTGATACTTTTTTAAAATTGGAAAGGCATATTTGTAATTATCATAATATCCATCGTCAAAGGTAATAATAACAGATGGTTCCTTTATATCATTGCGTTTTAAATCATTAAAAGTTATTACATTGTAGTGATTTTTTAAGATTCGAATATGTCTCTCAAAATTATCAGGAGTTACATTAATATTAAATAAATCACGATTCAAATAATTAACTCTATGATAAAGTAAAACAACTACTGGCTTATCATAAATATTATGGATTAAATTAATTGGAGCCAATCTTTTTCTATAAATAGATCGAATCCATGGTAGATTCTCTTTTATATAACCTTTAAGACTCATTGTTTTCCCTTGTATATATTTTCAATCTTCTTTATAGCAACACTGGAGTCATAACCTAACTCTTTAATTCTAGCTCTATAATCAATATATTTATTCTTACCAAATTTAGATATAATCTCATAAGCCCATGGTTTAGGATTATCAATTGGTAGAGTCCTACATAAATCAGTTAACACAACCTCTTGTGTAATCGTATCAGATACTAATATTGGTATACCTAATGCTTGAGACTCAATAGCAATTAGGGGTAGTCCTTCAAATAAAGAAGGTAATATCATAATATCTATAGCTTGCATAATATCCACAGTGTTATTTACATACCCCATAAAAATAACCTTGTCAGATATAGCTGCTGATTTTACAAGACTTTCAATCTTATGACGTTCTACACCATCCCCCAAGAGAAATAAATAACTATTAGGATTTTGTTTTAATACCTCTTTAAATATATCGATAATAAAAGGATGATTTTTAACAGGCGTAAAACGACCAATATGTCCTACTACCAATGCATCCTTAGGAATGTTGAATTTTTGTCTAACCTCCAACCCTAGATTTATATTTCTATCATATAAATCTAAATCAATCGCATTATGTAATAAATAATATGAATCACTATCTATACACTTTCTAGGAAACATCCATTCTGAGGCCTTAGTAGAGCAACCTACATAAGTATCAACCAAATAAGGTAATAAAAATCTTCCAACCTTATGTAATCCTGTCTTTAGAAAGCGTACGATTTTTCGATTATCATCTATACTAGAGCTATGCGCATGTAAAATAATAGTTTTAAATCCAGCTAATTTAGCAATCAAAATAGGAATAATATTGACATAAGATTGATGAAAGTGAATGATATCTTTTCCTTCAGAAAGCAGACACTTCATTTTTTTATAAAACTGAATAGTATGATATGGTCTACTAACCGTCTCTACATTATAATTTACATCAAAATTTTGAGGATCATCATAACTCAGTAATGTTAATTCAAATTCTTCTTTATCAATCATTCTATATAATTGAAGAACATAAGATGTTAAACCTCCCATATCTTTATCTATAGGAAGTTCTATTACCTTTATCATAGTCAGTATATTATCTCCCAAATAATTTACGTTTTAAAAATAATCCACCTTTTTTAATCCAATTTTGAGGTTCCATGAAAGATACATTTTGTTCTTTATAGCTAATATTATTAGCTTCAATCCATACATCAAGCAAGATTTCGCTAACAAAACCATAGATACGCGCTTCATATGTATCATAATCAGAAATATCAACACGTTTTTCGATTTCTTCTAAGATGGAAAACATCCATTCACAGTATTGATCAAATAAATCTCTACGCATCACGAACATGTTGAACATATGAGCCCAGGTGCGATTGCATACCTTTGTGAAAGCAGCGCTATATTCGGGATATTTTTCAGCGATGATTTGCTCTGCCGCATCTAGTCCTGAGCTATGGTGGGCATTATTATAGTGAGAACGATTGGACTCAATATAATATTTACGCTTATCTGCTACTACTACAGGATATTGTGAAAGCAGATTCTCCCATTCTGCTCCCGTTAAAATTTGATTCTTTTTGTCCTCCACAGAGCGTACCTCTTTACGTGTAAAGTAACGTCTGTAATGAACGAGACCAATATAATCCGCATCAAGATTTTTCCACGCCCAATAGAGACCCGTCAATTCACAGTAATTTGCATTCTTTGAAGATATATTATCTCCTGTATGATCCCCTGTATAACCAATATCAGCCTTACCGTCTCGTCCTACATGAATCGGCATATAAACAGAATCTTCAGGCATCCAATATTGTTTATGTGTTGCTACTAAAATCTTAATATTCACTAATTTCATCCACCTTATTACGATATGAATTTCTCGTATATACTAATGCATAACCAAACCCTAATAATATCCAAAAATAATACAGTTCATTTAAAGTCATTCCTATCCCTGTCAACAAAGACTCTATATAAGCAATTGTAAAAAATATGATCCATATATCTTTTGGATTTTTAAATACATAAATAAGCAATCTAACTAATAAGAATGCAATAGGTCCCATAAACAATACAAAACTTATGATCCCTGTTTCCGATAAACGAGAGGTATATTCTCCTAACATGGGAATAGAAATATTAATTAGGCCCTTATTTTTAATATTTTCAATCCACATTTTTACTTCCGCACCATTTAATGTATCTTCATCTAAATGATTCAAAACATATGGGGTACGTAACCCTTGTCCAATTCCTAATAATGGATTTTCTTTGAAAATATCTAGGTCAGCTTTCATAACACCATATCTTTGATTATTACTTCTCCTGTCTTTTTTAGATAGTGAAGAAATATTATTTTCCCCATAAGATTTAATTTCATTTGCAACCTGCTGAGTTGATATATTTTTAACTGTTCTACTAGTTGTACTTTTAATAGAAGTATCTTGTACATAAAGAACATTAGATGTATATACTATATTTCCTATAAAAGCTAAAAGACCTATTAAAGTTACAAGAACTGTATGTACTACAAATTTTTTGTTTCTAAACTGAATACAAAGTGCCACTACAAGCAATATGTGATCTATTATCAATAAAACAGTTGCCGTTCTACTATTTGCCAATAAAGTGATCATTTCTAAAAGTAATAAAAGAATAGAGGAAAAGATTAGCAATTTCTTATTTTTAGATGAAAAAATAACATTCCATATAAAAGGAATTGTAATAACAGTATAAATACCTAGAAAGGACGGCTCTGGGAAAAGAGAACGAAATTGTAATTCAGGCCAAAACAATGGTGGCCACCAAGTATTATTAATCTCAATAGCATGAACAATAGGCCTTATATATGTTAATAATGAGAGTGCCCATTGTTGTTTACCAAAATAAAATAGTTCAATGACACCAAAAATAACAACTAGAGTAGCAGAAATTAATGAACCCTTACTTACTATTTTCAAAATTGTTTCCGAACGATCTTTATACCAATAGAAAATTAAATAAGAAAATCCAAATGTAAAAATAAGTTGAGTCAAAGAGTTCTTTAATACTCTAAAACCAAAATGAATGACCGATAAAGTATATTCACTAAAAGCTTTATTAAATATAAATTGATTTATGACTTCCAATTTATGATTTATATAATTAGTGCCAGGAACTAAATCATAATAAGGGAAATTAATTAAACCATGAATTAAAGATACAGTAATACTGAAACCTAAAAAAACTATATATAATAATTCTTTCCAATATAAATGGTATTGACGTAGACTATACCTTTTTAGCCATACACTATATACTAAACAAATAAATAGTGTATAAAATGATGCTTTTGCTGAAAACTCGCCCCCCAAAAAACCTACTCGTAAAAACATAGGAATTACAGGGAATATTACAAATATAAAACTTAATCCTATTAAACTATCAATATATTTATTACTAGACATATACTCTCATCCTACTACTCTCATCTTATGATTTCAATTATATTAACTTGGAATTACCAAAGAAAGATGGGCTATATAAATATCCATTAAATCAACTAGATTAAAATGATTACTCATTTAGATAGTCTCATACAATGTTGCATAATATTTAGATAACTAAAATACAATTGCGATTAACATGACCAACAACAACTAAAAATATAGCAAAACCCTTTAGCGAATCTAGCCACTCCATTCTCATTCCTGAAACTCCTTATTACATAGTGCTAAAGCACTAGCAATGACTTTATCCATATCGTAATATTTATATTCCCCTAAACGACCACCAAAGATAACATTGGAAATCGTTTCGGCCTTTTTAACGTATTTAGCATAAAGATCTAAATTCTTCACGTCATTTACTGGATAATACGCTTCTTCACCAATTTTCCAGTCTTTTGGATACTCTTTTGTTACATATGTAACAGGCTGTGTACCAAATTCAAAATGCTTATGTTCAATAATACGAGTATACGGAATTTCTCCTTCCGTATAGTTCACCACCGCAACACCTTGATGATTTTCCTCTTCGAGACGCTCTGTTTCAAAGCGAAGACCACGATATTCTAATATCCCTTCAGAATAACCAAAGTATTCATCTATAGGGCCTGTGTAGATAATCTTATCTGCCAAAGATTCGTATTCATTCCTATGTTTAAGGAAATCTACACCTAAGCGGACTTCAATGCCTTCTAACATGCGTTCAATCATCTTAGTATAACCACCCATAGGAATACCTTGGAAGCGATCATTAAAATAATTATTATCGTATGTATAACGCACAGGTAATCGTTTAATAATGAAAGCTGGTAACTCTGTACATTTACGGCCCCATTGTTTTTCCGTATACCCTTTGATGAGCTTTTCATAAATATCCGTACCTACAAGACTAATAGCTTGCTCTTCTAAGTTCTTTGGCTCCCCTGATATAGCAGCTCGTTGTTTAGTAATGATATCTTGTGCCTCTTTTGGAGTTCGAATATTCCACATTTTAGAGAATGTATTCATATTGAACGGCAAATTGTACATCTCGCCTTTATAGTTTGCTACAGGACTATTTACATAGTGATTAAACTCAGCAAATTGATTGACATAATCCCACACATGTTTCAAGGATGTATGGAAAATATGAGCACCATAGACGTGAATATTGATATCATCTTTGCTTTCACAATATAGATTACCTGCTATGTGATTGCGACGGTCGATGACAAGTACAGATTTACCACGCTTGTGCGCCTCATGAGCAAATACAGCACCAAATGGGCCTGCCCCAACTACTAAATAATCGTATTTCATTAATAGGCCCCTTTCGATTTAGCAACAGCCAATACAGTTTTCAACAGATATACAATATCAATCCATACAGACCAATTATGCACATACCAAGAATCCATGAGAACTCGTTCTTCATAGGTGGTATCACTGCGACCACTTACCTGCCAAACACCAGTAATCCCTGGTGGTACAAGGTAAAAGTCATTAATATAGTCGCCGTATTTTACAATTTCATCTCGAACAATAGGTCTTGGCCCTACGAGGCTCATGTCCCCAACGAGAACATTCCACAACTGTGGCAATTCATCAAGACTTGTCTTTCGAAGGAATTTTCCGATTCTTGTAACGCGAGGATCATCTTTCAATTTAAAATCTCGCTCCCATTCTTCACGAGCAGCTGGATTATCTTTTAGATATTGCTCCAAAGCCTCTTGTGCATTTGGCACCATGGATCGGAATTTATAACAAGAAAATGATTTCCCACCTTGACCAACGCGTTTATGTCCAAATACGATAGATCCTGGAGAATCTAAGTAAATCAATATAGCAATGATACCGAGAATTGGTAAAATCAAAAAGCCACCACATACCGTAGCTACAATATCAAAAATACGTTTGAAAACACGGTTAGATTTGCGTGCTAGGTTATTTTGCACACGCAATACGACGGCTTGTTCTTCCATCATGCCACGTGCTGTAATATTACTGGCTGGTAAACCGAATAATTCAGGAACAAATGCTACTCGTTTTACTAATACTTGTAATCGATTAATCAAGGATACTAATTTTTTAGACTCAAGTCCCGGAGCACAAATCAGTACAGTTTGAACGCCTGTATCTTTAATAACGCTTTCTACATCTTTAAAGGCTCCAAGGCATGGATATTCTTTAGCGATGGATGATGATTTAGGATTATCATCTACATAACCAATAATCTTATAGGTAGTAATCGGCATACGCTCTAATGATCTCTGTACAAGTTCTGCTGTCTTTCCCGCCCCAACGAGAAGAATCGGAATTGTTAAATATCCTGCTTTTGAAAGTAATTTTCCTACAATAAAACGCTCGCTAAAGATAAATACGAGCATACATATATAAGCAAAGGCAACAAATAAACGAGACACATCATTAATAACATGTCCTGTGTACATGAGAACAATCGATACGACAACCCCTATGGTAATGCTGCGAAACAAATTTTTCATCGTATCCCAATAAGGTGTTACCACAGAATAGACATTATTAAGCAACAAGATAGTTAAAAATACGATAGGCACAATACCATATACGTAAATTTCTTCTACCTTAAAATTTGAACTTACTGGTAAAATTGATAAGTTTAAACGCAAATAATAGGCTGCTAATATCCCCAAAACAATAGCAATATAATCTGCTATAAGTACTATGAGCTTACTTATAAATAACTTTTTATTATTGTTATTACAGATAGAACGATTCATACTAATACCCCAATTATAAGAAAAGGTTGTTTTCTTAATCTCAAAATATTAAGAAAACAACCTCTCTATCATACGAATACAATGTACCAATATTTACATATATTGTATCATATTTAAATATATAAAACTATAAAAAACATAGATTTCACCTATCTTTTATGTAGTTATTTATTCTTTAAGTCTATTTAAATCCTACTTAATTGTCTATTAAATAGTAGTTAGATGCCTTCCAATACAGCTATATAATTCTCAATTATCCCGCAATTGAAGCATAATCCCCATAACAACCCAAAAAATGCGAATACCCGATGAATTACCCCAAGTATAATCAATAGATCCAAATAAAAATAAATAACTAATAAAACCTACAATGATTGATAAATCATAAGGATTTGTAGATATAATATAGCTTTTTACTGATTTATAGATTGTGAAAATTGAGAATCCTAAAAACCCAATTAGACCTAGTATGCCAGATTCAGAGGCTATTTGTAACATATTATTATGAGAATGACCTAAGTCTTGGGTTTCTTTTTCTGATTTATACTGCTCTCGATATGTTTTCTGCCACAAACCTGGACCAACACCAATTACAGGATGATCCATAATCATTTTTCTATCCGACTCCCATACATAGATACGGCCTAAATTTGAGCCATCAGTAGTTACATTAAAGGTGCTTTCAAAACGAGCCATATAAGCTTGATTACTAGTAAATATAAAACTGATTCCTATAGTAGCCACAAGAAGTACCAATAAATAACGAATGTTAACAAAGGAATAGCGCAATGTAATAAGTACACCATTAATACCATTAAATAGCCAAGAACCACGGCTTTGATTGCCTAACATTCCCAACACTATACTAAATAAAGAGAATACAGCTGATTTTTTTACATAAGAAGGAAATGTTTTATCATAAACAGTAATTAAAGCTAATGAAAAAGCGAGCGTTAACAACATAGCTAGCCCCATCATAGAGCCATTAATGACACCACCTGCACGACCCTCTGTTCCTACATTATACCCCAGTAAATATTGTACAAAGGCAGATAGAGCATCGATGCCTATATACACAAAAAATATTGATAAAATAGTATATAATTTGCGAGAACTCTTGATAAATAGCAAGATTGGTACGATAATTAAAATCTTCCAAATCCAAATATTAAAGAAGTACTTAGTCGTCACTCGTATATTATCACTAATAAATGCAGACGGTAATATACATAACAGCATACCTAAGTACGCCCATCCATATTGGCGTATCGAATTTGGTATAGAAACTTCATCTCTTTTATACCACCATGTTAAAAGTGTAACGAGTACTATAAGTCCATAAATAAAATTACCAAAAGCCATAGATGACCGCGTCGTACATATCATAATTGAAATGAGTACAGTAAGTATCATTTCATAATTCTTAAGTATCCAAGATTTCATACTAACACCCTTATCCCCTTATTGTTATTATCTAATAATTAAGTATAGTTACGACTTACATATAACGTATAAATGTATACTTATTTTATTAAATTTTTCATATGTTCTTGAATTTCTTGTTCATATTGATCGAGTAATTCATAGCGTTTACGATATTGGCTACGTTTTTGTGACTTTATCTCCTCAATAGGCTTACGATATTCCTCTAAAGGAATTTTGAAAAAACGTTCATCACTACATAGTACACCGCCAGATTCCTCCCACAATGAATCTAGCTCAGCTACCTTTGCACGATGACCGCGAACTAAATGAGTATTCGCATAAAAGCCTTCATCAGATACAGCGTAAATAGATTCTACCTTACAAATGGCTGCAATATGACGTAATAGGAACATGATAAAGTTTTTTGGACGATAGCCAAACATCTTTTTTGTAACTATTTTAGCATTATCAAGACCATCTTTATAACCTTGAATTGTACCAATCCACATAGCAGATTCCCCATTAAAGCCTTTGCCAAAGCGAAAATTAGCATGGTATACGCCCTGCTTACCCAAGGTGAGTAACAAGGTCAAAAAACCTTCTTTACGCTGACCAGGTCCATAATATAAACGGGCCACCATATCAAGGTCTTCTGATTCCCATACGATAAAGCCACGATTCATACGACTTACATCATCATAAATATTCTCTGGATCTACAGAGTACATTTCACGAATCGCCTCATCTGTAAATATATCTTTCAAATAATCAAAATGATTAACAATGGCCTCTAATCGTTCCTGAGGTGTAGAACTTTTAAACAAGAAAAATCTTGTCATCAACTCAAATAAACCAACTTGACGATCTAATAGTGTTAAATCAGGCGTGTAATTTGCAAAGTAGTTCTCTAGCGCCTCTATTTCTCGTTTATTTCGTATGGAGCGCATTGTATGTAAAAAAGTACGACGTGTTTCCCTCCAACTACGCTTTCCGTAAATCTTACGACCTCGTTGCCATTGTGTTTGTAAATATCCCATCTCTTACTCCTATCCACTAATACAACTAACAAACTTTATCATTAATGATTAGTGGAGTGTAAATTATCTATAATCGCAACTAATTCATCAGCTACACGATTAATGATGAATCGTTCCTCAACAACACGTCGTGCATTTGTGATAATACTTGATAAATCTACCGCATCACTCATCACATGCTCCATCGCTTGTTGTAATGTATGTTCATTCAAAGGATCAACAATAAATCCAGATATACCATCGTCTATAATTTCTCTCTGAGCCCCAGATCCACTCGTAATGACTGGTACACCGCAATACATAGCCTCACAAATAACAAGACCAAAGGCTTCACGCGTTACAGTTGGCAATAACAAACAATCAATTGATCTATATAAACCTTCAATATCAGGTGTAAAACCTATAAATTCAGCATAAGAATGCATGTAATGCGCATCTATATAGTCTTTAAGTTTTTTGATTTGATCCTCTGTACCAGCCCCCGATATAATCAACCGAATATCTGGATTGTTTTGATGAATCTGTTCAAGAGCACTTAAAATCAGATATAAACCCTTACGTTCTGTAATACGCGCACTATATCCAAATGTAGTAACTTTAGATTTCATTGGCACATTATCTGCAAATGAAAGAAATCTATTTGGATCAATACCATTATAAACAATATAATATTTACTAGTATTCTTAATAATAGGTGTCATAAGGTCATCATAAACGAGTTTAGATACACATACAAAGGCATCTACTTGTGAATTGATCCATTTATGATACATATCTATTTTACCAGGTACAAGATTATGTTTAATAAACATCAATTTAGCACCCGTTAACTGCTTAAGAGCAATACAGAATAAGATATATTTACCAGAGTGGCATACAATTGTATTAATTCCTTGTGCTTTCATCTGTTTGGCTACTGCATTAACAGATAGAAAACCCTTCAAAGTATAGAGATTGGCAGTCATCACATGGCCGACTTGAGCATAGCGAGATTGCATCTCTTCATTTGATTGGTCTACTAAGGTATAAGCAGCCCTATGTCGTTGTTGTAATTGTTTACAAATATCATATACATATTGTTCACCACCGCCCCAAATTTTGGCGCCTACAATATTGATTATAGACATAGGTTCCTCCTATCATATACAGATCAATACACATATAGTGGCATCCATTGATGTATTCGAAATAATGTTTACATATACATCAATAGATATCATCGTCTAATTATACTACGACTTATTCATACTGTCCTCATGATTAATGAGCCACATGGTCAACAATGTCCAATCACGAGCATCATCCCCATGATTATCAATAGGCCGAATTGGCTCAACCGGTTTATAGGACGGTATGTTGCTTTCACCATAATCCATGCGAACATCGCCCATCATATGCGGCGTAATCCACTGGTACGGCGTAACTAAAGTTTCTGGCTGCTCATCAAACAAGGACGGCACAATGGAATAATATTCAAAACCCTTTGGTGCAATGGTTTCAATAATGGTAGGCATGAGGCTCATATGCGTGCCAATGGGCACCGTAATCACATCCTTAGTGAAAGCAGGATGTTGTAACAACCCTACGGTACAGAATGTATCGCGCAAGGTATAGTCCCGTTGAATTAAAGATGTATTATTCAATGAGCCAAATAGATTAGAGTGATCACCTGTAACAACAAATAAACTATCTGGAAAGGCCTCTTTCATAGCATTTACAAAGTTAAATATTGCCTTATCACTATAGCGATAGGTAGCCAATTCTTTATTGCGTTTCTTATTAGATTTTAGATCATCCCCAAGATTCGGCATGACCTTTTCAGGATCATAATCTAATAAGGAATCCTCCATTTTATAAGGACCATGATTGGATGTAGTGTAAATAAAATGGAATGTCGGATGATCTAATCCTTTAATTTGTTCCGTTATATTCTCTAAAAATACGTGATCGTATACGCCCACCCAAGTTTTAGGTGCATCAGGACCACAGAAAACAGAAGCGCTTTCCACACGGTCAAAGCCTTGAGCCTTACCGAAGTGATTAAAGTTGCCGTACGACGCATTACCACCATACCAATAAATCGTATCATAGCCTAATCGCTTCATTTGAGCTGCCAAAGAGGTCGGCAACGGTTCATGCCAAAAAGCTTCCCGTTCATTGATTTCCATACCCGCATCATAGACGCCGGATAATAGACTTACAATGGATGGACGAGACACATTACCAGCAGGCAAGAAATTAGGTACTTGCACCGTATGAGGATTATCTTTAAAATCCCATAAACCAGGACATATATTGAGATCCTTATAAGGTTCATCAAGAGACCATTGAGGGATACTTTCACCAACAATAAAGAAAATATGCTG
Organism: Veillonella sp. 3_1_44; assembly: GCF_000163715.1. Lineage (NCBI taxonomy): Bacteria > Bacillati > Bacillota > Negativicutes > Veillonellales > Veillonellaceae > Veillonella > Veillonella sp. 3_1_44. The sequence goes on from NZ_GG770200.1 coordinate 70,720, forward strand.
CGGTTTATCAATACGAGGACTTGATGCAACACGTTTAAATGCATGAAGCGGTGTACTCAAATCCTGCCAGGAATCTTTGTATTTGTTAGGAACAATACGATGTATAGCGTCATCAATATCCTCAGGTGATGCGGTATATTCATCACGTAGCGGATGTTTAAACACCGTTTCTAAGGCACATAAATCTGGCACTGTAGCACGAGCAAAGAATATATCTTCTTTTACCACTGTAGGAATCGTATCCCATTCTGGTTTATCATCATGAGATAAGGTACCACCGTAGCGGAACCAATAGAATCCTAGAACAGATGCCGCCACAAGTCCTATATTCCAAGCTACAGTAGGCCAGGTTCCTTCAATATTTGGATATGGTATAGATGGCAAGGATAAGAAGAAACCTCCCATGAACCAGGATATAACTGCAATAGGAATCAATCCTAGAATGACAAGAATTCCTCGGTCTTGATTAAAGAATACATCAATCAAATTCCGTTTCTCTGCATGATTTCCATAATGAACCATATAGTTGTACGTATCATGGAAATGCTTGTAGAAGATCATTTTTCCTGCAAAGGCTGCGTACAGTACACAGGAATACATCGTTAGACCTACTAATCGTATGGAATCTTCTATTTGATGGTACCCTTCAAACCATAGTGCAGGGAGTGTCACCAAGACTAAAGGTAGTAAGAATACATAGGCATCAAAATCCATGCCCCACCAAAAGCCGTAACGCAATGAACCTAGAGCTGATTTCCAACGACCTTTCCATGTTGGATACGGATTATAAATAATCATAAAAATGATTCGAAAGATACTACTCAATATGGGTGCCCAAATCATTAATTTTATATTTTGTTGTAGGGATAGAAAAAATTGTTCACTCATTTATACTTCCATATCTACTTAAAGAACAATACTTCCCCATAGCAACCTACTTATACTACATTACTGATTATAATTGTCCATTAGATTTATTCAAATAATACAATTTTACATACTTTGTCATGGTGTACATCATATGATAGATCGATAATAAAAAACCTATTTTTCCGTCTAATATGCCACCTTGCAAAATATATATCTTGAAAAATGCCCATGTAGGGCGCAATATAATATCCCCTAAAAAATTACAAGACTTCCCTTGTGCCTTGTATTTATTAGCTGCTACCGTCGTATACTTATTGAACTTCTCAAAAAATTGATGCCAGTTATCATACGTATAATGATACAATTTTCCCTCTAATGTATCTTGTGGATACGGACTGATAAAAGCTTCGTGAACAGCCCCTTCCACAGTTGCTCCCTCTCGAGGCATCAATCGTAATACCTTATCAGGCCTCACCACACCATGGGTTGCCTGATTATAATGGAATAGATTATATCTGCGTAACCAATACGCCTTCGGTTCACCTTGAATAGCTCGTTGAATAGACTTTGCTAACTCTAGTGATACACGTTCATCAGAATCGACAAATAGAATCCATTCACTCTGGGCTTGTAAAATACCAAACCGTCGTTGTTGTGACCAATCTCCATTTAAGGGATGTGGTATAACCTTTGCACCCAATCCCGTAGCAAGTGATACTGTCTGATCTGTACTGCCATCATCGATGACTAAAATTTCATCAGCAAATTGAATACTCTTAATACAATCTACAATATGTTGTTCTTCATTGCGCGCTAAGATAATAGCCGTCACAGTACTCATAGATAATCCTTTAACTTACAAATCAATTAAATTTAATGGATAAAAATGTATATTTCTTTATTTGATGACATCCCCATGTTTAATGCGCCATGCCGCAAGTTCACGCATGTTTTTAATCATATCCCCATAGGATTGAGGCATGCTCGCACTTTGTTCTAACACTTTGCCACTTTTATCAAGATATAGTCTATGATTAAATACAAATTCCTCTTGTGTAAACAAGCTTGGTACCATCGCTTCATAGGTTTGACCAGGTCGGCCTACCAATTCCGCCAAGGTTGGAATGATTTGAATGCTCATGCCGAACGCATTAGGTGCAAGCCAATCTTTATGAATACCACGACCATAAAAAATAATAGGAATAGTAGATGCCACATTAGGACCTACTTCACGAGCAAAGTTAAAGCGTTCGCTATGGTCACCTGTAATGACGAACAGTGCAGACGGATCTGCTGTTTCTTCGCGAGCGATAAAATCACCCATTACGTGGTCTGCGTACCAAATATGGCCCATTTCGTTCAATTGCTTATCGTTTTCTTCGATAGAATCTGGCAAATGCCCTTTTACCTTATTCACATCGTAGCCTTCCTTAGCCACATTGATGCTATACGGTGGATGATTAGAGGTGGTCATAATCACATTGAGGATTTTTTCCCCTCTATGCTGATCCATGTAGGCAGAAATAGCTTTAAACAAGTCTTTATCGCCTACGCCCCAAGCATTGCCGTCTTCGCTTGGCATTTCAGAGGCATCGTGGAATTCATCGAAACCTTGAGATAAAACAAAGTTTTTAACATTTTGCCATGTGCTAAAGCCACCATACCAGAATACAGTCTTGTAGCCTAGTTTTTTCATAACAGGACCAATGCCTAAACCGTAAGGTTCTTTGAAACTTTCACCTTCATAGTTAGGATATAGCCCTGTATCAGGCATACCCGTCAACAAACCATTGATGGCTGGCATCGTGCCTGTGCCTTGGGCAAGGGCTAGCTGCGTGCTCATCGCATGAGGGCTGGCAGCGTATTTACGACCTTGCTCAACTAGGTACGCACCAGGATCGTTATATTCAGCAAGGAACGGCCACAAGCCATAGGATTCTCCAAGAACAAGGTTTATAGACTGCGGTTGATCCGCTAATCGTTGTGTCGTAATGGTTCTCGTGAAAGAACCGTCAAAATTTATACCGTTAAACTTACCACCAACGGCAGTTATTTTTTCATTTAACTCTTGAGGCGTTAAGTTAATAACCTCAAGCTCAGCCGTCCGTTTTGCAATGCTTTTAACACGATAGAGCGCTTGTACATCGTCGAGGATATTTTCGTTTAACAGATTTGAACTAAGACGGGCTGCACTTTCCCAGTTGATAGAATTTGTATAGCTGAAAGCACCGCCAAATCTAAAGAATAGACCTAGTACACCGATAACGACAGTCAATGCAATGCCCGTCATCCATTGTGTTTTCTTCGTCTTAGGATACCAAGTAGTACAAAGTCGTCGATTATCTGCAGAATCACTATTTCTTACATTATCCGCATCATCACCATTCCTTAGGTCAACAGCGTAGTCACTATATTTCTTCGTGTTCCACGCTAAAAAACGAACTAGGAACCAGCAAAGAGCTCCACTCAATACAACGGCCCCAATAATGTACATGAGGGCATTATATTCATTGATAGCGGTATTTACAATGGCGCCGATATCATCGTTTTTACCGTTGATGAGCATCGCATTGTAGGAGGAATTGAAAATTTTATAGAACGGAATGCGCCCCAAAAACAAGAAGGTCAACAGTACAGTCGCAATGGAGTAGAGGACCTGTTTAATGCGCAAGGACGGCCATTTTGGCACAAAGGTATGTACCAACGTCCCCCCTAAAAATCCCAATAAACACAAAGAACCGACGGTCTTGAGACTCAATCTAAATCCTAGCCATAAGGACGTGAGGATATTCTCCATCGTCACGGAAGCCAGTTGTGATTGAAATACTGCAAGAAACACGATTCTAAATGCAGTCAACAAAGCAGAGAAAAAGATAAATACCTTAATCTCTGTTCGTATGCCTTCAAATAATCGCTGCCATCGGTTCATCATTAACCCCTAACTGTTGAATCTTATAACCTAATTGGTATATCACATAATCCAACTATATTGTTACAAACGTAACAAAACTACATAACTATACTGCCTAAATGAGTAATAAAACATCATAAACTAGATATACTACATATATATCCTACGTAATATGTTACGTAATATTCTACTAATTACATAACTATCAATTATTTTGGATATTTCTTACATTTAGGACCTTTACATCGTTTGCATTTACCGCATCCACGGTCGATAGTCTCAGCACCTGCTGATTTCTTTGCACTAGCACTCTCCTTGACCATCTTTTCAGAGGCCTTACTATTCCATACGGAAGCTATCGATTCTGCTTTTTTGCGGATTCATCCTTTTTGGATTTTTTATCCTTTTTCTTGTCTTTCTTCTTATCTTTTTTCTTGAAAGTATCAGCTAAAAAGACTGTTTTTAACTTATCATTTAAAACTTTAAGCTTCTTTTCAGCCTTGTCTTTCTTTTTCTTTAACTTTTCTTCATCTTTAGAACGTTTTTCTTCCTTAGACTTCTTATGTTTTTTCTCTTTTTTATCTTCTTTAGACTTTTTATCTTTCTTAGATTTTTTCTCGCCTTTGGACTTTTTGTCTTCTTTGGATTTCTTATCCTCTTTAGATGTTTTGTCTTCCTTGGATTTTTTATCGCCCTTAGTTTTCTTATCTTCAGAACCGTTGATACGCGCCCATTCATCGTCAACGCGTTTCAATTTCTTTTTAAGAAGCTTCTCCATCTTCTTATTTGTTTTATCGGACTCTAAACCAGCTTTACCAAATAATAAAGCATTCACCGCCGTGTATGGATCGATAGAGGACATATCCTCATCATCCACTTTAGCTTCCTCTGATTTCTTATGTTTCGATAATTCATCAAGACCATCTACATCTAACGCTTCATCTTCATCTAAATGATGAATTGCTAAGCTTTCAACGCCTTCTAAAGGTTTTACATCAAGGTGCTCAATCGCAGTATCTTCAAAATCTGCCATTTCCTTACCGGAGCTTTCACCAAAACCAGTAAAGAGGCCGCCTATAGATTTTAATTCGTTTAATTTAATATGGTTCATGCCCACCGTAGAATCATGATGCACAGGAACATCAGATAATTGTACCTGTTCCATAGCATATGCATCATCATTATAACTAGCGCCCTTGCCAAGTTCAGATGTATTAGAAATGACGATATCTTCCTTATCGTCGCCTAACACATCACCAAATAAATCTTCTTCTAAAGATTCGTAAGAATGCAATAAGGACATACGTTTTTGAACATCTTCAATTTGATTCCACAAATCAACGAGAGAAGATGTATAGTACACCCGTTCTTTTACCTCTAAATAAGCTTGGTAAACGATAGATAATTCGGTCTCATTAAGACCTTCCTCTGCACCAATTTCTTCAATCATTTGTTGAATCTGTTGATCTCGGTCATATCGTTTAATTAACGCTTTACGAATGCGTTCAATCAACATTGTATCGATGAGTTCCATATGCACCTCCTGTATTCAATACACTCAGTCCTACCCGCTACATTAGCGTATACGAATCAATGTATAGAATCATAAAAATGAATTGATTTTATAATCTCTAATATATTATTATAGCAGAATTTATCTGCTTTTTCCTTAATAATATGTGTAAAAGTTCCTTAAAAATAGAATAAAACCTCAATTTAAATACGTTCCTAATAGTATGCATTTCATACTACTAAAACACTATTCAAACCGAGGTTATTTAATTAACTGTTACATCAAAACATATCTAATTGTTACATAAATGTCTTTAAAGGTCTTAAATTATTTCATTATAAAAGTCTTAAATTACTGCACTAAAACAAGTTAACTGAATAGACGAGAATTCGTTCCTTTGCATCACTGGCTTCAAAGAGGTCACTACAATCAATAGGTTCCTCTTGTTCCAAGCGCACATGGTTATTTAAAAAGTTCTCCACCTCTTCATTAACATAGTAGAAAAATAACTTAATCTCCCGAGGATTATGATATAGCGAATCAAAGATATTTCCTAATACCCGCTTAATCGTATGGAGTGCAAAGGGATTAAAGAAAAAGCATCGATCAGACTGATCTGGCAATTTATACAGCGCCGCATCACCTAGTACAAAGCTTACACGATTGCGAGCAGCAGGGCTTTCACCATTGATTAAAGCCTTTTCATAGAGCCGTTCATCATATTCGATGCCTATGGAATGGCAGCCCGTTTGGTAAGCCATAAAAATACTCACTCGGCCCTTGCCACTGCCATAATCGATGAGCGTATTTTTCTTGCGAATATGACCGCTATTTGCCAAGCGCTCCAGCACGCAATAATCTGTCGGCTCGTACGGATGATGCTCCGTATCGGAACGACTATCATCGCGACCAGAGGTTTTAATTTGTAATACACTTTCCCACTCTTGCTCTGTTGCCATCTATATAATCCTATTATGAGGCCAAAATATATGACCTAATATTTAATACTAATCTTAATTTCTATACATACTATACCCTTATTAGGGCACTATTTACTAGTTCAGTAACACCTATAGTATATAACAAAAATATCCACAATCGGGTGCTTTTGTTATATGAAACACTTATTAATGTCGATATGGTATACTAGGAGTAATATTTCTATTATTCTCATGTGCAGAATTATATGTCATTAAAAAGGAGTATCTACTTACATGGACAGTGATCTGACCTTAGATTTTATAATTATCATCGTATTAATTATCGCGAATGGTTTATTCTCTATGACGGAGTTAGCCATCGTAAACGCTAAAAAACGTAAGCTTGAAGAATTAGCTGAAGCAGGCAATGAACGCGCGAAAAAGGCCTTTGAATTGGCAGAGCACCCAAATGAAATGTTCTCTACCATTCAAATCGGCATCACCCTCGTAGGTATTTTAACTGGTTTGTATTCTGGTGCCACCTTCTCTGGTCCATTAGAAGAAATTTTAGTATCAAATATTCCAAGCATCGAACCCTACGCAGCCTCTGTGAGCTCCTTCATTATCGTTGCTATCATTACCTATTTATCCCTCGTTATCGGCGAACTCGTGCCTAAACGCTTGGCCTTAAATAGCCCTGAAAGCATTGCCGTTGTAGTAGCAAAACCAATTTACTGGCTATCTGTAGCGTTAAAACCAATCGTTAGCTTCCTCGGCGTTTCCACAGAATTTCTTTTAAAAATTCTAGGCGTTACCGTAAAAGAAGAAGCCCCTGTTACAGAGTCTGAAATTAATAAAATGCTTACCGAAGGCGTTGCCATGGGTGCTTATGAAGAGGAAGAACCTATCCTCGTAGAAAATATCTTCCATCTCGCAGATATGAACGCAGGTGATATCATGACGCCTCGTACACAGCTCAAATGGATTGATCTTAACGGTATGGAAGACGAAATCATGGAGGTTCTCAAGAATGCCAACCATTACCGCATTCCTGTAGGTACCGATTCCTTAGATGAATTAAAGGGTCTCGTTACCGTATCCGACGTATTAGTTCAAATTATGCAACGTCCTAGTGAAAGTTCTATTCACGATATCATCAAAGCTTGTTTGAAAGAACCTGTTCTCGTTCCTGAATCCATTTCACTCATGAAATTATTGAACGTCCTACGTACAGAAGGCGTTCATGAAGCAATTATCCTCGACGAATATGGTGGTTTTACAGGCCTTGTCACCTTGCATGATATCATGGAGGAAATCGTAGGCCTTATGCCTTCCGGTGAAGAAGAAATCAAGGAAGAAGAAAACAAGATCATCGAACGCGATGGAGCGTGGCTTGTAGATGGCCTTCTCAACGTAGATGAATTTAAAGAATTCTTCCACATCGATCAAGAATTGCCAGGCGAAGAAGACGACTTGTACAAAACTATGGGCGGCCTCTTAAACGTCCTCTTCGGTCGTATTCCAAAAGAATTAGACAAGGCAAAATGGAACGGCTATACCTTTGAAGTCATCGATATGGATCATACTCGTATCGATAAAATCCTTGTAACCTATGAAGAACCTATTGTAGAACAAGAAGAAGAAAAATAAAGTTCAAATTATATAGACAAAAGCTAAAGAAGTGAGTTCTCTTACTATGAACTGTACCCCAAAAATTGGACATATTTTTGGATACAGCTCAATCAATAGAGAACTCACTTTTTTTGCTACAATTTTGTATTCATAATATAAGTAATACAAATACTAGCAAAATATAGATTACTTTTAAAAATTATCATTAAAAATTATCATCAATTATATAAATTAAGTATATAATTCTTTAATTTTCTGCATAAAGGCTAGAACTTTCAATATAAATATAGTATTATTAAATTGTATAAAATATATAATTAGTTTTTTCTATAAAATATATAATTAGAAATTAGAGTTTTCTAATATACATATAGAGTCCTATGATTACTACCTATGTGTAGTTCTGTGTCATAGGGCTTATATGCGATAGTCAAAGGAGAGATTCTATGAATCAACGAATCATAGCAACCATAGGAGCCCTATTAATAGGGACCGCCATCATAAGTGGTTGTGGATCAGAAAAGCCCCCTGAAGATACAAGTCTCAAGGTGCGTACCATCACTATAGGTGAAGAGTCTGGAACTACTGATGCTGGCTATGCAGGCACCATTCATAATAAAACAGAAACAAACTTAGCCTTTCAAATTGGAGGGCGTGTCATCAACAAATTTGTAAATGTAGGTGATACCGTTCAAGCAGGCCAAGTCATTGCTCAAATCAATGGTTCCGATACATCAGCTCAGGTGCAAAATGCTGAAGGTGCTGTGAAAGCTGCTCAATCGGCCTACGAATTGGCAGAAACCAATGCTAAACGATACCGCGAGCTCTATGCACAACAAGCGATTAGTAAATTGCAATTAGACCAAGCTGAAAACCAATTGAACGCCACATCTGCTCAATTACAACAAGCGCAAGCAAGCCTTAATTTGAGCAGTAATCAAAATAGCTATACTAATTTGACGGCCCCTGATACAGGTATTATTACCGCTTTCAATATTGAAGCAGGACAAGTCGTAGCAGCCGGTCAAAGCGTTGGTACCTTAGCGGCTGGTCACGATCCAGAAGCAGTCATTGCCCTTCCCGAACAAGAGTTGAGTAAAATTCATGTAGGAAGCCCTGCTACTATTACCTTCTGGGCCTTACCAGATGTAACCGTACAAGGTGTAGTGCGTGAAATTTCACCAGTTCCTGACCCTGTAGCCAGAACGTATACCGTAAAAATTACCTTACAAAATGCGCCTAAAGAGGTACAACTAGGCATGACGGTCAATGCTAATCTATCTACCACAGATAGTACCAACATTTCTATTCCGTTGACGGCTCTTGTGAAAGACTCTAACGGTAATAATGCGGTTTATATTATCCGTGATAAAAAGGCTCATCTCGTGCCTATCAAGACTGGTGAGTTTGGTAAGAACTCCGTCATCGTCACATCTGGTTTAGCTAAAGGTGACATTGTCATCACCGCAGGTACCCAACAATTACAAGAAGGGACGGCGGTTAGTCAATGAAACAATTTAACTTAGCCGAATGGGCTCTTAAACACAAGTCCATTATCTACTACTTCATGGCTGTGCTCCTCACCTTCGGTATCTTCTCATTCACCCATATGGGACGCATGGAAGATCCTGATTTTACGATGCGCACCATGGTGGTCGGTGTTGCTTGGCCGGGGGCTTCTCCACAAGAAATGTCGGATCAGGTAACGGACAAACTCGAAGAAAAACTACGCGATCTTCCTGGTGTAGATTATACAAAATCTTTCACAGATGGCAGCAAATCCGTTATTTATATCAATTTAAGAGAGGATTTGCCATCCGATAAGATTCGTCCCGCTTGGGAAGAAGCGCGGAATATGATCAACGACGAATGGAAATCATTGCCTGCAGGCGTTCAAGGACCGACCATCAACGACAGGTTCGATGACGTATATGGTATTATCTATGCCATCAGTGGTGATGAATATTCGTACGAAGAAAAACGACAACAAGCAGAAGACTTAAAACGTCAGCTTTTATCTGTTCCTAATGTTAAGAAAATCAGCCTCATTGGGGTTCAACAGCAAACCCTCAATGTAACCATAAACAAGGATAAACTCGCATCCTATAAAGTCAGTACACAACAGCTGTTAACAGCGCTTAAACAGCAAAGTATGATGGTTCCAGCTGGTGTGATTACAACAGATACAAACAATGTATATCTCCGCGTCAACGGCCTATTCGATAGCCCTCAAGCGGTGCGAGATATGCCAATCCGCATCAATAACCAAACCTTGCGCCTCGGTGACATGGCTGATGTAACCATGACCTACCAAGACCCTAGCGATCCACAGTTTTATTACAAAGGTAAGCCAGCCATTGGCATCGCTATCTCTATGGATGCAGGGGCTAATAATATCGAATTCGGCGAAGCCATCGACAAAAAACTCGAGGAATTACAGAAAACGATTCCTGCCGGTCTCGAACTCAATCAAGTATCGAATCAACCGCATATCGTTAAAGAATCCATCGGCGATTTCTCTCAATCCTTATTTGAAGCCATCGCCATCGTATTGCTCGTAAGCTTTGCATCTCTCGGCTTACGAACCGGTATCGTTGTAGCCCTCACCATTCCAGTCGTTGTGTCTACGACGTTCATCTTGATGTATGAAAGCGGCATCTATCTACATAAGGTTAGCTTAGGTGCCTTAATTCTAGCTTTAGGCCTCCTTGTAGACGATGCCATCATCGTTGTAGAAATGATGAGCGTTAAGCTCGAAGAAGGGTGGGGCCACTTTAAATCGGCTACCTTTGCTTACCAATCTACAGCATTCCCAATGCTATCGGGTACGCTCATTACCTGTGCAGGTTTCTTGCCATTAGCATTGGCACAAGGTATGGTAGCAGAGTTTACAAAATCCCTATCTATCGTTGTATTTATGGCACTTATTCTATCTTGGTTTGCCTCTGTTCTCGTCAGCCCTGTATTGGGTTATAAAATCATTGAAAACAAGGCTCCAAAACCAGAATCGGAATGGACTAAACGAGACCGTATCATGCACAAGCTCAATGTAACCTTCTATGATAAGTTTGAAAAACTATTACATTGGGCTCTAGGACATCACAAGGTAGTCCTACTGGCCACCCTAGGTGCCTTCGTTTTATCCTTGCTTTCACTACCATTGATCAAACAGGAATTTTTCCCATCATCAACGCGTAATGAAATCATTATATCCATGCAATTTCCTCAAAGCTCGTCCATCGAGTATACTGCTAACCAAGCAAAACTCATCGATGAACATTTGAAAGATGACGAACGCATTGCAACCTTCACCTCCTACATTGGGCAAGGTTCTCCACGTTTTGTCCTCACCTTGGAACCGGAATTGCAACGGAACAACTTCTTGCAATATGTAATTGTTACAAAATCCTTAGAGGATCGCGATAAACTTTATGCTGAATTGACTCCTTATTTAAACGAGCAATTCCCATCAGCCCTTGTAAATACGCAATTCTTACAAATCGGTCCACCATCTAAATATCCAGTCATGCTTCGCGTTGCTGGCCCTGATCAAAAGGTGGTAAAAGAAATTGCAAATCAAGTAAAAGCTAAAATGCAAGACGATAAAGACTTACAAAATATCGCTTTTGACTGGCCAGATACAGAACCTGTAGCCAATATTCACATCGATCCAAACAAGGCACGTTTACTCGGCATCGATAGCTATGCTGTATCCTTGCACTTGCAAAGTCTATTGTCTGGTACTAAATCTGGTGAATACTACGAAGGGAACCAAACCATTCCTGTTACCTTCCGTTTAGGTGACAACGAGCAACATAACTTAAGTGCTCTTTCATCCTTGCCAATTCAAACAGGAAATGGATCCTATGTACCACTAAGCCAAATTGCAACCATTGCCATGACACAAGAGGATGGTATTATTTGGCATCGCAATATGATGCCAACCATTAGTGTGCATGCCAATGTAAAAACAGGTATATTTGGTAATGCGAAAACGAAAGAGATTTACAAATCCTTACAAGACATTCGCAATTCCTTGCCTACAGGCTATTCTATTGACCTAGACGGCGCCGCTGAAAAGAGCGAAACAGCCGTTCAAAAGCTATTAACACCAATGCCGATTATGCTCTTTGTAATCATGACCATCCTCATGTTCCAATTAAAGCGTATCGCCCTCATGATAATGGCTCTACTCACGGCTCCATTGGGACTAATCGGTGTTGTATTAGCACTCAATATTACGAGAACACCATTAGGCTTTATGGCTATTCTAGGGATTATCGCCCTCTCGGGTATGATCATCCGTAACTCCATTATCTTGTTAGACCAAATCGAAATTCACAAGGCAGAAGGACAAAAACCTCGTGAATCGATTATCAACTCTGCTACACTTCGTTTCCGCCCTATCATGCTCACCGCTATCGCAGCGATTTTAGGCATGATTCCGCTCATGGGATCTGTATTCTGGAGCCCATTAGCTATCGCCTTTAGCGGCGGCTTACTAGTGGCAACAGTTCTAACACTTATCGTATTACCTGTCATGTATGCAAGCTGGTATAAGGTAAAATAACTAATATTTAGCTAATAAAATATATAATATTTTTCTAACGAAATATCTAGTATTTACGTAACATCATAAAATCTAGCATTAGCTAGTAACTTCATTTCCTTAGTAAAAATCCCCTAATCATTGTGAAAGTTTACACTTAAACATCGATTAGGGGATTTATATTATTTATTATTAAACTACTACAGCTGTACCATTGCATGTAATCATAAGCATGCCATTTTGTGCACCTACTGTGCTGTATTGAAAGGATACGCCAATAATAGCATTAGCACCCAATTTAGAAGCTCGTTGAGACATTTCGTCGAGAGCTGCTTTGCGCGCATTCATCAAAGAATCTTCATAGCTGCCACTACGACCACCAACAATGTCTCGAATACCAGACATGAAATCTTTCACAAAGTTACGTCCTTCTACGACTTCACCAAATACAATACCTTTGTACTCTTGTACAGGTTTATTTTCAATATGCATAGTTGTTGTAATAATCATAATTGTATCCTTTCTAATTGACTACAATATATTTTGATTTATTATAACAAGACTTTTAGAGAAAAACAAATATAAATATAGCTTTCACATAAAACAATTACATATTATACATCAAAAAAATACATATTACATATCGTAAAAATACATATCATAAATAAGAAAAAGACCTGCTCACTACTTTCATAATGAACAGGTCTAATTTTATGTTATCTATCGAAGTCACGATCAAGGTTAACTTCTTTCAACGGCACAACTTTAGTTTTGTTGATGTATTTGTAACCAAAGTAAACTGCGAAGAAGATTGGTAAGCCAATGTAGGCAACGGATACGCCGTACCAGTCGATGGTATCACCTGTGAAAGCGGAGTAGTTTTGACCACAGATGATGATGACGCAAAGAATAAACGCCAAGATTGGGCCAACTGGGAATAACCACGCTTTGTATGGCAATTCACTAAGATCTCTGCCTTGTGCAATGAAAGCACGGCGGAAACGATAGTGAGATACTGCGATACCAACCCATGCGATGAAACCGCATAGACCAGAAATATTAACAATCCATGTATAAGCTGTACCTTCGCCAATAAAGCTCGTAAGGAATGCAAATAAACCGATTGCTGTCGTTAAGATTAACGCAGGCACTGGAACGCCACGTTTATTTAACTTAGCAAAAATTTGAGGTGCTTGACCTTCCTTAGCGAGTGCGTACAGCATACGCGTAGAAGAGTATAGACCAGAGTTACCAGCACTCAATACAGCCGTTAAGATGATAGCATTGATAAAGCTAGCAGCAAAGGCAAAACCAAAGCGGTCAAATACGAGTGTAAATGGAGAAATAGATACGTTCTCTACACTAGAGTTCAACAAATTTGGATCTGTGTATGGAATCAAGAAACCGATAACCGTGAAAGCACCGATATAGAATAATAGAATACGCCAGAAGATTGTATTAATCGCTTTTGGCACGTTCTTTTCAGGGTCTTCCGCTTCACCAGCGGCTACACCGATTAGCTCAGTACCTTGGAAGGAAAATCCTGCTACCATAAAGATAGCCAGAATAGATTCCCAGCCACCTACAAATGGAGCCTCTCCTACGGTCCAGTTCGCAAATCCTGGAGATGTGCCACCAATGCCAAAGATGAGCATGAAGCCACAGAATAAGAATACGAATACGGTAATTACCTTGATGCTAGAGAACACATATTCACTTTCACCAAAGAAACGAGTAGATAAATAGTTCAAGCCGAATAAAATAAACAAAAACAGAGCAGACCATACTATGGCAGGTACATCAGGGAACCAATATTTCATGATAAGCGCCCCTGCTAATACTTCAGCAGCCAAGGTAATAGCCCAGTTAAACCAGTAATTCCAACCTAAGGCAAAACCAAAAGCAGGATCTACATAGCGTTTTGCATAAGTCCCGAAGGAACCTGGAATTGGCAAGTATGTAGCCATTTCCCCAAGAGATGTCATGAGAAAATAAACCATGATACCGATGAGGCCATAAGCTACAAGAGCACCACCAGGGCCAGCTGTACTTACGACTTCACCACCGGCAACGAATAAACCTGTACCGATAGCACCACCTAAAGCAATCATATTCATATGACGAGCTTTTAGGGACCGTTTTAGGTGTTGATCTTTGTTAGACGTAAACTCTACGTTACTATTATGATTTTCAGACATGGGTCACCTCTTACAAATCTAGATTACGCACGTATTTTGCGTTATCTTCAATAAATTTACGACGAGGCTCTACCTTATCACCCATGAGGACTGTAAAGATTTTGTCAGCTTCGATAGAATCTTCTAAGCTAACTTGTAAAATCGTACGATTATCAGGGTTCATTGTAGTTTCCCATAATTGTTCAGGATTCATTTCACCTAAACCTTTGTAACGTTGGATTGTAGTACCATCGCGGCCTACTTCATCAAGTTTAGCAGTCAACTCTGCATCAGAGTATACATACCAGTGAGATTTACCCTTCTTGATTTGATACAAAGGTGGTTGAGCAATATAGATATGACCTTCCTCTACCAATGGTTTCATATAGCGGTAAAAGAATGTTAATAACAAGGTACGAATGTGAGCACCGTCAACGTCCGCATCTGTCATAATGATAATCTTATTGTAACGGGATTTTGTAATATCGAATTCATCGCCAATACCTGTACCAAAAGCGGTAATCATGGAGCGAATTTCGTTATTAGCCAAAATCTTATCGAGGCGTGCTTTTTCTACGTTAAGTATTTTACCACGCAATGGCAAAATTGCTTGGTAACGACGATCGCGACCTTGTTTTGCAGAACCACCCGCAGAATCACCTTCCACAAGATAAATTTCAGTCATAGATGTATCTTTTTCGGAGCAGTCCGCCAATTTACCAGGAAGGCTAGATACTTCCAACGCATTTTTACGGCGTGTTAAGTCGCGGGCTTTACGAGCAGCCTCACGAGCACGGCTTGCCATCGTTGCTTTTTCGATGATCTTCTTCGCATCTTGAGGATGTTCTTCGAAGAATGTTTTAAGACCTTCTGTAACGATAACATCTGTAATACCTTTAACTTCGCTATTGCCAAGTTTAGTTTTTGTTTGGCCTTCAAATTGAGGTTCCAACACTTTTACAGATACGACAGCTGTTAAACCTTCACGTACGTCTTCACCAGAAAGATTGGACTCATTTTCCTTGATCAAACCAGATTTACGGCCATAATCATTGAGGGTACGAGTCAAAGCAGCACGAAAACCCGATAGATGTGTACCACCGTCAATCGTATTGATATTATTTACGAAGGACAATAAATTTTCGCTATAGCTATCGTTATATTGCAATGCCACATCTACCACAACATCGTCTTTTGTATTTTCAATGTTGATAACAGTTGGATTAATTGCTTCTTTATTTTCGTTCAAGAAGGTAATGAAAGAAACCAAACCACCTTCATAGTGGAAGCTTTCAACACGAGGTTCCTCTAAGCGCAAATCGCTCAATGTAATGCGAAGGCCTTTGTTAAGGAATGCCAATTCTTGTAAACGCATTTTCAATGTATCAAAGCTAAATACGGTAGTTTCAAAGATTTCTGCATCTGGCTTGAAAATAACTGTAGTACCAGTGCCTTCGGCCTTGCCAATTTCGTGCAACTCGGAAGTTTTATGACCACGAGCAAAGGAAATTTCTTGAACAATACCATTTTGAGATACTTGAACCTTAGTCCATTCACTCAATGCATTGACTACGGAAATACCTACGCCGTGAAGACCACCAGATACCTTGTAGCCACCGCCGCCGAATTTGCCACCGGCATGCAATTTCGTTAATACTAGCTCTACCGCAGACATACCGGATTCATGCATCCCTGTTGGAATACCACGACCATCATCGACAACGGTAACACTATTATCTGGATTGATGGATACTTCGATATGTGTAGCATAACCAGCAAGCGCTTCGTCCACAGAGTTATCTACAACTTCATATACGAGGTGATGCAAACCACGAGCAGACGTACTACCAATATACATCCCTGGGCGTTTACGCACCGCGTCTAGACCCTCAAGAACCTGAATATTCTGAGCGCCATAATTTTGTTCAGGCATGAAACAAACTCCTCCTAACAATCTATCATACTGCACTTGATTGAAATAAATTGACAAAACATGTACAGGATTAAACTTTATCTCTTTATTATACTATAAAACTCGTCAATCCGTCTCATTAAAGTCTTAATACTGATACCAGATCCATACACACAGTCATCTGTGACCACATATGTCTTGATTTGCTCCTCTGGCACCATGGCAATATATTCTAGCGTTTCATAGTGATGAATAGGACTTTTATGGGACTTTCCGCCCTTGGCATGCACCATCGTAATAATGGATTCTATGGGCACGGAAATGGTATCTCCAATATGAACATACATAAGAATGCCCCCTCTACTTTTCTAATGTCCCATTAAGGGCATCGATTTTGCGTTGCTCCTCTTCAGCGAGAAACTTAGACCGATATTTATTACACAAATTGATGACGTGCTGATCCGTCAACTCATCAGGCTTTTTGTGGGTGATGAGCATGGCCACCATAAACATATGACGACGATTGATGGATCCTTTATAAATCTTATCCAGGTAAAAGTATATAGATTCCCGCATCGCTTCTGCAAAGTCTGAAAAACTACACTGTATAAATTGCTGGCAGTCGCTATATTTAAAGTACGGATATTTTCGAATAACAGCTTTAATCTCCTTAATATGTTTTCGATGCAATTCATATTCACAAGTTGGACAGATTTCCTTTTTAGATTTCATATGCATGCCACATCGCTTACAACGATGGTATCCATGCTGCTCTAAATAGATTTCTCTCTTACGAGCCGTAATCTGTACTTTCCGGAAAGCAGCTTTTAATGCTTCGTTATCCGTTTGTTTCAACGATGTATCAATGGCATCTACGTCTTCTTTTGAAAGTACGATATCTGCAAAGTTAATACGTTTTGTAATAATTTGTTCATCAGGAATCGTGAGAGACGTGTTATTTTCTACTTTCACATAGCTCTGACGTTTCATGATAAAGCGAATATCGGTGATTACATCTTGACGATAATACTTGTTGATAGCCTCGATAATACGACGTTTTTGCATCTGTAATTCCTGCATCCACATGGAATTATCTGCACTAATAACCATATTTGGAGGCTTGATGGACACAATTTTTGTATGATCCGCAATGACATCACCTACTACATCACTCCACTTGTGAACAAGGGTATTTAATTTATATTGTTCCAGTAAATTCAGTTCTGCTAAGGCCTTTGGTAAACAAAGATCAAGGCTGTCCATACTGAACCTGTCCTCCTTCACAAGAAATAAATTGAACGGATTTCAAATCTTTAAAATCGTGAATATCTGTAGTGGTAATAAATGTTTGAATTCGTTTATGAATAAACTGCAATAAATTCGTTCGTCTCGACTCATCAAGTTCGCTCAATACATCATCCAAGAGAAGTACTGGATATTCTCCTACCTCTGACTTGATAAATTCAAGTTCACTCAACTTTAAGGACAATACAGCGGTTCGTTGCTGCCCTTGAGATCCAAATTTCTTTAAATCCATCGCATCGGAAAAGAATCGTAAATCATCGCGATGAGGGCCAACGCTAGTGCTTAAACGATGACGATCCTGCGGCAACGCTGCTTTTATACGTTCGTAAAAGCCTTCCTTTGTATATTCCAATGAACCATTGTCCATATACGGCTGTTCATAACCAATGGTTAAATTCTCAAGGCCACCTGTCAATTTACGATTCATCAAATCGATGAGCAGATTGATTTTTTTTAAGCTTTCTAATCGTTTCTTTACGATAAAGCTCGCCATATCTGCTAGCTGCAAATCCCATTCTTCAAGAGGAATAGTATTCTTTCCTCTATATTCTTTTAGAACTGCATTTCGTTGCTGTAACAGCCGATTGTACTGCATCAATTGATGATAGTAAGTAGCGCTGGTCTGAGATATTTCCATATCAAGGAATCGCCTACGTCCCGATGGAGTCCCCTTGATGAGCTGTAAATCTTCAGGACAGAAGATAACTGTATTTAATGTACCAATCAGTTCTTTTTGAGATATTTTTGTATCATTTAATCGAATATCCTTAGGGCCTTGACGGAATAATTTAATATTTACCTTTTGAGGTGTATCTTTTTTCTCGAATTTTACAACTATGCCTGCTTCTTCAGCATTAAACATGAGCATATCCGATGTATCGTTAGTACGATGGCTTTTACCAATGGTACCAACATAAATCGATTCGAGGATATTCGTCTTACCAGCCCCATTGGTGCCGTGCAGAACGATAATCTCAGGATTAAACTGTATCTGTACATCCTTATAATTACGAAACTGGAATAATTGCAGTGAGTCAATTCTCACCGATTATGCCTCCTCTTGTGTAATTATGAGGTCTACATCGAGACCTTCACAAGAAATCACATCACCAACGCGGCATTTCTTGCGTTTTTCCGTTACAACCTGACCATTCAAGGTAAGGTTGCCTTCATCGATGAAAGATTTAATTTGACCACCTGTTTCAATGATGCCTTCTAACTTCAACAACTGATCAATTTGAATGTACTCCGTATGAATGGGTACCTGCTGTTGCTCTTTCATAAAGTTCTCCTAAAGTAGACAATTAACATAAGCATATATATCATACTGAGTCCAGGTCGCTCGCTGAGCATTTTTCTTTGAAAAATTGCACGCTCCGACCAAAGTTATATTTGGTTGGAGCCCAAAGCACAGTTCTTCACTGTGGATTTTCTTAGATAACTTTGTTATCTAGAAAATCTTACGTTCAGAACAAAGCGATGCAGTGTCTCTGTCGTCGCAAGCTCCTCCATTGACTACTGCCCTGCTTTTACTTTTATGCATTTGTGCGAACTGGTGTTACTACGTATGTATAGTTCGGATTATTGTCTTGGCGAATGACAACAGGACCATTTTGTTTTAAGAACAAGTGGATATTGTCGCCTGTGCTGTGACGCAAAATATCAGAGATGTAACGACCATTGAAGGAGATTGTAAAAGGTGTACCTTTAAATTCAACAGCTACGTCTTCTTTAGCCATACCGATTTCAGTATTTTGAGTAGACAATATGACATTGCTTTCAGACCAATCATAACGAATTACGTTATAGCTGATGTCTTTAGCCAATAAGGATACGCGATCAACAGCACCAGCGAATTCGCGGCGGTCGATTACAGCGCTAGAATCGAATTGGGAAGGAATTACCTTTTCATATTCAGGATACGTGCCTTCGATTAAGCGAGAAATAATATAAATAGATTCAAAATTAAATACGATTTGTGTGCGATTCCAAATGATATTGATCATTGCTGGATTATCTGTTGGTAATAAACGAGATACTTCAGCTAACGTTTTTGTAGGAATGATAGCGCGCATTGGAGTCGTTGCTGGTTCATCAATTGTAATTTTTTTAACAGCCATACGGTGTGTATCGGTAGCAACCATAGTCACTTCGTTTTCTTTGATTTCGAGAAGAGCACCGGTAAAAACAGGACGATCTTCATCAGTAGCTGCTGCGTAGTTTGTTAAATCGATGAGTTCTTTCATAGCAAAGCTATCGATGTTTACATGATCTTGGTCGTGAATTTGTTCAACCAAGGAGAAATCATCTGGGTGTAATGTAACAAGATTAAATTCGGAAGATCCAGATGTGATTGTCAAAGAATTTCCGTCTTCTGGTTTGTAAAGTTCAATAGTATCGCCAGGTAATTTACGAATTAATTCTTGGAAATAACGGGAACCTACTACTAATGTGCCAGGTTCTTTTATGTCGCCGTCAATTGTTAAACGGATACCAAGTTCAAAGTCGTTACCTTGCAATTCTACTTGACCATTTTTTGTAGTTATGTAAATAGCACCTGGTAAGTTAGAACTTGTTTTATTTTGAGATACCTTTTGCAATACGTTGATTGCTTTTTGGAGATTTGCTTTTGGGAATGTAATATGCATATGTTACTCCTTTTTGAAAGTTTTATATTAATTTATATAATTGGATTTTATTATTAACTACTATATTATTTCTAATATATATGTTGTTTGTGATTACGATTTATATATATTGTAGAAGCACTAATAATTACTTGTTTTATTTGTAATATTCTATGTTTGCTATTGTAGATGCTATATATATATTCTACGATAGATCTGTTTCTACTGTTTTTCTGATTGTTTCTTAGTTTTAGTAGTAGTAATAGTAGGGGTCTGTTTATATGTGTAAAAGTGAATCGGCGCCAATAATTGTGTGAATTATGAGCTGTGCATAACTATGTTAATAGTTTGTACCCACTTATCCACATATTCACACCAAAGTACGAGTTTTGTGATATCCACAAAGTTATTCACTATATATCCACAGAGTTATCCACAGGTTGTTAATTTCTGTTTAATTTCGGCAACCATTCGTTTAGTTTCTTCGTTTTTTTCAATTTCCTTCGTTATTTTATCGTACGCATGGAGAATTGTCGTATGATCACGAGAGAAAGCTGCTGCGATTTGTGGATAGCTTTCATTGATCATATCGCGGCATAGATACATGGCGATTTGTCGTGGAAATGCGAATTGGGCTTTTCGTTTCTTGCCAAGTAGGTCTTGCTTTTTAATATTGAAATAGGAACTTACAAAATTTTGGATGCTTTCAATATTAACTATATTTACCTCTTCTGTATGAACGAGACCCGCCAAGGCGTGTTTTGTGTATTCTAGGTCAATAGATTCTAGACGTTGATCGATGGACGCTGTACCGATGAGTTTGGTGAAAGCACCTTGCAACACACGGACGTTTTCGCTAAATTGCAATGCTACGTAGTTAATAGAATCATTATCGATGCGAATAATGCGGTTTTTTTTATATTCACGTTCGAGCAGTGATCTGAAGATGGCGATGCGCGTTTCTAAATCAGGATTTTCCATTGTGGCAATGTAGCCAGCTTGGAAACGAGAGCGAAGACGATCTTCGAACTGCTCCATATCGTTTGGCATCGTATCAGAGGTAAGCACGATTTGTTTGTTGTTATTTAATAGTTCATTAAATGTATTAAATAGCTCAGTTTTCGTACTTTCACGGCTTTCAAGGAACTGAATATCGTCAATCATGAGAACATCGATATTGCGGAATGTATTGCGGAATAATTTACCTTGGTTGCGCTGCAATGTTTCGACGAAAATATTCATAAAGTTTTCGCTCGTAATGGACATGACCTTCATATGTGGATGATTTTCCTTGATAGCATTGCCAATGGCATGCATCAAGTGTGTTTTTCCGAGGCCAGATGGACCGTAGATAAAGAGCGGATTGTAGTCGCCGCCTGGAAATTCAGCTACATTTTGAGCAGCTCCAAAAGGAATGCGGTTGGCATTGCCCGTTACGTAGTTATCAAAACGGTACGCCGGATTGAGATTAGATAATGACAAGTCTACAGGAACATTATCAGACTGCAATGTTGGCATTGTTTCTGTCGGTTTCTTTGGTGTCGCTATCATTGGTTCGTCTGGAATATCCACAGGCGCTGGCGCGCGGTCGATATAGACAGGATCTTGATAGACTGGTGTGTAAAACTCCTCTTGATGAGCCTTTTCCTCTACTATAGGTGGTAAAGGCATTGGCGGTGCTACAACTGACGTATCGATGAGACTTTCATCAACAAAGGTAGTATCTACACTCTCTTGATTGAAATCGAATAATACCATATCCCGATGGGAACCGATAACCGTAGTAATAGCATCCTGCAAAGCCTTGCTAATCTGTGGCTGCTGGTCGATTAAGTTTTTTACAAATGTTTGCATGACCCCAATATGGATCGAATGACTTTCGAGAGCCATGGGAATCAACGATGACGTGACGCGCAAATACAATGCGTCAGGTAAATGTTGCATATTCTTTTTCGCCTCTTGCAATATATGCTCCCATATATTATTTAAATCAAATGATTGCATGACGTGCCTCTTGTGAATAACTATTGCGATAAATGTGTATAACTTTAGGAATAATGTGTATAACCATTGTAAAAGCTGTGGAAAAAACTATTATTCCTGTGAATAACTTGTGTATAACCTGTGAATAAGTAAAAATAAAAGTCTATTTTATATAGATAATTACTGACTTTTTAGTTTTTATAAACTAAAAGAGAAAAAATGTGGATAACCTCGAAAGTTATCCATCAAAAACCTATAAAAATATATAATTTTTCCTAATTTCAAGTATGATTGTACCAAAAAATAAGTAATTTGTCATTCAATCTGTGGATAACTTTTATAAACTGTTTATAATGTATATTTTAATTTTCTCTTGGTATATCTATTACTTTTGGGATAGGAAGTGAAACTACTTTTATCGCTCCATCCTGACGCAAGTCGCTCAAAAAGTAGTTTCACTTCCCCTCCTCCAACCATATAATTTTATGATTTTTATACATATAACCGAAAAAGTAATAGATATACCTTTTATCAATCTACATTAGATCTGTTTATAAAACGTTATCAACACAACTTAAATGAAAATTGGGGAGAGGAGTCAGAAGTAATTAACAGCATCAATTTTCCCTTTCCCCTCAAGAGGTTAAAAGGTAAGATTTGTTAAATCTTAGATCCGTATTCTGAAAGACTTTTAGATTTGTTATAAAAACTGATACTACTTTTTATACTGGTGGTAGGTGTATGAGTAGTCATTAGAGTGTGTTAGGAGCAGGAATAGATGTGGATTTTTGACCGACTTACGACTAGTATGGAGGGAGAAAACCACATCTGTTCCTCCCCTTTCCATAAATAGAGATAAAAATGTAAATTTGCCAAAATATAAAAAGATTGAGATGGTGAGTTCTTGGGTTGATGATAAATTGATGTTACGTTTACATCGTGTAGTGGTGTTGAAAGGTAAATTAGGATTTACCTTGGGAGGGAATATAGGGTCCTTTTGAGCGACTTTACGATGAGTATGGAGCGATAAAGGAGCCCTATATTCCTCCTCCTGGAAACGTAACATCAATTACAGGATAAATGTGTAGTAGAATTATTTTCAAAAATACAAGAACTCACGGCAGAACCCCTTTATTATATTGACAAATTTACGTTTTACCTCTATAATTACCCTGTTATGGTATAAGTAAAACAATACAGAATGACGAGGAGGTGTTTTACTAATGAAACGTACTTACCAACCAAATACTCTTTGGAGAAAACGTACCCATGGTTTCCGTGAACGCATGAAAACTATTGGTGGCCGTCTCGTTTTGAAAAGAAGACGTGCAAAAGGCAGAAAACGCTTATCTGCATAATATAATAGCTGTTAAGCAGGAGAAAAAACTTGGCGCTGCTGCCAAGTTTTTCTATTCTTAGGACTTAAGGACAATGCATATGGATTATTGCCTTGATAAAGCAAGACGACTGACGCACAATAATGAATATCGCCTTGTGTATAAGCACGGAAAATACGAAGTAGGCCGCATGTGTGTACTGTATCGTATGCCCGTGGCAAAGCAACCTACGCGCATTGGTTTTGTAACAGGTAAAAAGGTTGGTTGTGCAGTGGAGCGCAATCGAGCTAGACGCCTTATGAAAGAGGTATATCGCCTCAATCAGCACGCCATTCGCGAAGGGTATCATATCGTAATTGTTGGACGTGGCCCTCTGAAAAACGCTACCTACGAAAAAGCGGAAAAGGAGATTTTGTATCTCTTGCGAAAAAGCAAATTATTGATACAAAATGATAAATAGGACCACAAGTTAGAGGCTTTGGTCCTTTTTGTGTATATGGAGGTTTCCATGAAACGCTGTATAACCATGCTTTTACGACTTTTAATTAGGTTTTATCAGCTCGCCATATCTCCCTTAAAACCTGGATGTTGCCGTTATTATCCGACATGTTCCACATATACTCTGCAGGCCATCGAAAAATATGGTCCTTTGAAAGGTAGCTGGATGGGTTTAAAACGCATTCTTCGCTGTCATCCTTTCCATAAGGGTGGCTACGATCCAGTTCCCTAACCCACGTGGGATTAGGCTGGATGTGTTCTGTGAAAGTTACTTTCACCATCACCATCGAGCACAGTTTTGGAAATACCTGAGCATCTGTATGGATGAAATTTAGACCATACCATAACGATATATAGATGCGCAAAGGACGATTTCGGACTGTATGAAAAAGGAGAAACAATGGACTTTTTAAGTGGTATTTTCCAACCTATCGTTGATTTAATGAGCACATTGGTAACTTATGCGTTCCAATTGACTCAAATGATAGGTTATCCAAGCTACGGTGTGGCTATTATCCTTTTAACAATCGTTATTAAAGCGATTTTGGCACCACTTACTGTTAAGCAAATCAAATCCATGAAGGCTATGCAAGAATTGCAGCCTCGCATGAAACAATTGCAAGATAAATACAAAAACGATCCTGCAAAACTGCAAGCGGAAATGGGTGCATTGTACAAAGAAATGGGCGTTAACCCATTGGCTGGTTGCTTGCCATTGTTGGTACAAATGCCATTCTTGATCGCGATTTACTGGGCTTTGAAAGATTACCCATACGATCCAAACTTTGTACAATTCTTGTGGTTGCCTAGCCTTGGCGATCCAGATCCAATGTACATCTTACCTATTTTGAGTGCATTATCCACATGGGTTATGTCTCGTCAAACTAGTAATGGTGCAACTGGTGCAGCTGCGCAACAACAAAAGATTATGACAATCTTTATGCCTTTATTCATTGGTTACATTTCTTTGAGCTTCCCATCTGGTCTCGTTATCTACTGGGTAGTTTCTAACGTATTCCAATTGATTCAACAGCATTTCATTTACAAAAATTTGAACGCTAAGTAGGAGGCAATTATGGAATTTATCGATGTATCTGCTAAAACCATTGAAGATGCCATTGCTAAAGGTGTAGCTCAATTAGCCGCTGAAGGTCAAGAATTGGTAGAAACTAAAGTCTTAGAACAACCTTCTAGTGGATTTTTAGGCATTGGTCGTAAACCAGCAGTTGTTCGCTTATTCTTCACTGCTTTGGCTCAATCTGCTACTGCAAAAGAAGTAGCTAATGCAGAAGAACAATCTGTAGCTATTGCTTCCGAACCAGTGGCAACAAGCGAAACAGAAGTACAAGATACAGCAATTGAAACTTCTGAAAGTACTGTAACGGAAAAACCTTCTAAAAAAGAACTTTCAAAAGAAGATCAACAAGAAATTGCTGAAAAAGGTAAACAATTCCTCGATGATATGTTTACGCAAATGGGCCTCACTGTGGTTATCGAAAAGATGATGACCAAAGACAAGATTACATTCCAAGTACACGGCGAAGATTTAGGTATTTTGATCGGCAAACATGGTCAAACATTGGATGCTATTCAATACTTAACAAATCTCGTGGCTCACAAGGATGTATCTGGCCACTGCCATATCGTGGTAGATGTGGAAAACTATCGTTCTCGCCGAGAAGAAACATTGGTAAATCTTGCGAAACGTTTGGCTTCTAAGGTGAAACGTAACCGTCAAAAGGTTTCCTTAGAACCGATGAATGCTTTTGAACGTAAAATCATTCATACTGCCCTTCAAGGGGATAAAAACGTTGTTACCAACAGTGAAGGGGATGAACCATTCCGTCACGTTGTGATTTCGTACAAAAAATAAAATATAGTGGTGCAGCTTTCAAGTAGCTAGGATTTTCCGTTACTTGAGGGCTGTTCCCTTTATTCTTTAGGTTATGGTGAAAGCTAACCTAAGTTAATCTTCGCATGCAAAGATTAGTTTAGTTTAACTTTCACAGGCGAAGAACATATACAAAAACAAATACTAGATAATCGAAATACGGAGATATGTATGTATATAGATGATACAATAGCGGCCATTGCGACACCGCCCGGCATCGGTGGGGTGGGTATTATTCGGGTCAGCGGCAAGGATAGTTTTCCTATTGTAAATAGCCTGTTCAAGAGCACTGGCACCGTTCCTTTGATGGACCGCCAAAATAGAACGATTCAATATGGGACTATTGTGGATCCAATGACGAACAAGACCATCGACGAGGTTCTTGTACTATTAATGAAAGGACCTCATTCCTACACGGCGGAAGATGTGGTGGAAATTCAGTGTCACGGTGGCATTGTGCCAGTTCGACAAATTCTGAAATTGCTCGTCAATCACAATGTACGCATGGCTGAGGCCGGCGAATTTACGAAGCGCGCCTTTATGAACGGACGTATCGACCTCACTCAAGCGGAGGCGATCATTGATATTATTGAAGCAAAAACAGAGGACTCTCTCTCCCTTGCTGTATCTCAGCTAGATGGGACTGTTTCATCCTTTGTGAAAGATGTGCGTGAACAGCTCATCGCCATGATTGCTCATTTAGAGGTAACCATCGACTATCCTGAGGAGGATATCGAGGATGTAACGAGCCAAGAGGTTCGCGATCAGTTGCAGCCTATTTTGAAAGCCATGGAGGATCTCTTGTCCACAGCGAATACAGGTCGTCTCATTCGCGATGGCATTACAACGGTTATTGTAGGCTGTCCAAATGCAGGTAAATCGAGCCTTATGAACGCTCTTTTACGCGAAAACCGCGCTATCGTAACGGATATTCCTGGTACGACGCGGGACAGCATTGAAGAATATATGACCGTAGAAGGCATTTCTCTACGCCTCATCGATACGGCAGGTATTCGGGATACACAAGATACGGTAGAAGCCCTTGGTGTGGAGCGTGCTCGTGATTATATCAACAAAGCAGACATCGTGCTCTGTGTTATTGATGGATCTACTCCGTTAAACCCTGAAGAAATCGAAATTTTGACCTCTGTGAGCGGTTTAAACACCATCGTACTCCTTAATAAGTCTGACGTGGCACAAGTCGTTACAGATGAAAATATTAAAGAACACGGGAATTTTACAGCTATTGAACGCATTAGTGCTAAAGAAGGCGAAGGCTCTGCAGTTCTTTCCAAATGGGTGCAAGAACTCGTCTACGGCGGTCGCGTAAAACAAGACAACAGAGCCATGATTAGTAACGTGCGCCACATTAGCCTTATGGAACAAGCAAAGGCACAAGTCGAACAAGCCCTCTCCTCCATCGACATGGGCATGCCTGTAGACTTTGTAGCTACCGACTTGCGTAGCGCTTGGGAATTACTAGGCGACATCACAGGCGACACAATCCGAGAAAGCATGATAGATGAATTGTTTAGTCGTTTTTGCCTTGGTAAATGATTTAAACTTTCACAATAAGATAAGTAACAAATATAAGGAATTTAATTGATATGTACACAGTAGATAATTATGATGTCATCGTCATCGGTGGTGGTCATGCTGGTTGTGAGGCGGCTCTCGCTACTGCCCGCATGGGTCATCGCACGTTGATGGCGACCATCAGTTTAGATAATATTGCGCTTATGCCGTGCAACCCTGCCGTGGGTGGTCCTGGTAAAAGCCATCTTGTTTACGAAGTTGACGCATTAGGCGGTCAAATGGGTATTAATGCGGATGCTACGGCTATCCAAATGCGTATGCTCAATATGGGTAAGGGACCTGCCGTTCATTCTTTGCGCTGTCAATCCGACAAGATTAAATATCAACATTTGATGAAACAAACATTGGAGAATACAGATAATCTCAATGTTAAGCAAATCATGGTGACTGAGCTTAAGGTTGAGGATGGCAAGGTAACAGGCATCGTTACAGAGCTTGGTGAATTTTATGGCGCTAAGGCGATAATTCTTTGTACGGGTACCTATTTGAAAGGTAAAATCCTCATCGGCGATATCGATTATGTGGGCGGTCCAAATGGCCAACGCGTAGCGGAACATTTCTCTCAATCCTTGCTCGATAATGGTATTGAATTGATGCGCTTTAAGACGGGTACACCAGCACGTGTAGATAAACGTACTTTAAACCTCGATAATATGGTAGTTCAAGAAGGCGATGCACATCATCACGCATTTTCTTTTATGGATGAATGGATTAACCGTAATGAAGATGTATGCTGGTTGACGTATACTAACAAGGAAACGCACGAAATCATTCATAGCAATATTCACCGCGCTCCTATGTATAGTGGCAAAATCGAAGGCGTAGGCCCTCGTTACTGCCCTTCCATCGAAGATAAAGTAGTGCGCTTTGCTGATAAAGAACGCCATCAATTATTCGTAGAACCAGAAGGTACGGGTACAAATGAAATGTATGTACAAGGTATGAGTACATCTCTTCCAATGGATGTACAATATGCGTTCTTGCGTACCATCCCAGGCCTTGAGAATGTTGAAATTATGCGCCCTGCCTATGCTATTGAATACGATTGCTTGAATCCAACACAATTAACACCAGCCCTTCAAGTGAAACATATTGAAGGTCTCTACTCTGCGGGTCAAGCCAATGGTACATCTGGCTATGAAGAAGCGGCTGCACAAGGTCTTATGGCTGGTATTAACGCAGCATTGTGGCTTGAAGGTAAAGAACCGTTCATCCTTGCTCGCTCTGAAGCGTACATCGGTGTTCTCATCGATGATCTTGTAACAAAAGGTACAAATGAACCGTACCGCATGATGACAAGCCGCAGTGAATATCGCTTATTGCTTCGTCAAGATAATGCAGACATGCGTCTTACGGAAAAAGGCCGTGAAATCAGTCTTGTAAAAGATGATCGTTGGGCTAAATTTACAGCTAAAAAAGCTGCTATCGAGGAAGCAATGGACATGTTACGAAATACACCTGTCAATCCATCCAAGGAAACACAAGCTTTGCTTGAAAGTCTAGGTACAGCATCTATTAAAACAGGTATTCATGCTTATGATTTAGTAAAACGTAATGAACTCTCTTACGCCATCGTAGCCGATGCATTTGGTTTGAAACGCTATACACCTGATGTAGAGGAAGCTGTCGACATTTCTATTACTTACGAAGGGTACATTAAGAAGCAAATGGAGCAAGTCGATAAGGTTCGTAAACTAGAAGAAAAAATTCTTCCAAAAGAATGGGATTATGCACAAATCAAGGGTATTTCCCTTGAAGCTCAACAAAAGCTCAACAAAATTCGTCCTCACTCCATCGGCCAAGCAAGCCGTATCTCTGGCGTCTCTCCTGCAGACGTATCTGTTCTATTGATCCAATTAGAGCAATACAACAGAAGTAAATAAAAATAGCATGTAATAATATGAATTCATGTAATAACATGCATTTTATATGAACTTTTTAAAAGATATTTCCTACAAATCTTATTGTCGTATACATATTAGACAATTCATTAGGAGTACTTATGAAAGAAAAATACGATGTGCCTATAGCACCTCTGTCTGAATTTGTTTCATATATGATGGAGCAAATGAGTCATTTTGGTTTGCCGTGCACGGAAGAGCAAGCAAAAGACTTTTACTTGTATTATGTGCATATGATTGAAACAAATAAATATCTTAATCTAACGGGTATCACAGACATGAAAGAGGTCGTGATTAAGCATATGATTGACTCCCTCTCCTGTTATAATTCTGAAATTATCAAATTTGGCATGTCCATTATTGATGTCGGTACGGGTGCAGGCTTCCCGGGTATTCCGTTGGCTATCTATGACCGTAGCCTCAAGGTTACCCTGTTTGATTCTTTAAAAAAGCGGCTTAACTTTTTGGAATCGGTTATAGATGAACTGAAACTGACGAACTGTACTACCTTACACGGACGTGCGGAGGATTTGAGTCATCAAGATTACCGTGAAAGCTTTGATATTGCTACGAGCCGTGCCGTGGCACGCTTGCCGATTCTTTTAGAATGGACTGTGCCATACGTAAAAGAAGGTGGCTACGTCGTTGCTCTAAAAGGCGCTATATACGAAGAAGAAGTTAAAGAATCTAATAAAGCCCTTAGCACACTAAAAGCTACTATCGAAGAAGTAAGAACCGTTGCATTACCAACCTTAGAGGATAAACGAGCAATCGTGTATATAAAGAAAATTGGAAAAACACCAAAACAATATCCACGAAAACCAAAAGAAATCAAAGACAAACCGTTAGTATAGCAGTTAATGATTTAGGCGTAGAAACTAATATAAATAAACTAAATGCTACATTGCTACATAAAGGAAAAGAGGATGCAAATCTTAGATCTGCATCCTCTTTTCCTTTATGTAGTAACGAATTAGTTCGTATTCCCTTTCCCACCCTATATCTATTAAATGATATCGTTTACGACAAAATTATATATTTTGTTCACTATATGAGGCGGAGATAAAGATACATATAACACCTTTCCCTAAGAACGACTTAGTTCACTATGGAGGTCGTGGGAAAGGTGTTATATGTTAATCTTAGAATGACTTTATACGTGGTCAATAATATATAATGTTGTATCGATATCATTTAAAGGCATAATATGTACGCCTGCTGCTATTTTCTTGATTTGTTCAAGTGTTTCGATTGCGATTTCTGTACCCGCTTCTTTACCACCTTTTTCCATGCGATCCAATATTTCTTGAGTAAGGTTGATTCCAGGCACTTTTTCGTGGAGGTATGTGGCCATTTTAAAGCTTTTAAGTGGAATCAAACCGAGCATGATAGGTACATCGAATTCAGACATTTTATCAATGTAGCGTTTTGCCTGTTCTAAATCATAAATTGGTTGTGTTTGTACAAAGTGAGCACCATTTTGAATTTTAGCAGCCAATTTTTGGCGTTCAATCTCTAAATCTGGAGCACCAGGATTACCAGTTGCACCGATGTAGAAGTTTGTAGGTGCGTCTAGATCATTACCTGCAAGGTCTTTGCCTGCATTTAATGTTTTAGCGATGTTGAGTAGTCCCATACAGTCGACTTCAAATACAGATTGTGCAAATGGATGGTCCCCGTTATCTGGTTTGTCACCAGTGAGGGTTAAAATATTATGCACACCCAATGCTGCTGCACCGAGTAATTCAGATTGCAAACCGATAATATTGCGGTCGCGGCATGTAAGGTGGAAAATGGTTTCAATCTCTTTGTTATGCTGTAACAAATAAGAAAGAGAAATTGGGCTCATGCGCATTTTGGACATAGGGCTATCAGCGATGTTGATAGCATCCACATTCCCTTTTAAACGGGCTGCTTGTTCGAAGGTCTTTTCCGCAGAACTGCTTTTAGGAGGATCTAATTCAACAGTAATGGTGAACTGCCCTTGTTGATGTTTTTCTTTTAATGTCATCATGTACCTCGTTACTATACATTATTTTTCTAGTGTTTCAAAGAAGTCATTGGCGTGGTTAACAGCAGCGATGCCGTCCTTAGCGTAGATATCTGCACCTGCTTGGTCTGCGTAGTCTTGAGATACTACAGCGCCACCAACCATGACCTTAGTTTTAAGGCCTGCTGCACGGATAGCAGCGATAGTATTGTCGATTTGTGGCATTGTAGTCGTCATCAAGGAACAGATGCCAACGAGGGCAGCCTTGTTATCTTTAATGGCTTGTACAATCACTTCTGGATCAACGTCCTTACCAAGGTCGACGATTTTGTAGCCATTGTTTTCGAGCAATGCTGCTACGATGTTTTTACCTAAATCGTGAATGTCGCCTTTAACTGTAGCCACGACAACGGTGCCTTTATCTAAACTTTCACTAGCAGGAATAATTTCTTTAATGGTGTTGAAAGCAGCCTGCATTGTTTCAGCAGCAAGCATTACTTGTGGTAAGAATAACTTACCAGAACCAAACTTATCCCCTACTACGTTCATCGCTTCCGATAAGCCTTTTTTCGTAAGATCTAATGGATCGATACCATCTGCTAAGGCTTTTTTTACAAGATCAATGATAGCTTCTTTTTCACCTTGTTCTACACATGCGCGGATATTGGCTAAAGGATCATTACTATCGAATGATTTTTTATCTGGCCCTTTAGGAGCAGAGTTACCAGGAGCAGTCGTTTCGTCTTCATAGCCGTATTCTTTAATAAATTCAGCAGAACCTGGGTCCCAGCCTAGTAAGGTAGTACTAGATACAAATGCTTTTTTTGCTGGATAATTGAGTGGATTCATAATCGGTGTTGTTAAGCCACATGCAAGGGCCATTGTTAAAAATTGGCCGTTTAAGTATGGACGTTGAGGCATACCGAAGGAGATATTGGACAAGCCCATTACTGTTGGGAAGCCAAATTTTTCTTTATATAATTGTAATGTACGTAATGTTTGGCGTGCACTATCTTCACCGCTGGCAAGTGTTAATACCAATGGATCGAGTAATAAGTCGTGTGGTTTAAGACCATAACCGTAAGCGCGATTTACGATGCTTTCAGCTAAAGCAACGCGGTCCTCTGCTTTTTCAGGTAAGTCACCACTACAGATTGGCAAACAAAGCAATGCTGCACCATACCGTTTAGCCAAAGGCATTACGTGCGTAATAGACTCCTCCTCCCCATTTACAGAGTTGATGAGGGCACGACCTGGATAGTTTTTAAGCGCTATTTCCATAGCTACTGGGTCTAATGTATCAATGGATAATGGTGTTTCTACGAGCATGGATAACTCAAAAATGGCACGTTCCATTAAGGGCGATTGATCCATGCCAGCTACACCCATGTTTACATCGAGGATATCTGCACCTGCCTCTACTTGGTCTAAGGCATCCCGTTTTACACGGATGAAAGAACCATCGCGCAATTCTTGAGCAAGGACTTTACGACCAGTTGGATTAATACGTTCGCCAATGATAAGTGGTTTTGTATGATGGCCCAACTCTAAAAGTTTAGTACGGCTTGTAATAATTGTTTTAGGTGCAATGTGGGCGCGTTCTTTTGGCGTATGAGCTTTCACAGCATCGGAAATAGATTGAATATGAGCTGGTGTTGTACCACAGCAGCCGCCAACATAGCTTGCACCAGCATCAACAATTGGAAGCATCAAAGGCCCCATCTCTTCAGCTGAAAGTGGGAATACAGTTTGTTTATTTATTAATTGAGGCATACCGGCATTTGGCTGACAGCTTATTGGTAAATTTGTAACGCTTGCAATCTCTTCGATAAGTGGTGTAATTTGTTCAGGTCCAAGGGAACAGTTGATACCAATGATATCAGCCCCTATAGCTTCTACGATAGTAGTTGCTACTGCTGGTGGTGTACCTGTAATAGTACGACCGTCTTCACTAAAAGAAAATTGACAGATGATTTGTACATCATCTTTTGTCTTCCCTGCTGCTTCACGAGCATCTAAAGAGGCTAATAAAGCGGCACGCATTTCCTGTACGTCGATGATAGTTTCAATGATAATAAAATCAACGCCACCTTCGATTAATGCTTCGGCTTGTTCACGATATGTATCATAAATGGAGTCAAAGCTCATATTGCCTAATGGTTGTAAAAAACGACCTGTAGGTCCCATAGAACCTGCTACACGAGCAGTTGGTTTAGTCTCTGCAATGGCTTCTTTTGCTACCTTCACAGCTGCAATATTGATTTCTCTTACGCGATCCTGTAAATCATAATCTTCTAATTTAAGACCACAAGCACCGAATGTATTGGTAGTGATTACATCACTGCCATGTTGTAAGTATTGAGCATGAATATCCTTTACTACTTCTGGTCTTTCAATATTAAATAGCTCTGGACAATAGCCCTCTTCTAAGCCTGCCGCTTGAAGCATTGTGCCCATAGCACCGTCAAATATATACATAAACATCTTCCTTTAACATCCTAAATTACAATGTTTCACGTGAAACACTATTGTATTGGTTGCCCCTTCATGGCAATACCAGAAATGTCGGCAGTGGTTTTACTACCTTCCTCTTCTCCCCCATCTTGGGTGTTGACTGTTGCCTTCTCTGGTAATTTTCGAGATGCACAGTTTTGTTGTGAACAAGATGTACAGCCTCGTTTAGTTTTAATATCTTCGTTTGCTGGCATTAAACCGATGATAGCCGTTACAGACTTACGTGGGAATAATAAATAGTTCTCTGTTACTTGTAAGCCAATCATCTCTGTTTTGATAATTTTAGCTAATTGTGGTTGAATTTCTAGTGGCCAGTTGCCATAACCAGGGCTAAAACGCCAAGTTGGCTTATAGCCTTGTTTTTTAGCAATTGTATTGATTACTTCGTTTACCTGATCAGCTACCTGTTCTACAGCAGTTGTGGCTGCTGCATCAAGTAATAAGCCTACCGTATAGTTACCTTGTTTAAATAACTGCTCACTACGAATTTCTACATCTTCTCCAACTGTTACACCTAATACGTATACTTTAGTAGATTTTTCTAGATGTTTTTCAATGATAGACCCTTCAATTTTAAGCGGTGGATTGCTTAAAATTGTTTTTGTTTCTGCATCGTAATCATATTCTTGATATACACCCCTAGGTGTAGCCAATAATTGGATTTCCTTACATGCTTCGTCAACATAGTTTTGTGGGAAATCCTCAGCGTGACGAAGTCCTGCGTATCGTTTTACTTCTGCTTTATCGATGGCAGGAAGCATTCCGTTATAGATGGGCATAGAAACGCCTCCTCTTCAAAATAAAAAGCTCTGCGTGTCCGTAGAGCGTGTGCTTACTGTTATTAATTGTATATATAAATCTTATAGAGTGATTTTTCTAGACTCTTAAGATTATCAATCTAATTACTATCTAACTAATAGTATATAGATATGAATAATACCTGTCAAAGTATATGGGGTCTGTATTCTCATATAATTTAGTAGTATATAGGTATAGTTTAAAGTTATATCAAAATGATTTTTTGATCGTAAAAGTTATTATCGATGAAGTTTTTATGTACTTAATGTTAATCTTAATGTTTCACGTGAAACAATTTGTTAAATATAATCTAATAGTTTGTGATGAGTATATAAGTATATTAATATTAGTATAGTAAATTACATTTCGTATATTATTGTTATATATAATGTTACCGATCAAAAGTTGATTACTTTATACCTTTCGCTAATGGTGTTGTTCTATAAATAAAAAAGATGATATAAAATAATTTTGTGTATATTTGTCTATTGGTATAGATTTATATTAATATGATAATTTTTTACTGTAAAATTTTTTATTAATTTTATAACTTAATTTTTGCGTTAGATTTTAATCCTTAAATGTTTCACGTGAAACATTTAATCGTAAAACTTATAAAACATTTGATGTAATTTTTCTTATTTTGTGTTGTACTATATAGTAAAGGAATAAATTGCTATGTTTCACGTGAAACAATAAAAAATAAGTGTTGTAATTATATTAATGAAGTTATTTACCTATAAGTTTATGTGCGTAATATAAATGTAAGTGGGAAAAATGTAGTAGATAAATAAAATAATATAGTAGATAAAAAATTAATGAGAATTTGATTTATAAATACCGTAATTAGCATTGTTTTATGTTATAATGGAAAAGAAATATTTTGAACGAAGATGTGAGGTGAATTAAGTGGGCAAAGTTATAGCTATTACTAATCAAAAAGGCGGTGTTGGTAAAACTACAACATCAGTAAATTTGAGTGCTTGTTTAGCTGATGCAGGTAAACAAGTATTACTGGTTGATTTGGATCCACAAGGTAATGCTAGTTCTGGGTTAGGTATTGAAAAGGATGATTTAGAGCTCTGTGTGCATGATGTTCTAATTGATGGAGAACCAATTGCTGATATTGTACAACCTACAATGCTTGAAAACCTATTTGTGGCGCCTGCAACAATTCAACTAGCTGGTGCTGAAGTAGAACTAGTTTCCGTTGTTTCACGTGAAACAATGTTGAAAAAAGCATTAGCGTCAGTAAGAGATACATATGATTTTATCGTTATTGATTGTCCACCATCTCTCGGGTTATTAACATTAAATGCCTTCACTGCTGCTGATAGTGTATTGATTCCGATTCAAAGTGAATTTTACGCATTGGAAGGGGTTAGTCAATTAGTTAAAACGATAACAATTGTACAACAAACATCAAATAAGGATCTTGAAATTGAAGGCGTGCTATTGACTATGTTTGATGGCCGCACAAATTTATCGATTCAAGTAGCCGATGAAGTAAAAAAATTCTTTGGCAATAAAGTATATAAAACAATTATTCCTCGTAATGTACGTTTAAGTGAGGCACCTAGTTATGGGGAGCCAATCATTGTATATGATCCAAAATCCAAAGGTGCTGATGTATATACGAAATTAGCTAAAGAGGTAATTAAAGCATCTAAAACTAAATAAGCACTAGAGATAAATAAGTATTAAAGCTCAATAAACACAAAAGCGAAGTAAGTACCTAAAGGTAATAAGTATCTGTTATATGTATGTATCTAATGCTAAGAATATTAGTTTTTGGTGGTTTTTGTGATTTACATATTTTAAATTTGTAAATATTTGTAAGTCCGAGAGAGGTTAGTTGTATGCCAAGAGAAATTAAAAGCAAAAAAAGCAAAGCGTCTGGATTGGGGAAGGGCCTTGAGAATTTAATGAAGGTTGACTCTGTAGAGTCTGTATTGCCTGATAAGGAGATACATGAACTACCGATTTCTGAGCTAGTTCCAAATGTAGATCAACCTCGTAAAAGTTTTGATGAAGATAGTCTAGCTACATTGGCTGAATCAATTAAGAATCTTGGTATTTTCCAACCTATTGTAGTTCGTAAACAAAAGAATAAATATCAAATTGTGGCTGGTGAGCGCCGTTATCGTGCTGCTATGATTGCTGGATTGAAAACAGTACCAGTTATTGTTAAAAAATATAATACCGAAGAAATGACAGAGGTTGCTCTTGTAGAGAACCTACAACGAGAAGGATTAGATCCCATTGAAGAAGCATTGGCTTATCAAGGATTGATGGATACTTATAAGCAAACGCAAGAAATGATTTCCGCTCGTCTTGGCCGTAGCCGTTCATATATTGCTAATATGGTTCGTCTTTTAAAATTATGTGATTCTGTACAAAAGGATCTTATCGAAGGTGATTTAACGGTTGGTCAAGCTCGTCCATTATTAGCATTAAGAAGCGCAGCTCAACAAATGGAAGCAGCTGAACGTATTAAAGAGGGTGAGCTAAGTGCTAGACAAGCAGAGACCCTTGTTAAGTCTATGCAAAATAAATCGTCTAAAGCAAAGACTGGTAAACCTCAAAATACGGCAGAGGTTCGTGCTCTAATGGACCGTTTAAAACTAAGCTTAGGGTCTCCTGTGAATATTAAATTCCGTGCAGGCAAAAAGGTACAAGGAAAAATTGAAATTGCTTTCTCCTCTGAAGCTGAATTAGAAAGACTTATTGCATATATGGATGGGCAAGATCAAACAGAAGATGCGGAAACAATAGAGTTTAGAGTATAATTGGCTAGCAAAAGCAAAAGCAAAAGCAAAAGCAAAAGCAAAAGCAAAAGCAAAAGCAAAAGCAAAAGCAAAAGCAAAAGCAAAAGCAAAAGCAAAAGCAAAAGCAAAAGCAAAAGTAAAAGCAAAAGCAAAAGCAAAAGCAAAAGCAATAGTAATAGCAATAGCCGTAACACCAACAATAATAGTAACGATAATAATAACAACAATAATAACAGCTATAGCAATTGCAATAGTCGTAATAGTAATAATAACAATCTGCGGTAAAAGTGTAGTCTACGGGCTGCGCTTTTACTGTATTCTAAAGAGATTATAATAAATAATATGATAAGTTATTAGATAATTTATCAGAAGCTTTATAATATATTTGTAATATATGTGAAGGTTAAGTAACAAGGATAGGTTATGGAACAAACACCTAAGGCAAACCGCATACATATTGGCTTTTTTGGCCGTTGTAATGCCGGTAAGTCTACATTGATCAATATGTTAACTGGTCAGCCAGTATCGTTAGTGTCCGATGTGGCAGGGACTACAACAGATCCAGTAAGCAAAGCTATGGAGATCTTGCCACTTGGCCCTGTGGTGATTACTGATACTGCTGGTATAGATGATACAACTGAATTAGGTACATTGCGCATGGAGAAAACAGAAGAGGTTGTGAAAAAAATTAACTTGGCTGTTTATGTGCTTCGTACCGATGAAGAGCCAACCTCCGATGATATGCACTGGTTAGGCCTGTTGAAACAAAATAATGTGCCTGTCGCGCTTTTTATTAATGAGATTAATGCGACTACAAATAATTTAGATGGGTCTAAAGATAGTGTAGATGCTTCTAAAGATAGTGTGGGTAATGATATACTAGGAGATCAGTATATAACAGCCCATACAGGTTTATCCGATTTGGTTACTGTCATTGGTTCTGCTGATTTCACCTCTGATGCTAAGCGATTAGAGTTGCTTGACCTATTAGGTGGATTGACACCTCTTGATGTAGAAGGGGAGCAAACTCTTTTACAAGGTTTAGTTGAAGAGGGGGATACAATTATTCTTGTATGTCCTATCGATAGTGCTGCACCAAAGGGGCGACTTATTTTGCCACAGGTGCAGACTATCCGAGAAATTCTCGATCACAAAGGCTTAGCATTAGTCTGTCAAACAGAAGAATTACCGGCTATGATTCACTCTCTTAAGAATCCACCTAAAATGGTAATCTGTGACTCCCAAGCGTTTGATCGGGTTGATGAGTTGACGCCTGATTCGATTCCGTTGACGTCTTTTTCTATTTTGATGGCACGGTTTAAGGGAAAATTACA
Source organism: Veillonella sp. 3_1_44 (assembly GCF_000163715.1). NCBI lineage: Bacteria > Bacillati > Bacillota > Negativicutes > Veillonellales > Veillonellaceae > Veillonella > Veillonella sp. 3_1_44. Next base: position 109,746 of record NZ_GG770200.1, read on the forward strand.
GGATTTAGTAACTGGTGTTAAGGCTATTAAGAATCTGAAAGCTGGTTCCAAGGTGCTTATCAGTGAAGGTTGTACACATCGTCGTCAATGCGATGATATTGGGACTGTAAAAATACCCAATCTTTTAAAGAAGCAAGGCTATGCAGATTTACAGTTAGAATTCACTAGTGGGGGAGCATTCCCTAAGGATGTATCACAGTATGATTTGATCATCCACTGCGGTGCTTGTATGTTAACACGCCGCGAGGTGTTACGCCGTATAGAATGCGCTGTTGTACAAGGTACGCCCATCGTAAATTACGGTGTACTCATAGCAGCTCTACATGGTATACTAGAACGAGCAATAAGCCCATTTGTTGACGAACTAGAGGGCTAATAAATAGGATTGTAATATGTATGTAACACATACATTTAGATATACATTACATACTTGTTATATATATTGTTATATATATTGTTATATAGCTATCGTTTATCTATATTAGATATATTAAATATATTAAATTAAATTGCATGCAGTCATTTAACTTTCACAATAGGAATGGTATAATTAACTGTTGGAGTTTTGATGATTGTATAGGAAGGAAAATACATGTTCGAATCGATTCAACCGTGGATAGGCATGGTTACCATCGTTCTTGTTATAGTGTTATTCGTATATTGTGTAATCTTACACATCCGTTTAGGTAGCTTGAAAAAGAAATACGATTTCTTTATGCAAGGGGAGCATGGTGCGAGCCTAGAACGTAAATTATCTGTAGAGGTTAGTGAAATTCGCGATGCTGCGAAGGGCCTTGAGTCCTTGTTATCCGAGCAAGTGGCAATCCGCAATATTCAGAGTAATACGATACAAAAAATTGGCTTTATTAAGTATAATGCCTTTGAAAATATCGGAAATGATCTGTCCTTTGCGCTTACCTTGCTAGATGGCAACAATAATGGCATTTGTATCTCCAGTATTTACGGTCGTAGCGAATCTCGTATTTTTAGTAAACCTATTGTGAAAGGTAAAAGTTTAGTAAGTCTTTCACAAGAAGAATTAGAAAGTTTGAACGAAGCGTTGGGTGAGCGTACCAATGAGGAAGCGTTGACGAGCGCTATCGTCTCGAAATAAGGAAGTTTTATGTTGAAAATACCGGCATTCATTTCAAACAAAGTTGAAAGAAATGGTGACAACTGCATATTGACATTAACTACCAAGCAAGCGAAACTCGTTGCTATTATTGGTTCTGTAGTATTGGTCTTGGCATTGGTACTCGGTATTTGGGGCATTGTGCGCCAAGCTGAGGTTGTGCAATTACGTCAACAAACGCAATTGCAATCGGAACAGTTGAAATTGTTACAACAAAAAACAGAGGTTCTGGATAAGAAAATTCAAAACTTAAATCAAATTAGTGAAGAGAATAAGCAAATGTTGAAGGGCGCTGAATCTGGCACACCAGCTCAAGGTGGCGGGGATGGTAGTGACCCAAAGCAGGAAGCCGCTGATAATAGCGAAGCACAGACGTTAACAGCGGCACAATTATCAGCTCGACTATCCAAAATGGATAAGGAAGCACAAAAATTGCTTGTTAGTTTCTATACAATGCGCAATATCCTTCGCGATGGTGGCGCACAAGATTTGATGGCATTACAATCCATCAACTTCTCCGCTGGTTCCGGTGGTGCTGTGAATAGTACGACACCTAGTATTTGGCCAAGTAAGGGTGTTATTACATCTCCATTTGGTAGCCGTGTTGACCCTGTTACGGGTGCTATTGGCGCATTCCATGAAGGGATCGACATTGCCGACGACTATGGTTCTCAAATCGTGGCTACTGCGGCCGGGGTGGTAACCTTTGCGGGGTATACAAGCGGCGGTTATGGTAACCTCGTTGAAATCGATCATGGCAATGGCTTTGTTACCCGTTATGGCCATAATAGTGCCGTATTGGTAACGGTAGGGATGAGCGTGAAACAAGGTCAAACCATAGCTTTGATGGGTAGTACTGGTAAAAGTACGGGTGCCCACGTTCACTACGAGGTACGCCTCAACAATACGCCTGTAGATCCTATGATTTTCTTACCAATTAGTAATTAGATACGCAAAATCAATTGTGATACACGTAAATCAAATACTATATACTCAAAATTAAATACAATACATATGAAAAGAACTTGTTATGCTTGCACATGCGCTTATAGCAAGTTCTTTTTCTTTCTTTTTATATATATATATTGTAAAATAAAAGTATATGAACGGAGGTATATCTATGAAGGCCTATGTACAAGTTTATACCGGTGAAGGCAAGGGCAAAACGACTGCCGCAATTGGCCTAGCCATTCGTGCCATCGGCGCTGGCAAGAAAGTCCTCTTCTTACAATTTATGAAATCTAAAGTATATAGTGAACATACTATTTTACCTACCTTAACAAATTTAACCTTAGAAACTGTGGGCAAGCCATTCTTTATCATCAAAGAAGGGATGAAGAGTAAGGATGAACTTGCTAAATGGGGCGATGAAGTCGTTGTCTTTGAGTCTGGTAATCCTCCGAAGGATTATGTAGCTCTCATTGAAAAAGGCTATGAACGTGCACTCGCTGCGATTAGCAGTGGTGAGTACGACCTCGTTGTACTTGATGAGTACAATATGGCTCTCTTCTTTGAACTCATTACATGGGATAAAACTAAAGCTTTACTCGATGCTCGTCATCCAGAAACGGAACTCGTATTTACGGGCCGTGGGGCTCCTCAAGAATTAATTGATGAGGCCGATCTCGTAACGGAGATGAAAGAGATTAAACATTACTACCTACAAGGCGTAATGGCTCGAAAAGGCATTGAAAACTAATCATAGGAACACCTAAGGAGGTGATGTGGTTGAGTACAGTGGCTATTGTGGCCCTTGTTATTGTGGCCATCATTGTAGCACTCATCTTGACTATCCTACTGGCACCAATCACATATAGCATCGAAATTGATGGGCGGACGCCATATCGTGGTGAACTGCGCATCAAATGGCTGTGGCGCGTATTTTCACTCCACTTAGCGTACATTCAAAATAAACCATTTTTTAAGGAATTATACGTTTTAGGTGTACTTAAGATCGGTCCTGTGAAAGACTATGAACAATGGCTTGAAAATCGTGTAGATGAAGAATATCAAAAGGTAATGGATGATGACGGCGACATATCACAAGCAGAAGCTTTTGCAAAGGCTATGCAAGGAGGCGGACAAGGTCCAACTGCAAGCTCCAGCGGCACAAGCTTTGATGACTTGAAGAGCGCCCAAGGCTCCAATACAATCTTTGATGACGATGAATCACCAGGGGCGGGTAGCTCACCTAGTCCAAAGGAACGTATTGAACGACCTGATGCGGTTTCTAAGGATATGGATGCACAAGCTCGTGCTGAGCGGTATGATTCGATACAACAAGATCCAACGGCTCATATTCAAGATGATGATGAAGTAATAAGTCATGTTACTTTCAATAGTGACGGATCTATCAAGGAAAAGGTATTTACAAAGGTAAATGATATTAAAACGACTGTGAAACAACGTTTTGGAAAGCCTGATCCCAATGATCCGGTAGCATCATTCAAGTCTGAAATTCCTACATTCTGGTTCATGAAACACTTGAGAAATACAGAGTTGTGGCGTCAGATATTCCTTGTGTCGAAACGATGCTATAACCACTCTAAACCACGTGATATGGCTATAGAGGGCCGATTTGGCATTGGCGATCCGTATCGGATGGGGCTTATTGCATCTATGTTGTATAGCATTTGGCCTGAGCAAGCAGAGTCTATTGAGATAGATTATGTGAACCGGGTAGCTGAAGGTAGCGGTCATATCAAAGGTCGTATGATTCTTGCCGTATTGGCGTGGTATGGTACTAGATTTTTGGTATCTAAACCTATGCGTTCCCTATTGGGTGAAAGTGCTCGTGTCTTCTGGGTTAAACGGAAGGAAGCAAAGCAACTAGAAAAGCTAAAAGCCGCACAAGGCCAAACAGCGTAAGGATATATTATGTCAATTGAGTATATGAGCTGTATTATTATAGCTATGATACTTTCACAAAAAGCGGAGGTACTGTGATGGAGAACAGTAATGTAAAAGAGAATTTGGAAGTCCTATTCGAGAAGTTTAAAAATATGATCAAAGTGGAAACTGTAGTTGGTGAAGCTGTGCAAATCGGCGATACCACGCTCGTTCCATTTGTTGATGTAACCTTTGGTTTCGGTACTGGTACAAACCACTGCACAGCCAATAAAAGCCAAGAATCTGGCGGCGGTGGCGGTGGTGCCAAAATGGAACCAAGTGCAATCCTTGTTATTAAAGGTGACCGAATCGAATTGTTCAACATTAAAGGCAACCCTTACAGCAGCAGCTTTGATCGCCTTATCGGGTTGGTGCCTGATCTCGTATCTAAATTGAAATCCGATAAATACATCTATTTAAATGATGAACAATAATTCGGTGAATAATAAACCATTATTTGATGACAAATTATAAATAATTGGTGAAAGCCGAAATGCCCACATGTGTGTTCTGAATATGTCTGTATCAATTGCTTTAAGGGTCTCAGAGTATGCTTGTGGGTATTATTTTAAGTTCTAATAACTTTCATAAGTAGTTCATAGGGTTTTATTATGCTATTTATCATAGTCTTGTGAAATTTAGCAAGATTTGCTATAGTAAAAATAGTACACTATTGGATTGTATAGTGACACTTTTAATCGAGGAGGATTTCAGATGAAATTATCTAAAAAATTGACTACCTTAGCTATCGTTGGTGCTATGTCTGCTACTGCTGCAGTAGCAAGTGCTGCTAACATTGGCTTAGTAAATATGAGCCAAGTAGTAAATAGCTACCCTGGCTACGGTGCATTAGATATGAAAATGCAACAAGTAGACGCTCAATACCGTCCACAAATTGAAAAAAAAGTACAAGAAATTGAAAAAATTAAAGACTCTGCACAAGCAGAAGCAGAATTCAACAAAACTGTAGCTCCATTGCTTCAAAAAGAAAACGAAGAAATCAATAAAATTGCTCAACCTATGATGCAAGCAATTCATAACACTGTTGAAGCTATCCGTGTTGAAAAACAAATGGACGTAGTATTGGATGATCCATACACAATTCGTGCTGCTGACGCAAACAGCAAAATCGAAAACATTACTAACGAAGTAATTAGCCGTCTTAAAAAATAATAAGTACAAAACCCCCTAACTGAGTAATCAGATAGGGGGTAGTTTATTGTATGGGATACTTACTGTTTAAAATATATTTTGATAAATCCGATAAAGGAGTGAGATCTAATGAAAGATTTTAAAGCATTAGCCACAGAGCGGTATTCGGTTCGAAAATTCGATACTCGACCAGTGGAGCAAGAGAAGGTTGATATTTTGTTAGAAGTAGCTAGATTAGCACCTACGGCTCATAACTACCAGCCGCAAAGACTGCTTGTATTAAATACTGAAGAGAGCTTAAACAAACTAAAAGGCTGCACAAATGGTCACTTTAATGCACCGTTGGCAATCATTGTTTGTTACGATAATACGGTGAGCTGGAAACGGGAATACGATGATGAAGATTTAGGCGTTGTAGATGCCAGCATTGTAGGCTCTCACATTATGTTTACCGCAGCCGATATCGGTTTAGGTACAACGTGGATTGCTCACTTTGATCCTGCTAAAGTACGCAAGGCATATAACTTGCCTGATAATATCATTCCTGTAGCCATCTTTCCAATAGGATATCCGCATCCAGACTGTGTTCCTGCACCAGGTCATACGAAACGCTTTGATGTGGGGGAATTTACAATTTATAATTCCTTTTAAAAGAATACTCTTTAGATTATGTATTATCTTGTGGGTATTTAATAACTATGGATATAATTGAATCACTAAATAGCTATATAATACCTAATAACTATATTATTTCTTTTTAATACATACACCATATAAAAAGGACAGTTGCTTGTATCAACTGTCCTTTGGTATTTTATTCAGGTTTGTGAATGAGGTTTACAACGAACTCGCTGTCTTCTACGAGTGTTGCTTGGATGTAGTTATCGCCGTTGAATTCCAATACTTGGCCTGGTACGAGTACATGTTCTTCTGTTTCGTTAAGGAACACTTGAACTTTACCTTTTACAACTGTAAAAATGACATTAGCTTCAGGGTGGTTGTGTTTTTCCACCTTTTCACCAGCTTTGCCGCCTTTTTTTACGATTACATAGTTAGGGCCTTGGAATAATAAACCTAATTCTTGATTAACTGTGCCTGCCATAATAGACCTCCTAATTCTAGCTTTTTATGTTCTGAAAGCTTACGCTAACATTTAATTTTACATTGTGTAATTACCTTATAATTATATTATAAATGATATTGCTTATCAATGCTGTGTCTATAGCTACAGTTTTGAAAAAATATGTTACATTCAACATTGTATGCTTTTTTTACCTATATTGAGTAAAATAGGGTGGAGTAAATGTTGGTAGATTGGATATATATAGATTAATTAAATATACAACGATACATTTACTATATAAAAAACGAACGTAACATGTTACGTTCGTTTTTTCGTCCATTTTCATCCGTTTATATTTTCTTAATCAAACGAACTGTTATGGATTTATTTTTTCTTAATTGTATATAAACGTGTGCCGTTTTCTTCTGTTGTTACAAGTTCAAAGGCTGGATCGATAGCTTTCACAAAAGCTTCGAACCATGTTTGGTAGGCTAATGCCATGAATTTAGGGTCAACGCCTGCTGTACGCCAGTAGCCTGCTTGTAATCTGTGGTCGCCAACCCAGGTAAATTCTTCTGGGCTTTCAGAAACCACTTGGTCACCGCCATCGCAAGGCATGCCATTTACGTAGAAGTTTTGTAACGCATTGTAAATCGCAGGTGCGGTGTGTTCTTCAAGGCTGTCTTGAGCCACAACGCCACATGCTTGGCCTTGTACTGCAAAGGCATCGAGGATAGCGGTTACTACGTGTACTGCTTCATCGCCAGAATTTGTGTCGAGCATGTCTTTGATGAAAGCCGCTTCGCGAACGGAAGCAATGTTGATTTGGTTAGCTAACCAGCCGTGAATATTGCCGTGGTCAATGATGTTTTCCAAAGGAATGCTTGGATTAATTGGTTCGCCGTATGTATCTACGGAGATGGAGTGTAGTTCCTCCGCCAAATCATCAACAACTTTAGAAGTTTTTTCTAAAATCAAATTTTCACGCTCAACGAGCAATTGAATTTTGCGATATAACCAGTAATGGATGTGACCTAAGAATGCGGACATATTAAGCTCCTTTTCGTGCTGTTTCTAATTTCTCTACTAAATCGTATACATTAAAACCGTGGATTTCTGCGGCTTGCCATAATGGCTCAGCTGTTGCAGAAGGGCAACCTAGGCAACCCATACCAATACCTTGTAATACAGGTACAACATTTGGATAGGTTTCAACGATGTCGCGAATAATTGTGTCTGGAGTGATAGGGGCACCTGCTTCGAGACGTGGTGCTTCCACTTCAGGATCATTACCTTGACCAGGCAAGAACACAGCTGGTTCTTCGGACTTGCTTTCGGCTGGAGCCCCTTCAAGGTCGCCCAATACAGCTGCTTTGAAAGCCTCTAAACCAATGCGGTCGATGAATTCGCCCATGCGTTCGATTTGTGCGTTTTCTTTATAGTATGCGATGATTCGATCAACTAATGCAAGAGCTTCTTTTTCTGTTTTAACTTCTGCGATGAGGTCGCCGATGCGAGGATGCGCGCCGCCGCTACCGCCAGCGTATACATTCCAACCTTCTACAGTACCGATAACGCCCACATCTTTCATGCGGCTTTCAGTACAAGAATTTGGACAACCGGACACGCCAATTTTCATTTTGCTTGGCATTTCAAGGGACAAGTACTTGCGTTCGATTTGCATGCCAAGATGTACGCTGTCTTGTTTAGCGCGTTTACAGAAGGTAGTACCTGGGCAGATTTTTACGCTGCGTACGCGGTTAGATACAGTGTACGCTGGCTCCATGCCAAGCATTTCCCATGCTTTATCTACGTCTTCTGCTTTCAAATTCGTAATCATAATGCGTTGGCTGCCAGTTAATTTAAGAACGGCGCCGAACTCATTCGCTACGTCGATATATTTTTGTAATTGATCAGGTTGAATGAAACCTCCTGGAATGCGAGGTGTAATTGCATAACGGCGTTGGCCGTTTTTAATGCGTTGTAAATTTGCTGCAATTTGTGCCATGATAAATCCTTTCTCGAGCCCTCTCTGCGGAGAATAGTGGCTAAAACTACTTAGTTAATCTATAAAACTCTTTATATATTAATTATTTACGCCCTAGGGTTTTGTGAAAGCTTCGCACATATATACGGACAAGTGGGATGAGATCAACTAGGCGATGCCTCATCAAAACCCGGCGTAATGATCAGTATGGGTATTTAGAATACTGACCCGACGCTCTTAGTATAAACCATTTTAACAAACAATAATGTAACCCAAGCTACAAAAATAGAACTTTTTAATATTAATTATTGATTGTTACTAACTATAATTATATACGATACTGTTTATAGATGAAACCCAAGGGTAACATATCGTATAATAGACACATAGAATGTTTTGATGTAGGAGAAACGATGAAAGTCCTTTACGATACTATTTTAAAAGCAACATATATAGGTCGCCCGAATCGTTTTGTGGTGACTTTAGATTTGAATGGTGAAAGCATACTCGCTCATTTGCCAAATCCTGGTCGCATGTGGGAGCTTTTGTTTACGGGGGTAACGATGTACATCGTCCCTCACGATAAGCCGGATGCGAAGACGAAATACCGTGTGGTAGGTATAGAACGTGATGGCGTTGTTATCATGCTCGATACAAACTACAGCAACGATGTGGCGCAACATTTAATCGAAAATAAACTGATCCCTGGTTGGGAGGAGTGGCGCGTAGTGAGACGGGAGTATACGGTTAAACTACACGGCACATCATCTCGCTTTGACTTGCTCCTCACCAATGATAAGGGCGATGAGTTCTTACTAGAGGTTAAGTCCTGTACTTTGTTCTCCAAAACGGGTGCCATGTTTCCTGATGCTATTACAGAACGGGGTCGCAAGCATTTATTGCATCTGAAAGAATTGCAAAATGAAGGCTACCACACAGGCGTTCTATTCCTCGTACAATGGGACCAAGCGCAGTGGTTCTTGCCAGATTATCATACGGATTTGGAATTTGCCAAAACCTTTAAAGAGGTGGCACCTTCGTTAGATTGGAAAGCCGTTGCTGTGGCGTGGGATGAGACTTTCACCATGCCTACGGTGACACATGAATGTTCCTATCCTAGTAGCATTCTCGATACAGAGGCTCATGATAGTGGTGTGTATGTGATGGTCATGCACCTCGATCACGATCTAGATCTCGAAATCGGTTCTAAAGGGATAATGCATTTCAAATCTGGTTATTATATGTACGTTGGTTCTGCGAAGGCAAATTTAACAAAACGCATTGAACGTCATAAACGAAAACGGAAGAAAATGCACTGGCATTTAGATTACTTCCGAGGTCACTGCGAAATGATAGCAGGCTTGCCGATTCGTACTAGTGGGCGACCGCAGGCTATGACAATTTCCGCTCAGGAACGGCGTAAAGGTAAATTCTCTGATGATGACTCGGCTGCTCGTGAAAGTGCAGATGTAGATTTAACTAAAATTGACGTAGAATGTGCTCTCGCTGATGCGGTGCGAGCTATTGCGGAATGGAATGTACCGAACTTTGGGTGCAGCGACTGTGGGTGCAACAGTCATCTATTCGGAATGAGCGAAAACCCGATACATAATAAAAAATTTATGAACGTAATAGAAAATTACAGGATGAATATGCTAGATGAACTAGTTAATAGGTAATTATTATTGATGGGGCCCGAGAACTATATACGTAATTAATTAAAAAGTGCTATTACCTATCTCTTCGCTCCATAGTGACCTAAGTCGCTCATCAATAGGTAATAGCACTTTTTAAAACACTAGCTATAGAGGTGTCCCATCAATAATAATATAGTCCTATCCATAGTTATCCCAGCATATTCATTCTATAGTTTCTACATAGAGAGAGGGGAGGTTTTGTGTATGAGGTTGTTTGTTAAGTTTGTGTTGTTAGGTATCGTTGGTGTTTGTAGTGTAGTGTTGAGTGGTTGTTCTTTCATTTGGACGACGGAGAATGGTGATCCTGCTACACCAGAGGATATCAAGTCTAGCGTGGAGAAGGAGTTCTCGGTTGTGCATCCGAATCTTGTTCTTCAGTCATCTGTTGTGGAGAAGGAGAAACCATTCCAGCGAAATGTGTATGTGTTTTATGATGAAAGTAATGGTATTTCCTTTACTACAAACTCTGTAATCAAGAGGCCAACATTGCCGGCCCCTGGTGGCGAGCGAAAAAATGATGCGGATTTTGCGTATTCACAAGCGTATTTAGTTCATTTGAATGGTTCGTTAGTGGAACGTGCTAAGCAGTATGGCATACGGATGGCGACGCACGAGGAAGCCTTGGAGCTAGCTGAGTCTAAAGCGACACGTGTAGCAGGTACTAATAAGATATCTCTATTCACATATGATGAGATTATCTTTGTAGACGAATCTGTAAAGGGTGGAGATATTCTAACCTTTATGAAATCTATATATAGCCTGTATAAACCGCAAGACAACCCAGCGTTATTGCACCCTCGTTCTGATAGAAGCGTAGGCTTTTATTATCTACCAAAAGGAGAAGCGGACAAAACAAAAGCTAAGTATTTGATCGCCTTTCGATTTATGGCAAAAAATGATTGGAAAGAAACCATGCTAACAGGTATTGGTAGTACTGGTAACGACACTTCGGCTGTAGAACGAGACTTTGCTAGCATTTTAGATGATATGATACAACATGCGGTGCATTAACTTTGAGAGCTATGGTAATATACATTGAAAAATGATAGCTCGATATAACCGATATTTAGTATGTAAATAGACATAAAAGATAGCGTTAACACCTTAAAAATGCTATAATTATATGATGAATTAGTATCAGTGTTAGTAAAATGAGGTGAGATTGTGGCAGACCAACAATGGTCCCACGGGAATATTCATCCCGTTCAGATTGATAAAGAAATGAAGAACGCCTATATCGATTATGCGATGTCCGTAATCGTAATGCGTGCTCTTCCAGATGTGCGCGATGGCTTGAAACCAGTACATCGTCGTATTTTGTACGCGATGCACGAAACAGGCATGACGCCAAATAAACCGTACAAGAAATCCGCTCGTATCGTCGGTGACGTACTTGGTAAGTATCATCCACATGGTGATATTTCTGTTTACGACGCTACGGTTCGTTTAGCGCAAGATTTCAATACGCGCTACCTCTTGGTAGACGGCCACGGTAACTTTGGTTCCATCGACGGCGATAGTGCCGCTGCGATGCGTTATACCGAAGTACGTATGGCGAAAATTACGCAAGAAATGCTCGCTGATATCGACAAGGAAACTGTTGATTTCATGCCGAACTATGATGAAAGCTTGCAAGAACCAACTGTATTGCCAGCGAAGATTCCTAATCTTCTCATCAATGGTTCCAGCGGTATCGCCGTAGGGATGGCGACAAATATTCCACCACATAACCTCAACGAGGTATGTAATGGCCTAGCGATGCTCATCGACAATCCGGATGTGACTGTAGATGAATTGATGACCGCTATTAAAGGTCCAGACTTCCCAACTGGAGCGCTCATTTTGGGCCGAGAAGGCATCAAAAAAGCGTATTCTACAGGTCGTGGTAGCGTTAAAATGCGTGCTCGTGCGACCATCGAAGAGATGTCTAAGGGAAAGCATAAAATCGTAGTGACTGAGATTCCGTACCAAGTTAATAAGGCTCGCGTTATCGAAACAATTGCGAACTTGAGCCGTGATAAGGTTATTGATGGCATTACAGCACTTCGCGATGAATCTGACCGCCAAGGTATGCGCATCGTTATCGAATTACGGGCTGACGTGCAACCAGACATCGTACTTAACAAATTATATAAACACACTCAACTTCAAGAAACATTCGGCGTGATTATGCTCGCTCTCGTAGATGGACATCCTCGCGTATTGAATTTGAAAGAAGTATTGGGTTACTACTTAGATCATCGTCTAGATGTTATCGTACGCCGCACTCAATTCGAGCTTAACAAAGCCGAAGCGCGTGCTCATATCTTGGAAGGCTTGTTGATTGCCCTCGACCACATCGATGAAGTAATCGCTACAATCCGCAGTTCCCAAACTGACGAAATTGCACGCAATGCATTAATGCAAAAATTCGGGCTTTCAGAAAAACAAGCGGTTGCCATCCTCGACATGCGTTTACGCCGTTTAACAGGCTTGGAACGCGAGAAAATCGAAGAGGAATACAAGGAATTGTTGGCATTGATCGAAGATTTGAAAGCTATCTTGGCTAACGAAGCGCGTCAACGACAAATTATCAAAGACGAACTCGATGATATGAAGAAAAAATACGGCGACCCTCGTCGTTCTGAAATCACCATCGATACGTCCGACCTTGATGTAGAAGACCTCATTGCTGACGAAGAAATGGTTATTACCTTGACTAAACAAGGTTACATCAAACGCATGAACGCGAACGTATATCGCAACCAACATAAAGGCGGCGCTGGCGTTATCGGTATGAAGACGAAGGAAGATGATTATGTAACGCAAATTATGCATGTGCGGACCCATAATACATTGTTATTCTTCACATCTACAGGCCGTGCATATCGCCTCAAGGCATACGAAGTGCCGGAAGCAGGTTCCCGCAACTCTCGCGGTACCGCTATGGTTAACGTATTGCCACTCGCGGTAGGCGAATCCGTTACGACTATGATCGACCTTGAACGTGTCCATGAAGATGTAAATTTATTTATGGTCACTGAATTTGGCGTTGTAAAACGTACGGCTATTGAAGAATACCGTAATATCCGTCGTTCTGGCCTTAATGCGATTAATCTCGACGAAGGCGATCGTTTGATTTCCGTTAACGTGACGACTGGCAATCAAGACATCTTGATTGGTACTAAGTTGGGTATCGCTATTCGCTTTAGCGAGCATGATGTTCGCCTTATGAAACGGGCGGCTCACGGTGTGCGTGGCATTAAATTGAATGCAGGCGACGTAGTTGTAGGCGCTGGTGTTCTTAATACTGATGAAAGCGAAGCACAAGTGTTTACTATCTCTGAAGAAGGTTTTGGTAAACGCAATGATGCGGAAGCTTATACATTGCAAAAACGCGGTGGTAAAGGCTCTAAGAACTTCAAGATTACGAACAAAACCGGCGATGTAGTGGCCGTAGAGGTTGTTCATAATGATGATGAAGTTATGCTTATTTCTGAGCAAGGCAAAATCATCCGCTTCAACATGAACGATATCGCTGTGAAGAAGGGCAAAGCTATTTCTGGTGTGAAAACACAAAATCTCGACGAAGGCGATAAGGTAGCTAGTATTGCTGTTATTCCAGGCGCTGAAATCGAAGAAGAAGTAGAATAATATAAAACACTATATTAACTATTGAGTAATCATGGGCGACCATCTTAGATGGTCGCCTCTAGTGTTGGGGAGTTTAAAAATGAAAAAATGGCTAGCTGCTATGTTTGCAGCAGGAGTTTTCTTTGTAGGTGGCTTTGGTCAAGCTAGTGCTGCTGATTGGTACTATATCGATGCTGATGCTGACGATGCGGCATGGTTTATTGACAACTCTTCTGTATATAAAACAGATGATGCGGCTACAGTACTTGTTAAAATTAACAATGTAGAAGGCTTTACATATATCTACACAGTACGGATCGATCGCAAAGAAAAAACATGGACAGAACTTGATACAACAGTATATAGCAATGCTGGTATAGCATTGCTATCCAGTAAAGAAACACAAAAACCTACGAAAATTGAACCGGACACCATGGGGGCGGAAGTTATGCAGGCCCTATGGGGTAAATAATCCTTCTGTGAAGGGATGCCAATTCTAGACTGTGTGTTTAGATAGTAGACCCAACACTGCTATGAAAGCCTCCAAAGCGAGCTAAGTCGTTTTCATAGCAGTGTTGGGTCTTTTCTTTACTAAATTACCTTAGCATTAGTATTGGCATCCCTTAACTGCGAATATTCTTTTATCCCATAGGGCTCTGCATACCACCCTCTAGAGAAAAGTGAGCTAAGTCGTTTTCAGAATAGTTCGGGGCTTTCTATATTATTAGTACTCTTACAGGGCGAATATCAGTTTTCAAATTCGTTGGATCACACACGGTAGAGAAGTAGAGAGTTATTTATTCCCTTATTTTATGGTATAATTTAAGGGAATAGTTTTATTTGTAAGGGATTAGAGCGGAATGGAGGTGTGTGTATGCGTCGTTTTGAGTATGGCCAGATTCAATCTTTGTCGTGGAAGATGGATATTTTGAGTCTTATTGCGGGGATTTATCGGGCAAATGGTAAGGAGGAGGTTTTGCTTTCACAGAGTCCTGCCATATTAGACTCGCTTGTGGAGTTGGCAAAGGTACAGAGTACAGAGGCTTCAAATGCGATTGAAGGGATTGTGACGACGAGTACACGTCTCCGGCAGTTAGTGGCTGACAAGACGATACCGCGAAATCGGGATGAGCAGGAAATCATGGGATATCGTGATGCATTAAATGTTATCCATGAGAGTTATGATTCCATATCGTTGTCGCGGAACCATATTTTGCAGTTGCACAAGATTTTGTATAATTACCAGTTTAATGCTCGTGGTGGGCAGTTAAAGAGCGTACAGAATTATATTAGTGCTACATATCCGGATGGGCATACCGAGGGTTTATTTACTCCGTTGGCTCCTTATGAAACAACTGAGGCTTTAGATCAGATTTGTGCGGAATATAATCGGGTTGTAGGTAATGGTGAGGTGGAACCACTTCTAGTGATTCCTATATTTATTCATGACTTTTTATGTATTCACCCGTTTAATGATGGAAATGGTCGTATGAGTCGATTGTTGACGACGTTATTGCTGTATCGCAGTGGTTTTATGGTCGGTAAATATGTGTCCTTGGAGGCTAAAATTGCAGCAAATAAGGACATGTATTATGCGGCTTTACGCGAGTCTAGTGATGCGTGGTATGGTGAAAGCTCCTGCCCTACGGCTTTTATTCGGTATTGGTTACAAATGTTATTGGCCGCTTATCATGACTTTGAGGACCGTAGTGCTTTGCTAATAAATAGCGGTTCTGCGATGAATCAGGTGCAAGCTGCCATCGATAGGCATTTAGGGGCTTTCACAAAGCAAGATATTAGAGAATGGTGTCCAAATATCAGCGATAGTGCTATTGAAGGAGCTATACGTTCTCTGGTGAAGGCTGGCCGTATTCAGCGTAAAGGTGGCGGCCGTTCGACCTATTATGTGAAGCTTTAAGTCATGGGCTCAATAGTTAGATACGATAGCCTAATCATTACGTTAATTGTTACGTTAATAATTAATCTCTATACCTAATTATTGAGTATGTTTGTCTTTCATAAAATATTTAGTTTTTCCTTATATACTAATTTGTATATTTTTGTATTTTCTTTGAGAGGTATTAATATGAAAAAAACATTGGCAGCTGTTTTGGCAGCAGGTGCATTATTAATCGGCGGTATTGGTAGTGTTGATGCGGCTAATTGGTATACAGTAGGCACTGATAGTAATGGTGTTACTTGGTCTATCGACAATGATTCCGTTAAAAAAGATGATAAAAAAGCGGTAATGGACATTAAAGCTATGGACTACGAAGGTTACCACTACATCGTGACTGAAGAGTTCAATCATAAAAAACGGGAAGTTAAGGATCTTAAGGTGACTCTTTATAACCCACAAGGTTATGTTGTGAAAGAGGAACAAGTTAATAAAAATAGCCGTAAAGTTGAGCCAGGTACGCCTGCGTACGCTGTATTCCAACTTATTTGGGGCGGTAAATAATTGAATCCTATAGACAGTACACTGTTGATTAGTACAGGCTTGTCTAGATTGAATGATTTTGTGAAAGCTTCACTTGCGCACGTTCTTTAGAAGAACGTGCGTTTTTATGTACAATATAATTTTGTTTTAGTTCTTATAGTATTAACAATTAAGCCATTAGTTTTTATAGTGCTAATAAGTAAGTCACTTATTAAGGCACGTTAGTTAACGCCCTTAAGATAGATGAATTATTCATTATTCTATGTTAAAATGTGATTTACATTACACTTTTTTGGAGATTTTGTGCAAAAGTGTAACAATTCTACATAGTATAAACTTTCACCATAGCGTATACTATAGGTAAGATGCAGAAGTATGGCTTGGGCGCAGTGCTCCGTAGTTTGGCATATTTTGCCCCAATAGGTTTGGTAGTTATAGTTTGTTAGAGGAGGTCCTCATGTCTCAATACGAATTTATCGATAAACGCGTGCCGATTGCACTCGACAATCCATCCATTTATCACGACATTTCCAAGTGTAAAAACTGTACGTTATGCCGTCGCGCTTGTGCGGATGTAATGAGCGTACTTGATTACTACGACCTTGATGCAAACGGCGATGTGCCTGTATGTATCCATTGCGGTCAATGTGCGGCAGCATGCCCATTCGACTCCATGCATGCTAAATCCGAGCTTGAAAAGGTAAAAGCAGCCCTTGCTGATCCTGAGAAAATCGTCGTAATCCAAACAGCTCCAGCAGTTCGTGTATCCATCGGTGAAGGCTTTGGCTATGAACCAGGTACATTCTTGGAAGGCAAAATGGTTGGTGCCTTGCGTAAACTTGGTGCAGACTATGTAGTAGATACTAACTTTGGTGCGGACTTAACCATTATGGAGGAAGCATCCGAGCTTGTGGAACGCCTTAAAAACGGTGGTCAAATTCCTCAGTTTACAAGCTGTTGCCCAGCGTGGGTACGCTTTGCGGAAATCTATTTCCCTGAATTGATTCCTAACTTGTCTTCCACACGTTCTTGTATCGCTATGGAAGCGGCTATGATTAAAACGTACTTTGCAGAGAAAAAAGGCATCGATCCTCGTAAGATCGTATCCGTATCTGTAAACCCTTGTACGGCTAAAAAAGCAGAAACGAAACGGGAAGAAGAAAATGCAGCGGCTCGTTACCACAATGATGAATCTCTTGGCATGGACACAGATATTTCCATCACAACTCGTGAATTCATCCGTTGGATTCAAGAGGAACATATTGACTTCAACACAGTAGAAGAATCTCAATTTGACGACTTAATCGGCATGGAAACTGGCGCATCCATCATCTTCGGTAACACAGGTGGTGTTATGGAAGCTGCGATGCGTACGGCTTACAAACTCATCACTGATAAAGAGCCACCTCCATATGCGTTGACTCACCTCGAGGACGTTCGCGGTATGGAAGGCGTAAAAGAGGCAACTGTTCAATTGGGTGATGACGTAACATTGTCCGTTGCTGTTGTTCATGGCGGTAAAAATACACGTGACTTCTTGAATGCATTGAAAGATAGCGGTAAACACTACGACTTCATCGAAGTTATGGCATGCCCAGGTGGCTGTATTGGTGGCGGTGGCCAACCGCGCACTAAATTGCCGCAAGCAGTTAAAACTAAGGAAGCCCGTATCGGCGGTCTTTATGAAGCTGACGAAAACTACAAATGGGTTGCGTCCTATGAAAATGAAGAAATCCAAACATTGTACAAAGATTTCTTGGGCGAACCATTGGGCCATAAGGCACACGAACTTTTACATACACACTACACAGATCGCAGCGCGGTTCTTGGTACTCGTAAAGACGTAACACCTGAAACATGTCCAACATCCCCTAAATTCAAAGGCTAATGATAGCCGATTGCTTAAATATGGTAAAAGTTGGTGTTGACGATGTGGCCAGTAAATAAAGAAAAATTTAAAGGTTAATAATAGTCGATTACTCAAACAGCAGGCTGTTATAAAGAAATTAAATGCTTATACACTCATAGTAGCGTTAGCTATTTAGGGTACAACAACATAAAATAGAAAATCCTACGGGTCATGAGTGACTTGATACTCACGTAGCCTTTTGTTACAGTGCGGTCACTTTTTAAACGATTCGTAGGATTTTTTTATATAATTATTCAAAATTCACATATTTTTACTGTATAACTTTATTATAATAATTCAGTATAAAAAAATTATTTTATTATGAGGAAAAGATGAATCATTTAGTGTATAATATAAAAATATACTGTACGGATCAAGAGGGGACTTATGGGTGTTGCATTGGGAGAGCAACATAGAAAGCCCATAATATTCATAATATTGCGTAAGCATTAAGGAGCTTTTAGGAGAGATGAACCAGTTTTTTCGGCGGGTCCTGAGTGGCCTCGCCTTACTAGTTGCTGTCGTTGGTACAACTGGATGCCAACATGAGAGTCAGGCAGAACAAGAAACGGTACGAACCGTATCGTACCGTGCCGTCCTGGAGTCCAACAAACCCGTGTCTGAAAAGGTGGACACTTGGATTGCGGCTATGTCCCAAGAGGATAAGGTGGGGCAGCTGATGATGATCAGCCTTCATGGTAGTACGATAGGACAATCCCAAAAGGATGTGATCCGAAAATACCGTGTCAGTGGCGTTATGCTAACGAATGAAAATCTTATTAATAAGAACCAAGTGAAAACTTTCACCAGTGATATTATGCAAACAGCGATAACCTCTAGCATGGTGACACCTTATATTGCGGTGCATCGTGATCGCATATTGCATGGGAATGAAAGTTTCTTGCGGTTGCCGAAGCCCAATCGATGGGGGCAATTGCCTATGGATCGTATCATTAACTTGGCCACGCGATCTGCTATTGAAATGCGGGATATGGGCTTTAACTTGGTTATTGGACCTAATGCTAACCTTGGTGTACCGAATATGTCCTATACATCGGACCCCACGTGGGCAGGTCACATAAACCTTGCCATGGTGGAGCGTTACCAAATTAATCATATGTGGTCCGCTTATAACTACTTTCCGGCAGTGACCTTAGGGGATGCGTCCTTTGGCTCAGCTAATGAGGCGAAAGCGTATCTCAGCAATAATGATGTAGCCGTCTTTAAACGGCTCATTGCGCAGACGACGGCGAATAGCTATATGCTTGTGATGAGTCACATCCAGATTCCTGCTATCGATAACGAACACTTGGCGAGTTCCTCTAAGCCGATTATAGACGGTTGGCTTCGCAAGGAGCTCGGTTATAAGGGTATCGTTATGACGGATCGTATCGATGTGGGTGCGTTGCAATCTAACCAAAAGATAGGCGATTACGCTGTGGCCTCTATTTTGGCAGGCAGTGATCTTATTCTTGTTGATGCGGATACGATTCATATCGATGAAGTCCATCGTGCGCTGACGCAAGCGGTGGCGGATGGAACGATTACGACCGAGCGCCTCAATGAATCGGTTAAGCGCATCTTATTGATGAAAATGCAAACGCAAATTGATCCATAAGATATTTAGGAATATCAGATTTTGTAATCAGGAATTTACGAATTAGATATTTACAAGTTAGATATTTACCATTAATAGACTTAGTATAAGAAAATTCAGTAATAATTTAATATGCTTAATATGCAAATGACGTGCTATACCTTTTGGTTAGCACGTCATTTTTAAACTATATAGATTAAATTATATAGATTAAACTATATAAATTAAAATCTATAATTTAATATGTATATCTTATAATGTATAAGTTATATAACCATGCCTTATAGGATATGTTGATATCAAACGTATCTGGGAATAAAGTAATCATAAGGCCTTTTATGATGGTAAGGCAATACGTATCGCATAAAAGCTCTGATTTGATGCGTAAAAAAATTAACATAATAAAAAGCTATGTTAACTATATGAAAAAAAGTTTAATAATGATTTAAAATTATGATATAATAATTTCCGTAAATAGTTGGAGGTGAGTATATGAATTTTGTGGGACGTGCTGAAATTATAGAGCGTATCCAGTCCCGAATTGCAATGGGCCAAATGAGTTTATGTGTTGTATATGGTCCTCATCGCAGTGGTAAATCCTATGTGGCTTCGCAACTTGTGCGCCGTCATAAGGCGATATATTTGGCGGGGCGCATGGCTAATGAATCCGTCCATGTAGCTGATATAAATAGAGCTCTTGAGGCACGTTTTGTTCCTGTTAATGCTCAAGATACATTCGAGCCTGTAGAGAGTTTGCAGCAGGCTTTTGTGAGACTTTTTGAAAGCAGTGTGAAAACACCTCAGACTGTGGTGATTGACGATTATCCATCCTTGGTGGAAGCAGTTCCTCAGTTTCCCATTCACTTGCGCGATTTGTTAGATACCTACAAAGATACGAGCCGTTTGAATATCATATTGATGGCTAATGGTCTGGAACAGCTCGATGGCCGCATCATTGGCGATCGTAGCCTCATCGGGCCTTTCGTGTCCGAATATCTTGAAGTGAAACCATTTTCCTTAGTTGATATGAAATCCTTGGGCCTTCACTATGCAAAGGATGATTTGCGCACTGTTTTTGCCGTAACCGGTGGGTTACCTGCCTATGTGCAATACTTTGATAATGGTGAAAGCATCGATACGAATATTATTAATTTGTTCTTCTCAGTAACGGGAGCTCTCTTTGAAGAAACACAATATATCTTGCATCGAGATATGAAAAATATAACCGGAGCCAATGCTATTTTAACGGGCCTTGCTAGCTTGGAAAGACCGTATTACGTGGAGCTTTTACAAGAAAGCCAAATTAAAAGTGGTACCTTTACATCTCGTTTGAACGATCTCATGTCTATGGGACTCGTGGGTCGCATTCAAGCAAGTAACCGTGGGAACGCAAAGTACGCGGATTACCATTTTACGAACAGTATGTTCCATTTCTGGTATCGCTATGTATATAAATACTGGGGAGACATCGTGCGCGGCTATGGCGCTGATGTATATTATAATCATGTAAAACCGCAGCTAAAGGACTTTGTCCAAGCCGCGTGTATTGCGATTTAATCAGACAATTTCAGATTGAATACTACTACCTAAAGATGGAATACTATTACCCAATGATAGTATATATTTCCTCTAAAAAATGACACCACATTACATATGTGGTGTCATTTTTAGTAATTATATATTTTCAGTAATTATCCTTTGGATTACATACTTATGTTGTACTTTGGATAGAAATTAAGGTTCAAATATAACAGAATATAGGGAAATTCCAAGGAATTGCTGATTTGTCAAAACACTCTTTCCGCGGTATTGTGTACATAAGCGCTATGCCATGGCAGGAAAGGGGATTTATGTTATACACAAACGAAGAACCTTTAGTACAAAGAACATGTATTAAAACTGCAAACTTACAACATGACAACTATCAGTCAGAAACGTTAGAAACACAGGCATTACCATCTCATTCTTTACTATCGAAAGCTAATGAGTCTAAGGAAAGTATTCCAGAGGAATTGAAATTACAGACCCTCGTCTGTGGTCATCAAGTTTTATCGTCCTTGTCGGACAAGAGCCTCGTGTCCATCTGTCAAAAGCCGAATATGCGGATTCAGACGGTAGGCTATCAACCGTGGTCCGCTGATGAGCTTCGTCATGATGCGGCACAAATCGAGCTCTGTCGCAGGTATCGACCGCTCATCTTGCACTATACGAATCGCATGGGAAACCGCGAGTTCCGCGAGGACGTAGAGAACTATCTCTGGGCCATCCTCATAGAATCGATTTATAGCTTTGATTTGAACGGGGCTGTACCGTTCCCAGGCTTTGTGAAAGCTGGCATCATGTATGGTTATATGCGGTACTGGAAGCGTGAGCGATTGCGTTATCGCCGTGAAATACACATCCCAGATCGCACCACCGATGATGGAGAAGTCGCCTTTGGCATGGATATCTTCGCATCTGGCGAGAATGTAGCGGATATGGTGATGAGTGCCGATGAAGAGCATAGGCTGCGAGCACGCCTCGTATGGGCCTTAGGCAGACTATCTCCTGATCAACGAGACCTACTGCGCCGTGTCTATGGTGAGTGCCAAAGCTTGGTGTCGGTTAGTGAAGAACTGAACTGCAGTCGTCAAGCCATTCAACGGCGCCACGAACGAGCCATTCGGAAGCTGCGCAGGTATTTAAGTACGGACTTTACAGACGTGCGCGTACATTAGTTATTATAATTTAATTTCTTATTTATATCCTATATATTGCATATTTCTTTTAATCTCGATTAACAAATATACATAAAATATGCAATTCTCAATTTAAATGAGAAAATAATGACACATCAAGGTATATATAACTTTTACAAGATCATAAAGTCTTTAAATATACATAAATTTCTATAGTTTTGTATATATATTTACAAATTATACAGGCTGATATACAATTAAGTCAGCAGCAGATTAAAGCATGCTAATCTGCTTTCACAGAACACGTGTTCATTGTATTGTTGAAAGGAATGTTCCTGATCAGATTGGAGAGGATTCCATGGCAATAGATGATAAACTAACAGATTTGATGGCCACTCGGCTATCTAAGGGAGAAGATTTGGATTTGATCTATACGAATCCAAAGAATCACATTGTTTGTTTTATTCCTACCTATCAACCTAGTGGTGGGGACAGTACGAAGTGTTATTTTGTGGATGGACGGGAAGAAATGGTTCATTTGCCGATGCGCACGATCACGCGAGAGCTAGCGATGCAGGAAGGGCTGAGACCCAATTACATCATGACTAGCGATGGTCGACGTAGCAGCTATACCGCGCCTAAGACCTATGGTCCGCATCTAACCTTTGCTCATATTAAATGTCGCCGCCCTATCGGTAAGGACGTGGTGTACGGCCTCTTTAACGTGGCTATACCCTATGAATATATCGTTACGGAAGGTCCAGAACCCGATACGAGCTATATTCATGTGGCGGACTTTGCACCCATCTTGGTGTACCAATCTCCGCGTCATGTCAAACACAAACTGAATGAAGCGATGCTAGAACACTGCAACTATGTCCGAAAAATGCTAGCCCGCATCAAACTCAGCCAAAACCCTCAAGTCGTGGCCGAACTATTTATCGCCTGGAGAGACCTAACGAGATAACTCGTTGGACGGTGAAAGTAGAAGTAGGAGGGTGGAGAGAAATTTGGAAAAGGAGGATAGGCGTATAAGAAAAAGAAGAAACTGCGGGAGCAGATGAATTATTGAAAATAAGTTACATATGGCACCTCAATAGAGCTACCTTATAGAAGGTGGCTCTATTTTCATATGTTTTTCATTAATGCTAGTGATGTGCTATAATAGACCTAGATTTAATCTTTTGAAAATCGAATCTGCGCCGTTGTGATAGTGGCGCGGTTAAACAGCATTATTTTAGTTCGCTAAAGTACCTTTTGGGGAAGAATTACGATCTCCGCCGTTTTTGGCATTTTAAAACCAGTAAATATCTGTTGTTTCAAAGACAGGGTTAAATTAAATAATCCCCATTAGGGGACGGAAACTATAAAATAAGTTCCCAGTAAAAACCAGGTAAGTTGTAGCCATGTTAAATTAAATGATCTCCATTAGGGGACGGAAACGCTTGAATAGCTGAAACATTATTACGTTTCTTTTGGTTTTCTGGTTAAATTAAATAATCCCCTAATAGGGACGGAAACATTATATCTCATGCATCGACGTAGCTATCCACTATTACCGCATGTTAAATTAAATACTCTCTTGATGGGGACGGAAACGTACTCACTACCACTTTTAGTACTACCGATTAGGCTAGAATAGTTAAATTAAATAATCCCCATTAGGGGTCGGAGACTTATCAGATAAAGCGGATACATAGTTTACGATTGTTAAATTCAGTTAAATTAAATGATTCCCATTAGGGGACGGAAACTTCATTCTCACACCAGCAATATTTTGTTTCATCTTTGACTAGCAGTTAAATTAAATAATCCCCATTAGGGGACAGAGTAAAATTGCTATAAAGTTTTAAAGACAAAAATAACCACTCTTATTTATAGGGTGGTTATTTTATGTAATGAAGATTTTCCTTCTTTGGTTAGTCTAATATATTTAAAGTGTTGATCTTCATCTTATTTTTATGATCTAATAGAGATAAGTTAAACTAAATTTTGGTATGGGGAGGATATCATGGCTGAAATTACGTCCTTAATGAAGGATATTAAGGGGATATTAGATAATAAAAATCAATTTGTTATACCTGATTTTCAACGGAGTTTTGTATGGACAGATAAAGATGTAGATACACTTTTTTCTGATTTTAAGGAAGATACAGATAATTACACGGATAGGCTTGATACGTTGCCTGGGTATTTATTAGGCAATATTGTTTTGATTAGCAATGAAAATAATCCGACTAGATTTGATGTGATTGATGGTCAGCAAAGGCTTACAACATTAACGCTCATTTTCTGTGCATTAAATAATTTATTTATGGATATTGTGGAAGAGACGCGTCGAAATTTAGGTGCCAATGCAGATATGTGGATGGGGCATACATTTAGCTTTAAAGAGTACTTTAGAATACTAGATAATAATTTACAGTTTGTAGATTATAAGATTCTTCATACTCAGGATTTAGATTTTAAAGAGACTTATAAAAGTATCATCAAGCAAGGTGCTCTAGTGAGTGATGAGGATAATACAAGTGCTAATAACTTAGAGGCTGTTTATGAATCTATTCTTCAGCATTTAAGAAGCATTTATGATGATGAGCCTCAGAAATTATTGTATTTCTTGCAGTATTTAACTACTAAAGTTAAGTTAATTGAAACTACAGCACCATCGATTGAACGTGCATTCCAGTTGTTTGAGATTTTAAATAATCGTGGTCAGTCTTTAGAGCCATTAGATCTTTTAAAAAATTACTTACTGAAAAATCTTACCTCTGCACCTGGCATTACACAGAATCAGATTAAGGACTTCTCTGACAGTTGGAGTCAGTTCTTGAAAAATCTGAAAGATACAGGCAAATCAAAAGCGATTGAAACATCTACTTTCATTAAACATTTTATTATTGGTACAAAAGCAATTAATGTAAAGAAGAAGGATTTGTTTGAACATTTTAAAGACAATGAACTCGTAGCTAACGATATTTTGCAACTTTCATCAGATATCAATTCTATCAGTAAGGTCTATGCTAGTATCAATAAAGATCCACTATCTAACGATTTTTTGTCTAATGATGATGGGATGTATACGTTATTTACATTGTTTAATACCGTTCAAATTCATCCGTTGTTAATGCCGTTCTATAATGCTCCACGTGTAGATAAGGTGCGACTTGTTGATGCGGCTGTGAGATATGTAGCAGCAGTAATATTTTCGTATACACAGACGAATGCTATTGAAGCGGAATTGCCTGAAATTATAGAAAAGATTTTGCATGAATCTGATCCAGCACGCAGACTAGAGGTTGCAGTAACAGAGTTAGAGTTACGAACAAAACCATATGTCGACTTGATTCGTGCTTTATTGCCTGTGAAAGATTTTGGCTCTAAAGACAAGAAAAAAGCACCAAAAGCATTCCAAATTCTTAAATTTATCGAGCTATACTTGAACCAAAAAGACAGTATAAAAACAAATAAAAAGATTGAGTTAGAACATATCATGCCACAAGCTGCAGATAATGCAAATTACTCCTTTGATGATGAAGACACTCGAAAGGAATATCTGAATCATCTAGGTAATTTGACGCTTTTAGATAAGAGTTTAAATGCCTCTGTTAAGAATGGTAGTTTTGCTGATAAATTAGATCATTATAAAGCCTGTGAATTTGTTATTACAAGAGCTTTGGCAGAAGAAATAGACAGCCCTGTTCAAAATCAACAACCTTTAATTAACTTCCAAAATACATATTTTACAGTGGATAACCCTGAACAAATAACATATTGGGATAAAACTCAAATTGACGAACGAGGTCAAAAACTTGTAGAAGTCTTGGAAAAATTATTATTAAAACAAGTTCCATAATGTAATACAGAATAAAGCTGTTAAGGATAATAGAACCATTCGTGCTATAGTTCATATAATAAGAATGGTTCTATTGTTATTTTCCTTTATGATTTATGTGATATAATAAACGTATATTTTAGCTTTAGAAATTAAATCTACGTTCTTATGATAGTTGGTGTAATTAAAATACATAATCCCTATTAGGTAGGGGACGGTATCCCTACTGCGTTTTTGGCAATAATCATATCAGCTTGTAACTAAGCTAATCAGAATAATCCCCATTAGGGGACGGAAACCCTCCAGTCATATTATTTGCGTTTATACGGATATATTTATTATGATTAAATAAAATGGGGCCGGATTCTTATCTCAAATACTTATATGAAGACAAATAGCCAGTATATTCTTTTTAGTGGATATACTGGTTTTTTGTATAAATCTAGTGATTTTCTATTGGTTTTAATCAGAACTAACTATATAATGAAAACGATAAAGCATGTTTATGATATTTATGTCATGAGCATAGTGGAAGGAGGCATTTTATTGACTAATACTGTAGAGATTATGTCTGTAGAGCTAGTTATAGCGGCTGATCCATCTATAAAAATTGTACAGTCCATAGGTAGTGTTTTACATGGTGTACTGATGGAGGTTGTAGGTACAGAGTATGCAGGTCAGTTACATGAATCTGGCTTACGTCCTTATAGCCAATATATTTATTTTGATAAAGATAAAAAACAATATATATGGCGTCTTTCAGCTGTAACAGCTGACGCAGTTAATCGCATAGTAAGACCTACGTTAGAGATATGTGAGAAAATTTTTTTAAAGCAAAAACGAGGTCATATATATATTAAAAGCAGAACTATTTTGGAAGAAACCTGTTACGAGGCTTTAATCAATAAGTTCTGGAGTAGTGATTCATCATATACTCAGGCCAAATTACATTGCATGAGTACTACAAGTTTTAAGGTGGATCAACAATATACAATCTTTCCTGAAGCATTTCGTATTTATCGGTATTTGTTACGTCAATGGAATCAATTTAGTACCTTTGGAACGATGGATACAGACTTACTTTTAGGTGCTCTCGAGACTGGAGCTTTTATTAAAGATTACAATCTACGCATGGGTATATATGGTCTTGAAGGTGTAAAAATCCGAGGCTTTCGTGGGCAAGTCGTTATGCAATTTAAAAGGAATCCAGAGTTGCAAAGGATTTTGGCGTTGTTGAGTTACTATAGCGAATTTACTGGACTAGGTATTAAAACGGCACTTGGCATGGGCGGTGTGAAGAGCGAAATTATAGTTTAGTTTTATGAAAGTATCTAAATTAATATATTAATGGTAATACTGATAGCTAAGTGATTTAATTCTTTTTGAAAACAAATGAAAAGAAAATGAGTTTAATTATTGACGTAAAATCTATAAATCCTTATAATAACTGTAATCTTAGAAAAATCATTTACCACTAGTATTTACCTATGCTCATCGACATTTTAGAGCCAATGGGAGCACAATTTGACCGTTTACGGTGTGAGGTTTGCCAAAACCTATTTTTAAGCCCCATGAATACTGGCTTTCTAAGACACGCTGTTGCAACAGTGCTTACCGTTTACGGTATTGAAACTCACTTGTATCATATCTTTCATTATCTCTAATTCTTATCGTTGCAACAGTGCTTACCGTTTACGGTATTGAAACGCCATTTGAATCCTCCTTGCGAAAGCCTTGTGCTACCGTTGCAACAGTGCTTACCGTTTACGGTATTGAAACCCACTGAAGTGAGCGTTGATTTTAGCCGTTACTTCTTTTTTTGGTTGCAACAGTGCTTACCGTTTACGGTATTGAAACTTCAGGATTGAGGTCAGTAGATATATCTCGACCAACGAGTTGCAACAGTGCTTACCGTTTACGGTATTGAAACCCAGTTCCGCCGAATGAACCTTTTTTATAAGACTCAAGGTTGCAACAGTGCTTACCGTTTACGGTATTGAAACTGATTCATCTTTAGTAGATCTGCACAATTCAGAAAGTTGCAACAGTGCTTACCGTTTACGGTATTGAAACTAAATGATTGTTTTATCATTAGTGTGTCTAATGACGATAGTTGCAACAGTGCTTACCGTTTACGGTATTGAAACTATAATACATCGCCTTCTTTTAATTCTCCATGTTGCAACAGTGCTTACCGTTTACGGTATTGAAACTATACAAACTATTTGATTTGTCTTAGATCTGCATAACGTTGCAACAGTGCTTACCGTTTACGGTATTGAAACTCTCCCAAACCACGGATAAGACCTTTTAGTACTTCATTTGGAGTGTTGCAACAGTACTTACCGTTTACGGTATTGAAACTCGCATATCACGAATGTTATTCTCGATTTCTCTGAGTTGCAACAGTACTTACTGTTTATGGTATTGAAACAATCGAACTAGCTTGCCGATATGAGAACGGCTTTTAGTTGCAACAGTACTTACCGTTATGATATATGTCGCAGACTGTGAGATAGAAGTGGCACAGCGCAACGATGAAATCCCCATATTGCAGGTATCTATACAGATTGAAGGTAAATAAAGGTGATAAGGGGTTGCACTATATTTTTATATCTAATAGAAAACGAGTGAATTTTTTGATTCACTCGTTTTTTAGTCTTAGTTTTTTTGAATTTGGTTATATTAGATTTCATCCTATACTAAAGATGTAGCCGATAAGCGGTAATAATTTTAATATGCTTAGGGTATCTTAGTTTTGTATTAAATCATTGGTAGCTTGTTGGGGATTGTAGAAAATATGTATAGTGTTAGGTATAGGAGGTAGTATATGAACGTTAATTGGAATGGATTATTCTAATAATAGTATATTTAGTTGTAATGATAGGAGGGATGTTATGTCGCCTTTAGCAGTGGATTCTGCAGTAGCAGTGTTAGTAGCGGTGCTTGATGCACTTGAAGAGTAATTTTATTTATGTATGTTGATCGGTTAAAGTTTGTAAGGTGGTGATATTTTGAGTAAGTATAGAATTGGATTAGAAAAGTAATTATTTTGTTAAATTGTATAGACAGTTAATCATATGTCAGGCTTCATACTATCTCGAACAGAGCGTAGTAAGTGACCTCGGTTTTTTGGATTCGTTAAGTTTTAGTACATAGTATTATTGTATAATTGGTGTAGATTTTGATTTGGATACAAGAAAGTTAAAGGACCTAGTGCATAGAGATATGTGACTAGGTCTTTTAGTTTATTAAAAGGATAGCTCTATTGTATATAAAGATATCCTTTTAATCGTATAATTTTATAAATATTAGATACTAGGGGCATGAATGAGTGCTGTTTTATAAATTGCTTCTAGTTGCTTTTTTAACGGACTATCATCTGTAATTCGGACTGCACAGCCTAGTTTTAATAAATGTCGTAAGATATCTATTTCCTGGAAGGGAAGATAGCTAACTTCAATGGTAAACTCTTCATCGTTGATATCTTTAGCTTGAATTGTATAGTTGCTAAAATAGTTAAAGCAACGATCAACTGCATTGTTTGCATCGTACAAGGTAAATGTTACGGTTCGCTTTGATTCATCTCTATAGTTAGCATATATAGTTTCTATATCTTCTAGTCGTGGTGCAGCCGTTTTTATGATATTAGATTCATTGCGTAGTGGATAGTCTAAAAAGGTATCCGTTGCATGGTCATAGGCAATAAGCGTATAGCCATTGCTTCCTACAGAGTATTCTATCCGACAAGGAGATAGCTCCTTATCTTGAATCATGATACGTTCGTTATTTTGGATAGCTTGTAAGCACTGGGTGATTACTTGCATTGTTAACGGAGTATCGTCTGTCATGGTTGGAACACGTGTCCATGATCCTTTTGGAAAGGTAGTGTCTACAGTTTTTAATTCAGTAGATAATATTTGACATAGCTCTGGTGAAAGCAGCCAGTTAGCTCGAATATCAGAAATGAGGTCCTTTAAGAACATTCTTTCAGCATCAGAGATAATAATAAGAGGTAAATCTGGAAGAATAGACTCAACCTCTTCGCCATTTTCATTCGGCTCTACTAATGCATCGGCTAGAAATTGCTCATAATCATCATTCCGCAATGTTTTTTTGTATGGGGCTGGCGTGAGCAGCCTACGATGATTAATTAATCCTTCTATATCTTGTTTTGTATGGACAACACCATTAATTAAGTCTAATTGCAATTGGTATTGTGTCGTAAAGGTAATAGCATTGATATCGTTTAAAACGGATGATACATAGGTACCATCTAAGTCTTTGTCTTTTTTAGTTCTGTTATTATCAGATTCTTTTCTTTGGAGTGGATGAAGGAATCGATTAATTTTCTTTCGCTTTTTATATCCTTCTGGTTCTACAAAATCTATATTTAAAGAGGCGTATAAATTATTGTAGAATTTATCCTTAATACTGGATTTGTTTGTGTATGTAATATATACATAAGGTAAATAGCTACGTAATTGCGGTAATAATTGTAATGCATCTTGTACTTCTAGTTGTAATTCTATATATTCATCTGTTCTTGAGAGCACTGTTAGTGACTCTTTGAAATGACGAATAAATTTATCGTAGACCAACTCATAATCTTTTAAGGTCAAGAAGTGAATGATACAAGTATCAAATGTTTTATCTCTTGTTTGTATTTTTGGTACAGTATTAGTACTGTTATATTTTGTAACCTCAAGAGACTTGATGCGATCAATACGATTCCATTGGATACGTCCATTATTAATACTACATAGTATATTTTTATTTTCCCCATAATAGGTTTGTAACGCTAATGGACTAACGATTTCCCTAGGTTTCCCAGATTCATAAAAGGATAGACGCACCTTTTTTTGTCGATGTAAGGCATCGGCTAAAGGGTAGAAAATATCTCCATCAATTACATTATTTGGGTTATTATCCTTGAAAGAAAAATATGTATTATTAAAGTCATAGTACATACACTTTTGTTGGTCTTTTAAAGAAAAGTCATTAATTAAATACATAATTTTCTTGAGTAAGATATGACCTGCTGCTGAAGTAATAGAAACATTAGTATAAAAGAATACTGCCATTGCTAGCTCTTGCAACTGCTGTTTTGATAGTTCCTTTATAATAGTTGGTTTTATTGAATATGTATAGCCTTTTGTGAGCTCTGTTTTGGTGATAGCACCTAAAATTTCTAATGTCTTTACTTGGCGTTGAATATATTGTTGGTCAATAATGCAAGGTGGCTCTTGTTTTTTATTTCGTTGTTCATATAGGTTTTCTACTAAATCAATATAGTGATCCAAGTATGGTTCTTGGTTTAAATTAGTATATAAATCTGTAATAGTTACATCATCGTTTGCTCCAATATATGATAAGATGCAGAGCTGTACATAAATTTGTTCTGGAACGGCAGCATATAATTCATATAAATTGTTAAGATAATTATAGCCATCTACAAAATCATCTTTTGCCAAATGATGAATGGATGTTTTCCCAATTCTTTGCGTGTAAATGTGACGTATGATATCAAAATAATCAAGGCGACGAATCATATCGTCGTGCTGACTTTCTTTGATACCACGAACTGTTGCTTTACCTCTATTATGGTTCCCGAAGGTTAAGCTGCGGATAAATTGGCGCATACTAGCTAAATCATTTAGATAATTAGTTGTTGTTGCCATTATTGACTCCCTTTTAAATATGTACATTCCCGACTGTACAAAACGATTCTTAATTATGAATATAACATGATACAATATAAAATGTAAGGATAAAATTCGAGGTTAGGTTCTGATAATACACGGATGACCAAGTGTAGTTAATCAATTAATGTAAGTTTGGTGAAAGCTATGGCAATTCATAATATATTTTTATCTTTTTTGAGTAAGGTGTCTAATACGAGTATAAAGACGATTGTAAATGCAGATATGGAAGATGCTATTCGTAGTAGCATTGCCACGAATGAGTCGTCTTTGAAATATATTTTATACCATACATGGAAGGATGAAAAAACAAGAGATATATCCTTTGATAAGATATATTTATTATGTACTGATGGTGTAATGGCACATCAAAGTAATAGTCCATCATCTTATGATATCTTTGTTAATCAAATGTGTAAGTTTTATAACGTGATGGGCCACAATGAGCAGGCCTTTTTTGATGCTCTTGATCATGTCCCATGTGGTACAGACTTAGATGATATTAGTCGTATTAAGTCTAGCATCATTGAGATGTCAAAGAAGATTCTTGATTTTAAAGATACTTTCACCAATGATAAAGATGAGGTCCGCCTCTATATGGATATCACTGGTGGCCCACGCAATGCAGCTATGATTCTCCTTGTTATTAGTAGACTGCTCGCCTATCATGGTATCATTGTTGATGATGTATATTACTCTGGTTATAAGGAGATTGAGAACGGCCCAGGAGAAATTACAGTTCATAAAGTGCTAGATATTTATGAGCTATTTGATATTATTGCAGGATTTGAAGAGTTTAAACTATTTGGTAGTGCCAAAAAATTAAATACTTATTTTAAGCCTCCTGAAAATATTGGAACAGGTAATATTGAATCGACTGCTACCGCTACAAAAAAATTGCTAAAAGCCATGGACAGCTTTTCAGAAGCTATTAATATTTCAAGCCGTGGTGCATTTGAAAAATCTATAGCTCGTCTTGATGATAGCTTATCCTTAGTACATAGTATGGCAAATAATACAGATAACAATAAGACCTTTGACCAAGAATTAATTGAATTATTGCATAAACCTATTGAGCAGTCATATACTACCCTTTTACAACATCATCGTAATCATGCCTCTGATGAACTAGCCTATATTGACTGGTGTTTAGATCATGATTATTTGCAACAAGCACTTACCTTATTTTGTGAATATGTACCGGAATACGCAGTAGATAAAGGTATTATAGAGTGTGATCCACTCGTGTTTAATGCATATTATGAAGATACGCAACAGAATAAAGAAAAGAGATTGCTCCAAGCTGCTATAAACGCATGGAATAGAGCGGGGAATAATATCCAGTTTAGTGCATTTTATAATGTAGTCATGCCCGATCATGATAAGAAAACTTCTGAAAAAGATGTACGGTCTATGCCTATGCGCTTATTTAATTCTATTAATAACGCTCGTATGCAATGCTTGGCAGCTATGATAAATGCAAAAAAAGATGAAGTAGCTCCTAATATCGATAAAGTAATTACTTATTATATTAAATTCGTAAGAAACGAAAAAAAGAAAATACAAATTGTTGAAAGAGACCTCCAAAAGCAGAAAGAACGTATTCATCTGATGGTGGATGAAGAAACTATTAAACTTAGAGAAAAATGTGAGGTTCTCTTAAATCAATATGGGTTTACACTTTATTTACAAGACGGTAGATATGCTGATAATTATACATTATTAGAATATATTTCGTTTTTACAAGATATTCTAGAAAGCTCAGAGAATATAGAGAACTTTAATAATATATTAGAGTCATTGTGTAAAAATATAATATCTGAAGTTTTAAGTAAAGAGGAATATAAAGAGTATATTATTTGTGATGCAGATAATTCTTCGTTTAGGTTGAAAAAAACAAGTATGTTAGCGCGTAATATGGTATGTAATGCTATATTAAATCATTTAATTGAAGAAAAAAAATATAAGGCATATAAGAGTCTTATTATGCATCAATTACCAGATACTAAAGATAGTGCAGTTACTGCGGCTGAGCTTTTGTTATCACAACGAAAACCGTATGATAAAGGGGTTCCTTTATTTGAGGTTTCGGGTGTATATATTCCGCATGTAGCATTAGAGGATGTAACTAAGACAATGAAGTTTATTGAGCAATACTTTGAGATAAAAAAGGCACGTAATGATAGTAATTATGCGAATAAAGAAGCATTATGTAAATATACTACTTCACAAGAATTGCTATATGAGATGCGCAAATGTGTGGCAATGGCAAGAGAATTGAGCAGAAAATAGGATATTTAATATAAGAGGCTATAGATAATAATAATCTATAGCCTTTTGGTTTTTATGAAATTATTGTTGATTATACGTACAGATATACTCACGAACCTCACGAATATCGTTAAGACATTGTTTTAATTCCCTTTTTATGTCTTCACTTTCAATAAACTGGCCCCGTTTTTCTTCACGTGCATGTGCCGTATCATTTCGACTACCTTTTAATGTTCTATAAAGGTTTAATATGCGAGCTACTTGTGTTATTTTTTCTGGATTGCTTTTTAATACTGAATTAAGTGTGAGTCCATCTATTCCATAAAGTTGATGGGGGAATAAATCTATTGGATATTGATATGATACAAAATTAGCAAATAGAAAACGATATATATCATCATTGTTTGAGTTCGTGAAGATTGAAATAAATGCATCTCTTACCTTAAAGAGTTTATTAGTGTCGTTAAGTGTAATTTCATATTGATCATTAACTGTTACAACATTGCTAGGTAAATCTTTAATTTCTTTTAATTGCTGTACAAGTGCAGCAGTAAAATATCTTCTAATATCTTTACTGAACTCATTTATACCTACAATAGATTTGGTATTTATACCTATATTACTGATAAGTCGAAGTAGCTTACTAGGCACATTAACATTATTATTGGTAAACGTTTTGTATTTCAAATAATTATGTGGCTCTTTTTCTGCTTCTTTTAAGATTATTTGATTAATATCGTTTATTAGTTGCTCTTCAAATTTAGGGTATTGTGTATCCTCTCTAGTAATGTTAGTGCTAATGTTATTTTTCTTGTTTTTTAAAGTTCGTTGGATAATTTGCTTAGACTCTTTTGAAAAATCACCACTAAAGTATTTCAGTAATACGCTTTTTATTTTATTATTAATCTTAGTCGCTCTATTGTTTACGATTTCCATTGTTTTGGCGGTATACTCATTAATCGTATTAAAGTTCTCCATAGAGGCACTCAATTCATTGTCTGAGTCTGTAGGGAAGATTGTGTCGTCTAAAATAATCATTTTAGATTCTAAAATAGCACGAGGTACAAATTCAGCGAATAGTGCTAAGGCTTGCTGTAGATAACCATTAGCTAGGCACCAATCAATGTATGCTAAATCGTCTTCTTTATTAGCTAGCACTGTTTTATAGTTATTTTGAATTTTGCCACTCATTAATTTGAGTGCCTCAATTTCAAAGTTTTTATGGTTTTCCCTATTATTTGCAGGTATTTCTTGTTTAGAGGATTCGATATCTGTTAAAAGTTTATGAATGTCCTCCATGGATCTTTGGAACATACCGCGACTAGATAGACGAACGGCTTCTGAAAAATCTCCCATGCTAGAGATTAGTTCTTTGATTTGGACATCGGGGTTATCTAAGGTGTTTACATAGTTTTTTAATGTATCAACACTACCAAATTGGTTGAACTCAGCAAATCCTGTAATCATATCGTAAATATTATAGATGGAGTTCCCTTCATATACTCGCACTATGCTATTGTTATTTGCATTTACATTGGCATATAAAATAGATCCAATTTCAATACCTTGAAAAGCTACTAGTCTAATGATGGCAATCATCAGCATAATAGCTGTTCGTGGGCCACCAGATAAGTCTACATGTAAGATAACCCTGTCGTCAGATGACTTGCTTTTGTAATATTCCATTATAGCTTGAGACATATCTATGATGCTGTCCTTTAGATTGTCTATATAGTCGATGTCACCACAATCTATATAATTAATTGTTTCTGGGTCCCACGTAATAGGTATACTGGTTTTATTGATATAATCACACATTTGCTCTTCAAATACGTTTAGGCTTGATATGGTAGATTCTTTAAACGTATTCTCCATTTCTGGTGATTTAAAAAAGAATAGCTTATCTAATTTGAAAGCAGAGTTCTCTTTTCTTTTATTATGTAAAAGATACTTTAAAGCGGATTCATTGGTTTGACGGATGACATCAAAGGGAGCTATCTCAGTAAGATTAACAACTGTTTTTTCTAGCTTTTGCGGATTATATGGATTATCTTTCGTATGTAAGGTGCTTAAAAATGTTAGGTAAATATGATGTTCCATAATATGGCTCCTAGAGAATCGAGAATTAAAAATGAAGCTTTTATGAATACTATACCAAATTTTATATAAATTACATAGAGCCTAGCCCATAGTAAAATAATAGATATATAAGCGAATCTTAAAATTTATGTTTACGTCTTAGTTTTCTTGAATAGGGATATATGGGTTCACATTTTATAATAACCTTGTAACCTAAATAAAATACCTTTTGATTCATAAAACCAAAGATTCGTTCTACTTTTATGAACTCATAGGTAGACCGGATTAGTTCATACTTTAGATGGTTAATTTAAGTTCATATAATAAGGAGGTAACATGTGTAGAAAGATTAGTCGTGTAGATATGTAATTGTACTTTTGTTGTTTCAAGCTTTTAGTATTGGAGGAGGTGTTTGTATGGCACTATTTGTTGAGTTTGGTTTAGTTCATGTTTGTGTTGAGGAGTAATTTTGATCATTATAATTGAATCTGATGTTAATTAGACCTATTCATATGATGTCTCATATGAGTAGGTCTTTTATATATGTAACATTTGGTCACAATCATTTTCTACTGTAATAAATGTATTATAAAATTTGCTGAATATAAGTTTTATCTGTATTTGGCTAAGATGATTAAAAAAGAAAATGATAAGGAATATTGACGCCAAATTCAAAAAACCTTATAATAACTGTAATCTTAGAAAAATCATTTACCACCAGTATTTACCTATGTTCATGAGCATTTTTAATCTAAGGGGAGCACAAACTGACCGTTTTCGGTATGAGGTTTTCCAAAACCTATTTTTTAGCCCCATGAATACTGGCTTTCTGAGAGACACTGTTGCAACAGTACTTACCGTTTACGGTATTGAAACTAGCAAAAACTTCAGTATGACGAACACCAACAATCTGTTGCAACAGTACTTACCGTTTACGGTATTGAAACTGTTCTGCTGTTCTATTGCTTGTTGTAATCACTTTTTTAGTTGCAACAGTACTTACCGTTTACGGTATTGAAACTTAATAAACTAACGATAGATAGGTACTGCTATCTTGTCGTTGCAACAGTACTTACCGTTTACGGTATTGAAACTTTAAGAATGTTAAGTTTGTCATGATTATATCCTCGTTGCAACAGTACTTACCGTTTACGGTATTGAAACTATCAAATTCTTTGATATCTTTTCGTAGATATTTATCAGTTGCAACAGTACTTACCGTTTACGGTATTGAAACCCACATGCAAAACCATGTGCTACAGCATAATAAGGCAGTTGCAACAGTACTTACCGTTTACGGTATTGAAACTGAGACTGCCATATTAATAAATTGAGTCATGTTAGATTGTTGCAACAGTACTTACCGTTTATGGTATTGAAACTCATAGCTCATGAATGCCATGCTATCGCCTTTGGATAGTTGTAACAGCACTTATCGTTTACGGTATGCGCAGAAGGGTGCTAGACTGCAGAGGAGAGAAGCGACGATGAGGTCCGCACATCTCAAGTACCTGAACGAAGTGAAGGTAAAACGAAGGTGACAAAGTAACAGTTTTTATCGTTTATAATTGTGTATTTTCATATTTAATGTAAAAGGGTGAATCTTTAGATTCACCCTTTTTTGCGTCTTAGTTTTTTTGAATATGGACTTGTCGATTTTCATTCTATAATTATTTTGTAGCCCAAAGGGAAATACTATGAATTATAAAGATGATAGTTCGCCTTAGTTTTTATGAATTCAATTGTATCTTTGATAAGGTTATACTATGGATAGTTAATTTAGTCATATGAGTTGGGAGGTAATGAATGACTTGTAGAATTGGATATTTGAAATTGTAAATGTCAAAGGATTTGTTTTGTTTATATGTATTTTAGGAGGAATTAATATGCTACCATTATTTGCAGCAGCAGCGGCCGCAGCCGCATGGGAAGGTTTTGCAGCAGGTGTATTATTAGGTGTGTCCGTATATCAAGCCGTTAAGTCTGATGACTAGTTGTTGGTTGATATATTAAGAAAGGTAGATGATAGTATGTATCCATATATAGGCTTTGCCGTAGGATTAATAGTATGTAAATTATTTGAGGACTAATGTAAGGAGAAAATAGTATGAAACAATTGTTACAATATAAATTAGTAGAAAACAGGAGATGTAAGTTTTAAGGATTGTATTAAAAGGTTTTAATTGTAATGAGGTAAAAATATGGATGAACTATTGGATCTAGTAATAGAAATAGCTGTTGATGAAGCAGTAGATTTTGTACTAGACGAATTATTTGATTGAGTATAGGAGAGGTGTACATGTCAACTCTAATAGGATTATTATTGCTGTATATATTCGCTTGGTATCTTGAGGCTTAATAGTAGAAATAATGATGGAATATAATTGTATATAGGCCTATTCATATGATGATGTATGGATAGGTCTTTTTATATGTAGTAGATAGACTAAATCCTTTTTTAGGTAGTCAAATTAAGTTAAAGGTTGTTAAACTTAGATACTATCTTCATTTAATTAAAAATAAGCCATAAGTCAGAAAGAAAACGATAAAGAATATTGACGTAAAATCGAGAAACCCTTATAATTACTGTAACCTTAGAAAAATCATTTACCACTAGTATTTACTTATGCTTATCGGTATTTTTGATCTAATGGGAGCCCAATCTGACCGTTTACGGTGTGAGGTTTGCCAAAACTTAATTTTAAGCCCCATGAATACTGGCTTTCTGAGGTATGCTGTTACAACAGTGCTTACCGTTTACGGTATTGAAACGAACATAATTAGAAATTTTACTCATAGGAGAACTCATTAAGTTACAACAGTGCTTACCGTTTACGGTATTGAAACGTAGGGGCTTAGCCTCTATCCTTTCTTTGCTTAGTTGCAACAGTGCTTACCGTTTACGGTATTGAAACCGTAATGATGCTGCAGACATAGCGATTGTTGCATACTCGTTGCAACAGTGCTTACCGTTTACGGTATTGAAACCGATAGATAGGTACTGCAACCTTATCGCCAGGTTTAATAGGTTGCAACAGTGCTTACCGTTTACGGTATTGAAACATAGCACATGAGCGAATTCACCCCTAGCGCTATGAGGGAGTTGCAACAGTGCTTACCGTTTACGGTATTGAAACCCTTCTAATTCTGCGCGTTTGCCTTTAGAGTTGATTCCTAAGTTGCAACAGTACTTACCGTTTACGGTATTGAAACTAGCTTCAGCCCATCTATAAGGAACTTGATATTTATCAGTTGCAACAGTACTTACCGTTTACGGTATTGAAACCCGACATACAGTTGCGTCGGCTTTCCGTATTTGTCAGTTGCAACAGTACTTACCGTTTACGGTATTGAAACAAAGTTTCTCTTTGCTGTATCATTACTTCACCTTAAGTCGAGTTGCAACAGTACCTACCGTTTACGGTATTGAAACGAGTCCCAGTACATCAGACCAGCCCCATCATTATTATAAGTTGCAACAATATTTACCGTTTACGGTATTGAAACGCTCGGAGATAATTGGATCACCTACTATTTCGCAAATGTAGTTGCAACAGTACTTACCGGTTACGATGTGCGCAGAAGGGTGCGAGACAACAGAGGCGCAAAGCGACGATGAGGTCCGCACATCTCAAATACCTGAACAAAGTGAAGGTGAAACAGATATGATGAGGTAATAGTCTTACCGTTTACGGTATTGAAACACGTCAGAATTTGTATTTGCAGTGATTTCTTTTTTCCAGAAAAAGTTGCAACAGCACTTACCATTTACAGTATGCGTCGAAGAATGTGAATATCTAACTTAAAAATTACATAATAATAAAGAACTGTGTTCTTGTGTATGTCACACAAAGATACAGTTCTTTTTTTTGTTCCTAGTTTTTCTGATTAGTTCACTTTCAGTATGATTCGTATAATGAACTCAACAAGTTTAATTGGTCTTATATAGGAGGTAGTATATGGCAATGTTGTTTTTAACTTTATTGGTGTGGTTTGTATTACCATCACGGAATGATTATTAAGGAGGGTATTATGGAAAATTTACAGCAAGAATTAAAGTCTATGTTGTCCTTATCAGGGCGTATGAATCGTCGCTCTTATTTTATGAATTTGTTGATGATTATTGGTATTGGCTATCTTGGGGGCCTTTGTATTAGTCTTGCC
Organism: Veillonella sp. 3_1_44; assembly: GCF_000163715.1. NCBI lineage: Bacteria > Bacillati > Bacillota > Negativicutes > Veillonellales > Veillonellaceae > Veillonella > Veillonella sp. 3_1_44. Next base: position 149,950 of record NZ_GG770200.1, read on the forward strand.
CCTGTATCAAAGTTTTTCTGGGTATTGGGTTGGTCAATCATAGGGTATTCTGTTGTTCGAGAGTTAGCTATTGCATCGCGACGTATTCATGATTTAAATGGACCAACTTATTTAGCAGGTATTTATATTGTGGCCGCTATAATAGCTATTTTTGAGCCCACTTTGGCTAAAATAATGGGATTTGTAAAAATTGGTTTAGTGCTGATGCCAGGGGATGAAGATCCTAATCATTATGGTGAAAGACCGGATTCAATGATTGTTGTTTAGTAAAGGAGTAAATGGAATGACTGGCTTCATAGGGATATTTTTATGTGGGATTGTATTGCTTATGATTTTTGATTCTCTGACTAATGGTAGAAAGTAAAGATACAGGAGGTTCTGATGCGGTATCTTATTTCTTATGATATTTCCGATACTAAAATTAGAAATAAGGTAGTTAAGTATTTAGAATCCTTCTGTTACCGCGTACAGTATAGTGTGTTTTTATGTGTTTATGCTCACGTTAGAGTAGAAACGATTGCCAAAAAGCTCGAGGTGCTAACACAAGGGGATGAAACACGGCGCCTCCTCATCGTCTCTATTTCTGACACAGCTAAGACACCTATATGGTGTAATAAAATGATTCCATTAACAGAGGATAAGATGTTGATTATTTAATTTTCTAGGAGGTTGTGATGTTAGAAACTTTATATGTAATGACACCTGGTATATCGATACGACAAGATGGAGGATTGTTAGTACTTGAAAAAGATCATTCTGTTATTAAAGAAATTCCTATAGCGACTGTATCAAATCTTGTATTAGGCCGAACGATTCAAATTTCTACGCAGGTTATGTTTTCTTTAGTGAAGCAAGGTTCTCTCATTCAGTTTGTAGATTATAAGTATCAGCTTGTAGGAATCTTAGGGGATGAGCATACGACTTTACAACGTTTGTTGTGGCAAGTAGCATGCTTTCAAAATCAAGAATTTGCCTTAGATGGGGCAAAATATATTGTTCGACGTAAGATTAAAGGTCAGATAGCCTTGTTGAATCAGTACAAAAAGAGTAAATGCATTCCAAATTTTGTGGCCGTACATAGAACGATGCAAGCGTTGCTGAAACGTGTAGAAAGAACAAAAAAAGTAGACACATTACGTGGTATAGAGGGATTAGCATCTAGGACTTATTTTTCTGTATTAGGGCATGTATTATCTGAACCATGGGAATTTTCTGGGCGTAAACGTCATCCTAGCCCTGATCCTGTTAACGCTATCTTGAGTTATGGCTATTCGTTTTTAGAACGGGAAGTCCGTGCCTGTTTACTGACTGCTGGTTTAGATGTACGCATAGGTGTTCTACATAGCACGAATAATCGAAAGGATAGTTTAGTGTACGATGTAATGGATATATTTAGACAAGATATAATCGATCGCTTTGTATTAAAACTATTGAATCGTCATATGATACTCCCTGAAGATTTTGATCTATCAGAACGAGGTTGTTTTTTATCTAAAGAGACCAATAAGAAATGGGTGGAGCTTTATGAGGACTATATGAAAGCGGAGCTTTCTCGCCTTGATAATCTAGCACCAAGAAAATGGATTCAACAAGAAATACAAGCTTTTATTTCATATCTCAAATCGTTAGGTGAAACAGTAGATATTGAAAAATCTGAGAATATATCTTGATAGTAGGGGCTGATGTATATGTAAAAATATGGTATTAGCCTATACATTCGTGTAATTATATACAATTTATAAAATATGAAAAATCTTTCATAAATCATGTATTTATGAGTGATTTTTTTTATACGATTTGCTATTATTAAAGATGAATAATAAATGAATTCTGTTTTGTAGTTTGTATAGTGAGGAGTGGTTATGTTTATCAATCATACGAATCATCCTTCTCAATATTGGTCGGATGAACAGTTGGCAGCAGCTCATCAATATGGTGAGGTGGTAGATATACCATTTCCCCTCATTGATCCAGCGTTACCATCTGGTGAAATTGGGCAGCTAGTACAGGAATATGCAGGGAGGATTATAAGTCTCAATCCACAGGCTGTCTTGTGCCAGGGGGAATTTGTATACTGTCACGCTTTAGTGGAACGACTATTAGCAGTGGGAATTACTGTATTAGTAGCCACTAGTGAGCGCTTGGTGAGTGAATCTTACGAAGCAGGCATAAATGAGAAAATCGTCAACTTTCAGTTTGTTCAATTTCGAGAATATTGTCATTTATAAATGTTGTGTTAATAGGTAAGGAGTGAGCCTATGCAAGTAAATGCCATATTGTTTGATGTGCAGTCTATTCAAAAGTATATTTTTGCTAACAATAAACTGAAGGCTAATGTTGGAGCATCGTTTATTGTGGATAGATTGTTTGAGTATGTATTGTGTAAAGAAATTATCAATAAGCTTGGGGTAGAGGCTGACACTACATCTTGGTTGACTCGTAGTGATAGCATTACATCTCTTCCAGAACCTGTATACGTTGCGTATATTGGCGGCGGTAATGCTCTGGTTCTTATAGATGATAAACATGAAAGTTTGGTTCAAGATATTGTTAAGAAATTTACGACTCAAGTTTTGGTGCAGTATCCAGGTCTAAAAGTAGGTGCCACAACTGGTCACATTACTCTTGATGGAACACAGTTTTCTGCAGATCTTGGCCAATTATATAAACAATTGAAAGCTAATCAATTTGCATTGAATCCAATTGTGCATCCTGCTAATACAGGTTTGACAACCATTTGTGATTTCAGTGGTGAGGTAGCAGATACAACGCAAAGCTTTGGTGATGACAAGCGCTTAGTTGCTACATCCTTCACAGCTAAATTTGAAGCCTTTGAGGCTGCGAATAGCCGTTTAAAAATAGACTTATTTGGTACGGAAACGACTGATTGGGTATTTCCATCTGAATTTGAAGAGTTAGGTCAAAACCAATCTACCGAAAAGAGTAAAACAGGAATTAATGATATTGCAATCGTTCATATCGATGGTAATAACATGGGTGCTCACTTTAGACAATGTAAAACATTAGAAGAACGAAGTGCTCTTTCTAAACGTGTAGCTACAAAGACATTGGAGAGCTTTAAAGCATTGGTGCAATGGATTATTGATAAATACGATATTCTTGATGAAAACCTCGAATTGTCTAAGAATATGTTGCCAATCCGTCCGATTATCATTGGTGGCGATGATATTACTTTTATTTGCAATGCTCGTATTGCAGTGCAAGCCTCTCACTATTTAATGCAACAACTCTTGAGTGATAAGAACAGCATATCCATTTCTTCTTGTGCTGGTATTGCTGTAATTCCTACGTCTTACCCATTCTTTAGAGGCTATGAAATGGCAGAGCAGCTTTGCGATAGCGCTAAATCTAAAATGCGTGAATATAATGCGGTGCACAAGGTTAATGAGTCTTGTTGGATGGATTTTGCCTTCCTTCATGGTGAAACAGCACCTACCTTGGAGCAGTTTTTCGCTAATGAATATAGTAGCTTAACCGGTAATATGCATTTTGGGCCATATCAAGTGTTTAATGATAATATTGAGGCTGAAAAAGATATATTTGCTCTTTCAAAATTATTAGAGTGTACACATCAATTTATTTTGGTTAAGGATAAAGCATATTCAGGTGATTTACTGGCTCATAATAAGGTCAAAGAATTGCGTTCTGTATTACAAGATAATGAACATATGTGGACTGTATTCCTCGAGCAGCTGCGCAACACTAATAAATTTATGCCTACTGTGTCTGGTTGGGATGCTTTCAAAGAAAAACTATGGGCTAAGGTAAATGGTAAAATGCGTACGCCATATGTTGATGCCATAGAATTAATGGATTATGTTTTGCCTGGATTGGAGTAAGTATGTACACATTAACTATTAAATTATTGTCGCCAACGATGCTTATGTCCGGCCAAGGCGATGTCAACACGGACAGCACTATCGTCCATGATCGTTATGGAATTCCTTTTATTCCTGCTAAACGTGTGCGTGGTGTTTTATATGAAAGTGCCATTGAAGTAGCTGAAATGATGCATGCCGCAGGTTTGAATACCTTTACTATTGATGATGTAAAGGTATTGTTTAATCGCCTTGAAGGTGCAGAGGATAACCCTAGATTATCTATTTCTAATTTAACAATTGCTGATTATGACGTGGTAGCTAGTGAATTAGCGGCTCTTGAAGAGCAATATCCAGCAGTGTTTACGAAGGAACGTGTCCTCGAAGAGTACACATCTATGCGTTATTACACATCTATCGATCAAGTAACAGGTACAGCACTAGAGGGGACGTTGCATAACTCTCGCGTTCTCAATAGAGGTCTTGCTTTCAGTGGTCAAATCGATGTGGAAGATATGACGGAATTAGAACGATTGATTTTAGCATGTGCAGTGCGTAATTTGACTGGCATTGGTGGTAAACGTAACCGCGGCTTTGGTCAAGTGGAATGCATAATTGATGACACATCTTTTGATTTAGAATCTTTAGGGGGTACATTATGGAACAAGTAAATATTACGATTACTGTTAAATCCCCAACGCTTATTGCGAATTCCTCCACAGCAGGTGTATTAACATCTACACGTGGCTCCATTGATGGACGAGTATTACGCGGTCTTTTTGCATCTCAGTTTATTTCCTCTCATAAGCTTGGTAGAGAGGCTCATAAAAATCAAGATTTTATGAAGTTATTCTATGGTGACTTGCGATTTGTTGCTGCCTATAAGCATACGCCAAAAGGTACGTCTTTCCCAGCGCCGTTGAGCTTACAAAAGAACAAAAATTCAGAAGGCTATGCCAGTGATGATGTCGTAGACTTCTACACTGGTAAAGATATTTTGGGTTTTAAAGGTGTTAAAGGTTTTGTTATTGTAGATGGCAAAGAATGTAGCCCTGTACAAATTGAAACGGCTATTAAATTACATATGTCTCGTTCCTTAGAGCAAGAACGTGTGCAAGGTCGCAGTAATGAGGGCAGAAATATTTTTAACTATGAATACATTGAACCAAATCAAGTGTTTGTTGGCTGTGTGGTGGGGCCTAAAGCTACATTAGAAGAGTTTGTACGTCAATTCCCTAAACAGTTGGATTGTCATATCGGTCGCTCTCGTCGTACTGAATATGGTTATTGTCTCGTTGAAATTGGTGATATTACAGCTGTTCCAACGCCAGTAAATAGTGGTAACTCTGTATATGTAAGACTTCATACGCCATTAGTGCTAGGTAATGAGTCTATTGGTCATGTAGTAGCTCAAGCAGTCCAATCAATTGGTTTAGATATTTCTGTAGGTACGGTGTTTGCCTCTTATCAAGAGGAGCAAAGCTTTAATAGTATTTGGGGCGTTCGTAGTAGCGCTGAAGCGTCTGCATCAGCTGGTAGTATCGTAGAGCTTGTAAAGGAATCTGGTTGGTCTCAAGATGATCTAGATAAACTACAAAATATCTTGTATAACGGCATGGGTACTCGACTTCAAGAGGGCTACGGTCAAGGCCGTTTATGGATTCCTGGCGAGTTCAAACTAGTGAAATTAGGTAAGCAAGAAGTACCTAAGCTCAAATCTTTACATATGCCAACCCAAGAAATTGCAAAAAAGGTATTGGAAAAACAAGTTATTGTAAATGCTCGTTTGCGTGCTGCTCACGATGTAGATACGTATATTAAACGTACTATGTCTAGAAGTGGTATATCTAAGCATTTTGCATCTGTACTATTGACTGAACTTGGTACAAATCATGAAACTGGTCATAAGCAATTACAACAATTCTTGGAAGACAAGAAGGCAGAAGGGCAAAAGAAAAATGAGCCTAGAGTTATTGAAAAGAACTTGCGTGAGTTCCATTTAGAGCATGCTTATACGCGCAGTGAAACAAAACGTGTTAACTTGATGGAGTATATCATTGATTTTGATGCGCCTACATTAGTGGCAGCTTGTTTAGCAAAATCTGGCGAAAGTGGAACATACTACGAAATTCCTGCTGAATTAGTCGATATGGTAGGGCTCGACAAACAAAAACTTTCAAATGTAGTGGCCTACGAATATTGGACATATTTCTTTAGACATATTAGAAAGATTAAGTAAGGAGGACCGTCGTATGTTAAACTCTGCAAGTGTAATAGGGCGGTACACTCTAACTGGTACTGTCAATCTCACAAGCCCTCTCGTTATTCGAGCTGGTGTTAGTAATGATATTTTAAATGATACAGTAGATGATATCGTGGTAACATATCACGATGGCCAACCATTCATTCCTGGTACATCCTTAGCAGGCGTATTGCGCCAAGCGATTCAAGGCCTTGAACCTGTATCTGAAGATGTATTATTTGGTTCCATTGATGACAAAGGTACACAAAGCGCATTACAGATCAATGATATTCCATTAGATAATACAAATATTGTCGTTCGTGATGGCATCTGTATAGACGATGTGCGTGGTGTCACTAAAGATGGCGCAAAATATGACTTTGAAGTCATCGAGTCTGGTGCGACTGGTCGATTGCGTATCGATTGCGTGATTCGTCAATGCCACGAAAATCAAGCGGATAAGATTGAGCGAGCTCTTGTAGCGTTAGCTAATCTACTTAAAAACGGCATCTCCATTGGTGCTCGTACGGTGAATGGTTTAGGTCGCGTAACATGTAAAGATATTTCTTTAGAGCATTATGACTTCACTAAGCCAGAACATGTAAAAGCGTGGTTACTACGTAAAGCGGGTACATCTGTTGCTATTCCTGAGCGATGCATGATTGCTGAAAAAGACCTTGTTATAGATATAGAATGCTGCTTAGAAGATACAGTTCTTATTAAATCTATTTTCGAAGAGGCTTGGGAAGATAAGTCCGTAGCTCTCTTTATTCCAGGTACATCCATTAAGGGCGTATTACGTCACCATTGTAGCCGTATACTACAGGCGTTAAGCCGTAGCAATCAAGCGGTGGATGCACTCTTTGGCTATAGCATTGAAAAAACAAATGAAAGCCGTAAAGGTCGTGTCATGGTAGATGAAGTTTACTTTGATAAATCTTTTATACAAGAGGAACAACCTCGCATTCGAGTGGACCGCTTTACAGGTGGTGCCATGAATGGTGCTTTATTCCAAGACCATCCTGTACGTAAGAGTAAAGGTAAACAGTTAGTATTTCCATTGCATATGACTGTTAAAGACTGTAGTGATAGTGAAGCGGGCCTTGTGCTACTCCTTGTAAAAGATCTTATGACAGGTCAAATTACGTTGGGCGCTAATCGTACAATCGGTTATGGTCGCATTAAAGGTAACTCTGTTGCGGTTCAATATCATGGTGAAAGCTATGGTATCGATGGTACTGGTAAGGTTACGGAAGGTGAATCCACTAAACTTGAAGCTTTGGTACAAGCGTTACATCAATCTACAGAGGATACAATGTTAGCTAAGGAGGGTGCTCATGAGTAAACAATTACATAGCCATGAAGGTGTATATACACGTACTTGCGGCACATGCGGCCCTACAGCTAATGTGAACGTACTAGCTGTAGTAAATGAATACATGAAACAAGAGGGCCGAGTTATTACTTGGTCTGTCCATGAAGTTAAATGGGGCTATTACAAGCAAGGTGGCTTCCAATTTTCTGATGGAACAACTGATATAGACTTGGCATATCTACAAGATATGCGTATCTTTAATGAAACGGAAGAATTGCGTCTCACCATACAACATGGTGAGATTGTGTATCGCTATATTAACGATGAAGCTGGTGAACCTGTAACATACGTTGATTCTTCCTCCCGTATGATTGGTGAAGTTGATGCAGGTCGTACTCAGTTGAACCGAGTAGAAGGATTTACAAGCTTAGTTGATACAGGACGTAAACTTTCACAAATTATCCCTGTATTCACAATAAAACAATACTGTTATTTAACGACACGCAATTACATTGGCTATTTAGATAATCATCAAGCGAGCTATACAGATTATCGATATGTCAAAATCGTAGATAAGGAGGTCTAGTATGGCAAAAACAATCGCTGACAGACAGAAGGCTAGTCGTGCTCGTTTAGAAGAAGTTAATGGACAGGATTATGTAGAACAACAAAGTAAAAAAAATAGTCCAAAAAAATCTTCTTCTTATAATCATAATAATTCCAATAATAATCAAAATAGCAGTAATCGTGGTAAGAGTAGTAAATATCCTACTAGGCCAGCAAGTGCGGCATACAACTTTGTACGCTTGCCAGAGCATGTAATTCCAGCTGAGTTTTACAATGGTCACTTTGAAGGGGTTACAAAAGATGTGCTAAAAGCATACTGTGATCATGTACAACAAGCTGACATGCATACAGGTTATATCGACCTTACGATTACTACTGAAACACCATTATTCATTGGTGGACCGTCTAAACAAGATGAGGAGACACCACTTGAATTTTATGGTGGCCAAGATAATCCTACAATTCCGGGGGCAAGTCTTAAAGGTATGGTAAAACAAATCTTCAAGATTGTTACAGTTAGTAGCTTTAGACCATACCAACGGGGAACGGGGCTTGGTGATTTCGAAGATAGATATCTTTATTTCCGTGATTTTGCAAGCTCTATTAAATCCCTCAAAGAATACTATACTTCTCGTATGGTAGGGGAGGAAAAGAATGGCAAAGGTGAAATGAAGCCTGCTACAAAAGCGACACCAGGCTTTATCATTCAGACTGTAGATAATAACTATTTTGCTGTGCCTAGTAAATCTAGAAAAATGTCTTATACTGATGATTATGAAATGCAGAAGAATAAGAAGGGCAGAGGTTCTATCGATTGGAATGATCAGTATGTAAACATTCATACTGGTAGCATGGACTCTAAAATGTCTTATATGCGTATTACTCGACCTGGTAACTTTACAGATAAGCGCATTCCAATTCTTCAAGAATGTATTGATAGTTATAAAGATGATAAGAACCGCGGTACATTAAACCTATTGGATAAAAAAGTTGGTAAATCTGGCAATGCAGCCAAGAATTATACTCGTTGTAATGATGTTAAGTTTGTAGTGCCATGTTTCTTCTCTGAAAAAGATAGTATCGTAAAGCATTTTGGTCATGGTCGATTTTATCGTATTGCATATGACTTGAAAATTAGTGACCATTTACCAACTACATTAGAGCAACATAATAATGGTGTGGATCTTTGTGATAGTGTATTTGGTTATGGCGATAATTGGGCAGGCCGCTTATCCTTTTCCGATGCTCATGTTGTGGGGCCTGTGAGAATGTGCCAATCCGACTATCCGCATCCATTAATGGGGCCTAATCCAACATCCTTCCAATTGTATTTAGAGCAAGATGTAGATGATCATTCTAATTATAACCATTGGGGGCACGAAAGGGCGTCCATTCGCGGTTATAAAATGTACTGGCATCAACCTTTAGCAAAAGCAAAAGATTGGACTCGTACAAAAGAGGAAAAGGCCATTAAAGGTACTCGTAAAATCCGTCCAGTTGATACTGGCGTCACCTTTAAAAGCCGCATTCATTTTGACCGATTAAGCAGCGTTGAGCTAGGTGCATTGTTGATGTCCCTAGATTTAGATCATTACTCTGGCGGTAATCGTCGTACATACTATAAACTTGGTATGGGGAAATCCATTGGTTTTGGTAGTATTAAACTAGAGTCTGCTGTAACGGTTTTCGATAGTAAAGAACGCTATGGTAGCCTATTCGGTGGTGATACTTGGAATACTGGCGCTAGCATAACTACTCTTAATGAGTATGTAGAATCTTTCACTCAGTATCGCGATAAAGTACTAGGTTCTAACATATCCTCTTATAAAGCTGTGTTAGATGATTTATTCATGATGCTAGATTGGAATATTGCTAATGGCCCAAATGCAGCTAAAAACTGGACTGAAGGTATTTCTATGATGACTATTAAGAATAATAAAATGGATCCTCGTATCAGATTCCGTAGCAAGCTAGATACACCTAAATCCTTCATTGCAAAGTGGTCTAAATAATGCTTGGAACAGTTACTATTGCTTTAGAAGCTCAAAATAGAAGCAGCTTACCTGCCTTTCCTGGGCGATATCTACATGCGGCACTTTTCTCTATTCTTAGTCATGTAGATGCAGATGAGGCTACATGGTGGCATGATATGGAAGGAATAAAGCCTTTCTCACTACAATTATCCTTTAAAGAGCCTCGTCAAGATAATATCATTCGAAGTGGGGATATCTTATATTTACATGTTTCTGTATGGCATAGTGAGTTATGGGGCTTATTAGAAGGTATACCTGAGGGACTGGAGGTCATCTTCGGACGTTTACGTACTACTATTATAGGTATTCGGTATGGCGCACCTTTCAATTTACCTTTGAAAGTAGATAATGAACTAGAGCTCATCAGTCGCCGTCTCTCTGCAAAACCGGCGAAATACATAACCTTTGAGGTTATGATGCCTACATCCTTTAACGGAACCTATGGAGATATAACATTCCCTACATCAAGTCTTATTTTTTCTTCTCTCGTAGATAAATGGAATGCTGGCGATATGACCGATGTATTAGATAAGGATTTAATACGGTCGGTCGTTGACAAGGTTATCCTTGAACGTTGGGAAGGTCATACAAAACGAGTGTTTTATGGTCGTGATCGAGGGCTTACTGGTTTTGTAGGTAAGTTTACCTTTAATATCTCCAAATTAACAGAAGAAGAAAATCAACTGATTACTATTTTGGCTCTTTTTGGACAGCATTGTGGCATAGGTCGTTTGTCTAGCCAAAGTCTTGGTCAAGTGCGTGTGACATTACAAAATAAATAGGATTTATACCTCATACAAACTGAACTCAATTGGAGTTCAAATATAGTTACTCTCAAGTAAAGAGGTCTTAAAGGCATCTGTTATAGATGTCTTTGAGACCTCTTTTTTGGTTCCTAGTTTTTTTGATTATCTCTATTTTTGTTTAATCCGTATAATGAACACACAAGTTAAACCTGAGGGGTTGAAACATCAAGTAGCATGATAGTTCTCCTTTTAAAAATAAATTTTCTCCTCTCTACATATATAAATCTCCTTTGTTTGGAGACCGTCCTTGACGGTTTGAAATTGAGTGATGGGCACTCCACAGGTTTAACAATAATTATGTAGTTTTTATACATGGAGGTTCATATGGAACAGTTAATTAGACGTTTTACTTTATCTAGCAATGAATATTTATCTCGTGACTGTGTTGGTTATTATCGTGACTTGTATTTGCGCTTTCGTGAGCCTGGAAATCCTGATTTTCTTAATACCTTAAAAAATACATTGAACAACTATTGTCCTAGTGTCCTAAAATCTGCCCGTCAGGAAGTGTATGATAGAGTAAAAAGGGATATACCCGATATCATGAAGGCTGAAAAGCTTGAGGAGGCGGTTGTTGCCGTTGTACCTAGATCTAAAGCATTTATGTCACCTAACCAGTTGGGCTTCCGCGATGCGGTGCAAGAGTGTGTCAGAATATTACAGGCCAACGGATACTCAGGTATCACAGATGGCATCAGTTGTATTATGCGACATACAAATACGAAGACAACACATATTCATAAAAATTTGCCAGGCTTTGATAATTGTGGTAGGGAGCCCTATGTGGGGATTACAAATGACACTTGCCATATCAATGCCGATGTAGTTCGAGACAAAACGGTTATTTTAATTGATGATATTTATACAAAAACAGTGAACGTTGATGAGGATTGTATTCAGGCATTATATGATGCGGGCGCAGCTCGTGTTATATTCTATGCTGTGGCATACACCTACCGTCGTTCTTCTTATAGAAAAGGGGCATAATATGAATATTTCACCGATAGCTCTAAAAATCTGGGCCGTCCATAATACGACGAGTCGCATTACAACGAGAAAGAGCTTTCATGATAACTGGAAAACAGAGGATGAATTCCTCGCCATGATGAGCGATATTCCAAACATCGATGATGTAGTGCATGACCTATCCGTTGCGGTAGATGACATGGACTGGATGGACGGCGCGGTATGCTGCTTTGATGCGGATTTTCCAGTTATTAATGAAAGCGCCCCTAAAGGGGATCGCCCGTATCTCTTGTTTTATAAGGGTGACTTGTCTTTGTTGAGTGATTTGAATCGGAATGTGGCTGTTATTGGTTACACAACGCCGAACGAGGACATCATGGCTCGTGAAAGTAAGATTGTTGAGCAATTAGTACAGCGCGGTCAGCATATTGTGAGCGGTCTTGCAAAAGGTTGTGATGCTATTGGGCATACCGTTTGTATGGATTACGGAGGAAAAACAATTGCCATCTTGCCATCACCATTAAATGCTATTTCACCGGCAGACCATCGGGACATGGCCCATCAAATTATCGAAAAAGGTGGTCTTGTTATTTCTGAATACTACAATGGTCCCCGTAGTCGTCATGAGGCCATAAACCGTTATGTAGAGCGAGATCGGTTGCAAGCGTTATTTGCTAAGGCTGTAGTGCTCATCGCAAGCTATGAAGGCCGTGATGGAGACAGTGGATCCCGCCATGCTATGGGAAAAGCACATTCTTACGGACATCTTGCCTGTGCTATGTACGATGAAACGACAGATAGCGAAGTACTTGAGATGAAATTGAACCGTAGCCTACTTTCACAGCAAAAAGCAAAACAATTAGTGACAATTCCAAGTGAGGTAGGTGCTGCAGGGTATACATCGGTAACGGTGGATGATCTAGTAAGCCTTGTAAATCCAGCTCTAGAGGCACAGCAAAAACTATTTTGATATGTATATGACTAAAGGGGGTTCTCATGTTTCATATTGTAGATGTAGATAATACATTGGTCTTTACCGACGAATTAAATACAGCTGGCTATGTACACGCTTTGGCATGTATGGCACTAGAACCCCGTAAGGTCGTGCCACGTATTACACGTGAAATCGTACAGGAATGGTATCCACAGCTGTCAGAGTATGACTTAGTTCATATGGCTACCCTAAAACAAGCATATGTAGAAAGCCACTTAGATATGTCTCAATTGAATTCCTCTGTAGCTCGTGTGCTCAGCACATATGGCAGAGAGCGATGTGCCTTATGGACAGCGGCTAATCCTGAACGGATACGCATGTTGCTAAGACACCATATGGTCACTGATTATAGAGCAATACGCTTTAGCAATAAAACAGAGAACGATATATCCCATATGGTGCAAGATTTCTGTGTGCTCTTTGACTGTGAACCAGAGGAACTATGCTTTCACGAAGACAATCCTGAGGTTATTAATCATCTGCGGAAGCTAGGGCTGACCGTAATGGCTGTTGAAGTGAAAGCGAAAACAGTTGCATAGGGTATTAAATAGAGAAATAAGATTTAATGTAATAATTGAGCAAATAGTTGTTATATGTTAAACCGTTTAAATAAAGAGAGTTTGTTTTTATGTAGTATTATGCACAGGGAGGATTTATGAGATTTTTAACCTTAAGTACAACAGGTATATTTAATGCTATTCGACCATCGTTGTTTCCACCTATAGAAGGGAAAGAAACAACGACATTTTTACTTGCTTTGGATTATTATGTACCAGATCGATGTTTCTTAGAAGATGAACAAAAGGATGTGGAGACAGCTCGAGAAAGGTATGATTTAGAACGTAAACGTATTCGTGCTTTTGTAAAAGCACTTTGCAATGACTGGGGAAAGCCTATAGAGGAGTTGCGAACAGAAGTTATCAATTGTTTGCCAGAGTTTATTAGTCATGGTACCTATAATGGGGAACCATTATTATCTGAACCTCGTGATGGATATTATACTATTTATCCTATGTATAAAAGCTATCGAGGTAGAGATATGCTATTCCCAACACATCAATCTTCTAAAGAGGAGGCTCAGTATATATTCGATCATATGCTTAGATATTTTTTAAAGGCCTTCTTTGAACCAGATGCTTTTTTTGGTTATTTAGACGGTGCATTTCATATTGATACCCCCTTATCTGTCACAACAGTTCAACAGATTTTGGAAGATCTCGAGCGTGAAGCAGTACCCTCTCCATTGTCGGTTTCCTCAATTTCCAATACCCATACCATGGACGAACCTACGATAATTAATACAGAGTTCCTATTAATCGCTGATGCCTTTGGTGCTTACATGGTACAAGCAATGGAAGGTGATACAGAGAGTGAACAGTTAGCTGCTTTAACAGAGGATCCATTTGTCTGTGAGATGTGTTGTAGTTTACATAAGTGTTTTATGATTAACAATAGATGTTTTAGCATATCCATTTATGATGAATGTAATATTTGGGTAGATAAAATATTAGATGCTTATGCTATACATGATTATTTACAGATTCTTAACGTTTATAATGATGAGTTTCCATCCTATGACGATGGGGTAATCGGCTATGAGAAACAATATCTTGTAGGACCTTTACTTGATAACCTTGTAAAAGAACTCACACGAGAGAAACTGTTAGTTCAGTTATCTCCTCAAAATGAGCAGCGTAAGGACTATCTTAACTTTATACTCACCTATGATGAGGCAGTGCAGTCTATTTTTGAGGAAATATGTGAAAAAAAGATAGATGGACGAGACATTTATAAGCAGCAAGACTTAGCAACTGTACTAACTCTAGACGTTCGCCTGTGCTGTACATTTTATTGTATGATTGATGCATGTCGACATGCTTTTAATAGACACATGTATGCTGATATTTTACCGATTGTAGACAAGTTAGATGTGCAACTTGCAAAGGTACAAATTTCTGCGACAGATACTTGGCAAGTTGAATATTTGGTGAAAGTATCTCGCATATCTCAGTGGTATCGAGCACTAGCCTATGCTTGTTTAGGAGATGAAAGAATAGAGGCAATACTACAAGATTTAATGGTTATGCAACAGCAAGATCCAGTTTTGTATAAAGAACATATAGATTCTATTTTTGAGAATTTAGACGATCCAGAACATGCTTTTAATACAGAACATTTACGCTATGCATTGCTACATTATTACATAGAAACCAATAATCAACTTGGCTATGAATGTTATATTAAAGAATTATATCCACCAATATTGGGAATAGATTCAGACTATAAAGTACAAAAGAATATACTGTTATACGGTGAAGATGGTAAGTACTGTGAAAATTATTCTAATAGAGATTTCTATTTATGGCTAAGAGCATTGTGGACGTTCTATTTATCTGATATTGATAAAGAATTCTGGAATGAATTGGCAGAACAATGGGAAAAACAGGACTACATACCTATTTTTTATGGCATAAATGACTATGAGCTATGTGTTAACTATATGATTAAGCTAGCTGTTCATTTTGGAGATATGCAACGAGCCGAGAAATATAAAAAAGAATTTGATATGGCTCTTCCTAATAAGAAAGAACCTATGGAGGATGCACCTAGTGGATATACATGGCCTTTCTTCGATTGCTATATAATAGCTCAAGTTAATGAAACGTTAGGAAATATAGAAATAGCAAAAGAAAACTATCACAAAGCCCTTTCCATGGCTACTTTCGGTGAAGCACGCTGGGAACAATACGAAGAACAACATGGTGGCATATGGAAGACCTACAAAGATTTTGGCTATAGTGGGCCAGATCTGAAATTTGAAGATTGGATTAAAGATAGTACCGTGACCTATAAAACGATAGAAGAATACAAAAAAGCATTAGATAAGTATGTATTTTATATGTATAAGTAGAGACTATATAGAAAAATTTATATACCTATTTTTATAAAGATTTCCATACAAAATTTTATTTATAGATTGAGGTTATGAGCCTAAAACATAACTATATAGTTATGATCTTTATGCCTTAAAGAATAAAAGAACTCGCCTAACAAAACGTTAGGAGGGTTCTTTTGTTTAAACTATTTATTGAAAAAAATTAACTATCAAAATTTTATTAATAGTATTTCCTTAAAATATAATGAAAAGAAAATGAATTAAATATTGACGTAAAATATGAAAAACCTTATAATTACTATAACCTTAGAAAAATCATTTACCACCAGTATTTACCTATGCTCATCGGCATTTTTAATCCCATGGGAGTCTAATCTGACCGTTTACGGTGTGAGGTTTGCTAAAACCTATTTTTAAGCCCCATGAATACTGGCCTTCTGAGGTATGCTGTTGGAACAGTGCTTACCGTTTACGGTATTGAAACTTCTCGTCAGCTTCAAGTTGGAGACAGAGTTGCAGTTGGAACAGTGCTTACCGTTTACGGTATTGAAACTGGATTTTCCATGTAACGGTTGAGAACCTACTTTGATTGTTGGAACAGTGCTTACCGTTTACGGTATTGAAACCGCATCTTCGGCATTTTTAAAATTACCGACGACCAGTTGGAACAGTGCTTACCGTTTACGGTATTGAAACGGAATATTAACTTGATTTCTTTAATCTGACATATTTTACCTATTACAATAGCACTTACTATTTAGAGTATGTACGATATATTAATAGAATCATTAGCGTTAGTATGGTATCTTGATAGATCTATTGTATTAGAGCTAATGGTTCTATTTCTTTTGTTTGTGATATAATGTAGGTAGTTTTGATCCTTGCAAAAACAAATCTGCGCCGTTGTGATAGTGGTGCGGTTTAACGATGTTATTTTAACTTGCTAAAGTGCTTTTTGAGATTAATTTGTAATCTCCGCCGTTTTTTGCATTTTGGAACCAGTAAATATCTGTTGTTTCAAAGACAGGGTTAAATTAAATAATCCCCTGATGGGGACGGAAACGGTTTGCCGATAAAGGGAGAACGGACGCATGCTGTTTTTTTAAGTTAAATTAAATAATCCCCTGATGGGGACGGAAACAAATCATCTTCTTTGATATTATTATCAAACATGACTACATCAAGTTAAATTAAATAATCCCCTGATGGGGACGGAAACTGGCTTGCAGCAATTCTCGATTGATAAAGATTTTCATTTCAAGTTAAATTAAATAATCCCCTGATGGGGACGGAAACGTTTTAGATTTATTCCACTCAACGGGTACTGTAACAGTTAGTAGTTAAATTAAATAATCCCCTGATGGGGACGGAAACCTTGCATAATACGCATAAGCATAGCATTCTGTGCTTTCATTTGTTAAATTAAATAATCCCCTGATGGGGACGGAAACATTGATATCAAAATATTGTATGAATGCTCTAATTACGAAGAGTTAAATTAAATAATCCCCTGATGGGGACGGAAACAATAAAACACCAAGATTCATATTATCGTTTAGCTCCTCTAAAGTTAAATTAAATAATCCCCTGATGGGGACGGAAACTATCCACCTTTTTCTAAAGTATTGATAGCCTCAGCCATAGAACGTTAAATTAAATAATCCCCTGATGGGGACGGAAACTCGACCTTTTGTTGAGCTGCAATCTTTGTTTCTACAGATGCAGGTTAAATTAAATAATCCCCTGATGGGGACGGAAACCTATATCCCTCGTATCTAGTATAATCTACGCGTGGGCGTAGATCGTTAAATTAAATAATCCCCTGATGGGGACGGAAACAATAGCACCACTTGTCGCAATACGGAAATGGAATACACGGTTAAATAAAATAATCCCCATTAGGGGACGGAAACTCTTTCGTAAATACAAGATTATTCATAATTTGTTGGCGCATCGGTTAAATAAGATAATCCCTATTAGGAGACGGAAACCCGCCACCACGAATACCCTTAGTGTTCGCCAACGGTACAAGTTAAAAAGATAATCCCCACTAGGAGTCGGTTTTTATCTCAAAAACTCATATGAGTACAAAAATATAACCAGTATATTCTTTTTAGTGAATATACTGGTTTTTTGTATAAATCTGGTAGTTTTCTATTGGATTAAATTGGAAATGAATATATAATGAAAAAAGAGAGCTTTAATTCTTAGTAGTGTTTGGCGGCGATGTGAAGGCTAAGACATTTGTACTACTGTAGAAATTTAATCGTTATCATCTTTAGACCTAAATTGATTCCTTAGCATATTCATTTGTATAAAAGGAGGCGACTATATGTCATCCTTATATGTTACAGAAGCAGGATCGTTTATCAAGCGTGACGGTGGTCATGTTGTAGTTGGTCGTAATAATGAAGTATTGTTTGAGGTCCCTTTAGAGCGAATCGAAGATATTACTGTTTTTGACTCAGTATCTATAACAAGCTCATTGGTAACTGACTTTATTGAACGTGGCGTACCGATTACATGGCTATCTGGTTATGGCAAGTATTTTGGTACTATAATCAATACGAATACTATTGACATTAACAAACATAAGAAGCAATTTGATCTGTTAGATGATAATGCATTTAGAGTGGCTATGTCACGTAAAATTATTCGGGCAAAGGTGCGTAATCAGCTGACTATTCTTCGCCGCTACGCACGTAATTTGGAAGAGGATATCAATATAGATGTACAGATTGCGAATATTAAATCTGTACGTAGTCATATTGGTGAATGTATGCGTGTATCTGAACTCATGGGGTATGAAGGGCTGATAAGTCGTCTTTATTTTGAAGCACTCGGTAAAATTGTGCCATCTGCCTTTGCTTTTACAAAACGTACAAAACAACCGCCTCGAGATCCGTTTAATGCCATGCTCGGATTAGGTTACAGCATGCTGTTTAATGAAATCTTAGCTGGTGTTATTAATGCAGGTCTCCATCCATTCGTAGGAGTCATGCATAGCCTAGCTAAAGGTCATCCAGCCCTCGCATCTGACTTAATTGAAGAATGGCGGGCGCCAATTATAGATTCTATGGTGCTATCTATGGTGAGCCGTAATATGGTAGATTTATCCGAATTTGATAATTCTGATAAAGGTTGCTACCTGACAGCAGAGGGGCGTAAGGCATTTCTAATGGCCTATAATAAGAAAATTCGTTCTGAAAATCAATATATTGATGATCGTAAAAGCTATCGTGAATCTATCTATAAACAGTGCAAGCAATTTGCTAGTGCAATTATACACGAAGATGTAGATTTGTATACGCCATTGGAGATTCACTGATATGAAAAAGTTTATCGTCCTAGTTATCTATGATGTGGTGGATAATAAAACGCGTAACCGTCTTGTTAAATGCCTGGAGCGTTATGGCGTTCGTGTCCAAAAGTCTGCGTTTGAAGCATTGCTTAATAGGAAACAATATGATGCTATGATGCGGCGAGCTAGTAAGATGATTAATCCTATAGAGGACTCCTTACGAGTCTATGTCCTTGATGACATTATAAATATCTATACTTGGGGTATTGGAGAACGTAAGGAACAAGACTGTATCGTACTTTAAATATAAATAGTTACTCTCGATTAATACTGTTACGATGTAGAGGTGTAATTAATAATAATAGAATCATTAATATTGGTAAAAGTATTTCAGAGCTTGATGTTTTGTATTGATGATTCTATTATTGTATTATCTATTTTCTTATATGATATAATGGGTCTAGAATTTAACTCCTGAGAAATTAAATCTGCGCCGTTGTGATAGTGGTGCGGTTTAACGATGTTATTTTAACTTGCTAAAGTGCTTTTTGAGATTAATTTGTAATCTCCGCCGTTTTTTGCATTTTGGAACCAGTAAATATCTGTTGTTTCAAAGACAGGGTTAAATTAAATAATCCCCTGATGGGGACGGAAACTCTATTACAAAAGATCTAATTGCTACATTCAAAGCATTAGAGTTAAATTAAATAATCCCCTAATGGGGACGGAAACGTATAGTCTTCTAAAATTATATCGTCAATTGAGAAATCATAGAGTTAAATTAAATAATCCCCTAATGGGGACGGAAACACCAAAATATCTTTTAACCATTCGTTTATTTTGCATCGAAGAGTTAAATTAAATAATCCCCTAATGGGGACGGAAACAGAATAGCAATAACTGCAACTATGTTTTTTACATTTATTAAAGTTAAATTAAATGATCCCCTGATGGGGACGGAAACTCAGCTGCAGTCTTGGGAATCATAAAGTGCATTCCGTTTACATGTTAAATTAAATAATCCCCATTAGGGGACGGAAACATGGATCCAATAATCCATATGGACGCCGCCCATTTTAAAGCAGGTTAAATTAAATAATCCCCTGATGGGGACGGAAACTTCCATGGATTATAAGTGTATACATGAGCCGTACCATCTGTATGTTAAATTAAATAATCCTCATTAGGGGTCGGAAACGAATTGGCTTGTAGCATTTTATTAGTGATGATGTTATTGTCAAAGTTAAATTAAATAACCCCTTTTAGGGGACCGAAAGGCACTACCTTATTATTGTAGGTAGTGCCTTATGTATAATCTAAGGGTTTAATTGTTTTGTATTATAAATACTTAAGGTTTTGTTACTTTCTCTCTTAAAATGAGGGGTGGATTATTGAAATAAAATAAGTGATATTTATAATATATTAAGTAATTATATTTATTATTTAGTGTGTATAAGATTGGGGAGCTTTCAAAGGATAAATATCATTTGCTATTTCCTAAGATTTCATTATTTTCGAGATGTGCTCGACGTTACGACTCGTCTGATTATTTTTTAATATGATAGAGATAAAGGTATATCATCAAATTAAGATGAATATGTACAATTGTATTAGATTAGTATTCTTGAACGGATTTATTTTTGAGTACTGACAATTAAATTTAATAATAAGATGTATAATAAAGTATAGTGATTCAAGCAACATAATTTGCATTAGGTATACTCTTGGCAAACCGCATATGTGAATGTGTATGGTGTGCAATTCAATGATGTAGTTGGAGAATAGGAGGGGCATATTATGGCAAGCACAGTAATCGATAGTAAAGTGTTTGGTGCATTATTTAGTACTGATGAAATGAGACGTGTATTTAGCGATCTAAATCTTGTACAGAAATGGTTAGATACCGAGGCAGCTCTTGCACAGGCACAAGGTGAGCTCGGTGTCATTCCTAAAACTCAAGCTGAAGATATCGTTAAATATGCTGATGCTAAGGCTCTTAATATTGATGAGATTGGCGAGTTCTACAAATCCTCTATTACCATTGTTCCTTTGTTGAGAGCTTTCAAAGAAATCCTGCCAGATAATGCAGGCGAATATGTCCATTGGGGAGCCACAAGCCAAGATATTGTCGATACAGGTCTTATCTTGCAAGAGAAAGAGGCATACCAAATTATCTTACGAGATATGAAAGTGTGCCAACAACATGTACTCAATCTTGTAAAAAAATATAAAGATACCATTATGTGTGGTCGTACTCATGTTATTCATGCGTTGCCGATTACATTAGGTTATAAAGTAGCTGTATGGGCCGATGAATTGGGGCGCGATATTCAACGGTTAGAAGAGATTGAAAAACGTGTATTTGTGGGGCAAATGTCTGGTGCGGTTGGTACATTAGCATCACAACCTAAAAAAGGCTTAGAAACACAACAACGCATGATGGAAATTTTGGGGCTCGGTCAACCGACCATCTCCTGGCATGTTGCTCGTGATAGCCAAGCAGAGTTTGCTAGTACACTAGCTTTATGTGCCGGTACATTAGGCCGCATCGCTCATGAGATTTTAAGCTTACAACGTACAGAAATTCTTGAGTTAGAAGAACCGTTCTTTATGGGTAAAGTTGGTTCCTCTACTATGCCACATAAACGTAATCCTCAAGTATTAGAAAACATTATCGCCGTCTGCCGTAGCGTACGTACCATTGCACCTGGTATTACGGAAGCCATGATCTGTGAAAATGAACGCGATTGGGGATGCTTATTAACAGAATGGGAATCCATCCCAAGAGCCTGTGAATTATTGGCTGCTGCTTTAGAAAAATCTAAAGACGTATTAGAAAATCTTATTGTATATCCAAAACATATGGAACAAAACCTATACAAACTACGTGGCTTGATGATGAGCGAATGTATCATGATGCATTTGGCACCTCGTTTGGGCCGTATGACAGCACACTCTATCGTATACCGTACCTGTATGAAAGCCTATGAAGAAGAAGCACAAATGAAAGATGCCTTGATGGCTGAACCAGAGGTTACGGAAGCTTTTACAGAAACAGAAATCGACTATATGCTAGACCCTCATAACTACCTTGGTCTAGCCGTTCAATTTGCAGATCGAGTACTACAAAAATATAAATAAATCACTATCCTATGAATACTAAAAAGCCCGTCCTAAGACGGGCTTTCCTTATATATTTATCTGTATATTTCTATTATTCGTTCCTTATTGTATCGTATATCAGTTCGCTCTATAATAGGTTTAGGATAGTTAGACGAGGTTGGGCCTCTCTTCGTCATCGAAGGGAGGGATAAGCCTATGAGTGATTATGAAATAATCATGCTCTTATTACAGGTAATAACGGTTGTTATTGCCTTTGGGGCATTAATAGCGCTTATTTGTCTCACAAAAGACAAATAGCCCTCCGTTGCCTAGTGTAACTAGATAACTGAAAGGCCATTTCTCAAAATCTTATATTTTCCGAGATGAGCCTGACGTAGCTACTCGTCTGACTATCTTCTTATATTATAGTAAGGTTATTATATATCGTCAAATTATGATGAACACGTGTATGGCATACAGTTTGATGAGGGTATTGTAAAATGAGAAAACTCCTATTGACTTTCACCGATAGGAGTTTTTGGTTTTATAATTGTAATTTTATAGCACTTTTAGGACTATTATTAAGACACAGATTATAACAAATTGATTATATTTCTTTTACATCATCAGGTATAGCCGGTGGAGCCGGTGGTTTACCCATGAATCTTTCAATAAATACCACAGCGACAAAGACGATGAGGCTGACGATGGAACCAAAGATGATGGACATAATGCCATATGGGTTGCCAACGAATTCCCAGTACACGCCTGCGATGGAGCCGAGCACGATGGACCAAATGCCAGCGCCAGCTGTTGCATTTTTCCACGTGAGACCAAGTAGGAATGCGGCGAATGGGCCAGCGGATCTCATTGTGAAAGCAAATACGAGCATCGGAATGATGGCTTTGCTTACGAGGGAGATTATGATAGCGATGATGCCGAGGAATAGCACACATAGACGGCTATATCTAGTGAGCTGAGCATCGGTGAGGCTTTTACCAAAATGATGTTCCACAATATCCTTAGTAAATACAGTTGCGGCGCCTAAGAGGTCGCCTGCGCCTGATGAAAGCGTTGCCGATACGACAGCGGCCATAACAAAGCCTGCCATTACTGGAGGCATGAGGTTGAGTGCTACCGTTGCCACTGCATTGTTGGCTTCAATTCCGGGGAATTCAGCTAATGCTACAAGGCCTAATACGGCAGGAACAAAGGCGAATAGAGCCATAATAATCCCGCAAATGATAGAACCGAGAACGGCCGTTCTTTCATTTTTCGCTGCGAAGTACCGTTGAACTGACTCTTGCCCAGTGGAGAATGTCATGAAGTACATGATGACAAGGCCGATGATGGTTTTCCAACCCCCCTTTGTAAAGCCTAGCTGTTCAGGTGGCAATTTTGTCACTACCGATTCCCAGCCACCTACATTGTGCAACACAAACGGCACCGCGAGGGAGAAGCCCCCAACGAGAACGAAGAAATGGATAACGTCTGTCATCGTTACGCTCCACATACCGCCGGACATGGTGTAAATTACGAGTACCGCACCGCAGATGAGGATGGCGAGCTCTGTTGAAAGTCCGGTGAGAACGCTAATAATGGTTGCAGTTGCTGTAATCTGTACGCCTGCTAGTGTAATTGTTGCCAGCATGGACAGAATGGAAGTAATGAGATGACTGGACGCGCCGAAGCGACGGCCGATGATCTCCGGTACAGTTGTTGCCATGGCACGCCGTAAAAGCGGTGCGATGAAAGCAACGAGAATAACACCAATCCCTGCAGATACGACGTACCAACCTGCAGATAAGCCCCACGAACCATACGCTTTCGCTGCTACACCTACGGTGCTCCCACCACCGATTTCTGTAGCCGCTAATGTGCCTGCCGTCATAAGAACCCCAATACGACGACCTGCGAGTAGATAGTCAGTACTATCTTTTACACGAATATGACAATACACGCCGACTAATAAATTCAGTAATAAATAGGCGCAAACAATAACCCAAATAATAGTCAGAGAATCCATATGACACCTCCAAAAATTTACACTATCTAGAGATTCATACTAAATCACCCTTACTACTTGCGGTGCATATATCAAGTATAGTTTAATTATCCATAAAAACTGGGGAAAATACAAAGAGGAGTTTCTTGGAACGTTGGAGAATGTATATATATTAGGAACTAAAATATAAAATTATTAATCATAGGCACAGCCTTGTTTGCATAGTATACTTATGTTAATAAGACTGTGCTTATTTTATTAAGAGACAAGATTCATTTTTTGAGAGAGGTTTTTATGATTCAACGTATTTTGATGCTAGCTCTTGTGTTGCTGGCTTTCACCATGCCTACAGAGGCAATTACTTATCAGGAATTGAAAACGTCGCCACAGTTTAAGCTTGTTTATTCTCAGTCGATTAATGGGCCCATAGAGAGTGGTGGCTTGTATATCTATTTAAACACTTATTCGATTGAGGCCCTACGCTATGCACCGCCACAGTATTCCTTGCGCGGGACTTACTATATTGTGATGGATACGTCTTATCAATCTATCATCAATGAGAGACAGCTCACCGTGGATTATGATACTAACTATTCGTTAGCGACACTTATTCATTCGTCTCGTATCATGAATCCGAGCCCGTCTATGCTGGCTTTGATTGAGGCTAGTGAAAGTAAGTCTGGTTTAGCTATGACAGGGGTAGATGTAGCGAGATATACATTTGATGGGGCGACAAAGCCAATGCATTATGTAAACGATACGCGTAAGGTCCCACTTAACCGTAATAATACTATTATATATGATATAGCGGATGCTATGTTTGTATCTGTATATCAGCAGCATTTTGATGATATTGTGGCCCAATGAGGTGGATGATGAAACGCATATATTTACTTTCACTATGGTTACTAAGCTGCCTCGTGTTGCCAATGCAAATCCAAGCCGTATCACAAGCTGACTTATTAAACGCAGAACGATTTGAACACATCGATTCGAGTGCTGACTCTGGAAGAGGAGATGGAAAATATTTGGATCTTTCATCTGTTAAGTCTGTAACGGCGCCGAATGGCCATCGTCGTATTGAAGCCGTCATTTATGTTTCCATGCCTGCTGCGAATATGATTCAAGGACTTTCAGTACAATACGATTACCAAATGGATCGTTCTTTGCGCCATTTGATTAATGATCATGATAGAAGTTTAAAACAAGGTGATAAGACCCCATATATCTCTATTTGGCGTGCAAAGCAAGGAAGTTCAGGAATTACAGGGACCGTTAATGATGGCGGTACCTATTACAATAATGGACAAATTCGCCAACAACGTATATATGCAGAAAATCTAAAAGCTATGATTCTACCTGCTGAATTTGGTGATGAAAAATATAAATTGCCTAATTTGATCTATAAAAAGATCTTTGGACTATCTTATGATGATGAGTTGTAATATTTATGTATGGCACTAGAGTGGTTAAAACAGTGAATAAACATAGATTAAAGATAAAACTTGTTTTTGGACTCCTAATAAAGCTTGTGCTTTTACTTATTTGGGGAATCTCTATTTGGGCTTTCTATACATTGCTCTATGATCGATATGTATTAGAAGCATATCCATTAAGGGATTATTTGCCAGTATTGATATTTACCTTCGGGAATATTTGGGTTTTACCGTGGCTTATTTTGTGGCATGAGAAACTATATCCAGCGTTTGATAAACCAAAAATTTATTATAGAGTGAAAGCTTGGTACTTTTCTTTGAAAGACCAATCTTTAGTGGGGACATTTATCTTTTATAGTATAGATTTTGTTATAAAGCTAGGGATATTAATGTATGGCACTATTATTGTTTTAGCTATTGTTATTTTTGTGTTTCTTACCTGGCTCCGATTCTGATTATTATTGGACTGATATTTCATTAGCTTTTGAAAGCTCCTAAATACGCATATTAGATTTCTGATATATTTTTAACTTATTTACATAATGTAAAAGCCAAGCTATTCATAGTTAGGAATAACTTGGCTTTTATTAGTTTATTCGTATATTTATATAATATAATGCTTATTGTATCGCATATTAGTTCGTTCTATAATAGACTTAGGATAGTTAGGCGAGGTTGGGCCTCTCTTCGTTTTTGAAGGGAGGGTTGCTTATGAGTGGTTATAAAATCATTATGATTATCCTTGGGATTTTATCAGTCATGATATCCTTTGGAGCACTTGTGGCGCTTATTTGTCTAGAAATAGCAAAATAGCCCTTCGTTTCTTCGAAAATTAGATAAAACGAAAAGGCCATTTCTACATGTTATTTGTTTGTGAGATGAGCCTGACGTCACTACTCGTCTGACTATCTACTTATATTATAGGGATAAAGGGATATATCGTCAAATGGAGATAAACCTTATATATACCAATTATAGATATATCATACATATACTAAATTATAAAATTATTAATAATAGGCACAGCCTTGTTTACATAGTATACTTATGCTAATAAGGTTGTGCTTATTTATGTTGTAATGTGAGAGAAAAAAGAGAGGGTTTTATGTTACGTAAAAGTTTGATTATCATGGCTGTACTAGCTGCTTTCACCATGAATGTAAGCGCTGTACAGATAGAAGTGCCAGCAGGACAGCCACCTATACCAGGGGCAGATGCGAATATCCCTGCCAATGCCTATGAAAACTATCGGGCCGGTAGCTTGAGCAATGTAGGAGCTAGTGATGTTATAAAATTACATTCTGAATCTAAAAAACGCATGGACATGTATGTAACTGACTGGGGACTAACACGAGATGAAGTCAATCAGATAGCAAGCGATTCGGAGAAGTTGATGGACTTACTTGTTAATGAGTCTGCAGTTGTGTTGTTGCATGATGAGCGTAATAACATTCGGGCATCTGTTCCTGGACTACTATTAGCAAGTAAGTATTACCCAAAACGCAGTGATGGTGAACGTTTATCTATTGTAAGAGAGAATTCCATATTTTTTGCGATTGGTACAAAACAGAATTATGATGATGCATTAGGCAAATTAAAATCAGAGCGAAAAGGGGAGTTTACATATCCGGGTATCACACATGGTAAATGGGCTATTGAAACTGAGTCTTTCGGTGAGAATACGCCTGCTATGGTTGCTGTAGTTGGTTTATTTAATCAACCGAATCAAGAATATATGGTAGGTCTTAGCTACAAAAATCAGCCTGTTACCGGCAAGCTCGAGCACGTTATGAGTAATTATGTAATTCCGTCGATTCGATCGTTAGATGACATGGATCATTATAGTGAAAGTATTCAATGGGATAATTTCACATATCGTATTCCTAAAGGGCTCAAACTAATAGCACAGAAATCGTTAAAGGACTCTGCCGAAATGAGAGACTATCGTGGATCAGGTATCCGACTTATTGTAGCTAAGAAACCTGTAAAAGTAGATGATAAATATATCTATTCATTTATTGACGAGATTTCGGAAATAAAGCCAGAAAGTCAAATCATAGGTGATGCACCTATTCAATCAGCATCTGTTTGGAATAATGGCGTTCCTAGTCTTTTAGTAGATAACTATCAACCAGGAAAAACGT
Organism: Veillonella sp. 3_1_44; assembly: GCF_000163715.1. Lineage (NCBI taxonomy): Bacteria > Bacillati > Bacillota > Negativicutes > Veillonellales > Veillonellaceae > Veillonella > Veillonella sp. 3_1_44. The sequence goes on from NZ_GG770200.1 coordinate 177,596, forward strand.
CTTTAATGCATCGATTCTTACGTGATGACAAGAATGTATATATAATGAGCTTAGTTTATATTGATGGGGCTACGCCATATTCTCATATTCAGCTGCGTAATACGGTAGAATATTCTGATTTTGCAAATGTTGAGACACTGCGGAATAAAGTAATCCGTATGCAAAGTAAAGATAAAATGTAATTCAGTTGTTTATAAGATCGTTCAGGAGAGAGAACATGAAAAGAAAATACATGATTACGGGGCTTGTTATCGGCCTGCAATTGGTAAGTGGTTATAGTTATGTGACAGATGCAAGTTGGTTGAGCAAAACGTGGGATCGCCTTGAAACAAATGCAGCGAAACAGTCTTACGATTGGCCGAAAGCTGAGCAATATAGACATTATAGTATTGGTCAGTATGTAGGTGAGAGATTGCCACAAGAAGAACTTATGGTGCTTGGAGTTCCATTAGGTAGTACTTTTGATGCGGTGAAAGCCAGTCTAGGCCAACCAACAAAGGAAACTAGATATGGCTTATCCTATGGTGGGGTAACTTTTGGTAATACTATATTGGGAGGTATGGATAATACTGTTACGTATATATCGATTACGAATCGTGATGCGGTAACTTATAGAGGAATAGCTGTGGGAGACTCTATGAGAAAAGTCTTAAAAGTTTATGGGCGCCCAGATTACATTGATTATGATGATCGTTGGTTTTATGGATTATTACAATATAGAACTGATATGATGAACGGCATACAATTTGAACAAAAAGGCGATAAAGTCAGTAAGATTTTGATTTATAAATGATTATATTCTTACCATATCTATGAAAAAAGCCGAGCTTTTAATTCATAGAATTAGCTCGGCTTTTATTACTGTATTCATATATTTGTATAATATAATGCTTATTGTATCGCATATTAGTTCGCTATATAATAAGCATAGGATAGTTAGACGAGGTTGGGCCTCTCTTCGTCATCGAAGGGAGGGATAAGCCTATGAGTGATTATGAAATAATCATGCTCTTATTACAGGTGATAACTGTGGTTATTGCTTTTGGAGCTTTAATAGCGCTTATTTGTCTCACAAAAGACAAATAGCCCTTCGTTATCTTAGATGATTCGATAACTGAAAGGCCATTTCTCAAGCTTTTTTGTTTTCAGAGATGAGCCTGACGGTATGACTCGTCTGACTATCTACCTATATTATAGGGGTAAAGATTTATATCGTCAAATTGAGATAAACTGGAGGTTCTTATGAAAGCATTTGAAACAAAGGATTATAAAGCTTTTACCATGTTTGAGAATCGTTGGGCTCTTGTTACGGCTGGAATGCTTGATGATTTTAATACATGTACGGTTAGTTGGGGCAGTATGGGCAACATATGGGGCCCTAATGGTGGCGATATATCCACGGTGACAGTGTACATTCATCCAGCGCGTTACACTCAAGAGTTTATGGCGAAATATGATACCTTTACAGTTAGCTTTTTCCCTGAAAGTTATCGCAAGGCTCTTGGTTATTTAGGTTCTCATTCTGGCCGCGACGAAAATAAGGTGGCAAATTCTGGACTAACGCCAGTTGCGGCAGGCGATGGGGTAACTTTCAAAGAAGCAGAGTTAACTTTTGTATGTAAAAAGCTATATGAACACCAATTCGATGAAGCCTATTTGGCAGAAAAGGTAAAAGATTATTACGCATCTAATCCTGCTGTATATACACAAGCTGGGCATGATCGTTGGGAACCACATTATATGTACATTGGCGAAGTAGTAGAGGCTATAGAACAATAGAAATATAGAACAATAGAAATATAGAATAATAGTTGTTTAGTTAATAGCTACTTAGCAAGATAGGGCAGAATGCATAATAGATAGATCCTATATAACATATGATTGTGTAGACGATAGATAAAATAAATACAGATAAATAAACGACAAACAAAAAAGGCAGCCCTGAGCTGTATCCCCAAAAATTGGACACAATTTTTGAGAGGTACAGTTTACGTTAGGGACTGCCTTTTTTGCTATTTTTATCAAAAGGAGAAAGTGAGACGGTATTTACTACCTGCATTTATAATAACATAGTTAATGAGTATAAAATGCCACATATTATTGGAATAAATTTATCTGATTTGAATCCTATATTTTTTAGAGCCCATGATTAAGAGAGGTCATGACTTTGATGAAAAATGAATATACAAGAGCTGACTACAGAAAATGGCTTATATAGTGACTTCTTTTATTAATCAGTACTATAAATAGTGTAAATTGATAAAATTTTTATAAAATATAATCCCACAAGAACTACAAAATCTGATATAATATTAATATGAAAATCGATGTATGTAAGGACTAAAAATGGTGTGTATGAAGTGATTTTCTAACCTAGAAAATCGCTATGTCCTTGGTATTCAGTCGATATAATCGGAATGTTGTATATATGAAATGACTACGCAAATGCGTAGTTTTTATTATTTTTTGTTTGGTGTAGGTAGTCCCATGAGTGTAGTGAAGCCCTTATTATGGCTATTAGAACCGTATATCGTATATAAAGCCTATTTGTGGGGTGCCCGTTTCATGGCACAACCCTTCACGTGGGAAGGTGAATTAGATTGGTTTGCTTTTATGTTAACCCTATTGCTCGTCATTGATGTGGTGGCGTTGCCCTTGGTGATCTTCTATTGCCCTGGTTTGAATCCTGGGGTACGTGCTCCAGACTGGATTCGCCGTTTAGGAACGCCTATTTACACCGTCCATAATTGGCTTGATAGTAAGGTAGGGGGCGACACATCTACGCCGATTGTATGGCTTCGTAAAGCCTTGCATTCCTTGCTTTTATTCATTTATTATCTAGTGCCATTTTATGTGGGTGGTCATCTCGTAATGGGCCTCGTAGTAGCGCTCATGTATGACGTCCTCGTATGGGCTCATGGAGGTGTGTGATGACGACTTGTGAATGGCCGACGACGCCTTTATATCAGGATTACCACGATTACGAGTGGGGCCGACCAATTCATGATGACCAACATCAATTTGAACATCTTTGTCTTGAAAGTCTCCAATGTGGTCTCAGTTGGCTTACGATTTTGAATAAACGGAACATCATTCGAGAATGCTTTGATCATTTTGATATTGATGCGGTGGCTGCTTATGGTGAAAGTGATATTGAACGCATCATGCAGACGGAAGGGATGCTTAAGCATCGTTCTAAAATTGAAGCTATTATCAATAATGCTGCTGCTTTTAAACGTATTCAATCTGAATTTGGTTCGTTCTGCAACTATATTTGGGGATTTACCAATCATAAAACGATTATTTATGAAAACCATCCAGAAGGTCATTTCCCTACAAAGAATGGTTTATCTACGCGGATTAGCAAAGACCTAAAGACGAGGGGCTTTAAGTTTGTAGGCCCTGTCACAATTTATTCGCATCTACAAGCCAGTGGCCTCATCAATGATCATGGTAAAGACTGTCCTTGCTTTGAGGAGATTAATAAAACCGCAGATATCATACGTTTACCTGTAGACGATGAAGCGTAAGGGAGATAAGCATAGATCGGTTAACAATAGTTTTTGCGCATACTTGTGTTTACATAATTGAATTTGTTGTTATGTGGAATTGGGTGTACACTAAAGTCGATGAGGCGATAGCGACTCATCTCATGTCGGCCCGCTTTATATATAAACACATATACTCTCTCTCTCCTAAGCGGGTCTATCATTAGTTCTCTCTCAACGCTATAAACTATACAGAGCCTCTATCTTTATTGGATAGAGGCTTTTTGCTGTATATAATGCTATAAAAGGAGTCATACTGTATTAGGAAAACCTATAGCAGCATTAATCAGGCTCTATGTATGGTCCTAAAAAACTTTAATTAATCCAATTTCAACTATATATTTTACGCCATATAAATTGATTTATTTCGATATGATTGCTATACTGAAGTAAATTGATAGTGTTACTTTCACAATTAAAGAAGGGAAATATATGATTGGTTTGGGAACGGCCATTAACATTGGCCTTATCATAGCTGGTAGCCTATGTGGCCTCGCGTTTGGTCGCTTTATGAAAGAAAATTTAAAGCAAACGCTCATGATTGTGAGCGGTATTATCGTGCTCCTCCTCGGTATGAGCGGGGCCATGCAGTATATGCTTGTCATTGTCAATGGATCTCTACAGACAACGGGCCCGCTGTTGATGATTATTAGCATGGTCGTAGGCGCCGTTATTGGTGAAATTATCGACCTTAATCATTGGATTACTGTGTTTGGTGACTGGGTGAAAGCTCGCACTGGCAACGCTGGTGATCCAAAGTTTACGCACGCCTTTATCACTGCATCTCTGACGTTTACCGTAGGTGCTATGGGTGTACTTGGTTCTATTCAAGACGGTCTTACTGGAAATTATCAGACATTACTTTTAAAAGGCATCCTTGACGGCATCATCGTTATGGTTATGGTATCCTCTATGGGTAAAGGGGCGCTGTTCTCCTTTATTCCTGTAGGTATTACGCAATGGCTCATCACGGCAATGGCACATATCGCAGCGCCGTTGATGACACCTAGTGCCATCGATAACCTATCCTACGTTGGATCTATTCTGATTTTCTGCGTTGGTATCGACCTCATCTGGCCTGGTAAAGTACGTATTGCAAACCTTTTGCCAGCCATCTTCGTGGCAATGGGGCTTACATTTTTGCTATAACTAGCATTATAAATAATACATAGATTTTTATAAGAGACCTATATTCTCTCAACCTTTAATATGTATTTTATACATGATACGGTCGAGGATGTAGGTCTTTTTACTTTTTAAAATTAATTTAGTTGAAGTGGGAATTAATGACAGTTTTAATTCAATTATGACGATAGGGTAAATTGATTACATTCCGAAATAGGTGGCCAATAGAGTCATCTCAAGTGTAGGATTTAGATGATGTTTTATAGAATCTCTTTATTAAAATTATTTGTAGAATAATTTTAATTCTATGTATAGTTATTCATCAAGTATATGTTATTGAATTATACCTGTTTAACAGGTATAATTGAAAGAGAGATTCTATGATTATCGGATTTAAGGATAAGGAAACAGAAAAAGTTTACTATCAAAGCTTTTCTAAACGCTTTTCTCCGTTTATACAAAGGTTAGCTCTTCGTAAATTACTATTGTTAGATAATGCTGAATCATTACAAGATTTACGTTGGCCACCAGGTAATCGCTTGGAGTTGTTGCAAGGAGATCGATTTGGTCAGTATAGTTTGCGGATTAATGGTCAATATAGACTGTGTTTTAAAGTGAAAGATAGTAGTAGTTTTTATGATGTAGAAATTGTAGATTATCATTAATAGAGAGGAAATTAATATGGAAAAGTTTATTCCTACACCTACCATTAGTGAAATATTAAAAGAAGAGTTTATGGATCCATTAGGACTATCTGCATATCGATTGGCTAAGGATATACATGTGCCTGTTTCACGGATTCAAGAAATATTGAATGGTACACGATCTATTTCAGCAGATACATCGTTGCGTTTAGCGAAATACTTTGATGTTTCGGAAGGGTATTTCTTGCGTTTACAGATGGATGTTGATTTGCGTACAGCAAAACTTAGTGAGGGGATGGATGAAGTATTATCCTCTATTGCACATTGTGCTTCATTAGACCCCGTAGATTGTCAATAAGAGATTGATAATTTTCGATGTATTTGGTACAATTATCTTAAATTAGTAAGTTGTTATAACATTGAATATTGATATAAGGAGAACCTATGTTATTCGTTGAATATCCTAAATGTACAACATGCAAAAAAGCAAAGAAATTCTTAGATGATCATAACATCAAGTACACAGATCGTGACATCAAGTCCGAAAACCCTACAGCTGAGGAAATTGCTGCTTGGTATCCACAATCTGGTAAGGATTTGAAAGCATTCTTTAATACGTCTGGTATGATTTACCGTGAACAACAATTAAAGGATAAATTGCCAAACCTTAGCGAAGAAGAAAAACTAGCTTTATTAGCATCTAATGGCATGCTTGTAAAACGTCCTATCTTGGTTCTTGAAGACAAAGTACTCGTTGGATTTAAAGAAGCAGAATGGATTGAGGCGTTGAAGCTCTAATTTCATAACCTTGGGTCAAAGCCCCTATCTCTAAAAGCCTCCATAGCGAGCTAAGTCATTTTTAGAGATAGGGGCTTTTCCTTTTATATGAAATTAGGATCTTCAACTAGTGCCTATTAAAATGAGCTCCATAGAGAGCTAAGTTGTTTTTAGGGACTTGTTCTTTCTACGTTTTAATAAAGAAATTAGAGCTCACAACTAAGGCCTCTTTACGGCTAAGTCATTTTTAGAGATAGGGGCTTTTCCTTTTATATGAAATTAGGATCTTCAACTAGTGCCTATTAAAAGGAGCTCCATAGCGAGCTAAGTCGTTTTTAGGGACCTGTTCTTTCTACGTTTTAATAAAGAAATTAGAGCTCACAACTAGGACCTTTTAACGGCTAAGCCATTTTTAAAGATAGGGGTTTTCATTTATTAAAAAATTTGATTTGTATATTTCTTTTATGTTTTGTATAATGATTACACCATAGAGATACCCCTATAGGTATTTTAGGCGTTAGCAATATAAGTGTTAATAGTATTAATTATAGAAGTAAAAGGTATTTCCGGATTAAGTAAGGCCGGTATTTCATTTATAGAGAGGTCTATATGAAGTTTTTACAGTCTTTATCAGCGCAGGTGTCTCTGCGTACGCAGGGGGCTATTTTGGCACTCGGCTTGTTATTTATTATATTAGATGCGCTTACGGAGCCTATGAACCCAGCTATTGATTTGGCGTGGGTAACGGTCATCATTTGTGGCTTGCCATTGCTCATCAATAGCGTGCAAAGTATTTTGGATCATTTAGAGATTCACGCTAATTTTCTCATCGTGATAGCTATGGTGGCGCTTATTGCGATCGGAGATTATCATACGGCGGCTTATGTAGGACTCATCGTACATGGTGGCTTTTTCTTAGAGCAGCTTATTACGGGCGACGTACATTATACATTGGATGATGATATGTTGCCGACCATGCCTACACAGCTTGTAGCCTTGCGTCAGGGCATCAACAATTATTCATCTGTTATTGTTGTGGCTGTCATGTTGCTTTCCATGGGTTCCTATGCATTGACGCAGAACTTTATGCATACCATTACATTGCTAGTTATCCTTTGCCCATGCTCTTTGGAACTCGTTCTTGTGGCACTCATGATGGGTTCTCTCGTAGATGAAAACTCTCCAACAGCGGGGCTTTCAAAAGAGGCGAAACAATGCCATTTGGGTTTACTCATCGTGTCCATTTTGTTCCACGTTGTCATTATCGGTGCTGGTGTGTTAGGATCTATCAATCCTGTAACGGCCGCTGCATTGCACGGCTTGGCGCGACTCGGTCTCGTGTATAATTTGAAAGTATTAAACGGCTCCTTGTGCGTCGCATAAATAATTAAACTCCCCTAGTAATCATAAGTATTACTAGGGGAGTTTTGTATATACAACAGTGAGTTGCACAGTATGTATTTTACATTACGTATTATATGGTATGTATTATACAGTACATATTCTATTGTTGTCCTTTGTCTCCAAGGGTGAGGAGTAGGAATACGATGGATAGGATACATGCACCAACGAGGGCAATGAAACCACCATCCCAACCGTAGAGGTCAACCATGAGACCCATGAAAGCACCAGCACCGGCAGAACCGATGAGGTAACCAAGAAGGCCTGTAAGGCCAGTAGCACCACCTGTTGCTACGCGTGGCACCATATCTGCTGCTTGAAGGCCAATCATCATAACAGGACCGTAGATGAGGAAGCCGATAGCGATGAGTGCTAAGTTATCGATGAGAATATTGCCTGCAGGGTTAAACCAGTACACGAGGATCGCCAAAATAACGAATAACATAAAGCAAATCGTAGCTGGAGCACGACGGCCACGGAATACGCGGTCACTCAAGTAGCCACTTACGAGCATGCCTGGAATACCAGCCCATTCGTATAAGAAGTAAGCCCAACGGGAACCTTCTTTTGTGAAGCCTTTCACAGCGGTTAAATAGGTCGGAGCCCAGCTAACTACGCCGTAACGGATGAAGTATACAAAGATATTTGCAATCGCAAGATACCATAAGTATTTATTATGCAAAATATATTTGTAGAAGATTTCTTTAAAAGTACTTTTTTCTTCATTTTCTGTATGTGTATGAACGACTTCATGTTTGTATTCTTCGATAGGTGGTAAGCCACAAGATTGAGGCGTATCTTTCAACAATACAAAGGTAATAATCGCTAGCACGATAGAGATAAGGGCAGGGAAGAAGAAGATACTATGCCATGTACCGAATAGGTAGATGCCAAGCGTAGCAAGAGGAGCGATGATGCCGCCACCTAGGTTGTGGGAAACGTTCCACCAGGACCACCAAGCACCGCGTTCGGAACGGGAGAACCAAGTTACCATGTTTTTCGCATATGGAGGGTAGCCCATACCTTGGAACCAACCGTTTAATAAGGCAAGAACGCACATGATAGGAATACTGCTCATAACACCTGGTAAGGTGCCGAATAATAACATAACTAAAGCACTAAGCAATAGACCTACTGTGGAGAAGTATTTTGGGTTAGAGCGGTCAGACGCATTACCCATAACAAATTTACTTACGCCGTAAGCTACGGATAAGATGGTCATAACTATACCAAGATCCGCTTTGGTGTAGCCGTACTCAGCAATCATGTACGGAACAGCTAAACTAAAGTTTTGACGGATCAAATAGAATGTAGCATAACCAATAAATGTACCTGCAAAGACTTCGCGTCGAAGACGTTTGTAGGTGGAATCGATTTGCGCCTCTGGTAAACGTTCAATATGAGGAGCAGGAGAGAAAATCGACATCGTTACACATCCTTTCTACAACATGTCATTTGTAATAATACCATGTAGGGTATGTAGTCGACTATACTTAATTTTTTATTATAATAAATAGTTATTAGAAAACTGAATTATGGATAATATTAATTAGGGTGAAATAGTATTGAATAGGTTGAAAATATCAGAATATCTTCTATGTAAAAATTATCAATTTGCAAATATATATATGAATAACTGTTCATGCATTTGCGTAATGAGGCTATGCATGAATAATATAATCTTATTGAATCCGCATTCTTCCTGTACTTTTGAGTGTATATGAGTAATTGTACATATTTTGTTATTGACACAAGGTAATGCGAAAATCGTTAGCTTGGCTGACCGTTGGGCCACATGGATTGTAGTGATTGCGTTATTGGCCGCGGTTGGCACCTATGTGGTAACTGGAGAAATCATTCGTGCCGTAACCATTCTCGTTGTGTTCTGTCCTTGTGCTCTTGTATTGGCAACGCCGGCAGCGATTATGGCGGCTATTTCTAATGCGAGCCAACACGGTTTCCTCGTGCGCCGTAGTAGAGTCCTTAAACGAACTTGATGTGATGCCTGTTCTTTTAACAGGTGACCATGTGGCAACAGCGAAAACGATTGGTAAACGATTGAACGTATCCAATGTGATTGCAGACTGTTTGCCAGAAGACAAGATGGATACAGTGGCTCAATTACAACAAGACGGCAACATCATAGCTATGGTTGGCGATGGAGTAAACGATGCACCAGCCCTTAAAAAATCCGATGTGGGTATCGCCATGGGTGGTGTTGGTAGTGATATCGCGGTAGAGGCAGCAGATATCGTTCTTGTAAACGATAATGTAAAGGAAATTCCTCACTTAGTAGCATTATCTAAACGCATGATGACTACTATTAAAATTAATCTTTCTTTCTCCTTGCTTTTGAATTTCGTAGCTATCATCTTGGCAATGGTTGGTACTTTATCTCCAGTGTGGGGGGCCCTTGTTCATAACGGAGGGAGCCTTCTCGTAGTTGCAAACTCTGCATTACTATTGCGTTGGGCTTACAAATCTAACCATGTAGTAGATGATGATCATTCCGTTCTTGTGAAAGCAGCACGTAAACGCGTGTTTGAGGCTTAATAGTAGTTCATTATAAATATAAGTATGGAGTGTGCATCGATTTGATTACTAAATCGGTGAGCGTTAAAAAATAATATAGTCAATAAAAAGCGCTATCTATTCCTAACGAAACTCAAATAGAGTTGTAGGATAGATAGCGCTTTTGTTTCATTTATAGTATGAAATCGATGGTTTCTAGTCTCGATTAATCAATGTATGTTACAGGATAGCCTTTTGGCTCGATTTCGCGGCGGTTAAGGTCATTTGGTAGATCTGGGTAGCCGATAGCGAGGCTAGCGTAGACTTTTTCGTCTTCGCTAAGACCTAGTTCACGCATTTTGGCTTGGATGCGTTCATTATCTTGAAGATGACGGATTTGGTTAACCCAGCAACTGCCAAGGTCGAGTTCATTGCAAGCAAGCATCATATTTTGCATAGCACAAGATACATCAGCAAAGTTATTAGCATAGTTTGCTTTACTAGCTAATACGATGAGCACAGGTGCATTATAGTGGAATACAAATTTGCCTTCGGAGGACATCTTAATGATATTCACCATGTAAGGTAAAGTATTTTCTGTAATCGGCATTTTGCCGTATTCTTCTTGAATGAGTGTTACTAGTTCTTGAAGCACATCTTGGTTTGTAATGACCATGAAATGTGTTAATTGTGTATTACCGCCGGATGGAGCGCGTCGACCAGCGTCGAGTACTTGGTCAATAAGTTCTCGAGATACTTGATCTGCTTTAAATTTACGCGTACTATGACGAGTTTTGATGCACTCTAAGGTGTTCATATAGGCCTCCTATTATAAGTTAGCTTTGATATAGAATTTCTTTTATTATACTACAAGGAAGGACCTAGTAGGGGGCGTATTTTTACTAAGTCATCTATTAGGAGACGGTCCTGCAACGAAAAAAGATTTCATTGAAAACAGAAGTTATAACTTTCTAATTTAATATTAAAATAATTTATAAATAAAGTAACAATTTTATGGTATGATTTTTACCCATAAATTCTATAGAAGTGCCTAATTCTTAACGAATAAGAAAATAAATATTAATTAATTGACAAATTTAAAAATATCTGTTCAAAGTAGGCTTTTTGCGTTGACTGTTTACCGTAAAATTGTGTACAATTAATTAGTAGATAATTGTGTGCATATGGAGGTAGAATATGGCAGAAATTGGTGTACTTGAAGGGTACAAACATAAAGAAGATGTTCCTGATTCAGAATATTTAAGATTGGAAAACCAATTGAGCTTCCCACTTTATGTAGTGGCGAAGGAAATTGTTAATGCATATCGTAATCACTTAGATCCTTTAAATTTGACATATACTCAATACATCGTAATGATGGCATTGTGGCAATATGGTGATTTATCTGTTAAGGAATTGGGCCAAGTATTGCGCCTAGATTCCGGTACATTAACACCGCTTTTAAAGAAATTAGAAGCTAAAGCATTCTTGAAACGCAAACGCAGTCGTCAAGATGAACGCGTAGTTATGGTAACCCTTACTGATACGGGCAAAGAATTACGTGATGTAGCTGTTCATATACCACGCCGCTTGGCTGAAGCGTCAGGTCCAATTTTTGATGTAGAAGAGACACGTCAATTGCGTATGTTGCTCAATAAATTACTAGAAGCAATCGATAATGCAAACGCAAAAACAGCAGAGAACATGAAGGGCTAATTTGATACAACCTCATATGCATATATTCTGTAACCTTGGAAATCTAAAAATTTTATTAAAAATGTGATATACTATACATATAGCGTATTGTATTCAAGTCATGTGAGAGTATGACTGATTCATGATTTGCCCTCGTGGCACAAAGGAGATCATTATGAATAAAAATTTATTAGGTGCATTTGTATTAGCCGGTACATTATTAGTAGGTGGTGTTGCAAACGCAGCAAACTGGAATGGGTTAGCTAACTACCCAGAGGTTCCAAATAGTGCAAATGGTACAGAAACGTATTTCTTTGATAAAGCATCTGAGTTTAAAGGTATCGATAGCAGCCGTAACAACGTATTTGGTGTTAATGTAATTAACATGCATAATAACCAATACGGGGAAGCTACATTGTTCAAATATCTTGTTAATCCAAGCTTACATACTGTATATCGTTACGCTCCAGATGGTCAAGTTTACCAAATTCAACCTGGAACAAATGAGTTCAATATGTTCATGGCTGCTTGGAAAGAAGTATACGGCACAACTTTCGAATTCCCAGCGTTATAATTTGATGGCCCGTATCGTAATAATTACATAACTATTGCTGGTGAAAGCTCCTTTTGGGCTTTCACCAGTGTTGTTTATGGAGGTTTTTTATGTCTAAATCTGAATTTGCTCAAGCCTACACTGAGCGTATGTTCCCTGATATTGCAGCCCCAGCAGGTTATATTGATCCAGAGTTTGAAGTATTGTTTGATAATTTTGCCTTTGATGAAGTCATCACCGAAGAAGGCCGTAATGTACCGGCAAAAGATCGCTTCTTAGCCATTCTTGCAACATTAGTAGGCGCCTCTGCTGTTGATGAATATGCATTAATGCTACCGGCAGCATTAAACTTTGGTCTTATTCCTGATGAAGTGGTAGAGCTCATTTATCAAGCGGTACCCTATCTTGGCATCGGACGTGTGCGCCCATTCTTTAAGGTGACCAATAAGATTTTTGACTATCGAGGAGAAGCTATTGTTGATCCATCTCGTAGCACGATTACTGGCGAGTCTCGTCTTGAAAAAGGCGTAGAAAAGCAAGTGGAAATCTTTGGCGAGCCTATGCGTAATTCTTACCAAGAAGGGCCAGAAGATATTCGTCACATCAACAAATGGCTTGCCAATATGTTCGGCGATTACTATACGCGTAAAGGCCTTAGCGTGGCTCATCGTGAAATGATTACTTTCTGCTTCCTTGCGGCTCAAGGTGGCTGTGAAGCTCAACTCAAGGCTCATGTAGAGGGTAATTTGAACGTAGGGAACAGTAAACAATATTTGATTAACATCGCATCCCAATGCGTGCCGTATATCGGCTATCCTCGTACCTTAAATGCCCTTCGTTGCATTCAAGAAGGCTACACCGCATGGGAAGCTAAACAATAAAGGAGTTCTATGTTTGATTTAAATCCGGTTCAGATATTAGCAAGTATTCCTGCTATTATGATCGTTTTTTCTATCTTTGGATATGCAGAGGCAAAGGTAGTAACTTGGTTTGGTGATCCAACGCCGCGTCTGGCGGGACGCCTCACATTGTCACCAATGGCACACCTTGATCTAATTGGTACCATCTGTATTATTCTTGTTGGCTTTGGTTGGGCAAAACCTATGTCAATTAATCCATCTTACTTTAAAGATCCACGACGTGATATAAGCTTGCTTGCCTTTGCAGGTCCTGTGGCAGGTCTTATAGCAGGCTTCATATTCACCTTTATATATATGCTCCTTGGAAAATTAGGCCTCATGGAGTCCCAAGGTCTTGCCATGGTTATGCAATATATTATTTTATATAGTATTGGCTTATCAATCTTCTGTTTGATTCCGTTCCCACCATTGCCTGGTTTTAATATTATCTTACCGTGGTTGCCTACAGAGTGGCAGATGAGATATTACCAATTAGGGATGCTTAATTTATTATTCTTTATCATCCTTATTAATACACCCATTATTTCCATGGTTATTCGTCCATTACAACAAACGATATTTAAAATCTACTTTGCCATTATTGGGCTCATACTATAATTATATTTTGTGAAAGTTTCTACCATAAAGATAATATCTTTATGGTAGTTTTTTATAGTTTATAGATAGATTTAGCTTATCTTTACATATAATGTATTTGTAAATTTTTTTCGTTTTTTATAGTAACAATTTTACTTTTGACTGTTCTTTGGATTTTATATTAAAAACTATCGATGTAGTTCCTCAATTGTGTTATAATAAATACAGAAATCGTAAATTTTCGATATAGCAATATTATAGTGCATCACTAGATATTGTTGATATAGTAAATCGATACACTAAATCGATACACTAAATTGATACTGTATATAGATATTCAAGTGAATAAATGAGGAATTACATATGAATTTTGAAGAAAATCAAGTGCCAGAGGCGATTCTGGACAAGCTTACAAAGGTGTGCACATGCCGTAGTATTACGCGCAAAACGATTAAAGAAGCCATTTTAGATGGTGCTCATACATTTCCACAAGTAAAAGAAGCAACTCGTGCTGGCACGGGCGCTTGCGGTGGCAAAGGCTGTGGGCCTCGTATCGTAAAGCTCTTAGCGGAAATGAAAGAGCAAGGAAAAATTTAATTTGCGAAATGTGACATACACATTTTACACATCCAAAATGTAAGATACATAGTTTACACTCCAAAATGTAAACTATAATGTTTACACAACAAAAATGAAACATATAAAGATTGTTATTTGATTCTCTCAATGGATATACACGTTGGGTTTTCGAGTAACAATCTTTTTGTTTTGTAAGATGCATGTACTATACTGCTGCTTGTCGTGTATTGATTATGTTGGGCTCGTTTATATTTTTTGATATACTATACATATTACTTTTTAGAGATTTAAGGGAGGTATGCATGTTTCGACGTTTCGTAGCAGCCACTATGATTGGTGCATTAGCACTCACAACGGGCTGCGGTTTACATAATCCATTTACTTCAAAGGCAGAGCCTGTGACCTATGAGTCCGTGGCACAAAGCGAGCTTTCACCAGAGCAAAAGGTGGACAAGTTAGTGGCTAATATGTCCGATGCAGACAAGGTGGGGCAATTGTTGATGATTGGCATTCACGGCACAACGCTAAACGATGACGCTAAATTTATGCTCAACGAGTACCGTGTGGGCGGTATCATCTTGTTCGACCGTAACATGGAGTCCAAGTATCAAGTTAAAACGCTCATTGCAGATATTAATAAGGCTGGCAAAAGCGCGGGTTTAACGCCGTTGTTCCTCGGCATCGACCAAGAGGGTGGTGCGGTAGCGCGCATGGATGATAAGCTCATCAAGGTTCCTCCTGCAGAAGAATTGGGCAAGACATCTGTTGAGCAAGCGGTATCCTTAGCAAAACAGTCTGGTGCGGAACTAAAAGACTTGGGCTTTAACATTAACTTTGCTCCTGTGGCGGACTTGGGATTAACCTATGGCCGTTCTTATAGTACGAACCCTGATGAGGTCGTTCGCTATGCAGGCGCCGTTAGCAAGGCTTACGATGAAGCGGGCTTGTGGTATTCCTATAAGCATTTTCCAGGCATTGGTAAGACCGATGTAGACTTGCACGCGGATACAAGCATCGTTCCTGTATCTAGAAAAACGCTGCTTTCAGAGGACACAAAGGTATTTATAGACCTTATCAAACAGTCTAAACCGAATACCTATACAATCATGGTGTCTCATGCGATGTACCCACAAATCGATCCAGATCATCCTGCTAGTTTATCGAAAGCGATTATTACGGATTGGTTGCGCAAGGACTTGGGCTATAACGGCGTTGTGGTAACGGACGATATGGACATGGGTGCCCTTGCAAATCACTATACCTTTGGCGATATGGCGGTACAATCCATCCTCGCCGGTAGCGATATCTTGCTCGTATGTCACGAATACGAACACATGCAAGAGGCTTATAATGGCCTTATGAAAGCCGTGAAAGACGGACGTATCTCGAAAGAACGATTCGACGAATCGGTGAAACGAATCTTGCTTATGAAAATGAGCAAAATTTAGAATCATTACAATAGAAAAATATATAGTGTATACATAACGAGCTTTCAAGGATTTTATTAAACCGATAGAGAATTAATAGGTAAAGTGATTCTCTGTCGGTTTATTTTTTATTGTATAGTTTGTTTTGTTAGGAGTGAAGTATATGGCTCGTAGAATTATGTTGAACGGTACGTCCTATTTTGGACAAGGCGCGATTCAGGAGATTGTGAACGAAATTAAGAATCGTCATTTCAAAAAAGCCCTCGTTACATCGACGCCTGATTTATTTGAGTTTAAGGTAGCTACAAAGGTTACGGAGTTGCTTGATGCGGCAGGCATCGATTATGAAATCTATGACGGTATCAAACCAAATCCTACTATCGAAAATGTAACGGCTGGTGTTGAGGCTTGTAAAGCGGCTGGCGCCGATGTTATCGTTGCTGTTGGTGGCGGTAGCCCAATCGATACAAGCAAGGCAATTGCTACTATTATTACGAACCCTGAGTTCGCCGATGTACGCAGCCTTGAAGGTTTAGCGCCTACTAAGAATCCGTGCTTGCCAATCATCGCTGTTACTACTACATCTGGTACGGCAGCAGAGGTTACTATCAACTATGTTATTACAGATGTTGAAAAGAACCGTAAATTCGTTTGTGTTGACCCGCATGACATCCCAATCGTTGCCATCGTAGATCCTGATATGTCCGCATCTATGCCAACAGGTCTTTGCGCTGCCACAGGTATGGATGCCCTCGTACACGCCGTAGAAGGTTATATCACTAAAGGTGCGTGGGAGCTAACTGATATGCTCCATTTGAAAGCTATCGAAATCATCGGTCGTTCCTTGCGCAGTGCTGTGGCTGGCGATTACGCAGGTCGTGAAGCTATGTCTTTAGGTCAATACATCGCGGGTATGGGCTTCTCCAACGTAGGTCTCGGCATTGTTCACTCCATGGCTCATCCATTGAGTGCTGTGTACGATATCCCTCATGGCAAGGCTTGTGCGATGTTGTTAACAGCGGTATTGAAATTCAATGCCCCTGCTACAGGCGAAAAATACCGTGAAATCGCTCGTGTTATGGGCGTTCCTGATGTAGATGGCATGAATCAAGAAACCTATCGTCAAGCAGCAATCGATGTCATCCAAAAGCTAGCTGATGATGTAGGTATTCCTAAATCCCTTAGCGAAGCGGGCGTGAAACGAGAAGATATTCCATTCCTCGCTGAATCTGCTTTCAATGACGCTTGTACACCTGGCAACCCACGAGATGCATCTTTAGAAGAAATAATCGGCATCTATGAATCCATATTCTAATTAGTGTCTTTACATATTTCAAATGCCTCCGAATGTGTAAAGAAAATACATTTACACACTTGCTTAACAAAACTAGCCATCTCTTTTTAGAGGTGGCTAGCTTTGTGTTTAAAGCGCTATCTATTGTTTTGTGATTCGGACCTTTGATCTCGTGTTCCGTGAGAAAGCTATTTTTATACGTAATCCTTTCTTGAAAATGGTGGTTTACATAAGTATACTAAGGATATGAATGCATAGTTCGTGTAGACCTATGTCGGCAGAGGAAAGGTTGGTTTTGGTCACTGCTAAGGAGGATGTTATGAAATTATGGAAATTTAATAAGCGTAGTTCTACCTTGGCAGATATGTCCATGAATCGAGTGCTCTTAACGGAGCTCATTGCAAAGGGTGCTCTTGTTGGGGTGATTGCAGGTTTTTTTGGGGCATCATACCGCTATTTGATACTTGAATCAGAGCATATCAGGTGGCATTTGATGGATGATATTACTATGGAATGGGCCATAGGTTGGCTTATGGTAATGGTCATTTTTGCGTTTATTGTAGATCGATTGCTCGCATGGGCCCCATTGTCTGGTGGTTCTGGTATCCCGCAAATCGAAGGGGAAATGCTTGGACTCTTTGATATGAAGCCCTATCGGACACTAGTATCTAAAATGATTGGTGGCGTACTGACCGGCTTTGCAGGATTTTCCGTAGGTCGTGAAGGGCCAGCCGTACAGATTGGTGGTTCTGCTGGGAAGATTGTGTCTTACTGGATGAATTCGGGGCTACGAGAACAGCGTATTTTGACATCCGCAGGTGCTGGGGCAGGCTTAACAGCTGCCTTTAGTGCGCCCGTATCGGGGGCGATGTTCGTCTTTGAAGAGGTACATAAAAGCTTTTATCCGTATCTCGTTGTACCAACCTTCGTGGCAACTTTGATTTCTAACTATATTACAGTTAGTATCTTTGGACTTACACCAGCGCTGGGCTTTACGGTGACCTCAGGGGTTCCTCTTGAATATTTCCCGATACTGCTCATGGTTGGTGTTATCATGGGGCTATGTGGCGTGTTATTTTGCCGTATGATTTTTGCTTTCAAGAGGTTCTTTGACTGGCTCAAATGTTCTCGATTCTTGAAATTAGCCCTTACCTTTGTGGCGGTGGCAGCCATTGGCTTTGATTCGCAGCTCCTCTTGGGTGGGGGCAATGACCTTGTGGGTCAGCTTGCCTTTCAATCTCATGGCGTATTGCTCTTAGGTGGCATCGTATTAGGCAAGATTTTACTTACCACCTTCTGCTATGGCAGTGGTGCTCAAGGGGGCATATTTTTGCCCATGCTCGTAATTGGTGCCGCAACAGGTGCTTTTTGTGAAAGCTTACTTTCAACCTTAGGACTTATTTCTCCTGATTTTGTACCACAGTTCGTTATCTGTGCCATGGGTGGCATGTTAGCGGCCGCTATGCGGACCCCAATTTTGGCGATTTTGCTCGTTCTTGAAATGACGGATAGTTTCTCTAATATTTATGCTATCGGTATCGTTACGCTCGTGGCCTATCTTGTGGCGGAGCTTTTAAAAGAACCGCCGATTTACGATTCCTTGTTGCAAGCCATGAGTGGTCAAAGCAATCTAGAATCGGTGCAAACCTTCTTTCAAACGAAGGTGCCTGTGGTGGCAAACTATACGGATGTACAGCTACAAGACTTGGCATTGCCAGATGGTACATTGATCGTAAGTATTCGCCGTAATGGTACCTATATTGTGCCGTTAGGCGATGTAAAACTCGAACCAGGGGATGAATTACAAGTCTCTTGTGAGCGTGGCCGATTGAAAGCCGCGAAGGCGTATTTTCAATCTAATTAGGAGTGTTAGTAGATGAAGATTGTAAAAGCTACCGAGTCAGATATATTAGAATTGTATCAATTGCAATTGCTTACATTTGAAAGCGAAGCGGAGATGATTGGTAGTCGAATGGTTCCTGCGTTGATGGAGTCGGAAGAGGAGTTTAAAGCTACTTTCACCCAATGGCATACCTATAAACTAGTAGATGATGGGGGAAGAATCATCGGAGGTATTCGCTATCAATATGACGATGGCGTGGTAGAGGTCGGTCGCTTGATGGTGCATCCAAACCATCGGCAACAAGGGTTGGCTCGGAAGTTATTAGTTTTCGTAGATGAACAATGCAGTCAAGACCGGCGTGTATTATATACATGTACGAAAAGCTGGATCAATATAAAGTTATATACAAAAATGGGGTATAAAGCCGTTAGAGAAATACAGGATGAAACGGGATTATCTTTTGTATATATGGAGAAACAATAATTCAAACGGCATGGGAGGGGTTAATGTGCTTGATAATATAGTGGTATTCTATATATTTTTTACCATAGTTGGCTTTTTAGCTGCTATGATTGGTACCATCATCGGTGCCGGTGGAGGACTTGTCTTTGTGCCTCTCTTTATGTACTGGTTCCCAGAGTGGTCTCCGTCCATGGTCGTAGGAACATCGCTTTTTTCTGTTATGTGTAACGCCATTTCTGGATCTATAGCGTATCTTAAGCAAAAAAAGGTATACATTAACGCTGCTATCATCTTTAGTCTTGCTACCTTTCCGGGGGCTATTTTAGGTGCCCAAATGTCTGGATGGTTCTCTGGTAAAGGCTTTATGTTTGCCTTTGGATGCTTTATGCTGTGTGCATCCGTATTGATTGGTTTTAAAAATTTTAGAAAAGGGGAAAGAAAGGAAGAAAGCCTTACTCTTGAGCAGTTGAGCTATAGTAAACCTATCGGTATTAGTATTAGCTTTTTTGTTGGCTTTATTTCGAGTATCTTTGGTATCGGTGGTGGCCTCATCCATGTGCCGGCTTTGATTTATCTCATGGGCTTTCCTACCCATATGGCAACGGCTACAAGTCAATCTATTCTCGCCGTATCAACAACGGTGGGGGTTATTACACATTTAATTGAAAGCCACATCATATTTAGTATTGCTATTCCTACTAGTATTGGCGCTATCTTTGGTGCTCAAGTAGGTGCTCGTATTGCAAAACGTCTCAAAGCAAAAGCTATCCTCGCCCTCATGAGCATAGCTGTCTTTGCATTGGCGGTACGCCTCATTCTTAAATCTGGTATTTTGGGATAATATGGTTTTATAATTAATCTATCTTTAATAAGCATAATTTAGTAAAGCTCTCTAATGGTGATTCGTAAGCGTTTATCATTAGAGAGCTTTCTGTATTTTCAGCATTTTATAAAAGGGTATAACTAAAAGTCATAGAGAACTATAAATGAGAATGAAAAATTTAAAATATATAAATCATACTATTTTTATGCATAATGTTGGTAATGTATTTACTATAGAATTATAGGTAGTACGAATCGTTGTTTAGAGAGGTTTTAGCATATAATTACTGACTATATCTATACATGCTTAATAAATAAGGATTCTTGATTGTATATGAGGAAAAATGGGTACATGATAATGCTAATGAGATGTACTTTCAACTGAGGGAATAAAAGGGTAATGCATATCGATTTTTATTAGAAGAGATATAAATTATGCATAATTATAGTGAGGAGAATGAGAACGGCGTATACTAAAAGTAATAGATTCCTTAAGAAAGGATAGGAGGAAATAGAAGTGAGTACACTTATTAGAGATTATGAACGTTTTGCCAAGGAGGCAAATGAGATTTGTAAAGGTCGCGTATACACCGATCATTTACGTCGTTATGCATATGGCGTTGATGCGTCTTGCTATAGCTATTTACCAAAGGTAGTTGTTAAAGCTGAAGATGAACGAGAAGTAAGACGACTTATTCGTTTGTGTCAACAATGTGGGACACCATTTACATTCCGTGCGGCCGGCTCCTCCTTGTCTGGTCAATGCTCCAGTGAAGATGTGCTCATCGTATGTAATGATGGCTTCAAGAAAATGGAAGTTATTGATGATGGGAAAGCCTTGAAATGTGAATGCGGTGTTATCGGTTCCGATGCGAATGATTTATTGAAACCGTACAATCGTAAAATTGGTCCAGATCCTGCAACGCTTGCTACAGCATTAGTAGGTGGTATCTTGAATAATAACTCCTCTGGTATGTGCTGTGGTACGGCGCAAAACTCTTATAAAACAATTCGGTCCATTCGCGTTGTATTATTAGATGGCTCCATCCTTGATACGTCTGACCAAAAGAGTATTGATCAATTCCTTAAAGAAAAACCTCAAATGGTAGAGGATATCTTACAATTGCGTAAGGATATTTTGGCCGATGAAGAATTGACACACTTGATTCACCATAAGTACAAAATCAAAAATACCACAGGTTACGGCTTGAACTCCCTTGTTGATTTTGAAGATATTATTGATATCATCAACCACTTGTTCATCGGTTCTGAAGGTACATTAGGTTTCGTGTCTGAAATCGTATATAACACTGTTGAGGACGTACCGTATAAAGGTTGCGGTCTCATGTTCTTTAAAACATTGAACGATGCATCTCTTGCTGTTGTAGCCTTGGCTAATATGGGTCGTGACAAGGTTGTTGCTGCGGAAATGATGGACTATCAATCCCTTAAGGCCGTTCAAGCGCTAGACAATGTGCCTGACTTCGTTCGCGAAGTTCCTGAAGGTACAAGTGCTATTTTGTTCCAAACTGAAAGCTACTCCAAAGAAACTGTCGATGAAAACTTAGCTTTTATTAAAGATAAATTGAAAGATATTCCAACAGCTATTCCAAGTCTTTACTCCCAAGATCCTAAAGAATACGATTCTTGGTGGGCTATCCGTAAAGGCATTTTGCCAATCGTTGGTGGTCAACGTAGAAAAGGCACCACTGTTATTACAGAAGACGTATGTTTCCAAATCGAAGACTTCACTAAGGGCATCGAAATGCTTACCGAATTATTCCACAAATACGATTTCGTAGACGGTGGCGTAATCTTTGGACATGCGTTATCTGGTAATGTTCACTTTAACATTACACCTGACTTCAGCGATCCTAAAGATACTAAGAACTTCGGTGACTTGGTAAAAGAAATGTCTGAACGCGTCTCTGGCTTCGGTGGTTCTTTAAAAGCTGAACATGGTACAGGCCGTATGGTGGCACCGTTTATTGAAATGGAATGGGGGCGTAAAGCGTACGAAATCAACCGTCGTATTAAAGCTATCTTTGACCCTGAACGTATCTTGAATCCTGATGTTATCATTACTGATGACCCAGATGTGTATAAGAAAAATCTTAAAGCTCAATGCGTTATCGATGATGCTTTTACAATCTGTATGGAATGCGGTTTCTGTGAAAAACATTGTCCAAGCCGCAATTTAACATTGACTCCTCGTCAACGTATTGCATTGTTGCGTGAAACAAAACGCCTTGAAAACGAAGGCAATTTCACATTGGCTGCGGAACTTAAAAAAGGCTATGAATACTTTGGTGTAGATACCTGTGCTGCGTGCTCCATGTGTAAAGGTCTTTGCCCGCTCAGCATCGATACTGCTCAAATTGCATTATCCATGCGCCGCATCAATCCTCCAGCACCGGAATTAGCTAAGAAGATTTACGATAATTTCCCTACTACACTTCAAATGGCTCGTGCCGGCGTAAGTCTCGAAGGTATTGCAGGTTCTATCGTTACACAAAAAGCGATTTCCAAGATTACAGAAGGCTTACATGGTGTAACAGGTATTACTCCGTACATTCCTAAGACTACACCTAAGGCCAATCGTTACAGATTGAGAAGCCGTATTAAACCGACTAATTTTGAAAAGGTTGTATACTTTAGTACTTGTGCGAACCGCGCCTTCAAACCTAATCAAGGTTACGACGATGAACGCAGCTTGCAACAAGTAGTGGAAAGCCTTTGCAACAAGGCCCATATCGATATTATCTATCCTCAACATATCGAAAACCTCTGCTGTGGCTTGAGTTTTGAAAACTATGATGACGTTCATGAGCGCGCTGTTAAGGACTTACACGATGCATTGATGCAAGCATCTCAAAACGGTAAATATCCAATCGTGATCGATCATAGTGCATGTTTCAACCATGCTTTCAAATACATGCCAGACTTAGAAATCAACGATATTTCTGAATTCTTGTGTAAATACGTTGTACCTCATCTCGATATTGAAAAATGTGATGAACGGGTCATCGTACACAAACAATGTAAGATTAAATCCTTGAATAAATCTCAATATATTGAAGATTTGGCTCGTCTATGTACAGACCATGTATTCAACATTAAATCCTTTGCATGCGATGGCTTTGCCGGTCAAAAAGGTTTCTTCACACCAGAACTCAATAAATCTGCTACCAAAGACCTCGCAGCTGAAATCGCTGAATACGGCGCAACATTAGGCGTAAGTTCCAGCTCTACCTGTGAAATCGGCCTTGGCGAAAACGGCGGCATCCCATTCGTTGGCGTTGCATTCTTATTAGATCGTTGTTCTAAGGCTAAGAAATAAGTCTTGTATATCTATTGCTATTTACGTTAATGGTGCTAGTAGTTTACACTAAGGGTACTAGTAGGTTGGGTTAAAGTAACTGGTAGTTTATATTAATGTTGCTTTAATATTGCTCGTAAATTATGTTAAAACTACTAATAGTTTTTAGGAGTTTTATGAGATTTATTGCTAATTCTTTATTTTTCTAAGAAATGTGGTATACTAAACGTAGGTAGTAGAGTGTATGAAATTACCTGCAATATAACCAAAAAAAGGACGAGTGGCAGCTCGTCCTTTTTCTTGCTTATTTTTTGTTTTTATTGTTAAGCCAGTAGCTGTAGGTAGTTACAACTAAGGCAACAATAATAGGGGCAAGCAAGGTGCCCCAGAGTGCATAAAACAGCTCCTGCAATATACCACCTCCTTTCGGGAGGTATTTTATATTATATCATCATGCTAAGGAGTCTTGTATATAATTAATGATCGGAGAATTCTTAATGAAGAAATTTGTGCTTTTCTTTCTTTTAATAATAGCTCTTACGGGATGTGGATTGAATCAAAATACGAATAGTAATAAAACAGAATCAAATGCAACTAGTTCCGCCACTGGAACGGGTTCCTCTACATCTGCTGCGGGAAACAGCCAAGCGACTACCAAGCAAGATGACCATCTAATTACAGCAAAGCAAGCCTTATCTGTTGGTGAGTATGCGAAAGCCATAGAGGAAGCCACTGCGTCTATTAAACAAGATGCTAACAACGGAGAAGCCTATTCTGTACGCGGCTTTGCAACAGCATTAAATGGTGATGCGGCTAAAGGGTTGACAGATACTAAAAAGGCTTATGATTTAGATCCTAGCAATGTGGCTAATTACTATAATATGGCCATGGTATATAAGTTACAAGGTCAGTTAAATGATTCTAAACAATGGTTTGAAAAGGTATTGGAAAAGGACCCTAGTAACACCTGGTCTGTGTATGGTATTGCTACCATTTATGCAGACCAAGGGGATGATACTAAGGCCCTTGATTGGCTAGAAAAGGCTATAAAAATTGATCCTTCTGTAAAAGCTGTTGCAGCTGAACAAGACCACTTTGAACGCTTTCACAATAATAGGCGATTTAAAACATTGGTTGGGTTATAGACATGGATGTGAAACAGGTGATTCGCCTTATTATAAAGGTGATAGGATTTATATATTGGCTTATTTTTCTATACCTTGGCGGTCTAATGGTCGTAGACTGGTCAGGGTTTATGACTCGGTACAATATTGAAACACCAATTTTCCTTAGCTATATAGTGGTGGTAGGGTGTATTGTTATGCCTTATTTGGTGTTTTATTGGAAAAAACTGAATCCTAATGTTAAACCGCCCTATTTGGTGCGATGTCTTAGTGCCTATATGAACCGTCTAGAGGACCAACATAGTATATGGTTTGATGTGCTATATGTACTCAAGCTACTGCTCTATTTTGTAACAATCCTGTGGATGATCTGTATACTATTACTCATCTTAGCAGCTATTGCATGGACAATAGTTCTAATTTTACTGAGCAATTGATGATGTAAATTACATTGTTTTCTCTACTAATGCTTCTTGTAAAAGTTGAGAAAAATTAATTCCTTTAGCCAATGCTCTGTCGTTAAGCCATGCAGGAATCGTTAAGGTTTTCTTTACGGACTTACTATTTTTAGCTAAATCAATATCTGTTTGCACTAATGTAGGATATGTTGTATCGGTACATGGTAAGCTGCGAATAGATGTGGGGGTAGGTAGAGTTTGTCCATCTTCTAAAGCGCCTAATATATAGAGTTCCATAGCCTCTTGTGCATTGGTTATTAATTCTGTTAGTGTTGAGCCGGTGCTACTAGTGTATTCGAGATCTGGAAATTCGGCCCAGAAACCATCGGCATCATCATGGATTATGGCAGGGTATATAAATTTCATAGGTCCTCCTTATTTTAGTCCCGTACGTTTCAAAATGGCATTTAATAAACCGATAGGTACATCTTTTCCATGTACGGCAATAACTTCAACTTGATCATCCTTTTTTAAACGATGATGACTACCTCGTTGCCGTACATCCTTCCAGCCATTTTGCAGTAATAATTTAAGTAAATCCTTATCCTTCATATTCTCTCCTTTTATGATAACACGTGTATACGTACAAAACAATTATTAGGAGTTATACATTCTTATTTATAGTCTAACAGTATATAAAGGAAAATAGGGGTGACCATTGGTCACCCCTGATTCTATTAGTCACTTGACAAAATTGATAAATGACCTTTATATATTAATCCTATTCATAAAAATCATATTAGTATATAATTAATATGTATAAATTAGGTTGTGTATTGATGGAAGGAGAGGATTCATCATGAAACCATTTGGTAAAAGGGTAGTAATGGCTGTGTTGTGTGCGGCGACATTGACATCCCCATTTTTTTTGAGCGGTTGTAGTATGTCAGAACTATGGCAGGGTACTGAACAGAGCCGTAAGGAAATTGCGCAACGGTCTGAGCAGGATCAGGTGCAGTTATTTAATCAATATGTGAAAGCTGTAAGTCGATACAATCGCATGGCTGTAATGTTTGATTATGCGAATACGCCAACTCTTAATGAGTTAAAAGCTGGGCAGCATTTAACTGTATTTAATGCGCCGAACTTTAAGCAGCTACAAAAAGAATTAGAAGAGGCTAAGCAAGCCGGTATTCCTTATGATGAAATGAAGGAGCCTTTAGATAAGTTGCTTTCAAAATTGAATGAAATTACACCGGTGGCCGAAGAGCTCGATGCATACTATAAATCTAAAGGGTATACCACAGATAACTATGCTAAGGAGCAACAATTAGGTCCTAAATATGTTCAATTGTATGAACAATTTGTTCCTATTTATGCTGACTTTGATAATGTTATGCATAAAATCAATACGGACCGCTTGCAACAACGGTTACAACAATTGCGTGATGCAGGCAAGAAAAATGCAGCTGCAGCACAAGAGGTTCATTTGCGACTTACTGCGGTCCTAGAAAAGATCGATAGTGAAAAACAATTAGATGTAAATGCTATCAATCAAGAGTTGCAAGCTATTGGTGATGTATCAAATGGTATTACTAGTCCTAAGTATGATTCTGTTAAAACCTCTGTAAACTCTACAATTGGGGCAATCCGTACCTATATGGGTTCAAAACAAGATAATGACTATAATCGTATGATTGAGGCCTATAACCATTACATTTCTAATCTGAATACGACCAATATGAATGAGTTAGATTAACATGAGTTAGATTAATACGTTTATATAAAAGAAAGCTGTATCAAATGAGAGTATCATTTGATACAGCTTTTTAGTTGATATATAGGATATACCTTACTTTTTTAGGCTAATGCGCGTTGTAATTTGGCTCGATAACGAGAATAATACTAAGGCTATCCAGATACAACCGAAGGCAATCATCTGTGGTGTGCCAAAGCTTTCACCAAAGTAAAAGATGGCTAGCAACAAGGCAATGGTAGGGGATACATATTGCAAGAAACCTAGTAGGTTGAGCGGCAATAGCTGCGCACCATAGGAGAATAGAACCAATGGGACAGATGTAGTTAGACCGCAGGCTATGAGCAATATGGTCGTATACCAGTCTGTGCCGAAATAGGACCACACGGTATTATCGACCATGGTCGTATATAGTAAGGCTAGCGGTGTTAATAACCAAGCCTCAAAGGCGATGCTCGTAAAGGGAGAGATGAGCAGTTTCTTTTTTACGGCTCCATAGAGACCGAAGGAAACGGCGAGGATCATCGACACTAATGGCAAGGATCCTACCTGATAGGTGAGTAAGGCGATGCCGATGGTAGCGATGAGGACACTCAGCTTTTTCGGTATAGATAGAACCTCTTTAAATAGGATGACACCTAATACTACATTGAAGAGTGGGTTGATGTAATAGCCAAGGCTCGTGTTCATAACTTGATTATTGGCGATGGCCCAAATGTAGGTGAACCAGTTTACACTGATGATGACTGCCGCAACTAAAAGTAGGAATAGTTGTGAACGTTGTTCTTTTAGTAATTGAAAGTCCTTTTTGAATTGTTTAAAATGTAGGCCAAATACAACGATCGCCATGCAAATACCTGACCAGATAATGCGTTGTGCCAGTATATTATACGGTGAAACATGGTTTAATAATGCCCAATATAGAGGGAGTAAGCCCCAAATTATATAACAACTAAGGGCTGTGATTAACCCTTTTTTACTTGTATGGTCCATAATGCCTCCTCGTGATAGTACTTATTATATCATTAATCCTTAAATTCTTAACTCATGCATTTTAGTTATTGCATATGATTTTCAGTTATAACTTTAGTTTTGGTACTTATGATTAAATGTTATGTTCATTGACTTTGTGCATATTGTTACACTATATTGGACTTAGAACAACGAATATAGAGAATAGGTGTCGTAAGACTTAATAGAGAAATCGGTATAAGCCGATGCGGTCCCGCCACTGTAAGGATGAGCCTGCTTTCATATATGTCACTGGAGTAATCTGGGAAGGCGAAAGCGAGGTGATGATCCCGAGCCAGGAGAACTGCCTATTTGATAATCACCGTTATGTACCTACGAGCGATAGGAAGGGGATTGGGGTATGCTGGCTACAGTATTTTTTAGTGTACCTTTCAATAAGAAACCTTACGTGTCACTTTAGGTGGCACGTTTTTTATTGCCCTTAGAGTGGATGTTGAGTATATGCGTCAAGTTTTATAGACATTAAACCGATGGACACATTTTGAGGTTGATGTGGTCCAATAAGATAAAGCTCGAGTGATTCATATATCTAACAATTCGCAGGTACGGTGCGCTGTTTCTCGGTATGGTTTCGAGTTGAAAAGGAGGCACATATATGTCTGACAAAAAGACTTCAAAGGATGCTGAACGTGATTTATTAGCACCTGTATCCTTTGATGAGTTTAAGAAACCTACGTATGAACAATGGCAGGCCGAGGTTGAAAAAGCGTTAAAAGGTGGCGACTTCCATAAGAAGATGTTCACTAAGACCTATGAGGGAATTACGTTACAACCAATTTACACGCCTGCATTGCATGGAGAAAAAATTCCAAAGGGTGTATATCCTGGAGCAGGTGAGTTCCTACGTGGCACAAAGGCAAGTGGTTATATTAAAGACTCTTGGGGCGTATCCCAATATGTAGACGAATCCTTTCCTAAGGATGCTAACCATGCAAGTTTATACGAAATTGTAAAAGGTGGCACCATTCACAATATTCGCCTTGATGAAGCAACACGCCATGATCAAGATGTGCAAGTAGGCGCAGCTGTTGGTATCGGCGGTACATCTCTGTCTACTATGGATGATTGTAGCCAATTGATTGAACGTTTTAATTTAAAGGAAAATCCTTTATACATTGAAACAGGTGCTTCTGCAGCTATCTTGCTCGGTATGCTAGCCGCTACGGTGAAAGGCTCTAAAAAACAGACCTCTGACTTGAAAGGTCTCGTTGGCGCAGACCCTATTGGTGTTTGGGCTAAAGATGGTACATTGCATATGTCTTTAGATACAGCCTTTGATGAAATGGCACATACTGTTGTATGGGCTAAAGAACAAGCTCCAGAGCTTAAAACTGTACTTGTATCTGGCGATGTATACGCTAATGGTGGCGCGAACGATGTGCAAGAGGTTGCGTATGCATTGGCGACAGCGGTTTGCTACGTACGTCAATTGGCACAACGTAACATCGATATTCACACTATTGCTAACAGCATGATGTTTACATTCTCCTTGGGTGCAAACTTCTTCATGGAAATTGCTAAATTACGTGCATTACGTGTGCTTTGGGCGCGCATCATGGAAGCGTTCGGTGCCGAAGAAGCTGACCGTGCTGTTCATGTACACGGCAGAACATCGGCTTTCACAAAAACTGTATACGACCCATATGTAAACTTGTTGCGCAATACAACACAAGCATTCTCTGGCGTTGTAGGCGGTTTGAATAGCCTTGAAGTGTCCCCATTCGACCAACCAATTCGCAAAGCTGACGATTTCTCTCGCCGTATTGCCCGTAATATTCAAGTGATGTTACAAACTGAGTTCGAGTTACGTCAACCAGTGGACCCTGTAGGTGGTTCTTGGTATGTGGAAACATTGGCAGCTGAATTATGCGAAAAAATTTGGGCCGAGTTCCAAACTATTGAGTCTAAAGGTGGTATCATAGCAGCCTTGAAAGAAGGCTATCCACAAGCTCAAGTTAAAGCAGTTCTTGATGAACGCTTCAAAAACCTTGCATTCCGCAAAGATGTGGCTGTAGGTAACAACATGTATGCGAATATGACTGAAGAATTGCTTGATCCAAAACCAGAAAATCAAGAAACATTGCGTCAAAAACGGGTTGCTCAAATCGAAGAGTACTTGGCGAGTGCGGAGCCAGATGCTGTTGTGAAAGCACAGGCTACCCTAGAAGCAGGTACGACAGAGCCAGGCGCTTTGATTGGCCTTATTGAACTCGGTGCATTACAAAAATTAACAATACGTCAAATCCGCAAGGCTTTAGATGCTGGCGATATTGCATCCGAAACGATTGAATCCATTGCAGCCCATCGCTGGACTGAACAGTTTGAAGCACTTCGCATGCGCACTGAGAATTATAAACAACGTACGAAAGATAATGTGAAGGTATTCTTGGCCAATATGGGGCCAATCCCTCAACATAAACCTCGTGCGGACTTCTCCACAGGCTTCTTCGAAGTAGGGGCTTTTGAAGTTATCAAAAATGATGGTCATGAAACAACGGCTGATGCGGCGAAAGCTGCTCGTGAAAGTGGTGCTGATGTTGTTGTTATCTGTTCTACAGATGATACCTATCCAGAATTGGTACCACCACTCGCTAAGGAATTGAAAGAAACTATGCCACATGTAACGGTTATTTTAGCAGGGGCACCTCCTAAGGACTTAGAACCTGTATACCGTGAAGCTGGCGTGGACGACTTCATTTCTGTTCGTGCAAATTGTTACGAAATCTTGAATACGTTACAAGATAAGAAAGGGATGTGAGCTCATGTTTAAAAATCCAGACTTCTCCTCTCTTGGCTTGGGATCTCAGACAGCAACATCTCGCGATGCATGGCTTGCTGAACTTCAAAAAGAAACAGGAAAAAGCTTTGAAGATTTATATAATACAACAATGGAGCAAATCCAACTAAAGCCTCTCTATACAGAGATGGATTATGAAGGAATGACACACCTTGACTATATGGCTGGTGTACCTCCATTCTTGCGTGGACCTTATTCCACAATGTATGTTACTCGTCCTTGGACAGTACGTCAGTACGCTGGTTTCTCCACAGCGGAAGAATCCAATGCGTTCTATCGTCGTAACTTGGCAGCGGGCCAAAAAGGTTTGTCTATCGCCTTTGACCTTGCTACTCACCGTGGTTATGATTCCGATCATCCTCGTGTAGTAGGTGACGTTGGTAAAGCGGGTGTTGCGGTAGACTCCATCCTCGACATGGAAATTCTATTCTCCGGTATCCCTCTTGATCAAATGTCCGTATCCATGACAATGAACGGCGCCGTATTGCCAGTAATGGCGTTCTACATCTTGGCTGGTGAAGAACAAGGCGTAGATAAAAAGGTTATGGCTGGTACAATTCAAAATGATATTTTGAAAGAGTTCATGGTACGTAATACCTATATTTACCCTCCAGCTACATCTATGCGTATTATCGGTGATATCTTTGCGTATACATCCCAGTACATGCCTAAGTTCAACAGTATCTCCATTTCCGGCTACCATATGCAAGAAGCGGGCGCTACTGCAGATATCGAATTAGGTTACACATTGGCCGATGGTCTCGAATATATCCGTACCGGTGTTAATGCAGGCCTTCATGTTGACCAGTTCGCACCACGGTTGTCCTTCTTCTGGGCAATCGGTAAAAACTACTTCATGGAAGTGGCAAAAATGCGTGCGGCTCGTATGTTGTGGGCTAAGATTATCAATAGCTTCGGCTCTGAAAATCCTAAATCCATGGCACTTCGTACACATAGCCAAACATCCGGTTGGTCTCTTACAGAACAAGATCCGTTCAACAACGTGGCTCGTACATGTATGGAAGCGATGGGTGCCGCGTTAGGTCATACGCAATCTCTACATACAAATGCGCTTGACGAAGCCATTGCGTTGCCTACGGACTTCTCTGCACGTATTGCGCGTAACACTCAGCTTTACATCCAAGATGAAACTAAGGTATGTAAGGTTATCGACCCATGGGGCGGTTCCTACTATGTAGAAGCGTTGACTGATGAATTGATTCGTCGCGCTTGGGGTCATATCCAAGAAATCGAATCCCTTGGCGGTATGGCGAAAGCTATCGACACAGGGCTTCCTAAGATGCGTATCGAAGAAGCTGCCGCACGTCGCCAAGCTCGTATCGACTCTGGTCGTGAAGCAATCATCGGTATCAATAAATATCGTCTAGATAAAGAAGATCCATTGGATATCCTCGACGTAGATAACACAGCTGTACGGGAAGCGCAAATTCGTCGTCTCGAACAATTGCGTGCTAACCGGGATGAAGAAAAGGTTCAATCATGTCTTGAAGCGATCACAAAGGCTACAGAATCGGGTGAAGGTAACTTGCTTGCCCTTGCACTTGAAGCGGCTCGTGCTCGTGCATCCTTGGGTGAGATTTCCTTTGCTGTTGAAAAGGTATGCGGTCGTCATAAAGCGGTTATTCGCTCTATTTCCGGTGTATACTCCAGCGAATTTGAAGATGACGATGTAATCAAAGAAGTACGCCAAATGGCAGATAACTTTGAAGAACTCGAAGGTCGTCGCCCTCGTATCATGATTGCGAAGATGGGCCAAGACGGTCATGACCGTGGTGCCAAAGTTATCGCTACATCCTTCGCGGACATGGGCTTTGACGTGGATATCGGACCTTTGTTCCAAACTCCAGAAGAAACAGCACAAGATGCGGTGGATAATGACGTTCATATTGTCGGATTTAGTTCTCTTGCGGCGGGGCATAAGACATTATTGCCTCAACTTGTAGAGGAACTCAACAAGCGGGGCCGTGGAGATATTTTAGTTGCCATCGGCGGCGTAATCCCTGCTCAGGACTATGAATTCCTACGCGAACATGGCGCAGTGGCTATCTTTGGCCCTGGTACAGTTTTGCCAGTAGCGGCGAAAAAATTACTAGAAACATTGACTAGTCACGTTCAAGACGAGTCTCATGACTGATAACAAACGGCCTACTCCGGATGAATTGCGCAATACACAGGACGCAACTTTCACCACTGGTGAAGGCAAAGCCCCTGAATTAGGTGTAAAAAACGCAAGCACCGAGGGTAGTACCTATCGTCCCGACTGGGTGCCAGAAGAAGCGAAGAAAGATGATACTTACGCGTGTCACGTAATGAAAGGCGTCAAGGAAATGCATGACGGCCTCTTATCTAGTTCAGCTCATCTGGCTCCAGCGGTACGTCCCGTACAGCGGCGAAAGAAATTGACTGTCGCTGATTATGTACGCGGTATCGAGCAGGGGGACCGCGTTATACTTTCACGGGCTATCACATTAGTAGAAAGTAATAATAAGGACCATTTCAAACTAGCTCAACAGGTGTTGCAAGCCGTATTGCCTCGCACGGGCAAGGCATTGCGCATCGGTATTACTGGTGTGCCTGGGGCCGGTAAAAGTACGTTTATTGAAGCCTTCGGTAACATGCTCATTGAAGCGGGTTACAAGGTTGCCGTACTGGCTGTAGACCCTACGAGCCAAGTCACAAAAGGCAGTATCTTGGGTGATAAAACGCGGATGGAAACGTTGACGAAACACCCAGAGGCTTATATTCGTCCATCGCCAGCTGGTGGTACACTAGGCGGTGTGGCTCGTAAAAGTAGAGAAACTATGCTACTTTGTGAGGCTGCTGGGTACGATATTATTCTCGTTGAAACCGTTGGGGTTGGGCAAAGCGAAGTTACCGTGCGTTCCATGGTAGACTTCTTTATGCTCATCGTTTTAACGGGGGCAGGCGATGAATTGCAAGGCATCAAAAAAGGCGTTATGGAACTTGCTGATGCTATTGTGGTCAACAAGGCTGATGGAGATAATCTCAAACGAGCACTCATTGCTCGTAGTGATTACGATCGGATGTTACATTATATCCGTCCAGCTACGGAAAAATGGAAGACTCAAGCCTATACATGTTCAGCTGTTACAAAGGATGGCCTCGATGAATTGTGGGATGTTATCCAAGAGTTTACTGAACAAGGCAAAGAAAATGGGGTCTTCTTAAAACGTCGTCAAGAACAATCCCTCCGTTGGGTACGCGATATGATTGACGAACACTTGCACAACCTATTCTTTAACAATGTAGTCATTCAAGGTCGCATGGGCGAAGTCGAAGCCGCTGTCTTAGACGGTGAAATGAGCGAATCTCAAGCCGTTGAAGAACTTATTGGCGTTTTCGATAAGTCTTTACAATAAGTAGATCGGTAAATACATATTGTATTATTAAATATAATCGTATTGCTAAATATATATTAGATAAGCCGGCATAACTTATCTTAATACGCACTCCACTAGCAATCGTATGCATTTCGATATAACTACAGATGTATTTGTAAAAGGCATAGTATCAATGTTCACTGTTGGATTTGGACCAATAGTAGTTGCATACTATGCCTTTTTCTATGTCATAATAACTAATTGCGACTAATTATTTGCTATTAATTGTCTAATAAAAGATGATTAATATATAAGTTCATCTTTTTAAAATGCAAAAATCAGTGTATAATTAAGTTATATTATTTATTAATCGTTTAATGTTACGAGAGGGGCATTCAAATGAACAAAAAATTATTATTACCTGTAGGTGTAGTCGTTCTAATTATTGGTATTGCGATTCTATTATTAAATCCAGATCCAGGGGCGGCTAATTTGGAAATTGCGAGAAATGCTACAAATGCTCAAGCGGCAGCAAAGGCGATTTCTGAGAATAACCAATCTTACACATTGTGGTATTCTATTGGTATGTTCTGTAGCGGTTTAGGCATTGCACTGTCAGTAGGTGGCTTCATTGTAGGCTTTATTAAAAAAGACTAATCTATTTAGGAACGTATCAAAGGCTGTACTAGAATGTATATCATTTCTAGTGCAGCCTTTTTGTATTTTAATTTTAGGGTTATAGGACAAAACGTGTTGGTTTTGCCCTATAACCCTAATTTTATCCTGTGGACTTTAGCTAGCTTATGTCTATCTAGCGAATTAGTCTATATTTATCTTGCAAGTCATCCTATATCTATTTATGTTGTGGTTTTACGCTCTATATCTGTTTTCGGTGGGATAAAACGTGGTATAATTAACCCGGATAGAGCCTAAAAGTATGTGGCTTTTGGAGGTTAGTATGAGTAGTATAGCGCATTTATTTGTAGCTGGTGGATTTGTTATGTATCCGCTGGTGATTTTTTTACTGTTTACCTTGATGATTGGCATTGAACGTATCTTTCTATATCGCAAGTTTACAAAGGATTTGCGCCGTTTTAATAAGGTCTTAGAGAAGAATCAATCTTGGATTATGTTACCAAGTGTTTTGGAACGGGATACAGAGGAACTTGGTTCTTTATTTGCCCGTGCTATCCGCAATGCAAAGAATTATAATGGCTTGGAAAACCGCCTTCAAGATGTAGTGTCGTACGCTGATGAACGTTTAAAACGCGGCCTTAGTTGGCTCAGCATGATTGTAACAATGGCTCCGTTATTGGGGTTGCTAGGGACGGTCCTCGGTATGATTCGTGCGTTTGCTGTGGTAGGTGGCGACATTGGGGCTCCGACCATTATTACAGGTGGTGTTTCTGAAGCCTTAGTGGCAACGGCTACAGGTTTGACCGTGGCCATTATTGCCCTTGGCTTTCACAGTTACTGTGCGGCAAAGGTCAATGATTCTGTGGCGACATTAGAACATGAGTGCGGCAACATTCTTGATGCGTACAACGAGGAACATGATATATGAGACGACGCACGTTAGGGGTTAAAAAAGAGCCTACCATCATGATTATTCCCATGATTGATATCGTATTCTTTTTATTAGTATTTTTCATGGTAGGCACGCTGTACATGAATACAGAGCAACAAATTCCGCTTAATTTACCATCTGCATCGACGTCTACAGCGAAATCTATCGAACCTATCACCATTACCTTGACCACAACGCACACGCTGTATATCGATAATCAGGAAATCTCTTCGGATCGCTTGGCGCAAGAGGTCAAATCTATCGTTACACAAGCACCTCAACAAGCCTTTGTGATTCGTGCTTCAAAAGATGTATATTATAACGATGTTATCGAGCTTTTGGACATGCTCAAGGTGAACGGTGCTAAATATATTAGCGTCGCTACGGAACGGAAGTGATTCCATGTTTGAATCACATTATCTGAAACCTTTTATTATATCTTTAGGCATTACCATCATGCTTATCTCTGGCATGGGGCTTTCCTTGCGTGGTATCGTTGGAACCGGTGTGGCTTATGATGCCGCAGAGGTTAGCTTTCATCTGCCTGAGGATAGTGAAAGTGATGCGAAAACTACCGCTATTGAGCCTATACCTAAGGATAAGCCACCGGTTGAACCTCCGACTCCAGAAGGGCCTGCGCCTAAGGCAGATCCTCTTGTAACGGAAAATACAGGTGATGAAAGTGCTCACAATTTAAATGCCAATAAGACTACATCTAATGCTCGTCGTGAATGGGCCGTTCCCAAGGCCATAGAATCGGAAACGACTAATAATGAACAAGCTGTAGTTACGGGTGGAAATGATTCCAAATACGGGAAATCCTCTAAGCCTGACAATGCTCCTATAGGTAAGGATATAACATCTGATCCGAATGCGAATGGAAACGGCTTTGCCGAAGCTAGTGATTTATCCTTCCTATCTGATCTTGCGTGGGGGCTCCTAACACCAGGGCAACAAGCGCTTTTACAAAAGTCGGATATCAACCCCCAAGAATATTTACGAACTGTACAAGAACAGGGGAAGGGGTCAATTGTAACAGGTAAGGTTGTAGTGCGCGTTAACTTTGACGTTAATGGACATGTCATCGTAGGAGAACATACACCGCTCATCGCAGAGGATGTACCGCAACCAGTCAAAGAGGAAGCAATGCGCATCGTTAAAAGCAGTGGTTCTATTATCAATCGAAGAGGGGAACCTGTATATCTAGCAGTTCCTGTTGTATTAGGACAATAAAGAGGCATATCTTACATACATTAGTATGGGATATGCCTCTTTGTTATGGTTGTAAAAAATGATTGTATTGATTGATACTATGTATTACTATGAAATACTTGTTCTATCTGAGTCATGTTGAGTTATATTTCAAGGATTAATTATATGTATTGTATTAATTTTGATTGGTAAGTATTGTTTTCGTGGAGTTGAAGACGGCTAGATATACGATGGCGCCGCCGATGAATAATGTGACTTGCATAGGAGTGCTGAATTGATCAGCTCGCCACAATGCAAAAGCATAGAAGAACATGGTAATCAACATGATGAGAAATGCGATGATAACGCGTACATTTGTGTTTACTGCTAAGGATGTAGTAATACGCGATTTATTCGTCATTACGTAAATTAAAGATACTACGATGTCTGCCGTAAAGATGGAGAAGATAAAGTTATAATCAAACTCGCCAAAAAGGACTACCGCCAAGCCGATAAAGCTGAGCCCAAAGAATAGACGTAATAGAATACCTATAGTATTAGATTCGTTGCGCTGTGCGCGGCGTTCCTTACGATTTAAAGTTGCCATGAAAGCCTCCCCCATAGTAGAAATGTTTGTTACTATTAGTATAAAGCTCGTGTATAGATTGAGCAATTATTCGCAGTACATTTAGTCTGTATGTTTATTATATATCACAATGTATAGCTATGATATATTATAAATTAATTTATTACTATATAACTATATGAGAAATCAAAGTGAGAGATTATGATTCAAGTTATTCTTAC
Organism: Veillonella sp. 3_1_44; assembly: GCF_000163715.1. Classification (NCBI taxonomy): domain Bacteria; kingdom Bacillati; phylum Bacillota; class Negativicutes; order Veillonellales; family Veillonellaceae; genus Veillonella; species Veillonella sp. 3_1_44. The sequence goes on from NZ_GG770200.1 coordinate 215,126, forward strand.
CTATATTGTTAATGTTATTATTGTATTTGTATTTTTTCCTATTTTAGAATCTGTAGTTCAATATGTGTATCCGTTTTCATGGGACTGGCTTATAAAACCGCTACATTTAGTGGATAAGCTCGATGTATATATTATTATATCCTTTGCGTTGCCTATTATTGTGGCCATCGGATTATTTTTGCCACCTTTTAGTTGGATTGTCCATGTATTGCAAGGTGAAAGAAAACCAAATGCAGAAGAATCTGAATATATTGAACCGCTGTTTGAGGAATTATGTGCATTTAGCGGTGTAGCACGTAACTCACTGATATTGCGCATGCGTACAGATGAGGAAATTAATGCCTTTGCATCTGGATTAAATCACATTACGATTTATACAGGAGCCTTGTATTCGTTAGATAAACGGCATTTATTAGGTGTTCTTGCCCATGAATTAGGCCATTTACGACATCGTGATACTATCTATTTAACCATTACCTATGCTATGGATCGACTAGGGCAATTAATTTTAAATCTTGTAATATATCTAAATTTTGCTTTAAATATACTGGCTATTATACCAATTGTTAATATCGTAGTACGTATTATTCAATTAATTCTTATCGTTATGATTGCAATCGTGAAATATGTACTTCTATTACCGAAGTGGATTACCTATTATTTTGATAGCCGTCGTCGAGAGTATGCTGCTGATGCCTATGCCGTTTCGATTGGTTTGGGGCGGGAGCTGCGTGATGGGCTGGTTTCATTAGGCCTTGCTACTGAACAAATTGGTATTCTAGAGAATGGTGAATTATATGATTGTGAAAGTACAGGATTTTTCAGTCGCTTGTTTATTACTCATCCAAAAATGATTAAGCGAATACAACGTATCAATGAAGGGATAGAGGTATATAATCTCAAGCAAAGTCTTAAAGAAAATCGTTAAAGTGATAATTAATTTAATAAATACGAACAATAAGTAAAATTAATATAATTATCATTCGGAAAATTTAGCTCCGTTCGTTGAATGGAGCTTTCACATATGGTACAATAATCCTATAAATCTAGCTTTTATCATGCAAAGGAGACATCATGATACCACGTTATACACGAGAAGAAATGGGCCATATTTGGAGCGAACGCAACGAATTCGACACAATGTTATTGGTAGAGACCCTCGCCTCTGAGGCACAAGCTGAGTTGGGCGTTATTCCTAAAGAAGCGGCGAAAACAATTCGGGAAAAGGGCAATTTCGACGTTGAGCGCATTCATGAGATCGAAAAGGAAACGAATCATGATATCATTTCCTTCGTAACAGCAGTGGGCGAATACGTAGGTCCTGAAGCGGCTAAATACATCCATCTTGGTCTTACCTCTACAGATGTGAAAGATACGGCGCTTGGGTATATGATGAAACAAGCCTGTGATATCTTAATTGATGATTTAAAGCGTTTGCACGAAGTATTGCGTCGTCGTGCAGCTGAGTTCAAATACACACCTATGATTGGCCGTACCCACGGTATCCACGGCGAACCAACTACATTCGGCTTGAAATTGGCGTTGTGGATGGCAGAGGTAGAACGTGATATTGAACGCATGGAACATGCGCGTAAAAGCGTTGCCGTTGGTAAATTGTCTGGCGCTGTTGGTACATACTCCAATATCGATCCATTCGTAGAACAATATGTGTGTGAAAAATTAGGTCTTGAACCTGTTAAAATTGCTACACAAGTGGTGCAACGTGACCGTCACGCTGAATTGTTGTCCACTATTGCTGTTGTAGGCGGCACATTGGATAAAATCGCTTTAGAAATCCGTCACTTACAACGTACAGAGGTGCGCGAAGCAGAAGAATATTTTAGCCCTAAACAAAAGGGTTCCTCTGCGATGCCTCATAAACGCAACCCTATCACATGTGAAAGAATTTGCGGTATGGCTCGCTTACTTCGTGGCTATGCACAATCTGCTTACGAAGATCAAGCATTGTGGCATGAACGCGATATTTCTCATAGCTCTGTAGAACGAGTTATCTTGCCGGATGCGACAATCTCGTTAAATTATATGTTGCACCTAACAATTCGCACCATTGATAAATTGTTGGTATACCCTGAAACTATGCTTAAAAATCTTAACCTTACAGGGGGCCTCGTATTTAGCCAAACAATTTTGACACACCTTGTAGACAAAGGTGCGGTACGTGACGAAGCATATCGTTGGGTTCAAAAACATGCTATGGAACGCTGGCTTGAAGGCAAAGACTTTGCAACAGGTTTAAAAGCTGATGAAAATATTAAGAAATACATGACTGATGAGGAAATTGATGCATGCTTCGATCCATATAAATTGCTAAGACATGTAGATACAATCATGGCTCGCTTTGGCCTATAATTGTAGGGTACTTCCCACATAACATATGAAAGACTAGGGTAGGTATAGACCAACAAGCCTATGGTACATGCAGTAGGTGTTGGCTATATCTACCTTTTTTGTTTTGAAAGCAATATGCCATTTTAGATAGAAGTATATTATTTTAACAGATAATTATAAATTAGTTTTCTAGCAGGCTTTTATATATTCGTCTTACATTAGGAAACCATCTATTTGTTTTAGGAGGTTATATGAAACGTATTATACGGAAGTACGGACCGCCTATTTTTCACTGTATTAATGACTTTGGTCAAGGTTCGCTGGCGGCCCTCATACCGTTTTTTATCGCTAACTTTGGCCTTAATTATTATCAATCGGCTTCCATCATTTTCTGTAATACCGTGGTGGCTTCCGTGGCACAGCCCGTATTGGGCTATGTGGCAGATCGGTGGCGCGTACCCTGGTTTATTCCCGTTGGGTTTACGGTGACTCTTGTGTCGATTAGCGCTATGGCATTGGCTACGAGTTACGAAATGATTCTTGCTTTGTCGCTCTTGGCCGGGGTAGGGGCCGCGTTATTCCATCCCGAGGCGGCTCTTCTTGTAAATTGTACGCAATCTCATGAAATCGGTAACGCCATGGGCCGCTTTGCAGTCGGCGGCAGTGCGGGCTTTGCGTTGGGACCCTTTATTGCTGGTGGTGTTTACGTCTTTGGGGGACAATTCCTTTGGGTATTTACGCTTATCGCGCTACTTGGTGTATTGTTATATCTCTATGCCTTTATGGGTGAGGGTGAAGCTACCGATGATACTGATATTGCTGATGTTGCTGATGCTGGTAACCGTGAAAGCCGTGCTAAGGTTCTTAGTACCGGTACAAATGATTGGGTGAGTTTCGGTAAGTTATTTTTTGTGATTGCTTCTCGATCTATACTCTTCTCTGTATTGGCTATCTTTATTCCTATTTTGTATATTACTGTTATTAATGGTGAAGCTAGTGCATCTAGTTTGGCCCTTACTGCGTACTTTGCGATGGGTGCCGTCCTTACCTATATGGGAGGGGCCTTATCGGATAGACTTGGATTTCTTAAAACTGTGCGCTTAGGTAATCTGATTTTCTTGCCTTCTGTTTTAGTATTTATTTTTGTGCCTAATTTGTGGGGCTTTTTTGGTGCTATGATACCGATGGCCTTTGGCGTATTCTCACAATACGGACCAATTACGGTACTGGGTCAAAAATACCTTGCAAAAAATGCAGGCTTTGCATCAGGTATTACGCTAGGTCTTGGTATTACCTTAGGTGGCCTTGTGGCTCCTTATGTAGGACATCTAGCAGATATCTATGACGTACAAACGGCATTGATGACCTTGATACCGGTAGGTGTTATAGGCTTATTGATGAGTTTTTGGTTAAAAGAACCAAAATGACATCTCTGTAATAGAGTAATAGAGCCATATTAAAGACGTGATGGCAATCCATCCTTAAAAACTTTACAGAAAATAGCGCATGCATTTGGAAAGAAACTAAAGATTGAATTTGTATAAATACTTTCACAGAATCCGAACATTGTTGTATAATGATATTGAATTATTTAGACTTTCATATGGAGGATATAGATATGGCAACTAGTATGGTTATCGGCACTCAATGGGGTGACGAGGGGAAAGGTAAAATTGTTGACTGGATCGCAGAACGTGCGGATGTTGTGGTGCGCAGTCAAGGTGGTAATAACGCGGGTCATACTGTTGTAGTTGATGATAAAGCGTTTGCACTTCGCCTTTTGCCAAGTGGTATCTTATACGATAACAAACAAAATATTGTGGGTACTGGTGTTGTTATCGACCCTAAAGTTCTGTTACAAGAAATTGAAGGCCTTGAAAAGCAAGGCAGATCTGCTAAAACCCTTCAAATTTCCGACCGTGCACATGTTATTATGCCATACCATATCGCTCTAGATACTGCGGAAGAAGCATCTAAAGGGGATGCTAAAATCGGTACTACTAAAAATGGTATTGGTCCTTGCTATGCTGATAAAATCAATCGTATCGGTATCCGTATTTGCGATTTGTATGATATGGAAGCATTTAAACAAAAATTAGCGTACAATGTAGAGTTCAAAAATAAAATGCTTACGAAGGTATACGATGCTGAACCTGTTAACTACGATGAAATCTTAGCGGATTACATCAAATACGCTGAAGCGTTGAAGCCTTATGTAACAGATACTAATGCGGCTGTTCTTAAAGCTGTAAAAGAGGATAAAAAGGTATTGTTCGAAGGTGCTCAAGCTACTATGCTCGACCTTGATCATGGTACATATCCATTTGTAACATCCTCTCATCCAATTGCAGGTGGTGCTTCCACAGGCGCTGGTGTGGGTCCTAACTACTTGAAAAACATCTTCGGTGTAGTAAAAGCTTACGCTACGCGCGTTGGTGCAGGTCCGTTCCCTACAGAGCTTCTTAACGAAACTGGCGATAACCTTCGTGAACTTGGTCATGAGTTCGGCACTGTAACGGGTCGTCCTCGTCGTTGTGGTTGGTTAGACCTCATGGTTGTAAAATACGCAGCAGGTCTTAATAGCCTTGATTACTTAGCTATTACACGGTTGGATATTCTTGATACCTTTAAAGAATTGAAGATCTGCGTAGGTTACAAATTGAATAGTAAAGACGTAGAAGGGTTTCCAGCTAACTTAAAAGATCTTGAAGCCTGCGAAGCAGTTTACGAAACATTGCCAGGTTGGGAAACAGATATTTCTGGTATCCGTGAATATGATAAATTGCCTGAAAATGCTCGTAAATATGTAGAACGTATTGCAGAAGTAACAGGCGTGCCTTTAGGCATTGTATCTGTTGGTCCTAACCGCAGCCAAACTATCGACTTAGTAAATGTATTCTAAGCTATACTAATTTGATATAATAGGAAATTTGTATTTGGTAGCATTGATATAATATTATACATTTTAATATTTTTTGCTATGCAATCGATTTATAGAATTATACAGATATGACCCCTCGTAGAGGGGTCTTTTGTGTTGAATAGATGTAGAATATAAACGTGGATACTCTATATCTAATCCTTTAGGTTGCTACAGTGGTGCGGTATATCGAAGTATGCTATATAGTTATTAAAGTGTGAGTATATCGAGAAATATATAATGGATAATAGAGCGCAATTGTTATATATACAAAAAAATGTATATTCAGATAAATCTATAAAATGAAAATTTGTTTAAAATATTCATTTTATACAAAGAGATACGTGCTTAAATTAGTTTATAATAAGACGAAATTTACTTATCTATAATTTTTTTGTATTCATAATAAATTATTAAGATACAAATATAAAGAAAAAAATAGATTTACATTAAGAAATAGTATATAATAATACCAAGAAGTAGATTGATATTTTTTGATAAGGATCTGAGGAGTTAAAGATATGGTTGAAGTTTCTTACGAACGTTTAGCGACGATTTTTAAGGCATTAAGTGATGAAACGAGATTACACATCATCGATATGTTGTCTTGCAATGAATTATGTGCAGCCGATATTTTAGCGAGCTTCAATTTGTCTCAATCTACGTTGAGTTACCACATGAAAATCTTAATTGATGCAGGTGTAGTTAACTCTCAACGTAATGGTTTATGGACGCGTTACTCCATTAATGAAGCTACATTTGCGGATATTTTAGATATTCTCCCTCAATTATACAAAACTAAAGATGAGTGCATTTGCGCGCAAATTAAATACTGCCGCATTTCTGAGCACGAAAAAGAAGCGTAACAATGAGACGTTGGATTATGCATGTTGATATGGATGCATTCTTCGCGTCCATAGAACAACTGGATCATCCAGAGTATAAAGGCCACCCCGTAATCGTGGGTGGTCTTTCTTCACGTGGTGTTGTAGCTACCTGTTCCTATGAGGCTCGAAAATTTGGTGTTCACTCTGCGATGCCAATCTCGAGGGCTAAGAAACTCTGTCCTGATGGCATCTATGTATATCCTCGGATGGATCGATATAAAGAAGTGTCGAACCAAATTTTTTCCATCATGAAAGAATTCACCCCTTATATTGAGCCTCTATCTATTGATGAAGCCTTTCTTGAAGTGAGCGGCATGTCTACCATGTATAGTGGTCCTAAAGCGCTAGGACAAGCCATTAAAGATCGTGTATTCGAGCAAACAGGACTTATTATCTCTGCAGGCTTAGCACCCAATAAATTTCTTGCTAAATTAGCCTCTGATTTAGATAAGCCAGATGGTCTTGTGGTCATCCCATACGGTCGTGAAAAAGAGGTGCTAGCTCCTTTGCCTATTAAACGTATTTGGGGTGTTGGCCCTCGGACAGAGAAAATTTTAAAAGCTGGTGGCTTTCATCTGATACGTCATATTCAGTCTTTGCCTGATGAAAGCACTTTAATTCCTCTTGTGGGAAATCAGGCAAAGCGCATATGGGAGCTGGCGAATGGTATCGATGATAGACCTGTTGAAACAGAACGCAAGACACAATCGATTGGCGCTGAGGAAACCTATGAAGAAGATCTCACAGAAGGCCGTGCTATTGAATTAGAATTTAGGTACTTTGCAAACCGTTTATCGAAACGGCTTCGGAGACGTAGCCTTTATGGACATACTGTATCTATCAAGGTTCGGTATGATGATTTCACTACCGTATCACGGCAGAAGCGGCTAGATACGCCGTCAGATCATGAGCATGTATTTTTTGAAACTGCGCTGCTCTTGTGGAATAAGCTCATGCAAGATAAAATGAGTAAGAATCCGAAAGGTACAAAGAAAGACGTAGAAGCACTAGGGGCAACTATGAAAGTGAAATCTACTGATTTTAGATATAGTAGTTCTAAAGATAATCGTTCTAACCATATTGGTTCTAAATATAGTACTTCTAAATATAGTAGTTCTAGTGAGATTACTTTTATGGATCCGCCTGGTCCTATCCGTTTATTAGGCCTTACTGTGAGTGGTCTCGATGAGGAGGTTCCTATGCAGGACAGTCTCTTTGAATCCCCACAGGATAAAACAGAGGATAAGCTATCTAGTGTGTTAGACTCCTTAGAGTCTAAATTTGGTGAAACCGCTGTCATGAGTGGGGCGTTATGGCAACGCTTTCACGGAGACAATGGAATACGCAGAAAACGGTCAGAGTTGAAAGCGGCAGTGGATGCACAGCCTGATCAAGAGGATGGGGAGTCTATTAATGTTGATGTAGTCTCAACTAAAGAGGCTAATCGGTCTACAATTGCAGATACACAGCCATCTATTGAAGGACCTAAAAAGACCGTCAAAAAGGACTTATAAAGATTATATTGAATACTTTCGCTAATATAATTGTTCGTGTTACAATATGGGTGGAGTGTTAATAAATTACCGCAAGAGAGGTATAGATATGAGTTTATTTCGTGTGGCCATTCATTATGGCGTAAACAGCAATGGTTTCTTGTCCTATGATACAGAAACAAAAACAGTGTCCGTAGATTTACCTGAACAAGAGTGGGTTGATAAGGTAATCGCTTACTTGAATAATGAACATGCTATTGAGCATGCTACAGGTCTTGATACGTATGAACGATTGACCGTAAAACCATTAGAATCTTTGGATAATCTTAAGTTAGCTTTAACACGTATGTGGGAAGCGATCGACGTACAAGTTGATTGGAGTCGTCCGGCATAAATTGAATGAAAACACCTTGTGATCTACAAGTTAGTAGAAACAAGGTGTTTTTTGTTTTGCGTATTTTTGTAGGTATATCTTAACAGAATTTAAATATATAACATTGAAATTCTCATTTTAAAATTATAAATGATATCGTGTATACAAAATTTATAAAGGTTTAGGGTTGTTATGTTAAAAAATTTGTGCTATTCTAATTACATATTAATGGATAATAATTATCCATTAATAATTTTATCGTAATTGAGATATATGATTTAAAAATTATGTAAAGTAAATTACTTTAATTTTGATCTCTAAGTAGGAGTTTGTAACATGAATAATGAAAAGAAACTAACAACCGCCTTTGGCGCTCCCGTACCAGATAATCGCAACTCTGCTACAGCAGGTAAACGTGGTCCTGTATTGATGCAAGATGTTTGGCTCATGGAGAAATTAGCGCATTTTGAGCGCGAAGTGATTCCTGAACGCCGCATGCATGCTAAAGGATCCGGTGCATTTGGTACTTTCACAGTAACTAACGATATTACAAAATATACGAAAGCAAAAATTTTCTCTGAAGTGGGCAAGCAAACGCCATTATTCGTGCGTTTCTCTACAGTTGCCGGTGAACGCGGTGCAGCCGATGCAGAGCGCGATATTCGTGGCTTTGCCGTAAAGTTCTATACGGAAGAAGGGAACTGGGACCTCGTAGGTAACAATACACCTGTATTCTTTATCCGCGATCCATTGCAATTCCCTGACTTGAACCGTGCTGTAAAACGTAATCCGAAAACAAATCTTCGCGATGCGACAGCAAACTGGGATTTCTGGACTAGTTTACCAGAAGCAATCCACCAAGTAACAATCGTTATGAGTGATCGTGGTATTCCTAAATCCTATCGCACAATGCATGGTTTCGGTAGTCATACATACAGCCTTATTAACGAAAACGATGAGCGCGTATGGGTTAAATTCCATTGGGTTTGCCAACAACCGATTGAAAATCTTTCCGATGCTGAGGCGGCTAATGTGGTAGCTAGTGACCGTGAAAGTCACCAACGTGACCTCTTTGAGGCTATTGAAAGAGGCGATTTCCCTAAATGGAAATTATGCATCCAAGTGATGACCGAAGAACAAGCTAACAATATGCCATACAATCCATTCGATTTAACAAAAGTATGGTATCATGACGAATTCCCATTAATCGAAGTTGGTGTGATGGAACTTAACCGCAACCCAGAAAATTATTTCCAAGATGTAGAACAAGCTGCATTTGCACCAACAACTATCGTTCCTGGTATCTCTTTCTCTCCTGACAGAATGCTACAAGGTCGTTTGTTCTCCTATGCGGATGCGCAACGCTATCGTCTAGGGGCAAATTATTATCAAATCCCTGTTAATGCCGCTAAATGTCCTGTAAATATCTATCATCGCGATGGTCAAGGACGTATAGATGGAAACCATGGGTCTACAATTGGCTACGCACCAAATAGCTTTGGTGAATGGGCTGAACAACCGGAATTCAAAAATCCTCCTCTCGACGTATCTGGCCCAGCCTACCAATATGACTTCTATGAAGACGACTCTGACTTCTTTACACAACCAGGTAAACTGTTCCGCCTCATGAGCCCTGAACAACAACAAGTCTTATTTGATAACACCGCAGCAGCTATGAATGGCGTACCTGATTTTATCAAAGAACGTCATGCAAAACATTGCTACCAATGCGATCCCGCTTATGGTAAAGGCGTTGCTAAAGCCTTGGGCATGAACATCGATTTCAGCGATGTAAAATAAGATTAATGATACTATTTAAACAATATTAAAATAGTTTATCTAAACAATACTAACGATTGAAAAGAACTTTCTTAACTAATAACACTTTCACATTTATACAAAATACTAATCTATAAAAATCTAAATTCACACAAAATTTTTATACACTGATACCAATTATCTTATAAACACAAACAAATAAACCCCTTGAAAGAGCCTTTGCTAATCATATCTAAACTAAATGTTATTAAAGATATGTAGCAAAGGCTCTTTTATTGTGTTAGTAATATACAAATTTTAAAAGGATTTTAGTATAACTATGTAGAAATATATGATGTGTTGAATTTGCACGAAATGTTACATGTGAATAGGAGGCAGTTATGAAATCTAGTAGTTTGGCATGGTATGTGATGGTGGCTTGCATTGGAGGAAGTCTTTGTCTTGGATCCGTAGTACAGGCGAATTCTCCAGCGACGGTGAAAGCAAATAACTCTGTTCCCGCAGCTATTGTAATGCAAGCCCAAGTAGCTCAGCCTGTTACTGTTACAGCAGATAAGAATGATAAAGTTAGTGCTACAGCAAATCATACAGTAACTAATAATGTAGTAACTAATGATGTAGCGGCACAGGAAGCCCTCAAGCAAAAACAACAGTACCAAGCCGAAACTGAAACGATGGGCTTGCTATGGATGCGCACCTCTGCAGAGTACAGAGCATTGGCGTATCAAGGGTACAATGTGGCAATGAATGCCGTTAAGATGGCCGTTACTGATCCATCTCATCAAAGAAAACCTTTAGCTATCGTTCTTGATGCGGACGAAACCGTAGTGGACAATACCCAATTGATGGGTGAAAGTATAGCAAACGGTAATGGTCGTTTTGATGCTCCTTGGTGGCGTCAAGCCGTGCATCAAGGCAAATCGCAAGCCATGCCTGGAGCCGTTGAATTTTTAAATGAAGTTCATAAACAAGGGGTAGAAATCTTCTATGTTTCAAATCGCTACGCACCTGTAAACCTTGACGTAACGATACAGAATTTTAAAGAACTAGGATTCCCATCTGTTGATAAAGACCATGTACTACTATTCGAAAAAGACTCTGATAAACAACCTCGCTTTGATATGATTGCTAAAAAATATTATGTCGTTGTATATATGGGCGATAACGCCGGTGATTTTCCTATTGGCACAAAAGGTAAGACCTTAGCTGAACGAAATGCCATCATCGACAATCATAAAGAAGACTTTGGTACTACCTTTGTCGTATTCCCAAACCCTGCTTACGGATCTTGGGTAAGTGCATTAGCTAAAGGCTACCAAAACCTGAGCCCAGAAGAACAAAAACAAGTGAATAATCAATATTTACAACAATAAGGACGTCTTGCGTATACTTTATTAAAAACGATATAATAAAGTGTACATGCGTCTATAGCTCAGTTGGATAGAGCGGCAGTTTCCTAAACTGCGTGTCACTGGTTCGATTCCGGTTAGGCGCACCAATAAAATAATTAATGGGCATATGTTTTTTAGTATTATGTCTTTTTAGGAGCCAAGAATTAAATCTTGGCTCTTTTTAGGTTTTGAAACCTAAAACACTGTCTCATAGAGCAGAATAGGTTTGAAAACCTATTTTATCAGAAACTATTCTTATGCTAATTAAACATAAGTTTTATGATAAGTATTCCTTAATAATGATATAATTAAGATACATATTCAGTTAAACATTATATGTAAGCGATAGTATATAGTGGAGAGTAGTATATGAGCTTTTACAATTGGATTCAAGAAAAACTGTTTGATGATTACGAAGAATGGCGTTTGAAGTGCCCTGATTATAATCGAAACGGTTTTAATATAGTTGGCATAGATAATACATTAAAGGCCATGCATGATGGATTTTTTATGTATATGGAGTTATACCCACCTCATGCGATCAATGGTTGTACTGCGATGAAAGCCCGTGTAGGGAAAACACAGGATGCAGTGGATATATTCTTAGAAAGAGATGGTAAGATGTATCGTATGGCTGATGTAAGTTATCCTGATGCAGTGAAGATGATGCGGGCTTTTGTGAAAAAACGCAGAGTACCTGATTGTAGTTTGTGTGTAGAAGTAGCAAATCTAGATATAGAGCAGATGAAACCGACATTTACAGAGCTAGCAATGTTATTACTAGGCGATGCTAAACAAGCTAAATCTTTTATGACCGAGGCTAAGTTGCGCTCCATGGAAGAATTAGAAGATAGTTGGTGGAACCTTTATGAGAAACTAGTATCTAAAGGATATGCTGTAGAGCTAAGCTGCAAGTGTGAACTAGAGGATTTTATTCATAATGTACAGAAATTAATACGTAACAAGTCTTTAGATACTAGCGAAAATCTAACTATTGATACAGCAGCATTAGATGAAGACCAATGTATTACGGACTGGAGTGCGGATCTTAATGCCACATGGGAAACCTATAAGTTAGTAGGTATGGATATCGGAACCGATAGCTTTGTACTTATGGTGCTTTCAAATGAGGAATTCAAAACAGCCCAAGAATTAGCGAAAGAACTATTACATAGAATCAATGTAGCTGAACGCTTATGATATAACAGAAATTATGATGAGTAGTGTGATTATAATGTAGGAGAGAGTCATATGAGTATTGTACGTCTACCAGAATATGAAGCAGAGTTTGAGCCGGAAGAGTTTGAAATCTATGCATTGCCGCGGAGTGATGCGAATGGGGCTAGTCCTTATTTAGAGAAGTACCATAGACCACTGGTGTCTACTGATGCTATTCTAGATACTCGAACTGGCGTGCTTGACCGTAGCGAAGGCATTTTGACGTGGATTATTGAGGGCCTTGACGATAGATGGGGGTATAGTTTTGAGCCTCATGGGGTCTATAAATTATTAGTTAAGAAAGCAAAACCATTAGAGGACTTGGGCTATATGCGTCCTTCTTGGAATAATCGTTATTATGTGCTTGAGGTATTAGAGGAGCATGCTAAACATAGCGAGTTGGAGGCGTTGTCGGCGTATTTGAAAACCCCTAAATACCTTCATACCGACAGGGGTGACTTCCTTTTAAATCGAGAGTATCAATATTACACAGCGAGAATTGATGATTATGCATTCACCCTTGATGTAGATGAGGGTTCTGATGAAAGCTGCACCATAGCATTGGCTGCTTTCAATACAATCGATAATTTCAAAGAATTTGAACAACGAATTAGTACATATATTAGTGAAAAATTGCTAGACCTTGCTAATGATTGGCTCGACAATGATGACCAGAATCCGATTACATCAGACGTATTTGCCAAGCGTATTACGATGGGCGAATTGGCGTTTCGTAACGATGGCACCATAGAGGTATATTATGACGACGATGATATCTTCTGGGGGCACTGTATCATAGCTTATATTGATGCGGATGGGAACCCTATTGATGCAGATATTGCAGGATAATCAATTAATGGAGAGTCCTAATGAGAAAATCGGAATTAATGACATTATGGAATGTTGAAAGCTGGTCTGAAGAACCGTATGGCGTTTACTTTGTATCTCGCCGATTGGGCATTAATCGTTTAGAGAATGAAGGACAAGCCTTTAAAAAACTTAATATTAGTTGTACCGGTTATACTGAAGATGATGTACTTTCACTATCAATATGGGAGCAATTATATGTTCAATTAGATGAATTAGACCAACTGGCGAAGGGGCTCATACAAAAGGGAATACCGCAAGAAGAGTCTGTTGTACTAACGCTAACGGATATAATGCTGGATAAATCAGGTTGTTACGATGCATTTGCACTAGGCTATGATGTGGGAGAATCCCCAGCAGGACATCTATATGTTTTAGTTCCTTTTGATGAAAACTTTACGGCTCAACAAGATGTGATATACGAAACCTTATAGAGTTGTTTTAAAGTGGTGATACTGGTGTTGTATTCTACCTAAAAATATAAGTGATATGCAGGAGAGAGACTATGGAAGATATGTATAAATTAGTCAAAGATTTCTTTAGTCATGATATGGATTTAGATGATTTATTTGATTCTGAGGCTATTATCTGGATTGATTGGCGCGAGGATGACGAAGATGTGGTGAACTATTTCAATGATATGATGGATGAGCCTATCGACATTCAAACCGTTAGCAATGGAAAGCAGTATGGTGACGATATTGTACTACAAAAGGGCAATAAAAAATTGCTAATTCCCTATGGTGATGAGAAAGACCGGGATGTGACTATCAAATATTTCAACGACTTCGTTAAACCTGATTATGAGGTGCGCTGGTTTGCTGAAAGCCTTGGCGATGATACGCTCGGATTTACCGTGCTTTCAGGGACAGAATGGCTAAAGCTAGAAGATGAGTTTGGTGCAGATATAGTTTGTTATTATTTTGTACCTATTGATTTAGAAAGCAACATGTTTAATCTCAGGATGAGCGAGGTTTCTGCGTTGTTAGAATTACGAGAAAATAAGAGATGAAATAGAGAGAATAGGCGAATCTATAAGAGGTAACAATATGGAGTATTTAAAAATATTACATGAAGATTCTAACTTAGCAGCAGATTTTGATGCACTATTTGATTTCTTTTTGCTTGATGAACCTACAAAACGTGATGAGGTAGAGGGGCGATATACCTTTTCCGTGGATGGAGTAGCCTTTGCTCGTGATGGTGCAGGCGGTGAATATCATCAACTAGAGGATGGATCAATTGGATATATGAGTAGCGAAGGTGAATGCGGTCGCATAGCTGAAAGTATAGACGATTTAATTTGTTTATTGGTGTATAGCATTTGCTGGCATGACTATTGTGACTCTAGCCAATATACGGATGTAGGAATTCTTGAATCGTATGCTAAGGAGCGATATGCTCAAATTACATCTTATACAGAAATGGACGAATGGGAAACAGTTGTTAAGGCGCTAGGCATGCCTTCTGAAGCAAACTTGGCTGCTGTACTGCAAAAGTTTTACGATGCGGCACATCGAGAACCTGTATACCAAGGCTTTTACCATGAAGAAGATGGTAGTATTACGCCTTATGAAGGTCTATTCTTTTAATATGTAAAATGGGAAAATAATCAGCAAAAAAAGAGTGTTTCAAGAGGTTTTGTGTTGTAATAGGAGAATCGTATGGCAATTGATGGAGTAAAGATCATAGACAGCGATGACGGTCATGATATTTATAATGCTATTGTTGAGCGGTACAAGGATGGTATCAGTGTCGATACTATAATTTCTGAAATCTTAGGTGAGGAACAAAATTTTTGTACTGATGAGTTTTACACAGAAATTTATTGGACTGCTGTGGCCTATTCGCTGTGGAAGATAGGGCATCTGCCAGATGACGTTAAAGAGAAGGCATTAAACGTAATTGCTAAGGGCCCTCATGAGTTTTGGCTAGACATCGATAGTAAGGCCCTTAAACAGCGTCAAAAGGTATTAGATAAGTTAGCCCTGCAGCTACAGAGCAAAAATCCAAAGCCGCTTAAGGTTCGTAAATCTAAAACAAAGAGAGAACCTTATTTTAAGGTGGGCGACGTATTAGCTGTTAAATTTGAAAACGAGTATGGTACTATTTTTGTTTCTGAGGTGGATCAATCACCGCGGAAAATTGAGTACCATTTAGCTTGTACGCGGCTTTTACAAAAAGAAAAACCTACAATGGAACAGTTTCTAAACAGCAAAATTGCCTGCCGGAAAGATAATACAAATTTCGGTATCGATACAGATTGCTGGTTTAACCATAAGGATTTAGGTTTGTTACTGAATAATTTGGAAATTATTGGGACCGTTGAACTATATCCGTGCAAACTATGGAAACTAGCACCAGCAGGCACGTTGGAAGATATTTATGAGGAGATTACAGATAATCCTAGGATAGGAAAACTGCGTCTCATAGACACCTATGAACTGGTGAAAAAGGTTATTCAGAAATAATTATGGGGTAAACGCATTAATAGGTGGGCGTAT
Organism: Veillonella sp. 3_1_44; assembly: GCF_000163715.1. NCBI lineage: Bacteria > Bacillati > Bacillota > Negativicutes > Veillonellales > Veillonellaceae > Veillonella > Veillonella sp. 3_1_44. The sequence goes on from NZ_GG770200.1 coordinate 230,907, forward strand.
ATATAATGCTAAAGGTATAACTATAATGGATACTGTGACGAAACAATATATAGAAACTGTGAAAGTCAGTGATATACCGTGGCATCGGTTAACCACAACTTACGGTCGTGCCACAGATTTTCCTACAGAGCTTGATGTGTTGTGGAGCATGAAAAGTATTGATGCTGTTGATGCGGCTGGTGAGGCGTTAGCAATGAATATTGAGCACCAATCGACATTGTGGCATGCTACACCATTTGCTATGATTTTCTTGCTTCGTATTTTTAAGAAAGCCCTAGAAGAGAGAACTCAGAATGAAGTAGCTCATTATTTAGCAGAACAATTGGTAGACCTATTTACTGTGATTGCTGAGTGCATCCGAGATGGTCTCGTGCTAGAGCATGCAGATCCATTACCTCATTTTGTGGATATGCTTAACGAAGAATACCTTTGGTCTGAAGAATACGATGAAGACGAAGATGTTCTTAGATATGAGGAAGAAGACGTATTTCCTGATGATTTATTCTTTAGCTTCTATTACTACTCCCTGGAAGTGCTTTTATTAGCTATTCCGTTATTAGATAAATCTCATGAAGGAGAAGCTAATTTACTAGACTTACTGACAGAGATAGAGTACTAAATGAGAGATAGAGTACTAAATATCTAAGGGGATAGCAGATTATTACATATCTACTGAGATTACAGGATTAGGAGGTTATGGGCTATGGGATTAATTGCAAATTATAGCTGTTTAAGCGATGCGAATTTAAAAGAACTTAAGGCGATGGGCTCAGAAGAAGAGGGAATCCTTGATAGCGTTGAAGAGTGGGGAGAAAATGATGAGTTATTGCTTGATATCGACAAGATGTGGGATGTACTCCATTTCGTGCTTACCGGAGTAGGAACTGACCATAAGGACGATAATAACTCTCTTAGCCAAGCGGTATTAAGCGTAACGGCTGTGGAGGATGTATCAGACTATGTAGCATATACAGAACACAATCATTTAGCCAATATCGTGGTGGCCTTAGAGAAGTTTGATATTGAAAATGCTCTGGAATCTTTTGATATGAAAGCCTGCAAAGAGGCAGAATTATATCCAAATATCTGGGACTACGATGAGGAAGAGGAAGAAATCAGAGACGAACTTATTCATGATTTCGAGCAAATGAAACGCTTTTATAAACAAGTGCTTGAAGCTAATAGGCATGTGCTTGTATCGATTTGTTAAGTTCATAAAAGGAAATTATTATCATGGATAAAGCACGTAAAAAGGAATTGTTAAAAGCATATGCAGATAAGCAGAGACAATCGTTTAAAGATAGTTTACCTATGGATGAAGAGTTGTTTTGGAATCTCTTTGATTATGTAGACGAGAAATTAGAGGAAAATGACGGTTGCGATCATAGTTTGACTTTCACTAGAGAATTCTTGGAAAAACAAAAGGTAGATGTAGAAATCGTATTAGACTGGATCGTCAACGAAGGTGGCGGTTGTGACTGCGAGGTTCTCTACAATGTAGAAGAGAGATTTGAAGAGTAATATCTATGTAATTGGGAAGGTTTTCGTATACAGCTTGTTTTTGACTTAGAGCAAACTGTAAGCAGTCTAATGTAAATTTATTTGTGATTTTGGTAACCAAGTAATCTTTGGTAAAAATCATAGTATACTAGAAATGTTAAATACTGCCGGCGATATTAGCGATTTTGTCTAAGAAGCGCCGGCGTTTTTCGTCTGAGCTATTTTCTGTGCCAGCCAACTGGGTATGTGTAACCGGTTTAATGCCACAGGATTTCAGAACTTGATTTTTTAACACCTTGCCATAGTCCTGAATAAACGGCGTCAAAAAGGCGGGAGTATTGTGGGTGGTGATGATCCAGGCGGATTTTCCCTGTAAATGACCTATAAGCCCTCTTTTTCCATATGAATAGGCAAAGCCCGCTGTAAATACGCGATCGATAAAGCCTTTGAGCATTGCCGGCATACCACTCCACCAAATTGGGTAGATAAAGATGATTTGGTCTGCCCAAGTAATTAAGTTGCGATACTTTTCCATGTCCGGCACAGTGCTTAAATCTCGACGTTTGTGCGTATCATCAAATCGCATTATGGGATCGAACTGCTCCTCATATAAATCCAAGGTGTTCACATTGTGGTCTTTTGAAAGATTCTGTTGCACTACTTTCAGAATAGCGTCATTAAAACTTTGATGATTAGGATAGGTGTAAATGATTAAAATATTCATGGCTAGTTCCTTTCTATTTAATCATCGTCAGGTTGAAAGAATCTGTATAGTAAAATGGTATCTATATTAAGTTAAAGTCTAGTGAAGAGCACCTATTCTAAACGTAAATAACGATAAATGTTGGGAAGAGTGTATTGTTAATTCCTTTTGTTTGCGGGTGTTGTTATAAAGGTATATAGTATAGATATGTGGTGTATTTTATCGCATATCTATTTTTCTTTATAAGGAGGACGCTATGCAACACGTTCAAACCCGCAGTACTACGTCCGCGTTAGTACTCACAGCCGTATTGATTGCCCTCGCAACATTGTTTACCATGTACACGAAAATTCCAGTACCTGGCATTCGCGGCTATTTCAATGTAGGAGATGTCGTTATTATGACGTCAGCTCTATTATTAGGTCGAAAATATGGCGCCTATATTGGTGCTATCGGCCCGGCGCTAGCTGATTTATTTCTCGGCTATGTAGTCTTTGTACCCATCACCTTCGTGGTGAAAGGACTTGAAGGCTATCTTGTCGGTACTGTCTATAAGAATAAGACAACTACCTCTGCCTTGGTAGCAACTATCGTAGGCGGTATTGTTATCGTAGCCGGCTACTTTATCGCCGAATACTTTGTATTTGACTCAGGCGTAGCCATTGCAAGTATTTTAACTAATACTATTCAAGCTGTTATGAGCGTTATTATTAGCATGATTTTATATGCTATATTACGGAGACGACTTGCGTAATAGTATACTTATTGGTATACGATGTAGAAAAAGATGTTAGTATAGTTAATGATGACACTCAAGAAAGTACAGCGCTAGTAGCGCTGTGCTTTCTTTGTTTTTATTATAATTATCCATGAACTTTTAATTGTCATTATTTTCCTTAAAGTATTGATGCTTAGATAAATGGACATATTTGTTTTGTTAATATAAAACTCAATAATAATTTTATGTTGTGTGTTATGATTGGTGAAATTTTATGGTTAGAGTTTTATATTTATTTTTATTGCTAGTTGTTTTGAGTCCTATTAATGCTTTTGCTGATTATCAGAGGGACACGCTTGATATACAACGCTCTCTTAATGAGCAGATACAGTCTCAGTTAAAGATTCCGGCAAAAGTCCTTAAAACGAAGCTTAATAGAGATTATAGTTTTGCCTTACAGATAAAAACGGATACTCAAGGTCGTATTACTTCTGTTGAGTTAGATCCAAATGAGAGTACCTCTAATGATGAGATATATTTAGAGTTAGTACAGTCCGCAAAGGATACCGTTTGGAATATAGGGTATATTGATGTTAAAGCAGAACTTGTTTTTCATGTTCCCATTAATTTTATAATATCCTCTAATGACGATGTAAATTGACAGTCTTTAGAATTCAGACTATACTATAAGTACAAAAGAGCCAATTAACGTGTTCTAGGCGTTAGGCTCATCTTATTTTATAATCAATATATTGATTATTTCTTAAGAATTAACACTACGAGGGTAGCGAATAAAATCATTAATGATAATGCTTCGTATACAGTCATAATGTCACCTCCCTCAAAAGACGGAGATGAACCCAACTCACGTTAATGGCTCTTTCGTTATTAGTATATAGCAGAAAATATTGATTGAAAAATATGGATTAATTTCGTACAACTTGTACACAAATAAAAGGGAGACTCTATCAAGAGTCTCCCTTTTATTAGTTATAAATAGACTAATATTTATTAATAGATTTTTATTGCATAGAACATAAGTTCGGTTTATAATAAACGTAAGATAGTCGAACGAGGTTGGGACACCCTTTTTCTTTGAAGGGGGTGAAAGCCTATGAATGCTTATGAAGTCATTATGATTGTCCTCGGGATTTTAACTGTCGTTATTTCCTTTGGCGCATTGATAGTGCTGATTTGTCGTAATAACGACAAATAGCCCTTCGTTACCAACTGGTAGCTGAAAACGAAAGGCCATTTCTGCATGTCTTATAATGTTTTGGGATGAGCCTGACGGAACCACTCGTCGACTATCTCTTTATTACATTATAATGAGATTGTCGTATATCGTCAATCTGGATGCGTCGTGTAATGTACATAATATAATAATGCTGTTGAGAGGGTCCGTCGGGATCCTCTATTTTTGTTGCCGTCGTTCCTTAATTATAGTACGTTTCGTTCTTCAAAGACTGCTTTCACCGTAAATAGTGCATTCAGTACGCGTGGAAATCCTGCATAGGGGATGCAGTGGGTGCAGACCTCTACGATTTGCTCGGGCGCAATACCGACGTTGAGTGCCGCATTAGTGTGTACTTTCAGTTGAGCCTCGCAACCACCCAGCGTTAAGAGGGATGCGAGTGTAATCAGTTCCCGTTCCTTGAAATTCAAGTTGGGGCGCGTGTAGATGTCGCCGAATAGCTCGACCAATAAAGCGGCTATGGCCGGTGAAATCTCTTGAATTGTGTTATACACCTCCTCGCCGTGCAGTCCGTCAATTTGTTTCAATGTGTTCATACCGATGTTAAAACGTGTTTCTTTCATAATTATTACCTCCGTCTAGACGTATGATATATGCTCGAGTATACTTGAGGTCAAGGTGGTGAAAGTATGAAAATCGGTGAATTTTCAAAATTGGTAGGACTGTCTATTTCTACATTGCGATATTATGAGGATCAGGGGTTCCTTCACATCGAGCGACAGAACGGCATTCGCAATTACCATGCGGAGGACGTGGGTTTTGTACAGTTTGTTAAACGCTTGAAAGACATGGGGATGCCGCTTGTGAACATCAAGCGATATGCGGACTTGCGGTATGCCGGAGCTCATACGGCCCGTGAAAGAATGATACTGTTGCAGGAACACTATCGGTTTATTGAGGCTGAAATCAAACGATTGGAAGGCTATAAGAACAATCTTGAAGATAAATTGAAGTTATATGAAACTTTAGTAAAGAAAAATGAGATTGAGTAGTTTTGTATTGTAGATATTATATAGCCATTGTATTAATATGAAGCCAGTGGTCATCATATCAATATAGAGCTCGGTTTCCAAGGTATGGTATAATACTTTCATTATGTAGTGAAAAAGGAGATCTAAATGGCAAATTTACCTAACTGCCCTAAGTGTGGCGATGAGTACACATACGAAGACGGCCATATGTTTATCTGCCCTATGTGTGGCAACGAATGGACAGCGGCTGATGCACAAGCTGCAGCTGAAGCGGGTATCATTCGCGATGCTAATGGCAACGAGCTTGCTGATGGCGATACAGTGGTTGTTGTAAAAGACCTCAAAGTAAAAGGTGCGGGCGTATTGAAACAAGGTACGCGTGTAAAAAATATTCGCCTCATTACCGATGCAAGCGATGGTCACGATATCGATTGTAAAATTGATGGCTTCGGTGCGATGGCATTGAAATCCGAAATGGTTAAGAAAATCTAATCTAAGAAATCCCTACCGATAAAAATTCGGTAGGGATTTTTTCGTGGTATAATCAACTTATAATGCATATAGTATGAGAGTATTTAGATGAGAGGAAACTATGTTTAATCGTGTTATATTGTTGGCTTTATTAGTGTCTGCGATGAGTCCTATTAGTTCTATAGCTGCAGATATAAAGCCTGCGGACAAGCGTAATTATGAATTGCAACAACAGATTTCTTATAATGTGATCATTCCACCAGAGGCTTTTGAAACGAGTGCAGATGGAACATTAATCGTTCCTATAGAGGTTAAGACGGATGATAAGGGTAATATTGTAGCTGTTGAAGCAGGTCCTAATAATTGGAAACTAGATCGTGAAGCGTACCCTATCTTTGAGGAGGCTGCAAAAGAAGCGGCTTGGAATACTAAACATGTTGATACTGATGAAGCGCTTGTTGTAACGATTCCCGTTAGTATTGTCATGCTACCTGATACTAATTCTAAGAAACGATAAAGGAGGGCTTATGGAAACTACGAAAGATTTAGAGAAATATACTTATGATCTTCTCGCTGAGCGTGGTGTCACATTAGATGACATTGCAGAGCTTGTTTTTTACGTACAAAAACCGTATATGCCGAATTTAAAACTGGAAGAGTGTCGCACAAGTGTGGCTTCTGTACTATCTAAACGGGAGGTGCATAATGCGATTATTACGGGTATAGAGCTTGATAAGTTAACGGAGCAGAATAAACTATCTCAGCCATTGCAACGCATTGTTGCTAATGATGAAAGCCTGTATGGGATTGATGAAATTTTAGCCTTTTCCATCGTTAATTTATATGGGTCCATTGGCTTTACAAACTATGGCTATTTAGACAAGGTGAAGCCAGGTATCATCAAAAAACTAGATAGCGAAGAAGGGGGACGCTGTAATACATTCCTCGATGATTTAGTAGGTGCTGTAGCGGCAGCAGCGGCAGGAAAATTGGCACATAATGAACCAAATCGCGTGCAACATGCTATAGCAGAAGAATAGAAGTCCGTCATATATCTACTTGTCGATAAAGTATGAGGTGGGCTTCGATGACTCATTGATAACACTTTCACAATAACTTGATGACACTTTCACAACAACATGATAACAATGTATAGAGTTGCTAGATACTATTGATGGTATAAATAATAAAGAGTATAAATAATATTGATTGGAAATAAGTACTTTGTTTTGTAGCCTATATACAGGAGGAGCTATGCAAAAGGTTCTAGTAGTTATCGATATGCAAAATGATTTTGTAGATGGTGCCCTTGGTTCATCGCAAGCACAGTTAATCGTAGATAATGTACGTAAGAAAATTGAAAGCTTTGATGGTCCTATCATCTTTACGCGTGACACGCATGATAGAGATTACTTGGAACACCAAGAAGGAAAGCTTTTACCAGTGCCACATTGCGTTAAAAATACCGAGGGCTGGCATATTGTGGATGGCTTGATTGAGGCTGCAGAAGGTCGATCAATTATGAGCCCTGTATCATTTGTAGATAAACCAAACTTTGCTTCTTTTGAGCTGCTCACTCGGTTAGAGGGCATGGATAGGGTAAATCCTATTGAGTCTATTACGCTCATCGGATTATGCACAGATATTTGCGTTGTTTCCAATGCGATTATGCTGAAAGCAGGCTTGCCAGAGATTCCTATTCACATTGATTCGAGCTGTTGTGCTGGCGTAACAGAAGAGTCTCATCAAGCGGCATTAACAACGATGAAAATGTGTCAGTGCATCATTGACTAACTTGTGGATCAAATTTATATAAAGTTATGTGATATTGCTGATCAAAAGTCACATAATAATTAACTAATTAAAGGCTGTAGGAGTTCCTATGGCCTTTTATGTTCGTCTTTTATATTGACGTTTTTCTATATAATGTGTACAATTAGATAAAGAATGATAATTCATATCAATTTGTTAGCTGAAATATTATATCCTAACTTCTGGTTACGTTAGGATAATCAGTCTCTTCTTGAAGTATATATGCTATGCTAGTAGATTGATTCTATATTACCGATGCAGGTGCATCGAATCGCTTTCACAAGAACGATGATACGAAACAGTTAGCATTGTTCTATGCCCTAAATTTAAGGAGGACTACTATGAAACCTTTCGAACTCGCACCATTACCGTATGCGTATGATTACCTTGAACCTGTTATCGATACAGAAACAATGAAATTGCATCATGATAAGCATCATCAAGCATATGTTAATAATTTGAACGCTGCCATCGCGAAATATCCTGATCTTCCGTATGGTTGTGTAGACTGCATTCTCGGCGATATTGCTAATGTGCCTAAAGATATCCGTCAAGCAGTTATCAACAATGGTGGCGGTCACAAGAACCATACCATGTTCTGGGAAATCATGACAAAACCAGATACTTCTAAATTGCAAGGTCCTTTGAAAGAGGCTATCGACGCTGAACTTGGCGGCTACGATGCTTTTGTTGAAAGCTTCTCTACTGCGGCAGCTACACGCTTTGGCTCCGGGTGGGCTTGGCTTGTAGTTAACAAAGATGGCAAGCTAGAAGTGACATCCTCTGCGAACCAAGACAACCCTCTATTGGAAGGTAAAAAAGCAATTTTATGTTTGGACGTTTGGGAACATGCATACTATTTGCACTACCAAAACCGTCGCCCAGACTATATCAAGGAATTCTTCCGAGTTATTAACTGGGACAAAGTTTCTGAAAATTACGAAAAAGCATTGAAACCACATCATGATTAAGTGGTACACTTGTTAGAAACAGAAACAGAAACAGAAACAGAAACAGAAACAGAAACAGAAACAGAAACAGTAATAGTAATAGACAAGTAATTTAAATATATAACGGATAGTTGATGTGTCTCCCTTCATGTATGAGCCGGGATAGATAATCATCTATCCGTTATTTTTATCTTTTTTTACTGTTTTTGAACGTATAATTTATTTTCTTGGTAAAGAGTTACATAATATTTTGAAAATTTTTGAATTACTTTCAAAAGTATTGCCACGGATACAGATTTTCTAATCGATATCGTTTATCATAGATTCATAGGTCATTATATATAGACCTTTTACAGTAAATAGATAGCCTTATATGCGAGATTTTTACGTATAGGGGCTCATTAATATTAGTAAGTATTTTATAAAGATTTTGACATGAGGGGCTCAAAATGGAAAAGAAATTAGATCTATCCAAATCTGTATATGATTTGGTAAAAGAATATCCTGAAGTAGCAGATATTATGAAAGAATTAGGGTTCAGCGAAATCACAAACAAGGTGATGTTGAACTCTGTTGGTAAAATCATGACCATCCCGAAAGGGGCTAAGATGAAAGGCGTATCCATGATCGATATCGTGGGCGCTTTCATGAAAGCTGGCTTTACCTTAGAAGGTGAAATGCCAAATCTATCTGGTGATGATGCGGAAACTGCGGGTCATCCTGGCGTAGCGCCTACTGCAACGGCTACAAAGTCTAATGTTACGGATACATCTGCTAACGTAGCATCTAGTACAGTTGTAGCAAATGCAGTAGAAAACAGTGAACCAGTATCTACTACAGCGACAGCTAATACTGATGAAGATTCCGAAACTAAGGCTGAAGATACAGTTCAAGATAGCGAACGAGTAGAGCAGCTCAAAGGCTTCTTGAAACGTTTAGGCACAGGTGAAGACCTTGGTGCGGTTCGTGAAGACTTTGCTAGTCAATTCGCCCATGTTGAGGCTAGTGAAATCATGAAAGCTGAACAAGGCCTTATGCGTGAAGGCACACCACTAGCAGAGGTTCAACAATTATGTGACCTTCACTCTGCCTTGTTCCACGGCTCCACTATCCATGAACAAATGGAGTCTGAACACGCTAAGGTTGAGGCTGTACTAGAAGCACAAGAAAAAAGTCAAAGCGTAGTAACGCTAGTCGAAACAGTAGGTCATCCACTCAATCGATTAACAGAAGAAAACAAGGCTCTCGATGCATTGATTGAAGCTACAAAGGTTAAGGTGGCCGATAAGACTGCTACGGTAGATGATGTGAACGAAGTGCGCCAAGTGTCTATTCACTACGCTAAGAAGGGAGACCTTTTATATCCTCATTTGAAAGTAGCCTATGATATTTCTGGTCCATCCATGGTTATGTGGACTGTTGATGACGATATTCGCGATGGCTTTGGTCGTCTAGCTCGTGCTAAGTCTATTGATGATGCTTGGTACGAAGAGTTTGATGGTCTTCTCACACGTGCTCAAGAGATGATCTACAAAGAGCAAAATATTTTGTTCCCAATCTGTGCAGAGAACTTTAGTACTGAAGAGTGGTATCAAATTTACAAAGATACAGCGCAGTATGAAGAAATTCTTGGGGTAAAACGCACTATTTGGACAGAGGCTGAAGCCGCATTAGCTACACAAATAACAAAAGCAAGTGGCGATGATAATACTATTGCTCTAATAGGTGGTAGCTTAACTGTGGATCAATTAAATGCCATGCTTAATACAATGCCAATGGAAGTAACCTTCGTTGACCACGAAGACATTAACCGTTACTTCAACGATGGTGAAAAGGTCTTTAAACGCCCTACTACAGCTATCGGTCGCGATGTATACTCTTGCCATCCTCCAAAGATAGAGCCTATCGTACGCGGTATTATTGAATCCTTCCGCAAAGGGGAACGCGATAATGTGGCGGTATGGCTTGAAAAGGTAGGTCGTCCATTCTATGTAAACTATATGGCGGTGCGCGACCAAAACAATAATTACCTTGGTACATTAGAGTTAGTGCAAGACATGCAATTTGCAAAAGACCATTTCAAACGTTCTTAGTAAATTTTATTTTAAATATCTTTACTAAAAGGCCATTTTAAACATTCTTAGTAAAAAACGATTTTTAACATTCTTAGTAAAAGCTATTTAAATATCCCTGCTAAAAGGCTTTTCAAACGTTCCGAATAATCGATTATTTCAAATACTCCTGATAAATAATTGCTTTAATACTCCTAATAAAGGCTTTAGATGTCGGTAATAGTAACGTATGATTAGCTAAAAGTAGGTTTAAATATAATAAGAGGCAGTCACAGACGTTTTATAAACAGCTGTGACTGCCTCTTTTGATTATATAGTGATATTGAAAGTTAACTATTATTTTAGGTTTGAAATATTTAAATATTTTGTAGGATAGCATCCGTAGCAATTTTGATGTTCTCAAGGCTTGTGGCCAAGTTCAAGCGCACAAAGGTTGCGTAGCTTTCACCACCAAACCATTCACCAAAGCTTGGTGCAATACCGCATTTATTTTCAAAGAAATCATGCATTTCCTCTGGTTTAAGATAAGCGCTAAAATCGATCCAAGCCAAATAGGTGCCGTCCATAGGGCTAATGCGAAGTTCAGGCAAGTTGGCAAGTAGTTTATTGCACATATAATCATAGTTTTCTTTCACTACATTGAGTAGGTCCGTTAGCCATGCTTCTGCTTCTGGATGCGTGTAGGCAGCTGTGATGGCTGCCTCGGCAAGAACGTCCGAATCTGTATGGTATACAAGGGCTTTAAAGGCGTTGTAATGATTCCGCAGTTCTTCGTCAGGGATAATGACCTCTGCGTGGTGCAGGCTAGCTATATTGAACGATTTTGACAACGAGGACATGGCGATGAGCCTGTCTGTATACGCTCCTTTAGACACAGTTAATGCAGATGTAAATGGTGTAAGTCCCGTGATGAGGTCCTGATGGATTTCATCACTAATGATAAGGACCTTATGTTGCTGGCAGATACTAAATAGTCGATCCATTTCTTCTGCAGTCCATACGTGGCCTACTGGATTGTGTGGATTACAGTGAATAAACAATTTTACATCGTGTTTAATGATAGCGGCCTCAAAGGCTTCATAATCAACGGCATAGCGATTATCTTCGTTGCGCGTCATGGGAACGGCGATGATTTGCCGCTTCGCATCGCTGGTGCTACTGTCGAATGCGCCGTACACAGGGCTTAACACTGCGATGGCATCATTTGTTTTTGTGAAAGCTGCTATGCACCACATAATGCCCGTAATGACATTAGGTGCGCTGGTGAGCCAACTACCATCAATTATGCAACGATGGCGGCGCTTATACCAACTAATGACAGCCTTTAGGTAATCGGGATTTGTCATGGTATAACCTAAAGGATTGGCTTTTACATAGTTGCAAATCGCCTCTTGGATGCACTGAGGCGGCATAAAATCCATATCCGCAACCCATAGTGGTAATAGGTCAGTTCGATTGAATTTTAACTGTTGTCCGTTCCATTTTCTGGAATGAGATCCTCGGCGATCAATATAGTATTTTTTGGTAAACTCTGCTGTGTTCATAGGGAGCCTCACATTGGTCAAAATTCAGGATAGATTTGGCTGTGATTAGCGTACAAAAGTCGTAAATCTCTGTTTATATTATATCAATATATATGTATCAAGTTATATGTAAATATTAACATAGTTTAATCTTGCATATAGTACTAAAGCAATTATGTTATTAATTACATAATTGTTTTGCTAAGGTAGTGCTAAATCAGTATTACATTAGCGATGTCATAATCATTTTCTTAAATCTCAAACAAAACACACAGAAGGTTTTATTCGCACACATATTTAATCTTAAAAAACAATCCTAAACCAAACCTTGAGCTATATATCGCTATGAAAGGGGGGGAGGCCTACTGGTGCCTCTTTTTCTATGCAATCCTTGCAAGTATAGGGGCTATATTGGCATACCAAAGGTGTGATAATTGCTTGACTGTTGGGACTTTCACAATTTAGAATATACTATAGAATAGTGTGAGTCTGACCAGTGACCACACGTCTATCAAATGGTTACAAAAGATAAATGTTAGCAGCATGTGGCGGCGTCCCTATGTGAGAGGGCTCATCGGAATGCTTAGGTGCATGCAACGCTGTAAGTATAGTACTGGATCCTTGTTAGGAGGCATGTGCCATGAGTAACGAATTAAAACCACTACATTTTGATGCGGATTATACGATGGAGGAAGCGCTCGCAGAGGCAAAACGTTGTTTAAATTGTCCAAAGCCTTTGTGCCGTATGGGCTGTCCTATTGAAAACGAAATACCTCGTTTCATCCAAGCTATCGCACGTGGTAATTTTGGTGAAGCTAATGATATCTTGGCGGAACGAACAAATTTACCGTCTATCTGCGGTCGCGTATGCCCACGAGAAAATCAATGCGAAGGCAACTGTATCATGAATAAGGCGAAAAAACCGCCTATTAACATTGGTAAATTGGAACGCTTCGCGGCTGACTTTGAAAGCATCAATGAACTTCGCAAGCCTAAGAAAATCAAACAAGATCTCGGTAAGGTAGCTGTAGTAGGTTCTGGGCCTGCAGGTTTGTCCGTAGCTGGTGATGTGGCTAAACTCGGTTATGAGGTAACTGTATTTGAAGGCCAATCTGAACCAGGTGGCGTACTCTTATTCGGTATTCCAGAATTCCGCTTGTCCAAAGCCGTTGTACGTCGTGAAATCGCTCGTCTTGAAGGTTTAGGTGTTAAATTCGTATGTAATACATTTATTGGTCAAGATAAAACTTTGGATGATCTTTTTGCTGAAGGTTTTGACTCTATTTTTATCGGTACTGGTACACATATTCCTCAAGAAGTGCGCATGGAAAACGATGAAGTGCATGGTGTATTCCAAGCGATGTACTTGTTGACGAATGTACAATTGGTAGAAAATGGCGAGCTTGATGAAGCTCAAATCCCTGTTAAAAAAGGCGATCGTGTTATCATCATCGGTGGTGGCAACGTAGCGATGGATGCGGCTCGTACATGCGTCCGTTTAGGCTGCGAAGCGGTAACTGTAGCATATCGTCGTAGTCAAGAACAAATGCCAGCCTTGTTGTCTGAATACGAAGAAGCTCGTGCTGAAGGCGTTCAATTCCAATGGTTCGCTTCTCCAGTAGGCGTAGAAGGTACAGATAAGGTAGAAGGCTTCAAATACGAAGTGATGGCACTTAACGAAGATGGTGCAGGTATCCACGGCACTGGTAACTTCCAAGTAATGCCTGTTGATAAAATCATTATCGCCGCAGGTCATAAACCAAATGCTCGTCTTGTAGGTGAAGGTAATAACTTAAAAGTAGATGAAAAAGGTTATATTATTACATCTGAAGATCCTTATGGCATGACTAACCGTAAAGGCGTATTTGCAGGCGGTGACGTTGTACATAAACCAGCTACTGTAGTATTAGCGATGCGTGAAGCTAAAAAAGCTGTTGATGGCATGGTTAAATACATGGAAATCAAAAAAGCACAAGAAAGCATTACTCAATAATCTTATATAAATACATAGAAAGGACTATACAGTTGAACCGTATAGTCCTTTTGTATTGTTAATAGACTTATTATTTCTCAATGTATGTTAACAATATTGCGTATTTACTATACATCGTATAGTCTTCTTGTAGTATTAATAGAACTAGGTGATTTTATAAATCAAGTGTATGCATAATGTATGAATGCTGTATAGAAATGGTAATATATAGATAATACCTGTATTTTTTAATTTATTCACTGTATTTTTAATGATAATAATTTTTATATATACTAAAATTCCACGAAATGATGAAATCCTACGCAACGTAATCTACATAGTAAAAAGCCTTAACTAAACTGATTTAGACATTAGTTTTTGTTAAGGCTTTTGTGTTATTGCATTTCAACTACTACTAGGCACTGACTGAGCCTAGCCGTATAGTAAAGGCATAAGTATGTGTTGAGGGAGAAAGTAGATAGAGGTTGGCATGAATCCTATCGTATGTTGTCAAGACTTACAAGTTCGACAAGAAATTCATAAACTTGGCGTATTGATTTTACTTTGGCGCAGACAATTGGGAATGACCCAGTATCAATTAGCAGATAAATCTGGTCTAGCCCAATCTTATATTAGTGATCTTGAAAGTGGTTCTATCGATCCGAGGTGGTCTACAATTTATCGGGTTGTATACGGACTCGGAGAAATGAGTGTACAAGATTTTTTGAATGGACCTCAAGCTATTAGAAGCCTAAAGATTCATTAATGATGATGACTTCCATGGTTTGCATATTGCGCATCTTTTTATAGTAAATGGTTAATGCGTTACATATGCGGTCAGGAGAGCCACAGTCATAGCATTTTTCTTCTAATGTAGCACATGGATTGAGAGAGCTCTTTTTATTCTTTTTACTGTTGAGTGGAGCGGCTACATTGCGTGCGCGATAGATGGCGGAAGCTAAATCTGGCGTGATTTTGTTGATGCCTAGCACAAAGAATACCTCTTGAGAGCCGAATAAAGAGGCTGCAACACGATTACCCGTACCATCAATATTAACCATCTCTCCCGTTTGAGCAAGAGCGTTTACAGAGGTAAGGAATACATCACGCCCCATGGTACGCAATGCGGTGTCGCGGAAACTTTCACCGGGAAGCGGACGTTGAATATCTGTTATATCATCGTTGACCTGGGCTAAGACATCATGAACCTTGAGCTCCAATAAGGTGTGAGAATCACCGATGGCTACACGTTTATTTTGAATACGACCTTTTAAATAGGAAATAGCTTCTGCGCCTGTTTCAAAATAATGAACTACAAATTTATTTCGCTCCAAGGCTTTAATCGTTTTCTCTATGTCTATAGGCGTTTCGTTAATTTCTGGATTTATAACGGCGTTGATTGTTGTCTCAGTATTTGCCATAAGCCCTCCTAAATGGGTGTATAAGGAATATAAATTGGCATTTTGCTATCCGTATTTTATTTCTATTATTGTAGCGTGTATGTGTAAAGAGTTCAATTATTGGTATGTAGTTCGTAAATAAAAATTAATTGAGAAGTTGTGTTTTAAATTTTTAAATTAAAACACTAGAAATCTAATCCAACTTTACATTAAA
Organism: Veillonella sp. 3_1_44; assembly: GCF_000163715.1. Classification (NCBI taxonomy): domain Bacteria; kingdom Bacillati; phylum Bacillota; class Negativicutes; order Veillonellales; family Veillonellaceae; genus Veillonella; species Veillonella sp. 3_1_44. The sequence goes on from NZ_GG770200.1 coordinate 246,468, forward strand.
AATGATAAAAAGTTGGAATGAAATCCAAGTTGATAGTTAAAATTGAGAAAAGTTGGAATGAGTTCCAACTTTCACAAAAAGAGTATAATACTAGGAATGATATGTTAAGAAATAATTTTTACTTTTACCAATAGGTTGAATTTGCTATAATAATAGTATTGATATGGCGTAAAGCCAATGTTAAGGAGGCAAAAATCGTGGATTTAATTCAAAAATTAAAAGACCAAGTAAAACCATTAGGTAAAAAAATCGTGTTGCCAGAATACAAAGATGAACGCGTATTGAAAGCAACTGAAATTATTTTGAAAGAAGGTTTCGTAACACCTGTACTCGTTGGTAGCCCTGCTGAAATCGCTGAAGCGGCTAAAGCTGTTGGTGTATCCATTGAAGGTGCTGAAATCATCGATCCTGCTAACTACGATCGTTACCAAGAAATGGTTGATACATTCGTAGAATTGCGCGCTAAAAAAGGTATGACTCCTGAAAAGGCTGATGCAACTATGAAAGGTGATTGCTTGTTCTTCGGTGCTATGCTTGTTCGTCTTGGTGCAGTAGACGGCATGGTTGCTGGCTCTGCTTGCCCAACTGCAAACGTATTGCGCGCTGCATTACAAGTTGTAGGTACTAAACCAGGTCTTAAAACTGTATCTTCTTCCATGTTCATGTTCACAAGCAAAAAAGAATATGGCGACGACGGTATGCTTGTATTCTCCGATTGCGGCGTATTGCCTAACCCAACTAGCGAACAATTGGCTGATATTGCAGAATCCACTGTAGAAAAAGCTCGCAAAGTTGTTGGCATGGCTGATCCTCGCGTATCCATGTTGTCCTTCTCCACAAAAGGTTCTGCTTCCACTCCTGAAGTAGATAAAGTGGTTGAAGCTGTTAACATCTTGAAAGAACGCAACGTTGACTTCAAATTCGACGGCGAATTACAATTGGACGCTTCCATCGTTCCTTCTGTAGCAGAAAAGAAAGCTCCTGGCTCCAACGTAGCTGGTAAAGCTAATATCTTGATTTTCCCTGATCTTCAAGCTGCTAACATTGGTTACAAATTGGTACAACGCTTCTCCGGCGCTGATGCTCTTGGCCCATTGATTCAAGGTTTGGCTAAACCAGTTCATGACCTTTCCCGTGGTTGCTCCGCTCAAGACGTTGTAGACGTTGCCGCTATCGCTGCTATTGAAAGCATCTAATAGTTACTCACACAATTATATATAAACATATGTCATATATATTTTGATATGCTGAAAGCTGGCTCTATGGGGCCAGCTTTTTGTATGTTCAATATATATCTATGTATTTTTATATTCATTACTTTATGTTATTTTCTACAGCATTACCATTGTTGTCATGTTACTTTCAAATTCGTAGCCACTGCGACAGACAGAATCCATGGTTGATCGTATAGTATAACTATAAGAATATAGATCGGCGTAAACCATTGGAGGTGTATCTTATGAGTTTTGAAACTATTAATAAATCCATGACCGTAGCTGATGCGGTTAAAGTAAATCCAGAGTTAATGGATGTATTAGCAAAAGATGGAATTGATTTTTGCTGTGGTGGTGGACATCCTTTAGCGGAGGCTATTGCAGAAATAGGTAAAGATGTGGATGCATACATTGCTATGTTAAATGATGTACAAGTTGCTCAGAAATCTTCTCGTGCAGAGGTGCTTAGTTATTCTAAAGACCAATTGATTGACTACATCGTTCATACCTATCATCGAGAACAATTGAATATGATTGATGAAATTGACCAAGGACTGGCAAAACTACTAAATGTACATTATGACCATCATGGTGAGGAATTGACAAAGATTTATCAAACCTTTTTGCAACTCAAATCCGCTCTTGTACCTCATTTCCGGCATGAAGAACATGTAGACTTTCCTGAGTTTAAATCGGGTAAACCAATAGACTTTGATGAACTTCGGGCTGAACACGAAGCTGCAGGTGTACTTTTGGAATCCTTAAGTGCATTGACCAACCAGTACACAGCACCAGCAGATGGCTGTGCTACTTATGTCTATGTATTTAAGACCATGAAAGCCTTAGAAGAAGGCCTGCATGAACATATTTTCTTAGAAAATTCTGTTTTGTTTGACATGAAATAGATTATAATATCATCTGTATAATGACAAGAAGCTATTACAAAATGGCTCCTTGTATGTAGTAAAGACACCAATCGAATGGTTGGTGTCTTTTGTTATCTTGAGAATCATGAGTTTGTAGCTATAGTATGGGGGAAATACATCATTTGCGTAAATTCATATAGAAGGTGTATGATTAAGTTAACTATATTTGATTAATATCTTTAATCAATATATTGAGTAAATGCACTTGATATATACAGGTGTAGTTATGTTTGAAGTCGTGAAAAGGAGAGGGCTATGATTTCTGTATTCGACACAAATCCTGTTGTTTTTGAAAGTACGGATCGTATATTGACGGTTAGTTACAATGGTGTACTCTGTAAAGATTCGAATGGACAAGTTATAACTGACATTGATTTTGATGATGTAAATGAGCTTCATCTTACAAGATATTTAAATTCAAATAGTAACTATTCGATTATATTTAGAGACCATAATTGGAAAAATATAGAAGGTCAAGATTTAGATACTGACCGTACAGATTATAATACTGGTCATAATATTCGTGAAACCAAAGCAATCATTGCTGCCTTTGCTCGCCATAAATTGACAGCGGACTTCCCTACAAATTTAGACACCCTTCAATTGCCACTAGATTACTCCTATATGGGGAAACGAGAAATTACCATTAAAAACGGTGTTATCTCGAATGGTAAGGTAGATATTCCTATTAATGAAATTCGTCGCGTAGTATGTGCATCTAATGGTACAATTAGTAAACTATTAGTATATAAAGAAGAAAAACCTAGTTCTTTCTTTAAAAAGATTTTCGACAAATGTGATATGAAAATTACGTTGAATGCCATTACGTTGCCTTTGTTGGAAGCTATCGTAACGCGCAATACTGGTCATGGTATCGACTTCTCCCGCGGTAATGGGTTTGATCAAAAGGATTCCAACTATATTATTATTCGCTATCTTGACTCGGGATTCTTCCTTGATAAGGATGGTACGGCACCTACAGAATGGCAGAAAACTGCGGCTGATAGAACAGCTGCCTTTGATTATGATGTGCGTTATAAATATAATAGAGATTTTTAATTTAAATTAGGAGATTCCATGTCTGTATATCAATTTTCCCTGCCTACTAAGTCTGGTGAATTACAATCATTACAAACATTTGAAGGCAAAGTTCTTATCATTGTTAATACGGCGAGTAAATGTGGGTTTACTCACCAATATGAGGGACTAGAGGCTCTTTATAAGCAATATAAAGAGCAAGGATTAGAAATTATTGCGGTTCCTTCCAATCAATTTGGAGAGGAAGAACCTGGTTCTAATAACGAAATCCAATCCTTCTGCAAATTGAATTACGGTGTCACTTTTACAGTTATGGGGAAAGCAGATGTACGCGATGAAAGTGCATTAGACCTTTTTAAATACATGATACGAGAACAACCGTTCCAAGGCTTCCCACCTAGTGATAAAACCGAAATGCTTACAAATTATCTCAATGGCATCGATCCTAATTATTTAAGAGATGATGAGGTAAAGTGGAACTTCACTAAGTTTGTTATAGATCGTAAAGGTAATGTGGTAGGGCGCTTTGAGCCTGTTGTAAAACCGATGGAAATGGAAGCTTTCATTAAAAAACTCGTTTAGTAGAGTCATTAATATGGTAAAGAAAAGAACCGCTAGTTTTTGTAACTAGCGGTTCTTTTGCGTAAATAAATAAATAAATACATATATATATATATATATTTATTTTTGTTTATACATAGTAATGTAAGGTTTTATGTGAATAGGAAATAAATTTCCTAGGAGATTTTTTGTATCATTATGGGCTTAAAATATGTTTTGAGGCTCATCCTCAAAGATAAATCCTGTCATTGATAGGGAACCCAAACTATAGGTTTGATTAAATACAGTCGGTTTTGCACTTTCACTAGCACCCATAATATAGATTAATGGCAGATAGTGATCTGGTGTAGGTGCTGCGTAGCTTGCTTGAGGATGTCGAGTGTAATTAACAATAGCATTTATATCATTTTCTAAGACTGCCTTAGAAATGTATTGGTCAAACTCAATTGTGGCAGAGGTTCCGGATGGACTATCCCATTCTATGCGTCTTAGATTATGAACGATATTACCGCTGCCCATGATAAGATAGCCTTCATCGCGTAATGACTGAAGCTTTACGCCTAGTTGATAGGCTTCTTTTGGGCTTAGGTGTTTGTTGATAGATAGTTGGACAACTGGAATTGATGCATCAGGGAACATGTGAACTAATACGGTCCACATGCCGTGGTCGATGCCCCAAGTATCATTTATAGAAACGAAGTTACCCAGTAATTTTTGTACTTCTTTCGTTAAATTGCTGTCTCCTTTTGCAGGATAGACAACCTCGTAAAGCTCCTGAGGAAAGCCATACATATCGTAAATTTGTTTTGGATTCTCTGTGCTTTGAATGTAAGTGCCATCTGCATACCAATGAGCGGAGATGGCAAGTATGGCTTTTGGTTTGCCATAGTTGTTGATTATATTTTGTCCTACATTTTTGAAAGTAGTTGTTGTTTCTGTATGTTCTAAGGCCATCATGGGACTGCCATGGCCTACGAATAATGTTGGCATGCGTTTCATAATATCACCTAATCCTTCAATTGATAATGTGTAATCTGTTTAATGTTGTAAAATTGATACAATTGTTTAGCTATAAATGTTGATGACTAAATCTAATAGTTATTGATTTACCAACCGATAATTGTATTTAGTTAGTCAGTTTATTATATATTGGTGCAAATATTTTGAATAGTAGAATTATTTGAGATAGGTACTATCAAAAATGATAGAATTGTGATGTTTACTGATTAAAATTTTTTCAAAAATTTTTGTACCCTAAAAAAAGATACTATAAAGTGCTTGCAATTCTAAAAAATTATGATAAGATTTGAACTACATTAAGTGGAAATATTTCTAATACCGAAATAGAAATTGTAGTATAGCGATAAAGAGTAGCATAGCTATAGATATTAATTTTGTTATAACAAGCTACTTAAGTTAGATATATAAGGAGAATTACAATGGCAGAGCAACTCGTAAATGTTCATGATTTAGTGGGCCGCTGTCCTTTTGCAACGAGTCAAAAGTTATTAGCCGGCAAATGGTCTTTGTTGATCATGCATGAATTATCTGAAGGTCCTGTGCGGTTCCGTGAACTAGAGCGAAGATTATATCCAATCACGCAAGCAACTCTTACAAGAGCGTTGCGTCAAATGGAGGATGATGGCCTTGTACATCGTGAAGTATATGGTACAATTCCACCTAAGGTTGAATATAGTCTTACCGAAGTGGGGGCCGGTTTTAAAACAGTTCTCGCATCCCTTGAAAATTGGGGCAACCAATATATCGACTATATGAAAGCCGCTGGCCGCATGTAAGAAATGCCAGCGGCATTTCTGCCCTATTACGATTAAACATATGTGGCACTATATAGATTTAAGAAGGAGTTAAAAGTCCTCTATACATATCATGATAATCTTATATAGGTATTCATAATCCGTTACATGTGTTATATAGAGTTCTTTGTACGAAGTATGAAAGGTCTTTTGTTTATGCCATGTATTAAGAAAAATATGGTATAATAAAAAACACGAATGATATAAATTCTCAATAAATTAGAGGTATTGATAATAATGTTACATGTTACTTTTTTAGCGCATAGCGGATTCCTCGTAGAGGATGGTAAGCGTTGCTATGTGTTTGATTATTATAAGGATCCTAATAATATTGTTTGGCAGTTGGCTAAACGAGGTCGTGAACTTTGGTTCTTCGTGAGCCACACTCATGGAGATCACTTTAACCCATCCATTACGGAGTTTGATGGTCCTCAAACGCGCTATATTTGTCATCAAGATGTGCCGTTAGAGGGCAAGGTAAAAAAATGTATTACCATGCGTCCTGGCCAAGATGCGATATTAGATGATGTAGGCATCCATATGTATGGCAGCACCGATGAAGGCGGTTCTTTTTACGTAAAGACAAATACGGCGAATATCGACTCTGACTCTATCTTCCATGCAGGCGACCTTAATTGGTGGCATTGGCTTGGCGATACGCCAGAAAACAATGCGGATGCAAAGCGTATGGCTTGGCGTGAGTTCAAGGAATTAGATGGTTTGTCCGTAGATGTAGCGATGTTCCCTGTCGACAATCGTTTGGAAGACGCTATGGAGTGGGGTAGTATTGAATTTTTGCGCCGTGTACAGGTGAATAAAGCCTTTATTCCAATGCATTTGAATGGTCCATTATGGACACCGTCTGTGTACTTTAAAGCTCTCTTTGGGGAGGTGCCGATTTGGGAACCTCAAAAAGATGGCGATGAGGCTACATTTTAGATTGTAGATATAAGTGTGAAAGTCCGTAGACCTCGAGGTCACTACGTTATATAGGAACAGTCTATATGCGTAATTGAGTAAGTTAGGATCAAGTGATGATGAAAACCAAACCAGTGGCAACCACCCTGTTGGTTGTCATGGCTATTATATTTTTAATTTCATATCCGCAGCGACATGATATATTTTGGGCCTTTATCATGCATATCTCTGGGGCAGCTATGATAGGCGGCCTTGCGGACTGGTATGCAGTAACGGCTCTCTTTACGAAGCCTTTAGGCATTCCTTTCAAAACGGCAATCTTGCCGCGCAGTAAGGAACGATTAATTCAAATAGGCCGCACTATGCTCAGCGAAGAGCTGTTGCGCGTGCCACAGATGTATTATGCTATCAAAAAAGAACGCGTTATGGTCCGTATCGTTGAATACGGCATGAGCGATGTGGGACAAGTTCAAATTCGAAATCTCTTGTACGGTGTGGGCAATCAAGTTTTATCTCATATGGATATTGAACCGATGCGCCAAGAGATTAATAAGGCCATTTATAAGGGGGTTACAAACTGGAAAGCAACACCCCTCGTTATTCTCTTTGGCCGTTGTATGCTAGAACGTCACACAGCAAGCGTGTTTTGGCTTTATTTTAACCGCACATGTCAGCGTGTTATCGCATCAAATCAAGTATATCCGTATTTGTATCGCGTCATGCTAGACATTATGAAAACTTATACAAAGGATTCTTTCTTTCGCGAATTGGCTATCGCCTTTGGTGGAGATGGACTTTCACCAGAACGATTGGTAGAAACGGTACAGAAAAAAGCCGTTCAATTCTTGAAGGAAAATGAATCTATTGACTCTGCATTGGGACGCTATGTATGGGGCCAAGCAATTCGCTTTTTTAATAATTTGGAAACTAATACAGAGTGGCAAGCTTTCATCGAAGAACATAAAAATCAGTGGATTAGAATGGTTCTTGAAGAATGGGAAGGCAAACTTATCGATGGGGATACATTGGATTGGAAACGCCTCATGGACATCGTTATGGAGCGCTTTAATGTTCTCGGCACCGAAATTTTGTTGAATCCAGATAAGCAGGCGCCGTTTGAGCGGTTCTTCTTGTTGCGTAGTATTCCGTGGTTGCAGAAATTGAACCCCCTCATCGACAGTGTGGTAGGTCAGGAGTTATCTCGTTACTCGCCTGATGAAATCACTCAAATTGTTCGTGGCAAAATGTACTATGACCTTCAAATGGTGCGTATTAATGGTTCCCTCATAGGGGCTGTCCTTGGGGGCATCTTATACGGTTTGACCATCATTGTAGAGGGGGTGCTCAAATGATTAGTTATTTGAAATCCCTTACCTTGAAACAGCGTGCTAATCGCATTTTAGGCTTGACTGCCGTATTGTATTGTTTTGCTTTTGTAGGACAATTTTTCTTTGGCTATGAAAGTTGGTATCAACCGTTGTACTGGGCTGTCCAATCTGCCCTCATCGGTAGTGTGGCTGACTGGTTTGCTGTAACAGCATTATTCCGTAAGCCACTAGGTTTCCCATATCATACAGCGCTAATTCCTCGCAATAAAGATCGTCTCATTAATGGCGTTATTAAACTTGTAGAGACGAAGATGCTTACCAAGGAGCGTTGTAAAGTATTATTGAAAAATGTGCAATTTGTGCCATTGTTTGAAAAGTTCTTGTTGTCTCCTGAGGGACAGCGAGCAGCACGCCTTGTGATTCATCAAGGACTACACCTTTTATGGAAATCTCAAACTAATGAAGAATGGGCACAATGGGGGGCAAAACGCATTCGTGGATTGCTTCAACAACATTCTCTCGTACCCGTTTTGAAACATGTATTACTCGATTTATGTGAGCATAATCGCTATGAAAGCATGGTAGTACAAGTTTTAAACGTGATTCAAGAACGGATTAATCATCCAGCTATGGTTACCTGGCTTACCGCTGTCGTAGCAGAAGAGGCACATAAGAAAAAGCGAAAAGGGTTCTGGTCTGATTTCCTTATTTCTATGTCCGAAGCTACCGATGTAGTAAACTATCAAGAAATGGCAGAGGCTATTGTCCAAGAGGCCTATGCGATGCTGGAAAGCTGGAAGCGACCCAATAGCCCCGAACGAACTGCTTGGTTGCGACAATGGGTAGAACCAATTCGTAATATTGAAGAGAACCATGAAGTCTGCGATGCTCTTGATGAAGCGTGGGAACGTTGGATTCGCGAACAAGATTGGGAATCTGTTATTGAAAACCATTTATGCCCTTATATAGAAGAACTATTGCTCGTAGGGGATGAAAACGGAGAAACTCCGGCTCAGGTTTTAGTTAATATTGCTCTTGAATTATGGAATGTATACGGTCAATCGGACGATCTTAGAAATCGTATTGAAAAAACCTTACACGATATTGGGGATTACGTCCTTGAACAAGGGTATGACCTCATTGAAACTATCATACGTCAAGTATTAGGCGGCCTTAGTACAGATAAATTTATTTACTTTATCGAATCTAAGGTGGAGGATGATCTCAGTTGGATTCGTATTAATGGTGCCGTCGTTGGTGCTGTAGCGGGACTACTCGTGTGGACATTTCTCGAATATGTATATATGCCGTTCTGGCAACAATTTGTAGGCTAAAGTTAATTATCTATAATAAGTTGCTTTAAAACTAAATACATAAAACTAGTATATAGAAAAAGCTTCTATATGCTAGTTTATTATGGTTTAATTAATTCTACATTATGGGCTTTTAAGATTAAAATCAATATAGAAAAGGGACTGACCAAATGGTCAGTCCCTTTTGTGTTATTCTTCAGTTGTGTTGTACGGCAATCGCACTGTAAATGTAGTTTTTACTTGTGGTTCACTCGTGGCCGTTACTGTACCATGGTGTAAGTTAATAACTTTATTTACAAAGTAGAGGCCTAAACCTATACCGTGATTAGATTTTTTGTTTCGCGATTGTTCCGTCTGATACATACGATCCCAAATATGATCCAGAGCTTCAGGTTCGATGCCAATACCATTATCTGTTACGGTAATGACTAAGTCTCTGCCTACGAGTTTAGCCGAAATATCAATAGTAGAGTTTGTAAACTTAATGGCATTGTCCACTAGGTTTGTGATAGCTCGACGTAATGATACTTCGTGAGCATTCATATGTAAATTAGGCTCAATATGAGATGTAATCGTAATCTGTTTATCTGTATTTTCTGTACAAAGTCTTGTATAGTCGTGGACCATATTGGATAATATCAATGATACATTGACAGGTGCAAAGCTTAGACCTTGTGCATTTTCAAGGCGGGCTACATCAAGCAGTTGGCTTACGAGGTTAGTCATGAACTTAGCTTGCTCTAAGATATGTGTTAAACCTTCCCGTAAATCTGCTTCCGTACGACCGTATTTTAAAGCAAATTCACTTTCTGCTTTAATAACGGCAATTGGTGTACGTAGCTCGTGAGATACATCAGAACTAAACTGTCTTTCACGATTGGAAGAATCCTCAAGACCTGAAATCATACGGTTAAATGTTGTGGTCAGTTCGTAGATTTCATCTCTCGCTGTGCGAGCAGGAATGTCGATACGACGGCTCAAGTCGTTGTTTTTACCGATGACTTTAGCTGTTTTTGTCAAAGTTCGGACCGGTTTAAGTCCTTTTTTGATGAAAAGATAACCGCCTAGGGAGGAAATTAGTAAGAAAATGATATTCCCTAACAGTAAGCTGTATAAAAGGTTTTCCGTCTTTTTAGAGGCCGTTTTTACTTTTGTAACAGCACGCAAAATACCACGATAGTTTGGTTCGTTAACCGGTGTATCGTAGTAGTAGAAGGTATCATCACCAGCAGCAATTTCACCAACTTGGCCTAAGGAAAGGATTGTTTGGTTTGGAAACCCATCTGGCAAGGCGCCTTTAATAATATAGCCGTCTTGAGTTGATACAAAGAAGAATGTATTATCTTGGTACGGTTTAAACTTGCGGATATCCGTAGCCATAATCATCGCTTGCTGCTGTAAACGCTCGCGCACTTCTTTGTTATCGGATTCATGTGTATATGCGTAAATCCATGCGGATGCAACCATCAAAATGATAAGCAAAAAGATGGTATACCACGACATAATTTTAAAGGTTAGGGGCAGCCGATTAAATAAATCGGTGGCTGCCCCGGACATGGTATCTAGATCTCGGTGAGGATCATTAGTTTTCTGTTTTGAGGACATACCCTACTCCACGAACCGTTTGAATGAGTTTTACATTCTCATCAGTATCAATTTTCTTGCGCAAATCTTTAATGTATACGTCGATAAGGTTAGAGTAGCTTTCATAATCGTATTCCCAAACATGGTCAAGGATTTGTTGACGAGATAATACGATATTTTCGTTACTTGCTAAATAGAATAATAGGTCGAATTCTTTTGCAGTCAATGTAATTGTTTCGCCGTCGCGTTTAACAGTACGTTGAGGAACATTGATGGTAAGTGGACCTACATGGATATCGTTTTGTGCATGACGCGCATTACGACGAGCCAATGCATAAATACGAGCGGTTAACTCTTCAAGATCGAAAGGCTTTACAAGATAATCATCTGCACCAGTGTTAAGGCCTGTAACTTTATCTTGTAAGGAATCCTTTGCTGTTAAAAGCAATACAGGTGTTGTATTACCGTCGTTACGCATTTGTGCAAGAGCACTGATACCATCAAGGATTGGCATCATAATATCCATTACGATAACGTCATAGCTAGATGTGTTAACGTAATCGATCGCTTGTTGCCCATTGAAGCATGTATCAACTGTCATATTTTCTGCACGTAAATATTTAGCCGTGATACCATTCAGCATTTCTTCGTCTTCTACAAGTAAAATTTTCATTCTCTGTTCTCCTTATGTATGATTTAAAAATATAGCTCTCCAACTACATTAATTATAGTCATTATATATATATAAACTTTCTTTTTTGAAAGCCACAACACCATATAAGGTGACTATATATATAATATTATATAACTTATTTATCTATTATCATACCTTATACAATAGTAATGAGCAAAAGATGAATGTACATGCGAGTTTACAAGACTTTTCTTCATTTTTGAAAGCCTTAAAAATGGTGAAAGACTGAAACTTAATGAATTCTGCTAATGAATAAAATCTAACTATATCGAAGATTGCCGTATGCGCATAGATGAGGGTGATTTTATCGATTTTAGATGATGTGCGATAAATCACTAAAAAAACTTATGATAATTATTATCACAGAAATAAATGCTTGTTATGAACGGAGAAATACGATAATTTTCGATGATTAAATTCGAGGTAAATTTAGTAGGAATTTAATGGATATTAATTATTATGAACGGTTAGCGACAATTAAAAAGCTAGTGTTTATGCGAATTCTATAGATACCAAAGGAAATAAAAACATAGAAAAATTTCGGAACCGAACTACTTTCGTAAAATCCTTAACTTCTTGTAAAAATTATTCATATAGGTAATTTTTTGACTCCTCTTTTTACCTTAAAAATGCTAAGTGAAATAAATTATCAATTAGATTAATCAAAATTAATTATGCATAATAGGGTTTAGACATGACCTGAAATGCTCTCTATAATTATAGGTAAAGAAATAAGAAAAATCGCATAAGTATGGGGTTTTTCTTGAAAGAAAAATGATTAGGTTATCAAAAATTTTTATAAGTTTTTGAAATGAGATAGTCTAACAGGTTTCTTATTAATAGGTAGTTATGAGGAGGTCATTATGGAACAGTTTGATGTTCTAGTAGTAGGTAGCGGTGGCGCCGGCATGCGTGCGGCTCTTGAAGTAGGTCGTCGCAAAGGCTTAAAAGTAGCTCTTATTACTAAAATTTTCCCAACTCGCTCTGCAACAGCAATGGCGCAAGGCGGTGTAAATGCATGTTTGAACAACGTTGCAGCTGAAGATACAGTTGAAACTCATACTTTCGATACTGTAAAAGGTTCTGACTATCTTGGCGACCAAGATGCAATCGAATTCTTCTGCTCTCGTTGTCCAGAAGGCGTACTTGAAATGGACCACATGGGTGCTCCATTCTCCCGTACTGAAGAGAATAAAATTGCGCAACGTAACTTTGGTGGTCAATCCTATCCACGTACTTGCTACTCTGCGGATAAAACTGGTCACGTTATTTTGCACACAACTTACGAACAATGCTTGAAAGAAGGCGTACACTTCTTACAAGAATGGTATCTTTTAGATCTTGTTAAAGACGCAAATGGTCACGTTGGTGGCGCAGTTGTGTGGAACATGAAAGAAGGTAAAGTAGAGCAAATTAAAGCAAAAGCAATTATCTTGTCTACTGGTGGTGCAGGTCGTATTTTCTGGACTCGTACTACAAACCCATTCCTTTCCACAGGTGATGGCATGGCAGCAGCATTCCGCGCTGGTAATGGCTTAAAAGATATGGAAATGATCCAATTCCATCCAACAGGTCTTGGTCGTACTGGTATCTTGATGTCTGAAGCGGTTCGTGGTGAAGGTGGTTATCTTCTTAATTCTGAAGGCGAACGTTTCATGAAAAAATATGCGCCTAACAAAATGGAATTGGCATCCCGTGACGTTGTAGCGAAAGCGATCGAAGATGAAATCGCTGCAGGTCGTGGTTTCGGTTCCGGTCTTAACGCATACGTAGTAGCTGACCTTCGTCACTTAGGTCCTGAAGTTATCATCGAAAAACTTCATGGTATTCGTGACTTGGCTATGACTTTCGAACATTGCGATCCATTGACTCAACCGGTACCTATTCGTCCAACATGTCACTATACAATGGGCGGTATCGACGTAGTGGATTACAAAACTTGTGCATGTGAATTGCCTGGTTTGTTCGCTTCTGGCGAAGCATCCTGTATCTCCATCCACGGTGCTAACCGTTTGGGTGGTAACTCCTTGGCAGATGGCGTAGTATTCGGTAAAGTATCCGGTGCTGGCGCAGCTGATTATGCTGAAACACATGAACAACCTAACGTAGATGCGGAACTTGCTGCAGCTGCAAAAGCTTGGGAAGCTAAATTCACTGAAGTAACAACTCGTGAAGGCGGTCGTCCGGTTGTAGAAATCCGCGATGCATTGGCTGATGCAATGTGGAATAAAGTAGGTATCTTCCGTAATGAAGAAGGTATTACTGAAGCATTAAAAGAAATCGAACAATTGATTGAAGATTATAAAACTTGTTATGTAGGTGACCCTGAACGTACTTACAACATGGCATTCGTAAACTATTGTGAAATTGGCTCCATGTTAACAGTAGCAAAAGCTATTGCTATGGGCGCTTTACACCGCCGTGAATCTCGTGGTGCTCATATTCGTGAAGACCATCCTAAACGTAATGATGAAAGATACTTAAAACATTCCTTGATCAAATTAGGTGCTGACGGTCAATACGAATTAACAGAACGCGACGTAGTGTTCACTAAATACGAACCACAAGAAAGGAAGTACTAAGATGAGACAAATCACCTACCATATTCACCGTTACCAACAAGGTCGCGCGTTTGTACAGACTTTCAAATTCGATTACGAACCTGACCGTACAATCCTCTGGGGCCTTCAAAAAATTAAAGATACTCAAGATCCAACATTGACATTCTTGGCAGCTTGCCGTTCCGCAGTTTGCGGCGCTTGCTCCATTCGTGTAAATGGCGAAGCGATGCTCGGCTGTGAATCTAAAATCGATGAATTAACAGAACGTTATGGCACAGACGAATTGACAATCGCTCCAATCGGCAACTTCCGTGTTATCCGTGACCTAGTTGTTGATTGGGAATCCAAAGTTGATCGTTTGAAAACAGTTGCTCCTTGGATTTTCCTTAAAGCTGAATTCAACGAAGGGGACAAAATCGTTCGCCAAACTCCAGCTGACTTCAAAAAATTCGTTGCTGGTACAGAATGTATCCTTTGCGGTTGCTGTGCGTCTGAATGTAACAAATTGACTGCTCGCGAAGACGACTTCTTGGAACCATATGTATTCACAAAAGCTAACCGTTTCGTATTGGATAGCCGTGATGATGCACCTATGGCTCACATTCAACCTGCATTCGACAATGGCCTTTGGAAATGCGTTCACTGCATGAACTGTATCTCCCGTTGCCCTAAACACTTAAAACCTGCTCAAGACATTTCCAACTTGCGTAAAGAAGCTACAAAAGCTGGTCTTACTAACAGCAAAGGCGTTCGCCATGCAGTTGCTTTCAAAGAGGACCTTTACAAAACTGGTCGCTTGAAAGAAGTTTCTATGAGCTTGAAATCTGATGGTGTTGTAGATTCCGCTAAACAAGCATTCTATGCATTGCGTTTGTGGAAACACAGCAAAATCAACCCATTTGAACTTGTAGTACCTCAAAAACCTGTAAACGGTATTGATGGTGTTCGCAGACTTATGAAAGCAGCTGAGGAGGTAAGCAAATAATGAAATACGCATTTTTCCCAGGTTGCGTTCTTGAAAGCGCTGCCAAAGAAGATTACTTAGCAACAGTTGCTGTAGCTAAAAAATTAGGTATTGAGTTGGAAGAACTTGACGGCTGGACTTGCTGCGGCGCTTCCCACGTTCAAGATATCGCTCCAGAAGTTACACTCGCTACAAATGCACGTAACATTGCATTAGCAGAAGAAAAGGGTTTAAACCTTTTAACTGTATGTAATACTTGTACTTTGATGCTTCGTGAAGCTAAAAATGAACTTGATGCAAACGAAAAAGAAAAGAACGAAGTTAACAAAAAATTAGCTCAAATCGGTAAACAATACCGCGGTACAACTGATATTACTCATTTCTTATGGGTATTGATCCGCGACTACGGTTTGGACAAATTGAAAGCTAAAGTTGTTAAACCGTTAACTGGTTTACGTGTAGCTGAATACTATGGCTGCCATATTCTTCGCCCTCAAACTGAATTGGGCTTCGAAGATTATCAAATGCCTACATCCTTAGCAGATTTGATCTCTGCTATCGGTGCTACACCAATCGACTTCTCCCGTAAACTTGATTGCTGCGGTTTCCATGCTGTATACCCTGCGCATGATTCCGTAATGCAAATGACTGGCTCTATCAATAAAGATGCGGCAACAGAAGGTGCAGATTGCGTAGTTACTCCTTGCCCACTTTGCCAAATGCAACTTGATATGTTCCAAAAAGAAGCTAAAGAAGTTGTTGGCGGTGGCAAAGATATGCCAATCTTGCACATGTCCCAATTAGTAGGTCTTGCTCTTGGCATTTCTCCTGCTGAAATGGGTATGCCTAAACGTCACTTAACTGATACTGCGGCAGTGACAAAATTTGTAGGTTAATTCGTTTGATTTAGACATGATCAGAGTTGGTCTATATAGTAGTCTGAATCTAAACCTATTATCATAATTACCAGAAGAATCCCCTAGCTTAGGCTAGGGGATTTTTCTTTTTTATAAATAGAGCTCCAGTAATGTTAATGGTAATAGATTTGGATTTAAGTGTACTGAAATATTAATCGTGAAATATATATAAACCGATAAATGTAAAATAAATACAGTAAAATACTAACTTTATAAATAAATTTGATTTTGATATCGATTGATAATTGTAGTATAATAAGTACACAAATTGTATACACTTATATGAGTAATAGCTAATATGTTGTAATTCATAAATTATTATAATGCTATATATACTAGACTATACAATATAAATTTGGGAGATATTATATTGGAAATACTGGTTATTATGCTTTGAGAGGGTGATTAGCATTATAGAGTGTATATACGGGGGGAAAATAATGAATGATATGCTATTAGAATATATCGATCGAATGATTGATCAAGAGACAGAACATCGTGTTTTTTCTGTGGATTTTAACAACAAACAGTACTTTGTAAAACAGGATATAAGTAACCATCGCTCTAGTTGGATTAAGCCCGCACCTAGAGCTTCTTTTGATTATGAGTTTTACAAGATTTCTTTTGTGAATACGCAATTGCCAGTAGCTCCTGTTATTGCTGGTTTTAGAGAACATTATTTTGTTACAGAAGCTTGTGGTAAAACGTTAACATATTATAGCCAATTGCCCGCTCAACATCCAGAGGATGATAGTTTGCAGGATATGTTAAGTCATATTTTTTATATGTTTGGCAAGACATTAGGTCAGTTGCATGATTATGGCTTGAGTCATGGCCGTCCTGCCATGCGCGACATTACCTATGAGCCTGAACTAGATAAGATCACATTGCTCGATTGGGAGAATAGCCGTCGTTGGCCTGAGTTAACACCGCAAGGCTGGGATTTACTCGTCTTCGTTCACAGCTTCCTTCGGGAGGATAATTTATCCATTTCGTATCTATATGCTATGATGAATGGCTATAGCTCAGCTTGTACAGCCCGTGAGACAGTGCTACATATAAAAGAAATTTTACGTAAACATGAGTATCTTTTTAAATTCTGTCGTATGTTAAATCCTCTACATTTTGTGGACACTGAAGCCGCTGTTAAAGCATATGACTTTATGTTGGCTTTGAAAACCGAATAATATGTATATGGATAGTACTCGTAGTAAGAGCACTTTATAGACCTTTACCGGTGTTATCTAGATTGATAAACTTCTAGATAACATTAGGTAGAGGTCTTTTTCTATTTCAATTTATAGTATTACAGTCAGAGTTCAGCTACTTTCACCATAAGTACCTTAAATAACGGTAAGAGGGTTGTCGAATGAGGGCCTCAGGAATATAAGAGGGTGAAAGGAGGTGATACGATGGCCAATATTAAACGCACTAAATTGGTGTTGCGTTTTAACATCGGTACCGAAGATGCGCCGAAGTACAAAGACGTAACCTATACTCGTGTTGCGGAAGAAGCGTCTGACGATAATGTGAAAACCGTTGGTAATGCGCTGGCAGCCTTGTATGACCACAGCTTGTCCGACGTGGTCCGCGTCAATGAAGTATCCTTAGGGCATTAAGGGTAGAGTTCCTATTCATTCTTGTTTTAGGTGATCCAAACACATTTTATTGCTAGATTCGTACATTCTCAGATAGTCGTAAAGAGGTGTAGAAATAGCAAGTCCACACATTCCCATCCTTATTGATATGAATCGAAGATACGTATATTTGTAATCTAACATGTTTACAGCCTATCTAGATTCGATGAACTTGTTTATGAAACGTGAAAGGAGGCGCCCACATGGCGGAAAAACGCGTTGTATATCTTACATTTTCTACGGTCGGTGGTAAAAGCACATCAGTCACAATTAGTGCTCCTCGTGCTGGAATTACTTTACAAGATGCTAAAACAGCGGCTAATGCGTTAGTAGCTAATAAAGTAATTCTTGGCGCTGGTGATGCAGAATTAGCAGCATTTACTACGGCTCGTGAAGTAAAGACACAAACTACTGAATTGCAATAGTACTGCTTCTATGATGTAGTCTAGAAAGGTACAAATATAATCTAAAGGTAGTATAAAAGCGATCATGGAGAAATCCTGGTCGCTTTTTTTGTGCATTAATTGAGATATAAATTCAAAATTATTTCAGATTCACAGATTATAATGTTCTATAAAGTGCTTGTTATACATATAAGATTGGAAAATGTAGTATGATATGATAGACTTATTAAGTGATTTTATTTATCAATTTATAATAGAATAGTCTGTTTGCAATCAGTTTGTTAGTGTAGGAAATTAGTATATAGAATTAAGCTACTTATAAAGGAGGTTTACGATGAAAGAGGCGTGGGAATTATTCTTACATGGTGGATTTGTTATGTGGCCGCTACTAGTGGCACTTATCATAACCGTAGCTATAGCGATAGAACGTATAGCTTATTATCGACAATTGAAGCGGGAAATGTTTGCTCTGAATGATGCATTAGAAGAGAGCGAAATAAACTGGCAATCCTTACTAATTAGCTTAGAATCTAAATATACAGCTAATATTTCGTATAATCTGCCTCGCGTGCTTGGACAGTGTCAGGATCGCAATGTATTGCAATCCAAAATGGAGGATATGGTGGCCCATGTTTATACGCACGCTTCCCGTGGCCTTGATTGGCTCTCTACTATTGTTACGATAGCACCATTATTAGGCTTGCTTGGTACTGTAACGGGGATGATCGGTGCCTTTCAAGTGTTCGGTGCTGACGGTGCAGTACCTACTGCTATTACCGGTGGTGTGGGGGAAGCCCTTGTCGCAACTGCTTCTGGTCTTTGCGTGGCTATTGTAGCATTGTGTTTTCATGCCGGGTTTACTCATCATGTACGTATGACAATATCTCGTTTAGAAGATTCATTTTCTCGTGTCTTAGATTCTTATGATCGGGGGCATGCTGCATGAAACGAATGAGCCGTATGGAGGGAGAAAAGCCTACTTTGATGATTATCCCTATGATTGATATCATCTTTTTCTTGCTCGTATTTTTTATGATTAGCACCATATATACGATTCCACAACAATCCTTGTCTATTATGCTACCAAAAACAAAAACACAACAGTCCGCAGAGTTGCGCCCGGTTTTAATTGATTTTGAAAAATCTGGACAGCTGATGATTGATGATGGATATGTGACGAAAGAACAGCTTATTAGCTCTGTGAAAGCCAAAATTGGAGAGAATAAAAATCAAAACTTCCTTATTCGTGCTGACAAGGATTTGAGTTATGGCAAGGTTGTGGAATTAATGGATGAGATGAAATTAGCCGGCGCTGCAAGTATTAGTATTGCCACTGTTAATAAATAGGTGATGCTATGGCGAAAAAATATGTAGATGTGTGGAAATATCCACATATGACCTATAAAAAAGCCTTTGTTATTGCTACAGTTATAAGTATTATTACGGTTGGTGTTGCCTTTGTTTCTTTTTCTGATTATATCGAATCTCAAATGACTGGATCGTTACAAATTAATTTTCTAACGGAACAGGAAGCAGAGAAACAAGTAGAGGAAATTAAAGAGCAAATTAAAGAAGAAAAAGCTCATGAGATCCAACACTCAAAAGAATTGGAAAATAATAATGTTCAACTTGATAACGGAGGAGCCGGTCATGGAGGACAAAATGGCAACTCTGCTGTTCCTACAAAAAGTGATGTAAGTCCGTCTAGTCAACAAGCGAGTGCTGGTGAAATAGGAACGGTTAAACAATCTTCTGTTGGTAGCAATACGGGGAGTGGACTTGTCGGAGCTGAAGGTTCTGGGATCGGGTATGCATCAACAGGTAGCGGAGAAGGGCTTAGCGATCGTGAAGGTACCGGAGGTACTGAAGTTGATGTCGGTGGTGGCGGCACATTTAGTTATGATGGGTATTGGAGTAATTTACAAAGTGCAATTAATAGTAATTACCCTACAGATGCATACACTATGGGAATTCAAGGTGATGTAACACTAAGAATTTATTTTGCCCCAGGTGGCAGTGTTGCCAGTGTGGAAGTTCTTAACTCTGATGACCCTATGTTATCAGAACATGCTAGGGAATATGCTTATAGTGTGGGTGGCGCTGAAAATTCTACAGGTACACAGCAATATGCAGATATCACAATTCACTATAATTTATAAGTATAATGAAAAACTAGTATCTTTATAGATACTAGTTTTTTTATATGTATATATATTACTTTGATAACATAAAATAATATTGATAGTTATTCTTAATGAATATATAATTGAGATTAGATATCGTTTTATGCTATTAGAGCCCTAATATATTTTCTGGAGGTGTGTGATGAAAAAATCATGGGCAGCACTATTGTGTGTTGTGTATCTAACATCTGCTGCAGGTGTGGTAGGTGCAGAAAATAATAGTTCTACAAGTGTAGTTAGTATGAATGAATCTCAAAATAATGCGAGTGATGAGCAGTCGAGACGCATGAAAGATATTACGGTTACTGCTACTCGTACGGAGGCTTTAGTTCGGGATGTGCCAATTGCGACAACGATTATTTCACAAGAAGAAATTAAAGATCGTCAATATCGTAATTTAGAGCAAGCCTTACAAAGTGTGCCAGGCGTTGCTTTCAGCACTGATGCTCACGGTGGACAAAATATTACAATGCGTGGTGCCGAATCTCGTCATACATTAATTCTTATTGATGGACGACGTGTTACTGGAGAGTTGACGAAAACGAGAGCTAATGCCATGGGTTGGCTTCGTCAAGGCATGGATAATGTGGAGCGCATCGAAATAACGCGTGGTCCGTCGAGTGCCCTTTATGGTTCCGAAGCGAACGGTGGGGTTATTAATATTATTACAAAACAATCCAGAAAGCCAAGTGTAGAGGTTAATACTGAAATTTCCCGGCGTGATGCATCGAGTGCAACAGGATATAACTTCAATGTATTGGCTCGTAGTGGACAACAAGGAAAGTGGAACGGATCGATTGGTGCCGGTATTCGCAGGAATATAGCGGGAAATAATGACTCTGGATCGGATAATAACTATCATGGTGACCGAATACCGCTTCATTTTGACGTATCTTATCAAGCGGGAAAAAGGGATAAATTTTCCTTCTTTATAGATCGAGAAACTGAAGATTTGGACATGAATACGAAAAAGGGTAGCGCATTGACTCAATCGGTTGATAAAAATACGACTACTACAAGCACAGGTCTTCGTTGGAATGGCCGTCGCGGCCGGTCATCGCTTATGGTGCAGTCTTACTACAATCATTACAAAGACACCTATGATCAATATAAGCGCACGGGTGGCATAAAAAAACTATCCATTTGGGATGAATATTATAATAAAGAGTGGATTACAGACGCACAGGTTAACACGGCAATTGATAAGAAGAATCTCTTGACGTATGGCGTTCAATTCCGCCGTCAAGAAGCGATTAGTACGCGTATTAATAATGGCTCCATAGCATGGTCAAGAACTCGAGAAGGCATTACAGATACCGCAGGTAAGGCAACCATTAATTACGGTAGTTACTTTGTACAACATCAATGGAAACCTAGTCGTAAATGGGTAATTATTCCTGCAGTACGTTACGATACGTCAAATGCATTTGATAGCCATTGGTCGCCTAAGATTGGTGTTACCTATAAAGCAAATGATAGTCTCCGTTTTAAAATGAATTACGGTGCAGGCTATTCCACACCTGGTATGACGGAAATGTATCATCATTGGCTTATGGCATCTAATGTGCCGAGAGGGCGATTAGGAGCTTTCGATATATATTTGCAAGGTAATCCTAATTTGAAACCTGAAAGCTCATATAACTTTGATTTCTCCGTAGAAAAAGATTGGAAACGGACAAATGTTAAGGCGTCCTATTTCCACAATGTTATTAAAAATTATATTGAAAGTGGTGCCAATCGTATTGATATGGCAAATCGCCGAATTTATGTTTCGTATTCCAATTTACCTCGTGCTGTATTGCAAGGTGTGGAATTATCTGTAAATCATAGACTCAATAATAAATGGGATGTATTCGGCAACTATACATATTTGGATGCGAAAAATGACGTGACTCACGATCGTTTGTTAAATCGTGGTCGCCATGTATTCAGTGGTGGTGTTAATTATCATCAAGGTCGTTGGACTGGTGCGTTCTGGGGTAATTATTACATTAACTACCTTGATGGCATTGATGCTATCGTTGTTAACCCACGTCTCAGCATTCCGAAGAAGAAAAATATTCAAACTTGGAACGTTATGGTGACTCGTCAGTTGAATGATAATGCATCCATGTATGTAGGGGTTGAAAATATATTTGGCGAAAAACAAGACTTACGGGATATTCATGGCGCTACTTATCGCATGGGCCTTAACTTGCGTATGTAATAGTGAGATATTAATGTATGTATGAAATGCTGAGGCTTTAATGCATGTATTTCATACATAATATAGTGGCATTAATTTGAAATTATAATCTATGAGGTTTAGCTTGCATAAGTTATCTGCGAGGTGATCATTATCAATAAGCCATTATTATGTTTATTGGGTATTGTTGCCGTTGTGGGGGCTTTCACTACGGGTATAAGTTTTGAAGGCAAGCGAGAGGTATTCAGTGAGGCAGGTGCTATTCAGATTGAAGATGATACGAAGCAAATTGTGTCGTTGCCAAACATAGCAAGTCGTGTAGTATCTATTTCTTCGGCGGATAGTGAATTGCTTATCACTTTAGGTGTTAGCCCCGTAGGCGTAGTAAATTCAAGGGAGTTACCGACAGAGGTGCAGGCTAAAATTGCACAGTATCCGAATATGAATAGTGCTGTATCTCCAAGTATTGAACGAATTATTATGTCCGACCCGAATCTCGTTATCGGCATTGCCATGCCGTTTCAAACGGCGTTGCGCAAAGCTTTTAATGCGAATCATATTCCTAGCTTTTACCACTTATCCTCCAATTATGATGACATCATGGACCATATTCGACATGTGGGTACCATGACTGGTCATGATAGGGAGGCGGCTGCGTTGGTCCAGAAATATAATGATATCCTAACGGAAATCATACAGCGTCATAAAGATGAGTCTGCACCGCGTGTCCTCATCGTTTTTGGGACACCTACGAGTTACCAACTAGCCTCCAGTAAAACATATGTGGGAGATATTCTCCAAAGATTAGGGGCAAAAAATGTGGCTGATGTATATTTGCCGCAGGATGTATCGGAGAATGCTTTGGATGGATATATTCCGCTTAATCTGGAGACGATGGCCGTTCTTGATTGTGACAAGGTTATCTTGATTAATCATGGCAGTAGCGGTGAGAAAGATATAGCAGCTTTTAAAAAGGCTTTTAAAACGCCGGCATGGCAGAATGTACCTGCTGTTGCTAATGGGAATATAGAGGTCTTGCCGGGTCCTTTGTTTGCGTCGGTGCCGACCGCTCGAATGGATCAAGTGTTATTATATGCGGAAAAGGTGTTATATGGACAATCTCATTAATGTGCAGGAACTTCGTGGCTTACGCGTTTTTGTGGCTGCGCTGATTCTGTTAATAGCAGGGGTGTTGCTGAGTATGAAACTGGGCGCCGTTCCATTAACTTGGGGCGAATTATACCAAATCATAACGGGTGGCGACACATCGAAAATTGGTCAAATTATCATGACTATACGCTTACCACGTGTTGTAGTGGGCTTTTTAGCAGGCATGAATCTTGCCTTAGCCGGTGTAATTTTACAAGGTATCTTGCGAAATCCTTTGGCGGATCCCGGAATTATCGGCATTACCTCTGGCGGTGCTTTGGCGGCTATGATTATCATGATTCTCATGCCTACTTACGTTATGCTTGTTCCTATTGGCGCTTTTGTTGGTGCGTTAGTGGCATCGTTTTTGGTTTATGGGATTTCTTGGCAAGGTGGGCTCAATCCGTTGCGCCTTATCTTGGCCGGTGTGGCAGTAGCTGCTTTTTTCGGCGGATTTAATACGATTCTGTCTGTGTTTTATCCGGATCGTGTTCAAGGAACGGTGAGCTGGATGGCAGGTGGTTTTGTAGGGCGTAGCTGGGACGATGTAATGATGATCTGGCCTTATACGGCTATAGGAATTATTGGATCTATGATATCTATCAGATGGCTTACATTGCTTAGTTTAGGCGATGATACGGCGCGCACTTTAGGTGTGCATGTTGAAAGATGTCGACTCTCGTTGCTCGTATTAGCCTCTTTGCTAGCCGCATCAGCGGTGAGCGTGTCGGGAATGTTGGGCTTTGTAGGCCTTATCGTGCCTCATGTGGCGCGTCTCATTGTAGGTGTGGATTATCGTTATTTGATTCCTACGTCTATGGTTTTTGGTGGCATATTAATTGTTTATGCCGATACTTTGGCGCGCATGATGATTGCGCCTGGTGAAATCCCTGTAGGCGTACTGATGAGCTTCTTGGGTGCTCCATTCTTCTTGTATCTATTGAAAGGGGTGGGGCGAAGATGAGTGTGTTAACAGTCGATAATATAACGGTAGGCTATGGGAAACGATTGATACTGGAGAATCAATCTATCGTCTTTGATAAACCGGAAATAATATCTATCATTGGTCCAAATGGTTCGGGAAAATCAACGTTTTTGAAAGCTTTGGCGCGGCTTATCAAGATAAAACAAGGGACTATATCGTTAGATGGAAAATCTTTACATTCGTGGAATACAAAGGAATTAGCGCGTCATATAGCTTTGTTACCGCAAATTACGACCGCCCCTGAAGGAATGTTAGTTGAGCAGTTGGTTCGATCCGGACGAAATCCGTATGTATCGATTTTTAAGGAACTATCTGATGCGGATTTAGCTGCTGTGGAGAAGGCGATGAAATGCACAGATGTATGGAAATATCGGTATCGGCAAATAGGGGAACTATCCGGCGGTGAACGGCAGCGCGTATGGCTTTCATTAAGTTTGGCGCAAGAACCGAATATTTTACTCCTCGATGAACCGACTACCTATCTCGATAGTCGACATCAAATTGAGTTGATGGAGCTAGTTAAACGCACACAGCGGGAACGAAATATTATGGTCGTTATGGTGCTCCATGATTTGAATCTAGCTTTGCGCTATAGTGACCGCATTATTGCTATTAAAGAGGGAGCTATTGTAGGTGATGGAACTCCGCATATGATGATGACCCCAGAGAATTTAGCAGAGTGGTTCGGTATTAAAGCGGATATTTTACAAAGCCCTCGCAGTGAAGAAACATGTCCTATATGTGTACCATATGGTCTTGCTTAAACAGAGAAGATTAGGTATCGTATAGCCAGTTAATTGTTAGCTGTTTTTACTGAGAGGTACACAATAGCAAAAAAGCTATTGCGAAAATTGCATACTGTTTATACCTTAAAGAGGCCCCACCTGTGGTGAGGGTCTCTTTATTATGGTAAAATATATGGTGTACCAAATGGTTGGGTGAAATTTTCACGAAATGATGTACAAGCATAAGTACATTATAGAACCCGGATGGGGATTTTTAATGAGGTAAAATAGTGGAATATATTATTTCGTTTATGGAAACATATGGCTATACGGCCATGTTTATTGCAATGGTTCTAGAAAATGCTAATGTGCCTATTCCAAGTGAAATCGTACTTGGTTTTGCGGGGTATTTAATAGCTCAAGGCATATTTGATATGCATACAACAATGGTGGTAGGTATCTTAGCAGGTATTGTTGGTTCTATAGTATCCTACTGGATGGGTGAGCATGGTGGGCGCCCTTTATTATTGAAATATGGTAAATATATATTCTTTAATGAACATAAATTTGAACTGGCAGAAAAGATGTTTAATAAATATGGCGGTGTAGCTGTATTTTTTGGTCGACTTTTACCTGGTGTTCGTACCTTTATCTCCTTCCCTGCAGGAATGGCACGCTATCCCATGTGGCATTTCATCATCTGGACGGTACTCGGTACGATTCCTTGGACGATTTTGCTCGTTTACTTAGGTAAGGTACTTGGTGAAAATTGGCAAGACCTTATCGAGTACAATCATGAGTTCTTGATTGTTATGATCGTTGTATTTGTCATTATAGCTGTAGTACTGGGCTTTAGATACTATCGTAATCGTCGATAAGGAGGCCCTTATGAAACTCTCTCGATTAACACCAGTCGTATTTATTGTGTGGCTAGTGTTTTATATGTTTGGCAATAATATGTTGCCTGTTACAGATCCCGTTGAATCTAATTATGCGTTAACGGCAAAGGAAATGGTTCTTTCAGGTGATTGGCTATCTCCGCAGATTTATGGTACTTATTGGTACGATAAACCCATCATGATTTATTGGCTCATTGCTCTTGGCTTTAAAATTTTTGGAATTGCTGATTGGGTGGTGCGCCTACCGAGTGCTATTTTCGGTGCTTTGTCGGTGGCGACCATGTATCAATCTACGCGTACCATGAGCGGTAAGTGGGCGCTTGGTCTCATTGGGGCATCCGTTCTGGGCACATCTCTTATGTTCTGGACCGTAGCTCATGGCGTTATTACGGATATGGTGCTCCTTTATACGACATTGATGGTCATGATTTACTCCTACAAGGGACTGGTGGAACAGAAACCGTATGCCATGATTGTAGCCTATGTATTTGCTGCGTTAGGCGTACTCACTAAAGGCCCGGTAGCCATTGTGTTGCCTGGTATGATTCTGCTTGTTTTTGCAGGTATTAATCGTTCTTGGTCTATGGTGAAAGCCATCTTCGATTGGCGTGGCATTTTAGCTTTTTGTGTAGTTTGTTTGCCGTGGTATGTGTACATGTATAGCGTTCATGGTCAAGACTTTATCAATGGCTTCTTAGGACTTCACAATGTGACTCGTGCTACTCAGTCGGAACATCCGGAAGATAATGTGTGGTGGTATTATCTCGCTATCTTCCTTGGTGCTTCTATGCCGTGGACGGGTGCTGTTATTTACGGTATAATCGATGGCTTTAAACAACGTCATACAGGGTTTATCTATAATATGACTTGGGGTGTTGGAATTGTGCTATTCTACACCTTGATGGCAACAAAATACCCTCTATATACCTTTGTTAGCTTAGTCCCATTTAGTGCTATCGGTGCTTTGGGCGTTATGAAGCTTATTCGCAAAGGCAAATCTAGAGCCTTAAAATGGATTATTATGGGGCCGACGTTACTTTTGTGGATTGCTTATGTAGCAGGTTCTTTCTTCGCGCCATGGGGCTTCTATTTCTTGCTTTATGTAGTGGTTGCTACTGCGGCATTGCTCATGCTTTATGCGTGGTATACGAGAAGAGGATATCGTTTAGTAACGATCATTGTTCTTGGCACGATGGTTATATCTTCTGTAGTTGTTATGGAAGGCTTAGAGCCATTCGTTAAGCAGCGTAGTAATATTGACGTTGTACCAGTGGTAGACTCCTATGAAGGGGATGTCTATTACTATAACGGCTATAGTACGGCTGTTGTGTACTATACAGGTCATAAGGTTATTAAAATTAATGGTGATGAAAGTCGCTGGGATGATCGAGATAAATTAAAAAAACGTAGCGCTGAATGGCAGAAGAAATATCTTATGGAACAAGTAAGTGAAGAGGAATTTAACAAGACTATCGAATCTGGTAAGCCACTTATGTTAATCGTTCCTAAAGGGGAAATTAAGCATTTCCGTCAGTCTTCTATTTATCCATATGTATCTGAATCTAGTGAAGCGGGTACATCAGAAGTTTACGTATTAAATAAAAAGACTCTATTCAAATAATAGTGAAAACTTAATAAATATTACAAACAGGTAGTATCCAATGATATGTACCCCATTTACTGGTTGCCTAGTAAAAGAGGTATATATCACAACGAATACTACCTGTTTTTTGTTAATTAGATACTTGTAGCTTTATGGTATCTGAGAGTTTACTGGCGTTGACTCACTACATATTATCTATTCTTGCCTTCTTAGTGAAATGCCTATTTGAATGGGTGTTATCTTTTTTTTTATATTGATGTTTTTCACACCTAAATAATAATACCTATAATATTAATATGATTTATTGACATAATTAATACATATTGATATAGTAGGTTATATTAAGTTTAGAAGACGAGGTGTTCTAAAGCCTGATTTCATCTAAGGTATAGAAAAATGCGGAAAATGATATGAGTCATAAACGCCCCTTGTTGTGAGGTAGAAAGAGGGGACATTATGAAGAAATTTTGGTATCTATTCATTGCTATCGTGCTGTTGATAGTAAGTGGGCTAGCGTATGGTTATCATGAACACAGTAAACCAAAGACCGCCCAAGAATTAAAAACCGTGCGCGTTGCGTATTTACCGATTACGCATGCGCTACCCGTATTTGCTATGAAGGAACTGGAGACAGCAGATGGTCCCGTTCATGTAGAGCTTGTTAAATACGGTTCCTGGCCGGAACTCATGGATGCGCTCAACACCGGTAAAGTAGACGCTGCAGCCGTTCTCGTTGAGCTCGGCGTAAAGGCTCGTGAACAGGGCATAGATGTGCGCGCGGCGGCATTAGGTCATACGGAAGGCAACATTATCGTTGTAAATAACGATATTAACTCTGTACAGGATTTGAAAGGTAAATCCTTTGCTATCCCTCATAAGCAATCAACTCAAAAAATCCTCGTAGACCTCATGCTTGAACGGGCAGGTCTTAGCGAGAAGGACGTACAGATAGTGGAGATGAGCCCTCCTGAAATGCCGTCCGCATTGTCGGTCGGTCAAATCGCTGGCTATAGCGTGGCGGAGCCATTTGGTTCTCTTGCTATAGAAATGGGAGCTGGGAAGGTCTTTGAAGACCCTGATCACTTATGGCATGACAATATCTGTTGCGCCCTCGTGTTCAACGGTCAATTCGTCGATGAACACCACGATTTGGCGAAGGCTTTCACAAAAGCTTATCTCGATGCAGGTACATATTTAGACGAGCATCCGGAGGCGCAAAAGGAGATTGCCTTGAAATATATGAAATTTAAGGATCCTGTTATCGAGCGTTCCTTGCAAGTAATTGGGTTTGGAGATTTGGCCCTCACCGAGGATCGTTATAAGGCGCTCGTGCATCACATGACCCATGTCGATTTGATTAAAAAGGTGCCGAGTTATTCGGAGTTTGTAGATACATCGCTATTGCCATAGGGGGTAGACCATGAAGAAATACACATATGTGCCGGGCGCGTTCATCGCGGTCTGGCTGATTTGGGAGCTGGTTGTCCGCATCGGCGGATTTAACGAAGCCTTGTTGCCGACGCCGTACAAGGTGCTGCTCGGCTTCGGAGAACTCATCGGGGACGGCGTATTGTTCAAGGATATTGCGGACAGTTTGGTGCGCTTTTTCATAGGCTATATCATTTCCGTCGTAGCCGGCGTGTTTTTAGGACTTATTTTAGGCTGGTATAAGGGCATTTGGAATTATATCAATCCCATCGTTCAGGTGATTCGTCCCATTTCACCGGTGGCATGGTTGCCGTTTATCGTACTGTTCTTTGGTATCGGACAGGCGCCGGCCATCGTCATCATCTTTATCGCGGCATTTTTCCCGGTTTTATTGTCCACGGTGTCCGCGATTCAGAATATCGACCCCGTATACATCAAGGTGGCTCGAAATTTTGGTATCAAGCAGCCGGAACTGTTATTTAAAATTGTATTGCCCGCCGTGTTTCCCGGTATTGCATCGGGACTTCACATCGCGCTCGGAACGGCGTGGATCTTCCTGGTGACGGGGGAAATGGTAGGTTCCCAGACGGGGCTTGGATTCCTCATCATCGATATGCGGAATAATTTGCGTAACGATCTTCTGATGGTGGCGATTTTGACAATTGGCTTTGTGGGACTTTTGCTCGATTGGGGCGTGTCCCTCATTGAAAAATGGATTTATAGACGTTGGGGCATTGAGAAATAGGAGGTGGACACATGGGTTATATTTCGGTGCGCAATGCACACAAGGAATTTATGAAAGATGGAGAATCGCTCACCATCCTTGAAAATATTAATCTGGACATTGAACGAGGTGAATTTATTTGTCTCTTAGGTCCTTCTGGGTCAGGTAAAAGTACGCTTTTAAATGCTATGGCAGGCTTTGAGCTCGTTACTTCGGGCTCCGTTATCATCGACGGCGCGGAGGTGAAAGCACCTCAACTGCGGTATGTAACGGTCTTTCAAAATTACGGACTGTTGCCGTGGCGAACGGTGGAAAGCAATATTGAACTGGGTCTTGAAAGTAAGAATGTGCCTAAGGAAGAGAGACCTGCTATCATCGACAAATACGTGAAAATGGTGGGGCTCGACCATGCGCGCAATCGCTATCCGGCGGAGTTGTCCGGTGGGATGCAGCAACGTGTATCCATTGCGCGGGCGCTGGCGGTCGATCC
The DNA here is from genome assembly GCF_000163715.1 of Veillonella sp. 3_1_44. Lineage (NCBI taxonomy): Bacteria > Bacillati > Bacillota > Negativicutes > Veillonellales > Veillonellaceae > Veillonella > Veillonella sp. 3_1_44. Next base: position 276,712 of record NZ_GG770200.1, read on the forward strand.
GGATATTATCTTCATGGATGAACCGCTAGGGGCCCTCGATGCGTTGACACGCATCAATTTACAGGATGAAATCTCCCGTATCTGCCGTGAAGAGGGTAAAACGGTCGTATTCGTTACGCATGATATCGAAGAGGCGGTGGTTCTTGCGGATCGCGTCGTAGTGCTCGCTGCTAATCCGGGACGGGTGCAAACCATTATTCCCGTCAATCTCATCGATAGGACGGACCGGACCTCCGCATCCTTCGTCAATATTCGAAACCACATATTTGAACAATTCCAACTCGCCAAAGAAGACAAAATCGAGTTTTATATATAATTGTGATGTTGCATGTAGATATATTTGAGTATTAATTTTGCATCAAACTTTCAGAAATAGGTGCTATTATGAATACAGTAACAGTATACATTTTATGTAGTGCGTGATTATCGGATATAGTATCACATATCATGATTGGGCATCGTAATATATGGATTGTATTACTATAGGTTTTAGTGTATAAATACAGTATATAAAAGCTTGATAATCATGATATACAGCATTATTAATTATATGGTTCGGTAGTATAAATTGGGGGAAATCCTATGTCCTTATTTGCACCAGAGGAAGAAAAAACGCTGTCTTTTGATGAATATATAGCCTCGTTTGATACGAATCAGATTGCAAAAGTACAGCAGTTTGTAGATTGGCTCGGTCAATATAGGGGCGAGCTTGTTCACAATCCGTGGGGTGAGGTGAATACTGACCTTGAAATTGTTCGACCTGGCTATGATGCGGCTCAGGTGCGTCGTAATAATTTGATGGCGTATTTGTTGCCGCGGTTGGGACGCTCCAAAATCTTTGTGGTGGCAGAGGCTGTCGGATATCAAGGTGGGCGCTTTTCGGGCATTGCCATTACTTGTGAACGCATGTTGTTGGATAAGCATAAAACGATTCGGGCGCATCAGATAACGCCTGTTACATTACAAAGAACTAGCTCCCCTATGAGTCCAATGCTGAAACGGACTCAACAGGAACAAGGGTTCAACGAACCTACGGATACAGTAGTATGGAGTGCCATCATTGAACAGGGAATCGATCCGTACGATGCACTGTTGTGGAATATATTTCCCTTTCATCCTCATAAGGCGGACGAACCGCTCACTAATCGGACACCGACCGAGTCGGAGCAGCAGCTGGGCTGGGAATATACGAAAAGACTGCTGGCATTGCATACCGAATTAGGTGGACCGAAGCCGCTCGTGCTCGCTGTCGGTCAAAAATCGGCGGACACGATGGGGCGATTCGGCCTTTCAGCCATCGGCCTTAGACATCCGGCTAACGGTGGGGCTAATTTATACCGTGAAGGTTTTGCTAAAGCTATAGGCCAATCAATATGGTGAGGCGTTGAGGAACATCGTCATTGACAAACGGTTGGCATCTATTATGAAGGTATCGCCTACGAGCAGCGCTTTCACTACTCGAATTTTCGTTGCATTGCTGCTGAATGCATATTGAAGGCTTTTATAAAAGTATACCAGATGATAAATAATGAAATGCTTTGGGGCGGTTCGGTTTGAGCCGCCCTTTTAAGTAGCAGTAAAATTTTATGTTACTTTTAATGAATCAAGCGTAGAACTCTTTTGTTTATGTTATTTTTATGTTATAATGAGCACAACGTATGAAAGTGAGGCTTTCATCAAAACAGATCGGACTATATTGCACTGTGTATTGGATTGAGATAAAAACAGAAGTCTCTTGCGGTTGAAGCATCTGATAGTGCACTATACTCATTTGCTACGGCAAATGGCACACAAACTAGGAACGGCAAAATTTGATAGCGCATTTTTGCGCCCATTTGACGAGACGCTAGTATAATAGCGCCTTTTTCTTTGTGTGACATTTCCTCGTGGCATAGATCAATTCAAGTGATAGGTGAGAAAAACTATGTTAAATAAATTAATGAACAAAATTTTAGGAGGAACTGTGAATACAACAGATAATCAGGTTACTGCGCAAGTGAAAGCAGAACCGACAGTAGCAAAAAACGCTACTCTTACAGCTGTGGCTGAAGGCGAGCAAAAACAAACGCGTCGCCGTACAAATACACGCCGCCCTGCTGGCGAAGGTCGTACGCGCCAACAAACAGCTGGTGAAGGTGAAGGTTCAACACGCCAACGCCGTTCTACAAATACTCGCACAAGTGCGAATGGTGGCCGTACTAATACGACTCGCCGTACAAATACACGTCGCAATGCTGAGCAAGGTGAAGGTCAAGAACGCAAAACTCGCCAAACTCGTGCACCGCGTGGTGAAAATACACGTAATACGCGTACTAATAATGGTCGTAATGGTCAAAATGGTCAGAACCGCAACAATAACCGCCCAAATAACCGCTCTACAGGTTGGAATAATCAAGAGGAACAAGTGGAATTAGTTGGTCGTACGCCAAATGGCGCCAACAAGGGCAAATTCCAAATCATCCCACTAGGTGGTCTTGGTGAAATTGGTAAAAATATGACCATCTTCCAATACGAGGACGAAATCATCGTTCTTGATTCAGGGCTTGCATTCCCTAGTGAAGATATGCTTGGCGTAGATATCGTTATTCCTGATATGAGCTATATCATCGAGAATAAAGACCGCGTGAAAGCTGTCGTAATTACTCATGGTCATGAGGACCATATCGGTTCTTTGGCGTACCTTATGAAAGAAATTAGTTGCCCAGTATACGCAACAAACCTCGTTTGTGGATTAATCGAAGGCAAGTTTAAAGAACATAAGGTATCTCCAAAATGTCTGCGTACGATTGCTGCCGGCGATGAAGTTCAAATTGGTCAAGTGACTGTTGGTTTCATCCAAACAAATCATTCCATTCCTGACTCCTGCGCTGTATACTTTAATACACCAATCGGGACGGTTCTTCATACAGGGGACTTTAAAATTGACCAAACCCCAGTTGATGGCCGTTTGATGGATATGCACAAATTTGCTGAGCTCGGTAACAAAGGCGTATTAGCGCTATTATCGGACTCTACAAATGTAGAAAAACCAGGTACTACTGGTTCTGAAAGTTCTGTAGGTCCTGCGATTAAACAAGCTGTTGGAGAAGCAAAAGGTCGCGTTGTTTTGGCAACATTCGCATCCAACGTATCCCGTATCCAACAAGCTATTGATGCGGCGGTTATGTTCAACCGTAAGGTTGTAGTTATGGGCCGCAGCATGGTCAATGTTACAGAGATTGCCCAAGAGCGCGGATACTTGAATATTCCACCAAATACAATTATCGACGTAGATGTAATGCACAACTACACAGATGACCAAATCATGATCTTAACGACTGGTTCTCAAGGTGAACCGATGGCAGGCTTGTCCCGTATGGCTACAAGCAATCATCGTACTGTAGAATTGGCACCGAATGATACTGTTATCATTTCTGCTACACCAATTCCAGGCAACGAAGGTGCTGTAGGTAGAACTATCGATAACTTGCTTCGTTTAGGTTGTAATGTGGTATATGGTAAAGACCGTGGTATCCACGTATCTGGTCATGCGAGCCAAGAAGAGCTTAAAACAATGCTTAACCTTGTTCGTCCAGAATACTTTATCCCAGTTCATGGTGAGTACCGTATGTTGCGTCGTCATGGTGAACTTGGTGTGGCCATGGGCGTAGATCCTAAGAAAGTTCTTATCGGCGATAATGGTCAAATCTTTGAATTCGATAAAGATGGTGGTCGTAAAGGTGGCCGCGTACAAGCTGGCGCTATCTTCGTTGATGGCCTTGGCGTTGGTGACGTAGGTAATATCGTTATCCGCGACCGTCAACAATTGGCACAAGAAGGTATGGTTATCGTTGTTATGGCGATGGACAAAGCTTCCGGTACTATCGTAGCTGGTCCAGATCTCGTATCTCGTGGTTTCGTATACGTTCGTGACGCAGAAGAACTCATGCTTACTGCGGAGCGCCGTGTAGAACAAGTTCTTGAAGATTGCGAAATGCAACGCATCAAAGACTGGACAACCATTAAGCAAAACGTACGTGACGCATTGGGTAAATTCTTCTATGATAAAACCCGTCGTCGTCCTATGATCTTGCCGATTATTCAAGACGTATAATCTTATATAATACAGAAAAGTACCGCACCTCATGGTGTGGTACTTTTGACATTTTAAAAGAGCAATAAAAACTACCATTAATAGCACTACTATCGCAATTATCTACCACATGGGGTATTTGAAGTTACCTTTTTAAACTGTTATAATTAAAAGATACCAATTAATATATCTTCTTATGTAAGAATGGTGATTTATGAATAAAACAAATACAAGAGCGATGGTGGAAACTGCCTTTGTATCGACCATTGTTGTTATGTTAACTATAGTAGGATCGACAGTGCCCTTCCTTAGTTTGCTTGCCACCTTGGTTGCACCTTCTGGGATTGCACTGATTGGCATTCGCTGGGGTAGCCGATATAGTTGTGCCGCGTCAGTGGTAGCTTTTGTCCTCGTTTCGCTTTTAGTAGGACCATTAATGGCAATGGCTACTATTTTGGCATATTCTTTGCCGAGTATTTTCCTCGGAGAAGCTTTCAGAGCGAATTGGTCCTTTGGTAAGCTCATCGTTATACCTGCTATTGCACTTACTTTAACGAGCCTTATAGGAATTTTAATTTCTGCAGGCCTCACATCTTTTGACTTATCTCAGATTAGTCGAATGATCGATGTAGATCTTAAGAATGCTATAATTGAGTCTGTAAAGCAGCAATCTATGACACAAGAACAGATGGATGCATATATTAACCGTTTAGATTTTGCATTTCAGCAAGTGAAACGAATGCTTCTAGCCTATTGGTTTGCAGCGAATGCAATAGTGATTTATATCTTGGCTAAGCTTGTATCGTATATCGGTCGCCGCACAAATAGTGTGATGCGTACGTTACCAACAATGGATACGTGGCGCATGCCACTTTGGGGGGCTGGTGTACTAGCGGTTGGTATAATCCTTGCTTATGCTGGGCCATATCTTGGCTATACTGAAAGTATTCTTGCTGATGTAGGCCTTAACCTCGCTTTATTTGGTGCTATGATTTGTGGACTTAATGGCATTACATGCTTATTATCCATCATGAAATCCTATAATTTAGCAGGTATTTTTAAATTTGCTATTATAGCTTTTTTATATGTAATGAGTCCATTGGCACTCGTTATATATGGTGTTTTTGATATGTTTTTAGATATGAGAGCACGTTTCGAAAAACGTAGCTCATAATAGAAAGGAGGCCGTTATGAAATCCTTTCAACGGAGATGGAAAGGTTTAGAAATTACCATTGTTGCCGTTCTCGTATTATTGTTATTATTGCTGGCCTATTTAAATTGGGCTATTGCGATTTTAGCATTAATCATTGTAGTAGCGGCGTATTTGGTTAATTATAATACCCTTCATAACCGGCGTCGGTTAGCAAGAGAACAGTTTAGTGCGATGATGAAAAACGTCACACAAGCTTCTAACTTTGCTTTACAAAATTTGCCAATGGGGATTGTTCTTGTTAATAAACAAGGCACATTGGTGTGGAATAATAGTGTTTTTGCTGATTGGGTTAAGGTGGACTGGAATAAGCTCCAAAAAATGTCTGCTTTGTTGCCTGGTTTCCGTATCGATAAAATCTGGGGTAAGTCCGGATATATGACGGAAAAATATGAAAATCGATACTTCCAAATTATTTATAAATTTATCGATCCTCGGGATACGCGATCAGATATTGATAGTGAAGATGAACTGGCGGAACATGCAGTGATGGCATTGTACTTTAAGGACATTACTGACCTAGAAAAAGCCCGTATTAAAGCCGAAGAGGGACAGCCTGTATGGGGTATGATTCAAATCGATAATCTCGAAGAATTGACAAAAGGTCTTAGTGATCGTGAGTATACTAGTATTTGGACAGATATAAATAATATCATTATGGATGAAATCGACCGCTACGAAGGTTTTATTCGTAACTTCCAAGATGATATGTATACCTTTGCCATTTCTCGTGGTGCGCTTCATGAAATGGAGGAAGATGGTTTTAAAGTGCTCGAACGAATTCGTAAAGTACCATCTCCGCGTCAAGTTCCAGCTACGATTTCTATTGGTATTAGTGAAAATGTAGGTTCTGTGAAAGATGTATCTGGTCGTGCTCGTGCAGCCTTAGATATCGCCTTAGGTCGCGGTGGTGACCAAGTGTGCATTATGGATGGTGAAAGTACACGTTTCTTTGGTGGCAATACGGCAGGCGTTGAGAAGAATACGCGCGTTCGTGCTCGTGTTGTATCTCAAGCAATACATGAGCTTATGATTGATTCTGATAAGATTCTTATCATGGGGCATCAGCGCGAAGATTATGATGCCTTAGGTGGCATTATCGGTGTAGCCGCCATTGCTCGAGCACTTGGTAAAGACGTGCGCATTGCGCTTTCAAAAGAAACTAGCGCCATCGATAAAATGGTGAATGTTCTTAACAAGTCAGAGTTCTGGAAAGAGAATATTATTACTGCAGAAGCTGCAAGAGTATGGGTAGATGCGAATACGCTCACTGTCGTGTGTGATACGCATCGTCAGGAAATGGTAGCGGCTCAAGAGGCGCTTGAAATTTCTGAACGACGCATCGTTATCGACCATCACCGTCGCGCAGCGGACTTTGTGGAAAATCCATTGCTTACCTATTTGGAACCAACTGCATCGTCCACATCTGAACTCGTAACAGAGCTTGTACAATATGCAGGCGTTCCTGTGAAGCTTTCAAAAGCGGAAGCTACAGGTATTTATGCAGGTATCGTATTAGATACGAAGAACTTTGTTCAACAAACTGGGGCACGAACCTTTGAGGCTGCAGCATTTTTGCGTCGTGCAGGGGCGGATATCGACAGAGTCAAACAATTGTTTATTGAAACTTTCGATTCTATCCAATTGCGTGCTAAAATGGTATTTGAAGCAAGTCGTACTGAAGGGATTGCTATTTCCGTAGCGCCTGAAGGCTTGAAGGATATGATGGCGTTGGCTGCACAAAGTGCGGACATGCTCATCAGTAATGAAGATATTGAAGCTGCCTTTGTATTATATTCCCTAAATGATGGCGGTATCGGCGTTAGTGCTCGATCCAAAGGTAAGGTAAACGTACAAGTTGTAATGGAAGCCTTGGGTGGTGGCGGTCACAGAACTGTGGCTGGTGCTCAATTACAAGGTATGACCATAGAGGAAGCGAAGCAGGCCATTTTGGAGCATGCTCTTGAGGCGCTTCATTCCGCAGAACAAGAGGAGGAATAACAATGAAAGTAGTATTGTTAGAAGACGTTAAAAAAGTTGGTAAAAAAGGCGAAATCGTTGAAGTTAGTGACGCATATGGCCGTAACGTGTTGATCAAGAAAGGTCTCGGCCTTGAAGGTACAGCAACTAACGTAAATAATGCGAAACAAAAACAAGAATCCATTGCTCATAATAAAGCCGTTGCAAATGACGAAGCTAAGATCTTGGCAGCTCAATTGACTAAGGTTGAAGTAACTGTAAAAGTTCGCATGGGCGAAGAAGGCCGCGTATTCGGCTCTGTTACTGCTAAAGATATTTCCGATGCTGCTAAAGCTCAATATAAAGTAGATATCGATAAAAAGAAAATCGAAATCAAAGAACCATTGAAAACATTGGGCGTACATGACGTACTAGTTCGTGTTCATCCTGAAATTACAAGTACTATCAAGGTTAATGTAGTAGCCGAATAATAGTATTCACCATGCTCTTGGAGTATGGTGAATTCTTTTATCCATAGTGGTTGTGTGAAGGGGATTATCATGGATGTACGCATTCCACCGCATAATCTAGATGCGGAAAAGGCCGTTTTGGGGGCTTTATTAACTAATGGATCCAATATGGGCGCCGTTGTAGATACGGTGACAAGTATTCTTAAATCTGAAGATTTTTACCGCGATGCACATCGTATTATTTACGATGCCATTTTAGAAATCGTGCATGCCAATAAGACAGCTGACTTTATTACCGTTGGTGAAGAGCTAGATCGTCGTAAGCGCCTCGATGCGGTAGGTGGTCTTGCTTATATTACATCTCTTGCGAATGAATCTGTTTCCTACAATGTTGAGGAACATGCGAAAATCATCAGCGAGAAAGCTCAGTTGCGGCGCCTCATCGATGCAGGAAATAAAATCGTTGGCATGACGTATGCTGGCGAAGATGAGCCGACGGCTATCCTTAACAAGGCAGAGCAAATGGTATTAGACGTAAGCGGTCAAACCCAGTCTGAATCATCCTTTGCTGCCATTGGGGAAGTGGTTTTATCTAATTTAGATAAACTTAATGCATTGCAACAGCATGATGGCGCTATTACAGGCGTGCCAACAGGCTTTAAAGATGTAGACCATATTTTTAATGGCTTACAAAAATCTGACCTCATCCTCGTAGCAGCTCGTCCTGCGATGGGGAAAACAGCTTTCACCTTGAACATTGCTCAAAACGTAACGATGTTGTATGACAAGACGGTGGCGTTCTTCTCCTTGGAAATGGGTAAGGAACAGCTCGTTGGTCGTATTTTGTCCTCCGTGGCAGGTGTGAGCTCTGAAAAACTGCGCCGTGCGAATATGGATCCTGCTGACTGGGAAAAGGTCATTGCCGCAGCGGACCGCATGAGCAAATCCAAGCTATTTATCGATGATACGCCGGGCCTTACCGTACAAGATATGCGCTCTAAGTTGCGCCGTCTCAAGGTTGAACATGGCCTCGATCTCGTTATCGTCGATTATATTCAGTTGATGCAAGGTCGAAATGCTGGTAAGGGTAGCGAAAACCGTCAACAAGAGGTGTCCGAAATCTCTCGTAATCTTAAATTGATTGCTCGTGAATTTAACGTGCCGGTTATCGCTTTATCGCAGTTGTCTCGTAGTGTTGAAAGCAGACCAGATAAACGGCCTGTGCTTTCGGACCTTCGTGAATCTGGCTCCCTTGAGCAGGATGCGGATATTGTTATCTTCTTGTACCGCGATAAATATTACGATGAAAACTCTGAAAAAGGGGACAATGCAGAAGTCCTCATTCGTAAACACCGTAATGGATCCATCGGTACCGTGGAACTCCAATTCGTTGGGGAATTAACACAATTTAGAGACGTAGAATTCCGAGACCTAGGGCCGGAACAATAATGAAAGCTATTGTGGGGGGGCCTATATTGATGGGGCCCCGTGACATAGCTACATTTTAATTAAAAAGAAAGGACTATACTTCTTTGCTCCTCGTGACCTGATGTCGCTGCATAAGTATAGTCCTTTCTTTTTAAATATAAAAACAAACATATGTTTGAAAATACTTTGTTTTTTTGTTATACTAGTCATACAAATTCTTGTGTTCTTAATTTTTGTAAAAGCTACTTGTTTAGCGGTTTAGGGAGGTGTTTGTATGGGTTCAGCTGATACGGATCGGCTGTATATGTGTATTGATTTGAAGTGTTTTTACGCGTCTGTAGAATGCGCCGATTTAGGACTGGATCCGTTTATGACGCCTCTGGTGGTGGCCGATGGTTCTCGTGGCAAGGGGGCTATTACGTTGGCTATTTCTCCTGCCTTAAAAAAGTTAGGTGTTAAAAATCGCAGCCGATTATTTCAGATTCCACCGTATATTGAGTATTTGACGGTGAAGCCACATATGAAGCGGTATATGCAGGTGTCTGCTGAGATTTATGGAACCTTGCTCAAGTATGTGGCGCCCGAAGATGTGCATGTGTACTCTATCGACGAGTATTTCATCGATATTACGCCCTATTTACCACTATATAAAAAGACGCCTCGTCAGTTGGCGCAGATGTTGCTTGATGCGGTGCTAGTGGCAACGAAGATTTATGCCACCGTTGGAATCGGAACAAATTTGTTTCTTGCTAAGATTGCCCTTGATATTTTGGCGAAACATGCGTCTGATTTTATAGGCTATCTTGATGAAAGCCTTTTTAAAGAGACAATCTGGTATCATCAGCCTTTGACCGATATATGGCAGATTGGTAAGGGCATAGCTAATCGTTTGCATAAGTATGGTGCTTATGACTTACATGGTATTACTATGATTCCAGAGACGAAGTTGTACAAGGAGTTTGGCATTAATGCAGAGCTCATCATTGACCATGCTTGGGGCCGTGAGCCTTGTACGATTGCGGATATCCATGCGTATCGACCTATTAAGCACTCTATCTCGCACAGTCAGATTTTGTTGCGTAATTATACCTATGAAGAGGCATACGTGCCTATGCGCGAAATGGTAGAGTCCTTGGTATTAGAGCTTTTACAAATCAAAGGGGTTACGAACCATATTCACGTTCATATCGGCTATGCTGATGAAATGATGCGCTCTACAGGAGGTTCTAAAAAGCTTAAGCAGTACACTGACTCTTTGCAGGTGTTAACGGCGGCAGTTATTAAATTATACGAGCAGCATTGCCGTAAAAATGAGCTCATCCGTCGCATAGGAATCAGCTTTGAGGATTTAGTCAATCGATCCGCCATACCTCAAGAGGTGGACCTATTTAGCACTCTTACTACAAATGAAGAGGAAAAAGAGCGACAGGTACAAGAGGCTATGCTATCCATTAAGAAACAGTTTGGTAAGAATTCTATTTTGCGTGCATCGAGCTTACAAGAGGAAGGAACCATGCGCTTTAGAAATACCTTGGTAGGCGGTCATAATGGGGAATAGATATTATAATGGATACATTGGAAATACATTAGTCGCGTAAGGGGAGGTATACATTAATGAAACATCGCATGTCTCGGTTACAGCGAGCAAAACAATTTATGCCCTTTGCGGCATTGAGGGGATTTGAAGCGTTATTAGCCGCTGTAGCAAAGCCAAAAGAAAATCGGGCAGAGTTATCAGAGGATCAAATAGACGAGTTAAATACAGTTTTACAATCTGTACGTTGTGGGGAGTGGGTACGAATCGTTTACTACAACAAACGAAAATATACGGAACTTATAGGAGCTGTTGATATGATTAGTGAGCAATTACAAATTCTATCTGTACAAGGAACTGTTATTCCTTTCAGATATATTAAAGAGCTAAACTTGTATGATATATAAATATAAATGATGGCTTTTACTGTGTATGGTAAATAGACTAGAGTTAAGAAATAATTAGGTATACAATAGTATCATGGGTAAATATAGCTTTATAAAGATTTCTTTAGTTTTGTTGACTCTAATATACCTATATAATTTTTCGTGTTTTTTGACTTAGAAAGGCGGTGTATGTAATGCATGATGTCATATCATTACTTATAAATCGCTATGATTTTTTCCTCCAGCTATTATGGGAGCATATAGAAATTTCAGTATTAGCTTCTGTTATTGCTACCATCATCGGTGGCTTATTGGGTGTGTTTATATACGAATATAAACGGCTAGCTGCGCCAGTTATGGTAGTGGTTAATTTCCTATATACAATTCCATCTATATCGATGTTAGGCCTTTTGTTGTACGTATCAGGTGTTGGTAATACGACGGCTATCATTGCATTGGTTATATATGCTTTATTACCGATGGTACGAAATACATTTACTGGTCTTAACCAGATTGATCAAGCCATGTGTGAAGCGGGGATTGCATTAGGGCTCACGCGGATTCAACGTTTGTGGAATATAGAGATTCCTTTGGCTATGCCGACGATTATGGCTGGTATACGGACTATGCTCGTTATGACCATTGCCTTGACAGGTATTGCATCCTTTATTGGTGCTGGTGGTTTAGGTGTGGCGATTTATAGGGGCATTACAACGAATCAAAGTGCTTTGACGATTGCCGGTAGTCTACTGATTGCACTATTAGCCATTACTGTTGATGCGCTCTTTTCTCTAGGTGAAAGAGTAACGCGTATTAGCCCTCATATGAAGCGTTATACGATTATATTTGTTTCGATTATGACGCTAATTGCAATGGGTATAGGTGGCTGGGCTATGTATTGCCGTCATGTGAAGACCGATGTTATTCATATTGCAACGAAACCTATGACGGAACAGCTTATTTTAGGGAATGTTTTAAAAGAGTTAATCGAGAAGAAGACTGATTTAACCGTAGAGGTTACAGAAGGTGTAGGTGGTGGTACATCAAATATTCAACCAGCTATGCTTTCCGGCCAATTTGATATATATCCTGAATATACTGGTACAGCTTGGTCTGCTGTGCTGAAACGTACGGATGCTTATGATGAAAGCCTATTTAATGAGCTTTCACAGGCCTATAAAGAAAAATATAATTTTGAGTGGGTGGGCATGTACGGCTTTAATAATACCTATGGCATAGGAGTGCGTAATGAGATTGCTCAGACCTATGGTGTAAAAACGTATTCCGATCTTGCTCGTATAGCACCATCCCTAACATTAGGCGGGGAATATGATTTCTTTGGTCGTGAGGATGGCTATGCTGGATTACAACGTGTGTATGGCATGAGCTTTAAAGCTACTAAAGATATGGATATAGGGCTAAAATATACGGCTATTAGTCGTGGTGAGGTGGATGCAATGCCGATATTCACGACTGATGGTCAATTAAGTATTGCACCGATTACGGTGTTACAAGATGATAAACATTTATATCCATCCTATATGGCTGGTAATGTCGTACGTAGCGAAGTGTTGATTGCTCATCCTGAACTGCGGCCTGTATTAGAAAGTTTAAATCATACGATTACAGATCAAGAGATGGCGAAGATGAATTACGCCGTTGAAACGGAACATCAACTGCCAGCTGATGTAGCACATAAATTCCTGGTAGAACGAAATTTGATATAAGGTGAATATAGTTAGAACTAAAGTAAATAAAATTTGATATATATTGAATATGATTTTGTATTGACATTTAATCTCCTTTGATGTAATATAAACATATGAACAGATATTCATATAAATAAAAATATCTGATGAATAATGTTTAGGAACATATATAACAAGATATGAAACAAGATATGTCTAATAAGTATTAGAAATAGACAATAAATTAACTTATAATACAGGATAGAAGCTTTCACTATTATCAAAGGAGATATCATGGAAGAAACATTGTTATTGAAGGATTTGAACTGTCCGAACTGCGCAGCAAAAATTGAAGATCGTATCCGTAAAATGGATGTGGTAGAGACTGCCAATTTCACACTTGCTACACATCAATTAAAATTAACCGGCTCTTGGGAAGACCGCGAAGCTCTTAAACGTGACATTCAAGACATTTGTGATGCCATCGAAGAGGGCGTTACAGTAGCTGATTATGAACGTAAATCTAAAGCGACTATGGATGACCATGGTCATGATCACGACCACGGTAGTGATGCTGTAACAATTGCAGTCATCGTAGCAGGCTTGTTATTCATGCTTTATGAAGTTTTGTCATCCTTTGTCCCATCCATCAGCTTGCCAGAGAGTATTGAGACTCCAATTTACTATATTGCCTATATCTTACTTGCGTTCCCAGTATTGCGTATCGCAGGTCGTAATATCTTAAAAGGTCAAGTATTTGATGAGAACTTCTTGATGTCTATCGCTACATTGGGCGCCATTGCAATCGACGCATTGCCTGAGGCAGTAGGCGTTATCTTGTTTTACCGTATTGGTGAGTTCTTCGAAGAAAAAGCAACTGATCGTAGTCGTACAGAAATCATGAACGCTGTCGATATGCGTCCTCAAGAGGTGCGCGTTGTAGATACAGACTGCGGTGGTGAAATCGTAGTTATGGCTCCTGAAAAGGTTGAAGTAGGCTGGACTATCGAAGTTCGTCCTGGCGATTTAATTCCTCTAGACGGCACAGTGCTTGAAGGTGAAACACGCGTTAATACAGCACCTGTAACAGGTGAACCTGTACCTGTTCGCGCCGTACCTGGCACTCAACTTATGTCTGGTTGTATCAACGAATCTGGTCGCATTACAATGCGTGTAGATAAGGTTCTTGAAGAATCCATGGTTACTAAAATTCTTGATGCCGTGGAAAATGCAGCATCCTCTAAACCTAAAATCGACCGTTTCATTACTCGTTTTGCTCGCGTATACACACCAATCGTTGTAGCTTTTGCATTGGCTGTAGCTATCATCCCATCCCTTATTACTGGTGAATGGCATAAATGGATCTACACAGCCTTAACATTCCTCGTTATTTCTTGCCCATGTGCATTGGTGCTTAGCGTGCCACTTGCATTCTTCTCCGGTATCGGCAATGCGTCTAAACACGGTATCTTATTAAAAGGTGGTCGAGTTATCGAGGCGTTGGCTAATGTGAAAGCAGTAGCTCTTGATAAAACTGGTACTATCACATCTGGTGAGTTCAAAGTTCACAGCGTAGAAACTGTAGGCTCTCATGTAAGTTCCAGTCAATTGTTATCCATGGCGGCAGCTATCGAAGCCGTTTCTACACATCCAATCGCAACAAGCATCGTGTCTGAAGCAAAAGATCAAGGCCTTACAGTGGAACCTTCTGATTTCGTTCAAGAGTTAGCTGGTGAAGGTATGGTAGGTATGGCAGATGGTCAACAAGTACTTATTGGTAACCGTCGTCTTATGGAACGCTATAATGTGCAAGGCTATCCAACAGAAGCTGCTGAATATGGCACAGAAGTTCTTGTCGCAGAAGGGAATACATACTTAGGTCGTATCATCATCGCCGATGAAGCTCGCCCAGACTCTGCTGAAGCGATTGCTAATCTTAATGGTCAAGATATTAAAACTGTTATGCTTACAGGTGATGCTGAAGCAAGTGCAAATTACATTGCTAAAGAAACTGGCGTAAGTGCTGTACGTGCTCAGTTGTTGCCTCAAGATAAATTGTCTGTTGTACAAGATATTCGCTCTGAATATGGTCCAACTATGTTCGTAGGGGATGGCATCAACGATGCTCCAGTACTTGCAGGTGCTGATGTAGGTGGCGCGATGGGTAGTGGTGCTGATGCGGCTATCGAGGCGGCAGATGTTGTGTTCATGCGTCCATCTTTGACTGCCATTGCACATATCCTAGACTTGTCCAAAGCAACATTGCGTGTTGCTTGGCAAAATGTAGTATTCGCTATTGCCGTTAAAATTCTTATCATGGCGCTAGGCCTTATGGGCTATGCATCCATGTGGTGGGCGGTATTCGGTGATACTGGCGTATCCATTCTTTGTATTTTGAACTCTATTCGTATCTTGCGCCGTTAATTTGGTGAAAGTAATCTTATAGATTAATGCAGAAATATAACAAATGACATGATTCTGATTTGACAGAGTAGGATAAAACAAATAACCTCTATATTAGCGATAAGCTAGTATAGAGGTTATTTTTATAAGATTTAACCTAATGATATATTGCTGATTATTTGTTTGCATACTTACTCACTGTAAGTTTTAGTGGTTTAATCTTTTGGTGGATTTTTTAGTTTAGCAGCTTTATTAATCTATGTGCTCGCTAGATTTTTTGGTAGATTTGATAAAAGGATGTTTTGAGATGCTTTTAACATATACAATTGTGCATTGTTAATAGACATAAAGTGGTTTATGTATATACTACATAAACAAAACTTTCACAATTGAATTGAATAATAGCTATAAAATAGTATATAATTTATTAGATGATTACTATATGTTCGTTGGAAGGAGGGATAGCATGATCACGGTGTACAAACACATAGAAGAAGAGTTAGTTTCAGACTGCACTGTATCAGATGCCACAAAAGGTTCTTGGGTAAATTTGGTGAACCCAGACCCCGATGAGTTGTCCCTCATCAATATTTTGACGGAAATTCCAACGGACGTTTTAAAGACCGCTCTCGATATGGAAGAACGTTCTCACGTGGAATTAGAGGATAATTATATTTTCGTGGTTATCAACATTCCTGCGATTCGCGGTAATGATATGTACGACACGGTGCCGCTCGGTATTTTTTTGACGCCTGATTTCTTCATTACTGTATGTCTTGAAGAGTCCGAGGTGTTATATCCGTTCATTTCAAACCAACTGTCTACATTCTATACATATAAAAAGACGCGGTTCTTGTTCCAAATCTTGTACCGTACAGCCACATTGTTCTTACGTTATTTGCAACAAATTAATCGCCGTACCGACGATATTGAAGTTCAGTTGCGTCATACAACGAAGAATAAAGACTTCTTCCAACTATTGGAATTACAGAAATCCATGACATACTTTACCTCTGCGTTGCGTACGAATGGAACTGTTATGGAACGCCTATTGCGCTTGCGTGGTCACAGCACTTATAGACATTTGCTTAAAATGTATGAAGAGGATGAGGATCTTTTGGAAGACGTTATCATCGAGAATAAACAGGCCATCGAGATGGTTGAAATGTATTCTAATATCTTGATGAATATGATGAACGCCTTTACATCGATTATCTCAAATAACCTTAATATGGTGATGAAAATGTTGGCGGCCCTTACGATTACTTTGGCAGTGCCCACAATCATATTCAGTCTGTGGGGAACGAATGTGGCGTTGCCGTTCCAGGATGATCCGAATGGATTCTACGAAGTAGTAGGTATTTCCGTGGTGTGTTCTATCATTGCTATCATCGGCATGTGGAAAAAAGACCTATTCTAACATATATGACAAATAACTAATAGATTAGGGCAATACTAAATGTTAAATACAAATGAAAAAGCTGGCTGTAAGTCAGCTTTTTTGCTTGCTTATGTATTATATTATTGCTTATTTACGTATTACGTTGTTGCTTATTATTAGACCAATTTGATATAATAGTACCGTTATGGAGAGGTGTCCGAGTGGTTTAAGGAGCTGGTCTTGAAAACCAGTGACTCCGCAAGGGGCCGTGGGTTCGAATCCCACCCTCTCCGCCACATAATAAAGCCCTCTAGGTTTATGCCTAGAGGGCTTTTCAATCTTTACTCACTATGATATGCTATCGATATATTTATTAGATATTCTGTAGAAAGGAGCTCGTATGAATCGACTTAGTTTCTCGCGAACTCAGATTTTAATTCTCCTTAGTGTGTGGCTCACGTTCTTGTTGAGCTTTGTTATGCGCTTGTCCTGGGCATCTGTTATGCCTATCCTCAATGAGGCGTTGCATTTCACAGCTAAGATGGGGGCTCAACATATTTCGGCCTTTTACTTTGGGTATGCGTTAACGGTATTACCAGGTGGCATCTTAGCCGATAAAATCGGTTATAGACGTACTATCTTGTTTAGTTTGATTGGTATGGCTGCTGTAACGGCTTTGATGAGTACCATTACAGACTATAACATGGCTTGGGGCTTGCGCTTCTTGCTAGGTGTTATGTCTGGCCCTGTACAAGCTTCTTGCTTGAGTGCTATCGGCGATCACTTCGGTCCGAACCAACGCGGTGCGGCCGTAGGTATCTTCATGAGTTGTACTTCCTTTGGTATTACTACGGTAAACCTTTACGCACCGTATGTGGCTACACATTACGGTTGGCAAACTGCATTCCTTGCTACAGCAATCTTGCCATTGGTAGTACTCGTGTTATGTTACTTCACGGTGCGTAAGCCTAGTGCAGAAGTTCTCGCACAACGAGAGGCAGAGGCTTCTGAAGCGGCTGCTAAGCTTGGCGTAGGACAAACGTCTTTAGTAGAAAACTTGAAGCACATCGTTTCTAACCGCAATATTCGTTGCTTAGCGATTGCTGGCTTCTTCGCAACAGGTACGACTTGGGGCGTAACGCAATGGGCGAACTTGTACATGGTTAAACAATTAGGTGTAACGGCTATCTATGCAGGCCAAGTCATGAGCGTGTTCGGTACGGCTGCGCTAATTGCAAAACCAACGATCGGTATTTTATCTGATATTTTGCCAATTAAGAAGAACCATTTAGCGGCGCTCGTTATGTTCTTATTTGCGCCAGCTTTAATCTTGTTTGCAAGTACGGCAAATCCAAATATGCTCTTTGTAACAGGTCCAATCCTCGGTATAGGTGCCTTTATGCATAGTGCGTTGACCAATGCTCTCGTAGTTCAATCTGCAGCACCTCATTTGCGCGGTACTACAGCGGGCTTTGTAAACTTGTTTAACCAAATTGGTGCACTCTTGGCACCACTTCTCTTGGGCAATGTCCTTGTCATGACGGGTAGCTACCAAATGTCTTTGATGTCTATCGCTATAGCTCCTATTATTGGTGCATGTGCATTATTCTTTATTCGTCTTAAATAATATAAATGGATCCGTACATGAATTGCTCTTCTAAAAATTGCGTCTAATTGGAGGGCAGATCAAAACGGATCCTTTTTTGTAATTAATATGTATATTGTGTATAGTGTTCTTTTATTATATGATTAAGTCATAGTACAGGAGGGAGGGGTGAAGATGGAAATCATCTGTTTTGGCGATAGCATTACGCGTGGCTATGATGTGCCCTATGGACGCGGTTGGGTCGAAATCTGTGATGCATCCATAGAGGGTGTTAATTTTACAAACTACGGTGAAGATGGCTGCTCCGTACAGGGTATGATTTATAATATTGAAAATTGGGCGGTTACTGCTGTATCCGATCCAACACGTCATATTTTCTTGATGTGTGGCACTAACGATATTTTACAAGGTCGAGATAGTACCTATGTGTACAAGACTTTGGTGAAAGCTATTGAGCTTGCTAGTACAAAAGGGACGGTAATCATCGGTTTAGAAACTCAAATTGATAGCGATATGGACGGATTGGATCTGGTTGTACGAGAGGTTAATGAACAGCTAAAAGCTTACGCAGAGGCGCATAATATTAAAGTTATAGATTTCTATACTACCTTGTTTGAAGCAGATCAAATTGGACAAATTGTCTTTGCCGGAGAGGTTCATCCCAACGAGCGTGGTTATCGATTAATGGCGTATAAGGCATTAGAGGTCTTTACGCGATTATAACGGAGCTATAATAGAACTGGAACGGGATTATAATACAACGTAATATAAAGAACATAAAAACTCCCCTAATGAGTTGCCTCATTGGGGGAGTTAGTGATTTATAGTCTTTTGTGCTAGCGAAAGTTGGGGGCTTTCACCAGATAAAATTAAATTTGTAACGAATTATTTTTTAGATTTAGTAGATACTTTGTTATTGGACACCTTAGCAGATTGTGCAATTGCGTATGCAGTGCCTTTTACTAAATCAGAAGCTTCAGCAGTGTTGCCAGATACGGTTACAGCTGCTACAGTGTCTTCAGTTACTGCGAATAATGCAGTTGCGTAAGGGTGTTGTGCACCATTTGGTACAGTTACAGCACCGGATTTAACAACGATGTAACGACCGTTGTTGTTGAAGATATCATAATGAGCTGCTTGTTTTACACCATCATAGCTTTCATTGTAAGCAAACAATGCAGCTACTTCACCACTTGCTACTTGACCAGATTGTTGCATAGAACGCAATTTAGCAGCTGCTACAGCTGTTGGTTGAGTCATGTTTACAGTGATGCGCAAAGAGTTGTTATTTACAACTGCTTCAGTGATTACGTTTGTAGAGAATACATTCGCAACACCGTTGCCAGCACGGTTGTAAGAGCTAGCAGTTTTCACTTGGTAGCCATTAGTGTATGCAGGCAAGTCATAAGTGTAAGTTTTGCCATTTAACAATAAGTCAAACGCATTCAATTGGTTAGCTTTGTAGCGAGAAACGTAGGAGCTGCCGTTGCCATTAGCTGTTACGGAGTTTACAGTTTCTTGGTATACCGGTTGGGCTTCAGTAGGGATAGGATCCATGATTTGAAGACCTACAGCTGTTGTTTGAGGTGCCACAAAGATTGGATCGCCTAATTCTTTAGATACAGGCATTTGTTGAGCCATATCGCCTGCTGTATAAGGCACTGCCGGCAATGGTTTGTAACCAGGGCGCGGTGCACTTGTAGCATAACTAGTTTGGTAAGCTGGCGTAGCCGCTTGTGGTGCAGGATAAGAATATTGCTCTGCTGAAGCACGTTCATAAGCGCGTGCATTAGCATCGATAGTTGCAGCAAAAGCAGAGAAAGACATTGTTGTCGCTGCAAATACTGCAAAAGCAGTTGCTAAATGTTTTTTGTTCATAATAATTTACTCCTAAATACATGATTTTACAAATAACACAGATACTAACTTGTATTATATAGGAATTCATGCTAATTGTAAATAAAATATAAAATATTATCTTAATTATAAATAAATATAATCAGATGAGTCAAATATTGTACAATTAGCCATAGAATGTCATATTACTATATAATAATAATCAGTATAGTAATTTATTATATCGAAAAACTTCGTTTAATGCTATATCTAATTCGTATAGTGCTACAATTAATTTGTGTAGTGCTATATCTAATGCGTTAAATGATATGAGCAACATACATTTGTGAATTACATCAATTGAGATGGTGAAAGTTTCACTAGGGAGGTCTCATGAGTATTAGCGTCTATTATGGACGGGCTGGATCAGGCAAGACACGTGCCGTATATGAGCGCATACGTCAGGTCATGACAGATTGTCCAGGGGAACCAATAATTTTACTTGTTCCTGAACCTGCCACCTATCGGATAGAACGGGAGCTAGCTGAATTTATGCCTGAAAAAGGCTTTACTACAGTTCGTGTCGTAGGCTTTGGGCGTTTGGGTTATCAGGTATATCAATCGATAGGCTCAAAAGGGGTTGGTCAATCGAGTTTATCTAGCTTTGGCCGGGCTATGTTGTTGCGCCTTGTAATGAAACGAAAACAAAAGGAACTGGGGCTGTTAGAACAGGCTACAAAGCGGCCTGAGTTTTCCTCCGTATTGCAACAGCTCTTTTCTGAATTCCGCGCCTTTCGTGTAGGCCCTGCTGATCTAGAACGAGGGGCAGAGACTGTTAAAAATAATGTATTACAAAAGAAATTGCGCGAGCTAGCTATCTGTATGTCTGCCTATGAAGAGGAACTCAGTCGTCATGGGGAGCGCGACATCGATCCTATCATGGAAATCGTAGAGGCTTTGCCACAATCTCCTCTCATGGAGAATAGCCACGTCTTTATCGATGGTTTTCATTGGTTTACGCCCACACATTACGAGCTGATTTATACTTTGTTTGACTTGGCGAAGGAAGCCGTTATTACTATCGATTTACCGATGGCCCCAAAGGCGTTAAATTTAGCTCGTCGAGGGGAGCATCTCTTCAGCCGCCCTTTAGAGATTTACGACACCTTAGTTGCTCGTTATGGCTTTAATATCAACTGGGTTGGCTTTGATGGGAAACGAGGCCCTCAAATCGTTCAAGAGCTAGAGGCTAATTACTTTGCTAGCCCTAGTAAGAAAAATACTACAGATGCAACGATTCCGCTTATTCGAGGCTATAACAGGGAACGCGAAGCCGATGCGGTGGCTCGTCGTATTTTAGCCTATATAGAATCATCTGAAGAGGCTCGTTACCGAGATGTATGTATCATGCTCCGCGAGTCTGAAACCTATGGTGACACTTTAGAAAAGGTTTTTGCTCGCTACGGCATCCCGCACTTTATCGACCGTCAGCGGCCTATGAAAAACCATCCATTAGGTGAGCTATTGACGGCTCTTTTTGATATCGTGCGTCATAACTATAGTCGGGACAGCATGTTTCTATTGCTCAAGACGGACTTGATGCCGCTTACTCGTGAGGCTGTAGATGAGTTAGAGAACTATGTTCTCGAGTTTGGTATCGATCATTATAAATGGGAACGTGAAAGCTGGCCGTACCTACGAGGCTTTCATGAGGGGCAAGATGAAGAGAGCCACGTAGATGCACCACGCAGAGCACGTGTTAACAAAGCAAGAGAAATCATTATGGATATATTATCTCCATGGTTTGACTTTGCTGCTAATGCGGAGGGTCATACAGGGGCTGAGTGGGGTACACAACTTTATGGTTTATTAGAAATCTTACAAGTGCCAGAGCGGCTCTATGAATGGGCGAAGGATGCAGAAACTATAGGTGATCAAGAATCCAAAGCTAGTCATGAACAGATGTATAATGCGGTTCTTTCCTTTATAGACGAAATTTCTATGGTCATGAAGGATGAAATATTGACTCTGGATGAGATGATGCTCCTCCTCGAAGAAGGCCTTAGCGATGTAAACTACTCTATGATTCCGCCGTCTTTAGATCATGTGGTGATCACCACTATCGAACGTGGTTACAGCCAGTGGTGGCCTAAGGTGTTCGTAATGGGCCTCAACCAAGGCGTATTCCCTCAAAGTATGGGAGATGAAGGTCTCATCAAGGATAAGGAGCGTCAAGAATTGGCCGATGCAGGCATTACCTTAGCAGAAGGGGCCTTGCCGAAGGCTTTCAACGAGAATTTCCTATTATATCTCGCCATGACACGGGCATCCGATTCGTTGACCTTGTCCTATGCGGGCTCTGGTGAGGATGGAACAGGTCTTGAGCCATCCCTCGTTGCGAAACGATTAGAATCTCTTGGGTACATAGATCAGGTAGTAGATATTCCTCTCTCCATTGCACCTGATACAGAGGCAGATTACGTGTGGCGCCCACTCCAAAGTCTGTCATTGTTATCGGAGCGTTGGGGTGCGCTCTTTAGTGGTTATGAGGTCAATCCTCTTTGGTGGGGTCTCTATAACTGGGCTCGTGAAAGCGAAACCTATCGTCCTCGTTTAGCGGAGGTGTCACGTGGCATTCGAGATAACAACGATGTGCCTGTCATAACGCAGGATTTAGTGAATGGTCTATTCTTGTCTAAAGGCTACATGTCTGGTTCTGTGACACGCCTTGAACGATACCAACAATGTCCGTTTAAGTTCTATGCCCAATATGGTTTGAAACTAGAACCACGTCCAGTACGCTCCTTTGGAGCTCCTGAAATCGGTACGTTCTTACATGCTAATTTAGAGCGCTTAGGTAATTATCTATTAGAAAATAACAAACAATGGCGTGACCTTGACGAAGAGGAACAAGAAAATCTATGCCGTACTGTGGCAGACGAAATCTTGCAAGAAAATCAGCTAGGTGAAGAAACGAGCGATGCCTATCAAAAGGCCATCGAACAGCGTGTACAGAGAACATTACATGTGACGGTAGACCGCCTCGTAGAGTGGTCTAAGCGCAGCGATTTTGATACGAAGTATTTAGAGCAAGACTTTGGTCGTCAAGGTGGCTGGGACCCTATTCGAGTTTCTCTTGGTGAAGACCGTTACTTGCGACTCATCGGTCAAATTGACCGCATCGACGAATATACACGGGATGATCAAACCTATGGCATGGTTATCGACTACAAGTCGGGTGGTGCTCATGTGACGGCCCAAGATGTGTATTATGGACTTAAACTGCAACTCATGACCTATCTGTTGGCTTTGGAGTCCGCTTATGGTAAAACACATGGCGGATCTATGTCCCCTGCGGCGGTGGTTTACTCTTACGTGAAGAACCCTAAAATCCCTGCTGATGCGCCTATATCTTATGAAGATGCGGTTTCGTTGGCTAATGAAAGCGATGCTTGGCAAAACAGTGGGTACTTCTCCGATGATATAGAGTTGTTGACGCATATTGACAATAAGTTCTTGTCCTATGGATCTAAGCGAGGGCCTTATGTGCCGATTGCTACGAAAAAAGATCAAACCATTTCTAGCAGAGATTTGCGAAAGGTTAAGTCTACAGGTGAATTTGATGTAATGTGCCGCTATACAAATCACGTGATGGCTGAAACAGGCCGTCACATTGGGGACGGGCAGTTTCCGATTAAGCCATATCAATTGAATGGCCTTAGACCTTGTACATTCTGCGACTACAGAACGGTATGTCGCTTTGACTCTAGCCGTAATCGATATAATTATTTGTCTAAATTGTCCGAGAATGACGCATTAGAACGGATGAAAGAGGTCTTAAACGACGGAAATAATAGTAGCAAAGGAGGTGAAAACCATGGGTGTTAAATGGACGCCAGAGCAGGAGTCTGCCATCATAGCGCCTAAGGACTCCTCTTTAGATAATCAGACCTTACTTGTTGCGGCCGCTGCCGGTTCAGGTAAGACAGCGGTCCTAGTAGAACGCATTATTACGCGCCTTAAGGACATGGATAATCCCTTATCTGTTCAAGAACTCATGGTTGTAACTTTCACAAAGGCTGCGGCCCAAGAGATGAGCGCTCGTATTGGCCTTGCCTTGGCTAAAGCCATGGAATCTACAGATGATGCTGCACTACAAGCGCGCCTTGAACGACAGCTCAATCTGTTGCCCTCGGCTCATATTTCTACATTGCACTCCTTTTGCCAATGGGTGATTCGTTCCTATTTCTATAAGCTCGACATTAATCCGACAGCGCGCATCGGCAATGAAGCAGAAATGGCATTGCTACAACAAGAGGTATTAGCCGATTTATTAACTAAATCCTATGAAGAGGGCCTTTATAATATCTATGAGCTAGCGGATTTCTTCAGCGATGATAAATCCGATGCAGGCTTAACGGCGAAGATTATGTCCCTGTATAACTACGCCATGTCCCTCGCCAATCCAGATGGATGGCTACGAAAAGCGTTAGAGCCTTATAAAGAGGCGATGACCATAAACCCTAGCGATACGTTGTGGGGTGAATATATGTGGTCGAATCACATGGCTGTCATCGATCGCATTCGCGAGCGCTTAGAGCGGATGGAACAAATCTTGCTCGATCCGACAGGGCCTCATAAATGGCAAAATATATACGATAATCAACTGGCTGCACTAGGCATGCTTTCAGCGGCTCAAACTTGGGACGACATGGGGGAAGCTTGTAAACATATGGATACCTTTATTAAGGATCAGTTCCGCATGGGCTCCAAAGAGGCGCAAGCCTATGATCCTATATTGGTGGCAGAGTTTAAATCTTTGGGCGGTCAAAATAAAGATGACCTTAAAGCTATGCAAGCCGCTATATTCACCGTTCCGGAAGCCACCTTGCAAGAACAGTTTAAGGCTCAATATCCAATCATAGAAGGCCTTGTAGAGCTAACGATTGCATTCCACCAAGCGTATCGGGATATGAAACAAGAGCAAGGTATCATGGATTTCAGCGACCTTGAGCATTTATGCTTGGCCCTTCTCGTTGAACCTGGTACAGAGGATGACCCTCAGCCATCTGAAGTAGCGAAGGAACTACAAGATACTTTCAAAGAAATCATGGTTGATGAATACCAAGATACGAACGGCGTGCAAGAGACGATTATTAACTTGATTTCTCGCATCGATAATAGGTTTTATGTGGGGGACGTGAAGCAGGCTATTTATAGCTTCCGTATGGCCGATAGTTCTCTGTTCATGGAGAAATATAATACGTACGGCGGCAATGATGCGGTAGAACGTCGTATCGACTTGGCAAAAAACTTCCGATCTGACGCAAATATTTTGGCGGCTACGAACTTCTTGTTCTACCAAATCATGACGGAAGACGCGGCAGAGCTCAATTACACAGAGGCTGAATCGCTCATTCCTGGCCGTATCGTGGAGGATGCGCCTGAGGATTGGGTCGGTGGTGACGTAGAATTGCAACTCTTAGATGTGAGTAAGGATACCCTTGGTGCTAGTGAAAGTGACGAAGATGAAGGGGATGACCCTGAAAACAACGAGCGTGAGCTAGATTTTATCATTCAAAAAATCAAAGAAATCCATGCTGCTAAGAAGCAGGTACAAAATCCAGATGGCACATTCCGTCAAATCGAGTGGCGAGACTTTGCTATTTTGCGCAGATCCTTAGCGGGCTGGGGGACGCGTGCCGTAGAAGCCATGCGGCAAGCGGGGATTCCTGCGGTGGTAAATGAGCGAGACGGTTACTTTGAAGCCCAAGAGATTCAACTCTTATTGGCGTTGTTATCCGTCATAGATAATCCGGAACAAGATTTGCCGATGGCTGCCGTGTTGCACTCTGGCCTCGTAGGCCTTGATGCCAACGAACTAGGTGCATTGCGCCTGTCTGGTGAGGGCTCCTTATGGTCTCTTATGCCAGCCTATGCAGAAGAGGCTCAAGATGAGCGTTTATTGGCCTTTATTGGGCATATGGAAAGGTGGCGCACCTTATCGCGTCGTCACGGTGTGACCGACTTGTTGTGGGATATTTACGAATCTCAAGACTATGTAAACTATGTGGGAGCTATGCCGAATGGCCTCGTTCGCCGTGCCAATGTGCTCGCCTTATACGATAGAGCCAAGGGCTATGAAGCCTCTGGCTTCCGTGGGCTCTTTAGGTTCTTGCGCTTTGTGGAAAGCTTACGCGACAGCAACCAAGATATGCCTCTTGCCAATGTGGTGAGCGAGGCAGACAATGTGGTGCGCCTTATGACCATCCATAAGAGTAAGGGCCTTGAATTCCCTGTAGTGTTCCTATCTGGTGTACAAAAGCGATTCAACATGATGGACTTGCGTTCAGAGCTTCTTATCGATAAAAATGCAGGTCTTGGTTTGAAAGGGTATTTCCCAGATATTCGAGTGTCCTTCCCGACCATGCCTTGGTTTTATGTGAAAGACGTAAAAGAAGCGGCCCTCAAGGCGGAGGAGCAGCGCATTCTCTATGTTGCCTTGACACGGGCACGAGATAAGCTGTTCATGACAGGCTTTATTAAAGGCTTTAAAAATTCTAAAGGTGTGTTAAGCACCATAGGTGAGCTCATTAAAAATGCGGCTTCCGTAGAAACTCAACAGTTACCGACAGATATTATTACACAAGCTAATACCTATCTAGACTGGATGATTATGGGCTTTGCTCGTCATTTAGATGGCGGTAATCCATTGCGCGTAGCCATCGAGTACGAAGGCCCCACCTATTTTGATTTGCCTGATAAACAGTGTCGTTTAAAGGTTGAAATTCATGATGGTTCTCTCTATGGTGATCTCGATTACAAAGCGGATATTGACGAGACAACAATCAATAAGGTGCGGGACTTAAAAGCTGTTAATTCCGTAGAATTACCGCAGAAAATCGTGGACCGTTTTAACTATATCTATCCATACAACGATGCTACACGACGTACTGCTAAAATTTCTGTTAGTGAATTGAAGCGACGATTCCAAGAACGAGAACTTGAAGCAGGAACTATTGATACTTTGAATGAACCGATTGCAACGGTAGAAGTTTCAGCAGATGCCCTAGCAAACTCCGTATTCGGTCGAAAGCCACAAGCATTACAGTCTGAAGATGATGTATTGACCGGTGCTCAATGGGGTACCTTGATGCATGAGGCTATGCAATGGCTACCTCTTGTGAAGTATACGCAAGCTTCTTTGACGAAAGAACTCGATGCATTGGTGGCGAAAGGGACTTTTACAGAGGAAGAACGGAATTTATTAAGCGATACAAGTTTGTATAAATTTTTCAACTCTGATCTTGGTAAGCGCCTTATCAATGCAAAACGTATCGAACGAGAGTTGCCGTTTAGCATGCTCTTTGAAGGAAAACGCGTATACGATACTTTAGAGGACGGGGAAAATCTGTTCCTTCAAGGTATTATTGATACGGCCTTTGAGGAGGATGGCGAATGGGTTCTCGTAGATTACAAAACGGATCGCGTTACATCCGGAGAAGAACTCATTAAGCGCTATAAAATCCAAATGGACCTCTATAAAGAGGCCTTGCAGCGATTGACGGGAATGCCCGTGAAAGCATGTTACATTTATAGCTTCCGCTTGCATGATGCAATCATTGTGGACTAATGCGCATAGATTCTTATAAATTAATAAACACAAAAGCTCTCTATCCGTTGTATAGAGAGCTTTTGTGTTACCAATTACTTATTATATATGTGGTAGTTTAGGCAGATTTAAGGCTTTTTTCTTTTTGTGCTTTGCAGGTGCAAATACTTTGAGTACGCGTGGCAATACTTCAATATCCACAGGCATATCCGGACCTGCATCACCATCCATATTAGTCGATAAATCATCGACGTCAGATAGAAGTTCGATATGAGCTTTTTTCACCGTTAATGTCGTTGTATAACGAGAATTATAGATGGCACCACTGATAATGAGTGGTAATACGCTGAGAATATCGAGGATAAAATATTCCTTGAAGATGATGATACGCATATAACCATCATCTACAGAGGCTTCTGGCATAAAACGTTCAAAGCTAGAGACTACATTGGTAAGTAGGGCTAAAACGAGAGGGGATTTGCAGATGAAATCGTCGTTCTCTGTTTTGATGCGGTACGTGTAGTCCTTTGTAGTGAACAACGCTTGGCCTGCTCGCAAGAAATACGCAAGAGGGCCGAGTATGCTTTTTTCCTTTGGCGTAACTTCATCCACAACCTTAGGAATAACACCAGCTGCAATATTATTGCAGAAATACCGATCATTACAACGGCCGATATCAATGGTTCGAGTTTCATTGATATCGATACGCCTGATAGCTTGTGTTGGATTTTGGTGAATGCCGAGCGCACGAGACATATCATTTACTGTACCAACGGGGATAAACCCAAAGGTACAGGAGAATCCACCTTGGGCAATACCATTAACGGTTTCGTTAACAGTGCCGTCACCACCCATGCAGAATACGGCATCAAACCCGCGCTCACAAGCGTTCTTAGCGAAACGTGTAGCATCGCCTTCACCTCTGGTGAATTTAACCTCAATCGTTTCGAACAAGGTGCTCAATTTCCATTGTAAATCGAGGGCGTAACGGCGCGCTGCACCGCCTCCTGAGACAGGGTTGATGATAATCAAACAACGGCTCATAGTATACTTCCTTACTTTCAAAAATGAGATATAGCTATTATCTATAGTTAAATTGACAGTCTTAATGATGAGTTCTATAATTGTAATGTATGTACTTAATTTCGCACAACATACTGTCTAAGATATGTTGTATACTATATTATACTCATTTTAACCGTTCTTTGAAAGTCTGAAAGCACGAATGGTTAGCAAGGTTTAGGGGCTAGTAATGGGAAGACAAAGTTCAAAAGATAAATACAAATTGTCCGCAGTGGATTCTATCGAAAGATTACCTCTCAGTGAACAAGTATATTTAACATTAAAAACAGCTATCTTAACAGGCGAATTGATGCCTCAAGAGAAGCTTAACGAAGTAAAGATTGCAGAACAATTACAAGTGAGTGCTACACCTGTGCGTGAGGCATTCCGCAAATTGGCTAAAGATAATCTCGTAGTTATCGTTCCTTGGAAAGGCGTCACTGTAAAAGCTGACACGCCAGAAGAAATCGTAGCGCTTTACCAAGTTCGTGAAGTAATGGAAGGACTTGGTGCTAGATTATGTGCTCGTCATGCTACACCTGAGCAAGTACAAGAGCTAAGAACTCTTTGTAAAGAAATGCATGAAATTGAAGATGCCACAGAACGTGTTGATGTGAATAGCCGATTCCATACAATGATTGCTCATTACTCTGGCAATGAACGCATTGTAGATTATCTAGCAGGTTTCCGTGAACGGGTTAATCGCGACATGTACATCAGTTCTTTCAATGCTGTACGTACACATGATTGTGATGACGAACATGATCAAATCGTAGACGCTATTGAACGTCACGACGAAGTTGCTGCAGAAACAGCTATGCGTCAGCATATTAACAATGCATTTATCTTTAAAAAAGCAAATGCAGAAGTACAACATAAAAAACTTAATGAAGTGTAATGCCTGCTGATGCTGATGATGATGTAATAGGCATAATGACATATGAAAAGCTCCGCCATTGACGGAGCTTTTTTGATTGTTATTTTGAATAGTTAATTCAATTTTCATTTAGAGTATTTCGAGCATCTTGATATAAATTAGTTATCATTTGTTGTATTTAATTAACTGTTCTTTTAGTCTATCAGATTAGTTTGTTCTTGTTTTGTTTCGAGACGTTCTTTTGGTGTGGTTCAGAAGCTCTAGTCGTTTATAGTGTGATGTTAGGTGCGCATTACAGTTTTTATAATCTACAACACGCAGTCTTACGAGTTGACCTACGTTGATTTGAAAGGCTTGGGCGATTTTAAAAAGAATTTCCAAAGACATGCCGGAGATGCCTGTACCACATTCTAATTTACTTAAATAACTACGACTGATACCAATGTGACGAGCTAACTCTTGTTGAGACATATTTAGGGATACGCGAATAATGGCAATTTTATGACCTAAACAAACATATTGATGTTGTAAAAACGGGTCTTCGTATGTGTTGATCCGCAGTTCGGTGAGCGGTGTAGACGAGGGGTGCATAGGGACTCCTTTCTTTTCCCTACTCTCTAAATATAGTATACTGAGATTATTAGCATCTGACTAATATAGAAAAGTAGATAATTATCGGCTATTACAGATAATTACACGAATTGTGAAAGTAGTATTACATGTATGCTATAGTAATGTGATCATACCATCTAGTATGTTATTTTGAGTAGAGGAGGCAATATGGAAAAATACATAGCCGTTGCCCTCGGTGGCGCCACTGGGGCCTTATGCCGTATGGCTCTTGGTGAATGGGTGATGACAAAGGTCAGCTCGTTTCCGTATGGTACGGTAGTAGTAAACCTCGTTGGTTGCCTCATTATCGGTCTAGTCTTAGGCCTTTATATGCAAAAGCCAGATCTACATCAATGGGCGAGATTCTTCCTCGTTGTAGGTGGGCTAGGTGCATTTACCACCTTCTCAACCTTTGCCTTTGAAATGCTACAGCTTATGATGGCTGAATCCTATGTACAAGCGTTATGGTACGGTGCAGTACAAGTCGTAGGGGGCTTAATCCTCTGTTGGGTTGGTATGCTAATAGTGCGTCTACTCTGTACTATGTAAACATATTAATATTGAATAATAGTATTAAATACATTTTGATGTTATACAGTAACGTATTTTGTTATTAATGACTTGGGAGATATTATGAAATCTATTAGAACACAAGATGCCGTAGGGCAAATATTATTACACGATCTCGTAAGAATCGTCATCGGTGAGGTGAAAGACACGCCCTTCCGCCGTGGACATGTAATTACAGAAGAGGACATTCCTAAACTCTTGTATCTTGGCAAGGAACATGTATTTGTAATGGAGCCGGAAGATGAGGGGTTCTTGCATGAAGAGGATGTAGCTCGTGCTTTATACCATATGGCAGGCGGTGAAAACATGCACGATGGCCCTATGGCACAAGGTAAAATTGAAGCCATTGCGGATGTAGATGGCCTTTTCAAGGTCGATGTAGACCGATTATATGCTATCAATAGCATTGGTGAGTTGACTATTGTAACGAGATTTAATAATACACCTGTGAAAGCTGGTGATAAACTAGCAGGCATGCGCTGTATTCCATTGTTGTTAGAAGAACAACAAGTAGAAGATGCAAAGAAAATTGCTGATGGTAAGCCTTTGTTACATGTAAAGCCGTTCGTGCGCAAAACAATGGGTATCGTTACGACTGGTTCTGAAGTATTTGAAGGTCGTATTAAAGATGCTTTCACACCAATCATTGAAGAACGTTGTGCTGAATTTGGTGTTACAAAGGTAGCTCACGAAATTGTAACGGATAATACAGACGATATCGTGGCGGCTATCGACAAGGTGAAAGCAGCAGGCGCAGATATCATTTTCTGCACTGGCGGTATGAGCGTTGACCCAGATGATCTCACTCCAGGAGCGATTAAACGCTATGCAGATCGAGTAGTTACCTATGGATTACCTGTGTTACCAGGGTCCATGGTTTGCATTGCTTACTGTGCAGATGGCACACCAATTCTTGGTGTACCAGGTGGTGTATTGTTCAGCAAACCGACTGCTTTTGATGAAATTGTGCCACGCCTCATCGCAGATGATGAAATCACCAAAGAAGATTGTATAGCTATGGGCCATGGAGGATTCTTGGGCTAATAGGCTAGTATAACAAGATTAGCTAGAATAACCAATATAGCTATTCTAAGTAATATAGCTAAAGCAAATAATATAACTAGAATAATTAGTATAGCTAATATAATGAATATAGTTAATATAGCCAATATAAGGAGATAAGATAAATCTTATCTCCTTATATTGTTATTATGCTATTAATTTATAGTATGATGAATTTGATAGAATTTTTATTTATAGATAAAATTGATAATTTTATCTATTTTGTTAAAAAATTCGTTTACTTCATTTAATATTTAAAGTACAATAATAGTTAAGGATAATGATAATACATTAGTTAATAATGGACATATTTTATGCTGAGTTTTGTTGAATATATATTATAAATGATAATATATTATCCGTTGTATTTATAATTTTAGATGTAGGGAGGAATAGTAAACGATGAAAAGCAAACAAGTTGCATTATCATTGGCAATACTACTTGCGTTAGGCACGGGAACTGTATTACATGTAGAAGCACAAGGAAATCCGACAGAGTATTCACGTCACTTTGGTGATGAAAACACGGTTACCAGTGACCATAGTTTAGCAGTAGGTTTCAGAAATACGGTATCCGGTTCATATTCAACTGCTGTAGGACAGTCTTCTACCGCATCTGGTGAGACTTCACTAGCTATCGGACGAAGTGCACAGGCAACTGCTAATAATACCAATGCTATTGGTCGGAGTGCACGAGCAGAAGGTGAAAATGCTACTGCAATAGGCCATGGATCAGTTTCTTCAGGGCGTAATTCAAATGCCTTTGGCTCATCCGCTAAAGCATCTGCTGAAGCTTCTACAGCGGTTGGCAATAGTACAAAGGCTAGTGGTATTTCAAGTACCGCTACTGGCTTTAATGCTGAGGCATCTGGTAATTTCTCTTCAGCATATGGTAATGATGCTAGAGCAAAGGGAAATCGTTCAGTAGCCGTTGGATATAATGCAAAAGCTGAAGAGAGTGCAACTGCTGTAGGTAATAATGCTAATGCTGGTGCTGCAAATGCTGTTGCAGTAGGTTCAGGTAATACGATTACTGCACGTAGTGGAGTTGGAATTGGTAGCAGTAATTCTGTTTCTGGCATTGATTCTGGCGCTTTTGGGGCTAGAAATAACGTAGCGCAAGCAAATACATATGTACTGGGCAGTAATGTGACGTCAACACAAGGAAATAGTGTTCTCTTAGGCAATGCATCTACCGATAGAGCTGCCACAACAGAAACACAAGCTAATATAAATGGTATCAACTATTCCGGCTTTGCTGGGGTAGGGTCAGCTCGTAACGGCGTTACGAGTGTTGGTGCATCTGGTAAAGAACGTCAGGTGATTAATGTAGCATCTGGGAAAGTATCTTCTGATAGCACGGATGCTATAAATGGTAGTCAATTATATGCAGTAGCAAATACAGTGGGCGGAATTCTTAATAATCACAATACATTAATTCAAAATAATATTAATGAAATCGATAAAAATAAAGAAAAAATTGCCGACAATGAACGAAAATTAAAAGATCATACAGATGTCTTACAAAAACATGAAGATATTTTAAATGGACATAGTCAAGAATTAGAAAAACATAATAAATTAATTGTAAATCATGATAATCAAATTACTCGTTTAACTAAAGAAAATCTTCGTCAAGATGCTGATTTACTTCGTCATGAAGATCAAATTCAAAATCATGACATTCAATTAAAAAATCAAACTGAACGTATGAATAATCAAGAAAAACGTATTGACAATCAAGATAAGCGTTTAGATTATTTAGATAATCGTGTTGATAATCATGATGCTCGAATTGAAAATCATAGTGAGCGTATCGAAAGTCATGAACGTCGTATTGAATATAATAAGACTTTAGCCACAGAAGCATTAAAAGAAGCTAAAAAACATACTAGCATTTCTGCAGGTAATAATGTAACTGTAACTACAAGCACAAATGCTGCTGGTGGTACTGATTACAAAGTATCTGTAGATAAAGTTAAATTTGGTAATGTTTCTTTGGACAATAAAGGTCTAAATAATGGTGGCAATAAAATCACTAATGTAGCCGATGGTGAAGTATCCGCTACATCTAAAGATGCCGTTAACGGTAGCCAATTGTATCAAGCTACTAGCGGTATTAGTAATGGTGTGAACCTATTAAATAGCAAAATAGGAAAAGTTGGTGCTGGTGCGGCTGCATTAGCGGCTATTCATCCATTGGATTTTGATCCTGATGATAAATGGAATTTTGCGGCTGGTTACGGTAACTATGCCGGTGAAAATGCGATGGCATTAGGTGCTTTCTACAGACCAAATGAAGACACTATGTTCAGCGTAGCTGGATCCATGGGTAACGGTGAAAACATGGTCAATGCCGGCGTTTCATTGAAATTAGGTCAAAAAAATGGTGTATCTACTTCTAGAGTAGCTTTGGCTAAAGAGGTTCAAGACTTAAAGGCCATTGTAAAAGCCCAAAATGTAGAGATTCAACAAATGAAGGTATCCATGGGAATGGCACCTCAGTATGACAAGAAAGATGTGAACTTCCCTGATGTACCGGCTAATCATTGGGCTTATGAATATGTAAAAGACTTGGCTGATAAAGGTCTTGTTGAAGGCTATCCTGATGGCGAATTTAAAGGCAATCGTGCGATGACTCGTTATGAGTATGCTGCGATCATTTACCGTGCTTTACAATTGGGTGCCCCAATTGATGGCAAAATGGGGCGTGCGATTAACGAATTTAATCCTGAATTGGCTCGTCTTCGTGACTTGGATCGTACTCGTGTGGATCGAATCTCTGGTAAAGACAATGATCGTCATAAGGTAGAACGACTTCGTGTTAACAATAAAGACAATAAGCAAACTAATGATTACAGAGATGTTTATGGTAGTCATATCGAGCGTAATGCAAAGTAATTACTTGTTATGAATTAACCTTTTAAACTAAAAGGAAGACAACAAAATAGTTCTTGTATAAACTAAAGAAAAAACAAAGGAGGCTGTGATAAACAGCCTCCTTTGTTCAATTAATTGCATTATTGATTGCGTTATTAAAATGATTTTTTACCTAGTGTAGGGTGGCTACAACGTTTTAGTGTTAGGGTATCAATCATATGGACGGCTTCGTCTAATGTAATATCTTCGCGCTTCGTTGGTGTTTCTAGGACTGCTAACGGATGATCCGTGCCCACCTCACCAGAAGGCAAGTAAATATATTCTTGGTTAGCGGTGTCACCAAAGATATAGCCGGCTTGTAAATGTTCTTTGTGAATGCGACTCATGGTCTCTCCTTAAATAATTTGCTTTAGCTTGAAGTCTAGATAGTCTGCAGATACCAATTCTAGTTTTGTCGTACCAAATTCCTTTGGAATCCGGTTAAAGGAAATTTGATCGTGTAAGTGACCAAAGATGCAGATATCTACCTTATATTGCTCCATGAGGTCCGTAAATCCCGAAGGGGCGTTGGACTCGTTGAATGGAGGGTAGTGTAGCAACAATAATTTGGTTACTGGAATATTCTCTATATCTATAATTAAACTAGATGTTGTAATTGAATCAGATGTTGATGAATAGGCCTTTTTAGAACAGGTCACATCTGTGACCTTTGTTTCCTCCTTGAGTTCTTCAAGCATATTATGTATAGCCTTATCCATTTCTTGAAGTGCCGCTTCGGTACGCATCAATTCTCTATCGTAAATGGATTGGTCCGTTTCTGGAGAGAAGTGGGAGTCTCCAGGACAGAGGTAGGCACGCGTTCCTCCGAATGCAATAAGGCGCGGACCTTCTTCGGTTTGGATGAGTTCTGCGGTGCCGTGACCTTGTATAAAGGTAATAGCGTCGCCCATGAGATTATGCATCTTGTTCGCCGATGCCCACCAATAATCATGGTTGCCGCGAATCATATATTTTTTACCAGGTAGAGATGCAATTTCTTGTAAATCGCAGGCCGCTTCTTCAAGGCGGAGAGCCCAGCTCATGTCACCTACGAGAAAGACGATATCTTCATCGCTTACATTGGCATTCCAATGCTCTTTGATGCGGGCCCAGTGATCATTCCAGTGAGGACCAAAAATATCCATCGGCTTTGTGGGAGGATTGCCAGATAGATGGAGGTCGCCGATGGCAAATACTTTCATAAAAATCCTTTCAAATATGTATGGTTAAACCATATATAAAATTATATATCAAATTATGTACGGTATATGGTTAGAGCTATTTAGTAGCTTGAAAATAAGGCGTAATATCGTGCTTGATTTTAGCAGCTCGTCCCTCATCGCAAGTTTGTGGTATTTTGTATCCTACATAGAGGGGTGTCGTTACATAGCGCGCCACTACCTTGATGTAATCATAGCCGTCCTCAAGATTATATACAAAGTAATTATAGGACTGGCTAAAGTTTACT
Source organism: Veillonella sp. 3_1_44 (assembly GCF_000163715.1). Classification (NCBI taxonomy): domain Bacteria; kingdom Bacillati; phylum Bacillota; class Negativicutes; order Veillonellales; family Veillonellaceae; genus Veillonella; species Veillonella sp. 3_1_44. The sequence continues at coordinate 312,868 of NZ_GG770200.1, forward strand.
ACACTATGCAATACATAGCGCAGAATTTGTTGTAGTCGAAGGGCTACAGCACGAACCGGCGCATCTGGTTTGAAGCGAATATTGTACTCAAAGAACCCAATAATCGGATGGGTAGACAAGGTGATGCGTACATCTTGATCCTCGTGCAAGAGCCAACCCTCCATATTTTGGGCCGTAATATCTTTGTGATAATCGTAATTCTCAAGGCCTATAATCTGGCTGTGTGGATGGCGAATAGAACCGCCGGACATATAGCCGTAATTCTTGAAGAACAGTACGGATTTAAACTCTTTACGCTGACGAGTTTCGCGCCACTTATCGAGGCCAAACTGGAGAATGTGGGCTGCTTCGTCTGTAGGTAAGGTAGAAAACTCGCCTTCGTCAGTTTCCGTTTCAATAATAACGGTAGGCCAAGTTTTTTCTAAGACTGGATATTTGTTCATGAGCCATATAATATGACCTGATGTATCTAGGATATCCGTTAATTTGGAACGATCGCAGAAGGGACAACGCACTTGTTCATTGCGAATATTGACGGGCTTTGTGCGCCCTAATTCGATATTAAATCTAAGTGGTTTGTTCATCTAGTGCCTCCTTCCTTGCAAGAAAATCTATATTCTTAATCATACCACAACTAAGGCATTCGTACATAAAATAATGGTATAATAATAGAGTGTTATTTTTATGATTAAGGAGGTCCCATGAAACCGACGACGCTAGTATTTCCCATTGATGAACAAAATCGTATACTGCTAGGTCGTAAAAAACGTGGTTTTGGGGCCGATAAATATAATGGTTTCGGCGGTAAACTGGATGATGGTGAAAGTTTCAGAGAGTGTGCCATTCGCGAACTATTTGAGGAATCTGGCCTTCAAGGACGTGTCGAAGACTTAGAATGTGTAGCGGCTTTTGATTTTCAATTTCCTTTTGATGAAAGCTTAACGCACGTGAGTTATGTGTATTTCTTGCGTGCTTTCACAGGCGATGTAGAGGAAACAGACGAAATGGAGCCTCATTGGCTAGAACCAAATCAAATTCCTTATGAACATATGTGGGATGGTGACCGCAGATGGTTGCCGATGTTGTTAGAAGGTAAGAAATTAAAAGGACCTATCGTGTTTGGACGAGATAATAATATGGTGGATAAGATGGATTTGACCACTGTTGATACTGTTCTTGAAAGCGAACACTTGGCGCGCATCGATCTGTATATTAATGGATAATGAATGTACGATTTGTTACAATTTAACGTTAAAATCGTTATCTGGTGGGTATTGGAGTATAAAATAGGGAGTATGTAGCCGTGAAAGTGGTACTAGACTCCTAAATTTATAATATATTGAGGTAATATGACTGATAAAAAGAACCCAAAGTGGGTGCCACAGCTATTGGCGTGGTATGATGTACATAAACGGGAGTTGCCGTGGCGCGGTTGTGGGGACCCTTATAAGATTTGGGTTTCCGAGGTGATGAGTCAGCAGACCCGCATTGAGGCAATGAAACCCTATTATGATAACTGGATGCGTCTATTTCCAACCTTGGAGGATTTGGCAAAGGCCTCCGAAGATGAGGTAGTTCACGCATGGCAAGGGCTTGGCTATTATAGTCGTGCTCGTAACTTGCGTCTTGGCGTAAAGGACGTCGTTGAAAATTACGGCGGTATCGTGCCTCATGACCGTAAGACCATGGAGTCCTTGAAGGGCGTAGGTTCTTATACGGCAGGGGCTGTGCTATCCATGGCGTACAATGAACCAGAGGTGGCTGTAGATGGCAATGTACTGCGCATCTATGCTCGGTTATATCGCATCTTTGATGATATTTTGAGTACTAAAGGTAAAAAGGCTATTACGGCTATCGTAGAGGAGACTTTGCCTCATGATCGACCTGGCGACTTTAACCAAGCCTTGATGGACTTTGGGTCTGCCGTATGTATTCCAAAGACACCCCGCTGTGGCGAATGTCCTATTGTAAATATGTGCGAAGCATACCAACATAAGGATACAGATAAACTACCTGTGCGTATCAAGAAAACAAAGGTAGTAGAGGTGCCTTTATTCGTGGGGATCTTACAGTATAAAGGCTATTATTTATTGCATAAACGGCCGAACCGTGGACTCTTACGATCCATGTGGGAATTCCCATCTGTGGAAATGGTATCTGCCTTTGAGGACGGAGAACGAGGCCTTGAAGAATTAGTTCAGGCCCTTGGATTTGATCTATTTTTGCAACCAGTACTTGTGAAAGAAATAACACATGTTTTCTCTCACCGAAAATGGTTTATGAAAGCATTCCGCGGTGATTTAACGTACACAGGGGACACTAATAATATATCGATTGCAGATATCCAACAGCAATTACCAAAGGACTGGATGCTCATCAAGCGTGATGAGTTCTCCGACTATGCTTGGGCGGGACCTCATGGTAAACTGACGGAAATCGCAAAGTAATTTGTAGGAGCAATGAATGAGAATTCTATTTAATATCATTTTTTCTGCCATCCTCGCAATAGGTCTGGTAGGATTTTGGGCTCTATTCCTCAACTTGTGGAAGCCTAAAAAGAAATGGCCTGCCTGGGTGGGCTATATAATCATTATCGGTGCGTGGTTCGCGGCTATCCGATACTATATACTCAATCAAGTGGATTTATATGGTACGATGTACTATCCTTTGATGAATATGTTCCGTACTGAAAGCTACGGATTACTCTTTGGCGTATTCCTAGCGATTCCTGTATTTATCATACTTAGTCTATTATATTGGACAATCAATAAAATTTGGAGCAAAACACCAGAGGAAAATAGAACAGGCCGTCGTGCTTTTTTTAGAACTGCTGCAACTATAGTTCCGTTGGCTACTATCGGTGGTTCTAGCTATGCTGCCTTTGCAGGTCAACAAGAGGTAGTAGTAACTCATGAAAGTTTTGGCTACACGAACCTACCACCTGGTTTGAAAAACTATAAAATTGTTCAACTTAGTGATATTCATATAGGACCGAGTATCGATTTAGATGACTTTGATGAAATCCTAAAACTAGCGCTTTTACAAAAACCTAATCGCGTTGTTATCACTGGCGACCTTATTGATAAGCTTGCATGGTTGCCGCAAGTCTGTGAAAGACTGACAACCTTTGCAAAACAAATCCCAGATGGAGTTGACTTTATCTTGGGAAATCACGAGTATCATCACGATGTAAATAAGGTACTTGACGCACTTAAACGAAATACACCTATGAATATTCTCGTGAATAGTAATATTCAAATCATGGGCGGCAAACAACCTGTATATATTGCGGGCGTTGCGTACGATAACGATCGTAAAAAGGACAACCGGGAAGCCATGATTAACAAAGCTTTATCTGGAATTCCAGACTATGCCTTTGTTATTCTATTGGCTCATCACCCTGAATTCTTCGAAGAATCTATTGAACGAAAGATTCCGTTGACTCTATCTGGACATACCCACGGAGGTCAAATCGTATTCATGGGTATGCCGTTAGTACCAACAGGCACACCATATACAAAAGGTCGCTATGTAGAAGAACAAAGCGTATGCTACGTTAATAATGGTACAGGACACTGGTTCCCAATCCGTATCAACTGTCCACGAGAAATTACGGTTATTACATTCTTTGATGGAGTAGCGTAATAAATAGAAAGCCCCGATACGAAAACGTATCGGGGCTTTTTTCCGTTCATTTGAGGTATGAGAGGATGTTACAGATATGTCATAGAGGTGAGAGAGATTTTATTTCATGCGAACTGCTTCAGCAAATTCGTCTTCGGTCATGAGTTTTTCTTCCAAGATGATTTCTTTAATAGAGCAACCGCGTTTGTACGCTTCTTTTACCACCTTAGCGCTCTTATCGTAGCCGATGTATGGTGTTAAGGATGTAGCGATCATGAGGGATTGTTCTACGAAGAAGTTGAGTTTTTCAGGTACAAATTCTACGCCGTCGATACAGTGTGTTGTGAAGGAATTCATCGCATCTGCGAGGAGGCGACAGCTTTCAACAAAGTCATAGATCATGATAGGCATGTATACGTTCAATTGGAACGCACCGCTACCTGCACAGAGTGTCATAGTCGTATTATGGCCGAATACTTGGGCGCATACCATAGTCAAAGCTTCACATTGAGTAGGATTTACCTTGCCTGGCATGATGGAGGAGCCCGGTTCGTTTTCAGGAAGATGCCATTCGCCGTAGCCACAGCGAGGGCCAGAGCCTAAGAAGCGCACATCGTTAGCGATTTTGAATAGGGTAGTCGCTAATGTGTTAAGTGCACCGTGAGCCATCATAAATGCATCTTTGAGAGCAAGTCCTTGGAATTTGTTATTCTTAACACGGAATGGAGCGCCTGTTACCTCTGGCAATACAGTTTCCATAACGTCTAGATAGCCTTTAGGCGTGTTCACACCTGTACCAACCGCAGTACCACCGAGTGCTACGTCGAGGAGGTGGTCAGCATTTTGAAGGAGCATAGTTTTGGCAGTTTTTAGGCCGTCCACAAAGGCGCTAATTTCTTGGTCTACCATGATGAAAGTAGCATCTTGTAGATGGGTACGACCAACTTTTTGCAAGCCTTTCCCTTTTTCTTGCAATTTTTCAAAAGATCCGATAAGGCCGTCCAATGCAGGAATTACGCGTTTTGTAATTTCAAAGTACGCACAAATATGCATTGCCGTAGGGAATGTATCGTTTGTACTTTGGCCGCGGTTTACATCGTCGTTAGGATGAAGCGGATTGGATTCATCTAACTGTTTAGCTCGGTGAGCGATTACCTCGTTCACATTCATGTTAGTTTGTGTGCCGGAACCTGTTTGGAATACGGTTAACGGAAATTCATCATCCCATTTTCCGTCCACGATCTCATCTACTACTTGAGCGATGAGTTTCGCTTTTTCCTCAGTTACTGCGCCACACTTTGCATTGGTTAAAGCACATGCTTTTTTTACAAGCGCAAGCGCCTTGATTTGTTCAATAGGGATGCGGTGGTCACCGATCTTAAAATTATTGAACGAGCGTTGCGTTTGAGGTCCGTAAATTCGTCTAGCGTCGACTTCGACTGGTCCCATTGAATCATATTCAATTCTTGTTTCCATAATGTTTACAACCTCCTTAAAAGACATGCCGACCCTACTGTCGGTACTTTAATTATATAAAATCCTGTATATTTGTACAGAATAAAAGAGAATGATTTCTATTTTCATATAATTGATAGGTGTATATGCATAATGCGCATATACACCTATCTCCTCCCTACAATATATATGTGATGATTTATATTTAATTTGTATATATGTTTTATATAATGCTGATCTGAGAGGGAGAAGGCGATAGCCCAAAAACGACTTAGCGACCCCGCGAAGCGGGGTGGGTGGCTTTGGAGGCTTTTGGGCTATTGCCTTTCCCATAGCTCAAGGGTTGGAGAAAATATGTATACATTATAAATATCGCATATATATTGAAATCATCGCTTTAACACGATAAAATGGAAGTAGCTTAGTATATTGTTTTAAGTTTATGATTTCACAGAGGAGGTAAGTACTTATGAAACATGACTTTACGAGCCATGACCTTCATCTGCCGGAACTGACGTTACGTGGGATGCTACTTGGTGCATTGATTACTGTTATTTTTACAGCATCTAACGTATATCTCGGTTTGAAGGTAGGTTTGACGTTCTCGTCATCCATTCCGGCAGCTATTATTTCAATGGCAATTTTACGGTTCTTCAAGGATTCTAATGTTCTTGAAAATAACATGGTACAAACGCAGGCTTCTGCGGCTGGTACATTGTCCGCCATTATCTTTATTTTGCCAGGTTTACTCATGCTTGGGTATTGGAATGGCTTTCCATTCTGGCAAACATTCTTGCTCTGTGCCTGTGGTGGCTCTCTAGGTGTATTATTCACCATTCCATTGCGTCGTGCCATGGTAGTGAATAGCGATCTACCATATCCTGAAGGCCGTGCAGCAGCAGAAATTTTAAAGGTTGGCTCTCACAATGGTGAACAAGGCCCTCAATCTAGCTCCGGTATGACAGATATTGTGTCCGGTGGCTTTGTAGCTGGTCTTATTAGCCTTTGTGCAAATGGTTTCAAGGTGCTTGGCGATAGCATGAGCTTCTGGATCCCTGTAGGTAGCAAAGGGATTACTCAAATTCCTTTGGGCTTCTCTACAGCGTTGTTAGGTGCTGGTTATCTTATCGGTATCGCCTCTGGTATCGCTATCCTCGTCGGTGTACTCATCGCATGGGCTGGCTTCGTGCCTTACTTCACTAACATGTTTGCTCCAGATGGCGGTGCTACTGCTAAGTTTGCGATGGCTATTTGGAAATCTAAAGTTCGTTTCATCGGTGCTGGTGCTATTGGTATTGCTGCGATTTGGACTTTGATTACCTTAATTAAACCTATCATCGAAGGTATGAAAATTTCTGTTAAATCCATGAATAGCAGCTCCGCAGAACGTGAATTGCATCGTATGGATACAGATATGAGTACAAAATCCGTTTTAGGTGTATTCATACTTATTCTTATTGGCTTAGTATTTACATTCTGGGATTTCGTATCTGTTGTACCTATTAGTGCAGGTTTAATGTGGACACTCGTTGTAGTAGGTATCGTAGTAGCTTTATTGATTGGCTTCTTCGTAGCTGCAGCATGTGGCTATATGGCAGGCCTTATCGGTACATCTGCTTCTCCAATTTCTGGTATCGGTATTTTAGCGACTATTATTTCTTCCTTAGTTGTATACTTTATCGCAGCGGAAAATAATTTATTTGCTACACAAGAAGGTGTTCAGTTCGCTACCGCTATGGCTATCTTTATGACATCCGTAGTTATTGCGATTGCATCTATTTCTAATGATAATTTACAAGATTTGAAAACTGGCCAACTCGTTGGTGCTACACCTTGGCGTCAACAAATTGCCTTGTTACTTGGTTCTGTAGCCGGTGCCATTGCAATTGCTCCAGTTCTTAACTTGCTTTATCAAGCATACGGTTTCACAGGTGCGTTACCACGTGCTGAAATGGATCCAAACGCTGCATTATCTGCTCCTCAAGCGACTTTGATGACTACCATTGCGCAAGGTATCTTCAACTCTAGCATGGATTGGGATTATATCTTAATCGGCGTTGGCGTTGGTGTTGTGGCGATTATCGTCAACTTGATTCTCAAGAGCACAACTGCTACCTTAACATTGCCTCCATTGGCTGTTGGTATGGGTATTTATTTACCACCTACTTTAGAAGTACCGCTTATTATTGGTTCTTTCATCAGCTACTTCGTAGGTCGTTATCTTGTAGCTCGTGCTAAAATGCGTGCCGGTGAGCTTGCTGACTACGATGTAGAGCAATCCAACCGCCGTGGTGTTCTCTTTGCTTCTGGTCTGATCGTTGGTGAAAGCTTGATTGGTGTAATCATAGCTGTTATTATTGTATTGTCTGTTACAACTGGTGGTGGGGAAGCTCCGCTTGAATTAGTAGGGCCTGAATTTGAAAGCACAGCACAATGGTTAGGATTGCTTGCATTCATATTCGCTGGTCTCTATCTTGTTCGCCGTGTTGTTACACACAAGTTCAATAAAGAAGAAGCTCTTGCTATGAAAGCTGAGCAAGAACAATAAGAGGTTAAACAATGAAATTAAAACAGTCTGTACTCATCATTATGGCTGCTGCATTGCCAGTAGTCTCCTTCGCAGCAAGCGAAGTAATACCTGTAACGCAAGATACTGTAAATGTACAAGCAAATCAAACAAATGCGAAACGTGTAAATCGTAATGATTTAACATATCGTATTTCTAGTACTGCTACACCTGAACAGAATCGTGCGTTGCGCTCTAAAGCGTCTAAAGTAGATCGTAATGCAGTTGAAGTGGTAGCCCCAAATGCGGACCGTTATATGGATCGTAAAGAGGTTGCTGTATCACCTGTGGAATCTACTACAGATCATTTGGATTTAGTATTCCCAGAGGTTAAATCTGTTAGCCCTGCGGTAGAAAAAGCAATCAATACGACCATCAAAAAGTATGTTTCTAAAATACAAAATGATGTAGAAAAGTTAAATGCTAAAGAATCTGATAAAACAAATGTAGTTATGTACTATGACGTTAAAACAGATAAAAACGGTATTTTCAGTGTATTGATTCACACATATACAATGCGTGATCATGATGCCAATGGTGTAAACTATGTAAAAGGCTTCACATTTAATACTACAACAGGTCGACAATTGTCCTTGTACGATCTTGGTGGCCTTAATAAAAAAGAGTTGGTAAATGCGATTAATAATAATCAAGATGTGAAAGATAAATTAGGTGGCGATGTAAATATCGATAAAATGCCTACTGAATTCTACACAACAGATGATTATTCCGTTGTAATGATCTTGCAACAAGATGTGGATTCAATCCATAGCGCAGGTACGGTATATGTACCAGTTGGTATCTTGCGTGACCGCGAAAATGATGTAACAAAAAAATAATCGAACTGTGTAAATTCGATTATGTGTGTATAGTAACAGCTGTTTAATTGTGAAAAGAACCGCTCCTAAGGGGGCGGTTCTTTTTTGTCTATGTTATTGTTTGTCGTTATAATAGTTTACGCGCGGTGGTAATGGGAATTGAATGTTTCCGTCTGACTTTGTAAGCGGTTCTGGTGGTAATTGTAAGAATACATTATCATGGAATTTCTTTTTAAATGCTTTCAACGTCGATTTTTGAATAGAATCAACGGTAATGAGAAGGGCACTTGTATCAGTATTTGGGGAGATGGAAAGGATCTTTCCTTGAGGTTCTTTTTGTTGGTAAAGGGCGATGGCATCGGATTGATACTCCTCTAGTTGGGCCTGATTTAATTTACCTTTTGATACGACTACAGTTCTATCTAGCTGTGGATCATGAGCCTCTGTAATCACTTTGGAAACGAGGTCAGTTTTCTTTTGATCTGTTAAGGATGCATGTAATTGGCCTGCCTCCCAGAATAGAGCTCCGTCTTGACGGAATTTGGTGAAATCATTGCCATAGCCTAATGCTTTGTCGATGATATTAGCTGTTTTGTTTTCTACTTGTTGCTTGAACAATGTATTGTGGAAGGCAAGTGCTTGTTCTGTTTGTGTCATGCGGTACGCAATTTCCGCTGCTTCTGCACGAGTTACATATTTTTCAGGGTTAAACAATGTACCTGGAGCGTAGTTTGTGAACCCAAGATAGGCAAGCTCGCGAACGGCATCTTGTGCCCAAGGAGCTACAAATTTTTGGTCTCCATAGGCTATATTATCAAGAACTGTTGGGTCTTCAGTGGTATATCCTAAGTAATGGATATAGTTATCTGCTACTACCGCAAACTCTTGGCGGGACATATATTTCTCAGGTTTATAAGTGTCATCACCATAGCCGCTGATGATATTTTTGCGAGCTACAGATTCAATAGCAAGAGCAGACCAACGGTCAGATGTAATATCTTTAAATTTACTTGATAAGAAGGCGGCTGTACCATCATCTGTAATATTGTTGAAGAGCGCTGCTACTTCTTCACGTGTCATAGGTTGGTTAGGTCGGAATGTACCATCGGAATACCCCTTCATTAGGTTTGCTTTTGTTACAGTGCTAATCGAGTTAGCTGCCCAAAAATCACTAGGCACATCTGTAAAGATGTGGGCGCGGATTTTTTGAATATCTTGAGGCGTACCGATAGAGGTGTTTACAATTGCAGGTGATGCGGTATTAGTAGATTTAACGTTAGCCGCTTCTGTTTTAGTAGTCTCCATCTTCGTAGCATCTGTTTTAGCCATTGGTGCTTTAGTTGTTTCCATTTTAGTGGCTTCAACAGTAGTTGCAGGAGCATGAGTTGTAGTAGTTGTGTTTGCAGAAGCAAAACCAAAGCCTGTTGTAGTTAATAATGTGCCGAGTACGAGGGCACGTAATGCGTGAGGGGTATTCTTGTACATAAAAATCCTTCCTAATCATGGTAAAGGCTAGCGCTTGATAGCCGTAGAATATAAACTTTCACCAGCATAAAAAGCTATATCCGTCGCATCATAGTCAATTAGTTGGCATGCATAGTGATATACAACAAAGCAGCGTAGTACTATCGAGTATACGCTGCCTTGGCTGGTTAAGTGTAACGCCGATTAGCGTTTTACTGTCATTTTTACTTTGGAACCGAATAATTTAGAGATCCCTTGTTGTGTTTCTTTAGATGCTGTAGATACAACTGCGTAAAGTTGGTTATTTTCTACATCAGGGAATGTAGCTAGAATTGTACCTGCTTTTTCATTTTTGTTGTAGTAGTTGCGGAAGTTTGTATCGATTGCATCGTATTCAGCTTGGCTGTATTGGGAGGATTCAACTACAACATAGTTATTTACAGTAGAATCACCACGGTTTGCAAGGTTAGCTTTTACTGTGGAAATATCGCTGTCTGTTTTCAAAGCTACGTGTAATTGATTGTCACGCCAGTACATTACGCCATAATTTTGGAATGCATCTTCTGTTTTATAAGTTTTATTTAATTCAGAAAATACTTTGTCTTCTAATGCAGCTTGTTGTTTTTGATCAAGTGCTTTTAGTGTGCTGCGACGAACAGGGCGAACTGTGTGAGTAGGCTCAGCTTTTTCTGCTACTGCAGCATTTTTGTTGCCCTTTAAGTCTTTGTCAGCTTTTTTTGCCTCAGCTTTGGCTACTTTATCTGCCTTTTCTGCCTCTTTTTTCATGTCTTTATCAGTTTTGGACATATCTTTTTTTGCATCTTTATTTACTTTGGAGGCCTCTTTTTCGATTGCTGTATCAGCTTTCTTTATATCTTCTTTTACAGTTGTTTCAGCTTTAGCTTCAGTTGTACTGTGTTTCGGTGTTGCAAGGCCAGCACCATTAAGCATGCGGTTCAAGATTGTTGCCGCTTGTGCTCTTGTTACAGGTTGTTTAGGGTTAAAGTTTTCTGTTGCCCCAGATGCTACGATGCCACGTTGAGCCATGTATTGGATATCTGCCAAGTAAGCAGAGGAGATGCTAGCTTCGTCTTTAAATGTTACTTTTTCTGCTTTTACAGGTGTAGAAAGATTTAATTTTTTAGCTAGGCTAGCGGCGGATGCAACGAATTGTTCGCGGTCCATAGTTTTGCTAGGTGTGAAAGCTGTTTTAGATGTGCCTTCCATTACGCCTGCAGCACTAACTAATTTGATAGCAGAGCTAGACCAACGATCTGCTTCCACGTCAGAGTAGGAGGTAGAGGATTCTTTTGTTGCAATCTCCGCTAATTCTTGTTCGTTTAAGTTGTGTTGTAGCACTTTGCCATAAATAGCAGCTGCTTGCTCACGAGTAATTTGTGCACTAGGTTTGAATGTATTATCAGCATAACCAGAAAGGTAACCGGCTTGTGTCATTGCTTGGATAGCATCGCGAGCCCAGTTATCTTTTGTGTCGGGGTATATACCAGCAGGTAAGTTTTCTTTAGCTTTTACAGCTTTTTTACCTTCTACCTTTACAGCATCTTCTTTTACATCATTTTTTACAGAAGTATCAATGCGTTTAACGTCATTTTTTACAGAAGTGTTAACGCGTTTAGCATCGTTTTTTACGGATGTATCAGTGCGTTTAGCAGCGTTTTTAGCAGATGCATCAGCATGTTTTGCATCACGTTTTACAACTGTGCTACCATGTTTAGCATCATTTTTTACGGATGTATCAATACGTTTAGTATCGTTTTTAACAGATGTATCAACACGGTGTTCATCCGCTTTAGCAGAAACTTCAGCTCTAGTAGCCACATTAGATACTTCGGATTTTATATGAGTCGCAGTTGTTTCAGCGTGAGCCATGCTGAATGTAGAGCCAAGGGCCAATGTAATTGCTAAAGACAAAGATAATTTATTTAGTTTCATGAAAAGGGCTCCTTTCAAACTATACTTATATAAAATAAATTATAACACTTTTTAAATTTATACACTACTATAAGAAAATGTAATATATAAGGATAAAACTTACATGAATTTGAAAAATTAAGTTTGATTATATAAATATAGAATGAAATATAGATAAAAGTTGATTTTCTAGTAGTTAAAAATGCAAAATGATAAACATTCGCAAAATCTAGATTTCATGGGGCTTTTACAAGAAAAAATGATAAATGAAATAATAGATGTGATAAAATTCAATGTTTACTATTACAAAAAGTCATAACGATATAAGAAATAAAAGGGTACATACGAATATAGCAATTCTTTGGACAATATCTACATGATTAATTTATAATTATAGCGATGAGCTTTTGAATATTTATTTGAAAGCATAAGTAATGTTCAGGGCAGAAATTTAGTCGAAAAATTCACTACTAAAAATTGCCATAACACATACATATCAAAATTTTTTATTAGGTTAAGTACTAGAAAAGACGAGGAAGATAATATGAAAATTCATCTTTTCCAACAGTGTTTGATTGACATGTTCTACCCTCATGTAGGTATGGCTGGTGTAGAAGTACTTGAAAGATTAGGTTGTGAGCTTGTAGTACCTAAGAAACAAGTATGCTGTGGACAAATGTTTACTAACTCCGGTTACAATGACGCAGCTATGGATGCAATTAAGAATACAATCGAATGCTTTGAGAACGCTGAATATGTAGTCAGCATGTCCGGTTCTTGCGCTTTTGCAATCCGCGATGAATATCATCATTTCTTAAAAGATCAACCAGAGTGGTTGGCGCGCGCAGAAAAATTGAGTGGTAAAATTTACGAATTCACTCAATTTATTACTGACGTATTAGGTGTTGAAGATGTAGGGGCTCGTTTCAACGAATCCGTAACATACCATACATCTTGCCACGTAACTCGTTTGATGGGCATTAAAGAGCCTCCTTTCAAACTCCTTAAAAACGTTAAAGATATCAACTTGATTGAATTACCACGTGCAGATCGTTGCTGTGGTTTCGGCGGTACTTTCTCAGTTAAAAACCCTGAAATCAGTGAAGTTATGACACGCGAAAAAGCATTGGAAATTGCTGGCACAGGTGCCAACGTTATCTCCGGTTCTGACCAAGCGTGCTTGATGAACATCGCTGGTATGCTTGATCGTCTTCATAAAGAAGGCGAAATTGATCGCCGTATCAAAGTTATGCATATTGCTGAAATCTTAAACTGCCGTTAAGGAGGAGACGACATGGCACTTATATATGACAATCGCCCCTATAAAACACGTATAAAAGAATGTTTGGCTGACGATTTCAAAGTTGCAGCTATTAAAAAAGCACAAGACGTGTTTTATGATAAACGTAATACAGTAGTTGCGGATGTTCCTGAATGGTTAGATTTCCGCGCTGAAGCGGCTAAAATTCGCGATCACGTACTTAACAACTTGGATTACTATGTAAGTCAATTTGCTGACAACGCTGAAAAAGCTGGTTCTAAAGTTCACTTTGCGTTCGATGACAAAGAAGCAACTCAAATTGCATTAGATATCCTTCGCCAACGCGAAGCAAAAATGATCGTTAAATCCAAAACTATCTTAACTGAAGAAATTGGTTTGAACGAAGTGTTAGAAGAAGCTGGTATTGAAGTTAACGAAACTGACTTGGCTGAATTTATTTTGCAAACTGCAGTAAGTCCTCCATCTCACATCGTAGTACCAGGTCTTCACTTTGAACGTAACAAAATTCGCGAAATTTTCGCTGAAAAATTAGGTTATACAGGAACTGAAAACCCTACGGAAATGACTCACTTTGTACGCGGTTATGTACGTGAGCGCTTCTTAAAAGCTGATGTAGGTGTTAATGGTTGTAACTTTGCAGTTGCTGAATCTGGTACATGTACAATCGTTTCCAACGAAGGTAACGGTCGTATGGCTAGTTCTATTCCTAAGACTCAATTAATTTTCTTAGGTACAGAACGTATTGTTCCTGATTTCAAAGCTCTTGATGTTATGATGGAAATGTTGAACCGTTCTGCAGTAGGTTCTAAGATTTCTAACTACTTCTCCATGATGACTGGTCCTGCGCGTCCTGGTGAAGCTGATGGTCCTGAAGAAACTCATATCATCATTATTGATAACGGTCGTTCTGGCATCTTGGGTGGTACATTCCAAGAAATGCTACGTTGTATCCGTTGTGGTGCATGTATGAATATCTGTCCTGTATACCGTCACGTTTCCGGTCATGGATATGGTTCTGTATATCCAGGTCCAATGGGTGCTGTATTGACTCCATTATTCAAAGGTTACGATGTAGCCGGCGATCTTCCATATGCTTCTACATTATGCGGTGCATGTACAGAAAACTGTCCAGTAGCTATTCCATTGCATGAATTGTTGATGGAGCACCGTCATATCATGGCTGATATTGAAAAGACTCGTCCAAAAGCAGAAGAAGCTATCTTCACAGCAGCTGCTAAGATGTTCGGTAATGCAACATTATTTGATCTTGGCACAAAAGCTGGTGCTATCGGTATGAACTTAATTAGTAATAAAGAAGGTAACATGCCTGAATGGACTCAAGCTATTCCAGTTATGAACGGTTGGACTAAGTCTAAAGAGTTGGGTTCCTTGAAATTCAAGAAATTCCGTGATTTATATGCTGAACATGAAAAGAACAAGAAGAAGGAGAAAAAATAATGGATGTAGCTAAACGTAATCAATTTATTGCACGTTTATCTCGTGCATTAGGCCGTGATCAAGAAATGTGCCCTGCTTTTGTAGAAGGCTTTGATTATAGCCATGGTCCTCAAGAAACTATGTTCCAAGATTTGAGTCGGGATCAAATTTTGACAATGTTTAAGGAACAATGTCAACGTGTTGGTACAAAATTCGTTGAAACTACACCTGATAAACTAGGTGAAACAATTTTTGCAGCTATCGAAGACTGGGGAAACGGTAAAATTGTATTCCCAAGCTCTCCTGAAGTAGAAGAATATAAATTAAAAGAATTGTTCGAACAAGATGCAGCTAATAATGGTGGCACTCGTACATACTTCCAATGGGATCCAGCTAAAGGTCGTGAAGAATGTATTTCTAATACTGCTAATGCTGATATTGGTATTACATTCCCATACTGCGGTATTGCAGAAACTGCTACTGTAGTACAAGCTTCTGGTGAGGACTCTGGCCGTGCGATTAGCTTGTTGCCTACAACACATATTGCTGTGTTGTATACTGATACAATCAACCCTCGCATGACACAAACAATGGAACATTTGGCTGAACGGTATCACAACGATCCAGCTAAGTTCCCTACAAATATCTGCTTGATTTCTGGTCCGTCCCGTACGGCAGATATCGAATTGGTAACTGTAGATGGTGCTCATGGTCCTATCCAAGTAACTTATATCTTAGTTAACAGATAATATAATAGCTAGATTTACTAAAGGCGATTTTCTTCTGGAAAATCGCCTTTTTGGTGTATATATTACAGAATACATTAAATGTTACCAAAAATTAAATATTATACTTGTATTTTTTTCGATATATGCTATACTAAGTTCATAACCTATTGTTGTGATATGAATTAAAGAGGTGTATTATGAATATTCCATTCTTTACAGATTACCTCATGTTAAGCAATCCACTAAGTATTGGTATTATCGCGGTGTTTGTGCTCGTGTTAATTGGTATTTATGTATTGCAACGCAAGGGCACATCCTTCGGTAATCTTGTTATTATTGGTACTATTGCTGGTGCCGTACTTGGTATAGCGGTCCAAATTATTGCAGGCTTCCCTGATGATCCATCCAAAGTGGTTTACATCAAGGAAAGTACAAAGTGGTTCTCTCTCGTAGGGGGCGGTTTCATCGACTTAATCCGCATGCTTGTTATTCCTATCGTTTTTATCTCTATTGTTCACGTTATTTTACACATGGAGGCAGGAGCTAACCTCAAAAAGTTAGTAGTTGCCATGATTTCTACAAATCTCGGCATGGTAGCCGTTGCTGCTATAGTCGGTCTAATTTTGGGGAATGCCTTCGGTTTAGGTCAAGGTTTTGATATTGTTGAATCTGGTAAGAAGATTCGTGAAATCAAACCTATGGTTGATACATTCCGAGCACTAATCCCAAGCAATCCGATTCAAGCGGCTGCTGAAACAAATGTTATCGGCATTGTCGTATTTGCAATTATCTTGGGTAGCGTAGCTCGTCTGTTAAAACAAACAGGGACAAACTCTATGGAGGTGTTCACAAAACTATTTGATGAACTTCACCAATTGATTTCCTGGGTAGCTGATTTCATTATTGGTCTTATGCCATATGGTGTAGTTGCTTTATTAGCATCTACATTGGCAACACGCGGTGTACAAGCTATTCTTGATATGGGCTTGTTCGTAGTATTGCTTTACGTTGGTCTTTTGATTATGTTTGTCGTACAAGCAATCTTGATTACTAGCTTTGGCTACAATCCGATTACATACTTCAAGAAAGCGAAAGCACCACTCTTATTGGCGTTCACTTCTCGTTCTTCGATGGGTGTATTGCCATTAACTGTAGAGACTTTGACAAAACGTCTTGGTGTAAATGCTACAACTGCTAATACAGTAGCTTCCTTCGGTACTACTGCGGGCATGCAAGGTTGTGCGGGCGTGTTCCCAGCACTTGTTGTGGTGTACATCTCTAATGTAGCCAATATTCCATTTGATATGACTATGTATATCATGAGTGTTATCGTTATTGCTATTGGTTCTGTTGGTATCGCAGGCGTGCCAGGTACGGCTACAATGGCGGCATCTGTATCCCTTAGTGGTACAGGCCTTGGAGCATACTTCACCTCCATTAGCCCAATTCTAGCTATCGATCCATTGATTGACATGGGACGTACATGTTTGAACGTATCTGGGTCATTAACAAATGCTTTGGTAGTAGACAAAATTATGGGAACCATCGATAAGGATGCATACAATAATCCTAACGAAGGTCGAGTATAATAACTAGCAATACTTAATCATATAATTATTATAAAAAGGGGCTGTAGCTGAATGTGGTAAAACCACATTTGGTTACAGCCTCTTTTGCCTTTTTTAAAAGTGATAATTATTACAGATTGTAAACTATATTATTAAGAATCGATATTGAAATTGTGAGCTTAGCTACTAACATACTTATGCATATATGGTATACTAAGCGTTATAAAGTTACGAATTATGCTTAATAAATATAAGCCAAGAGGGTAATAGTATGATTACACAAGAATTGAAAGATCGATTAATTGCAGATTATCCAAAGTTTGAGGATATGACACATAAGTTCTATAAGAAAGAACTATCTATTGCAGATTATAAAGGGCAGTCCGGTGCCTATGGTAGTTACGCTGAGCGCGGTGCAAATACTGGTATGAGCCGTTGGCGTTTCAATGGTGGCCGCATGACGCGCGAGCACATGCAGTTTTTAGCGGACTCCATTCGTAAATATAACCTACAACATGTACATTTCACTACCGGCCAATGCTTACAAATGCACGGCCTCGATGGTGATACAATATTAAAGCTCTATAAGGAATGTTATGATCACGGTATTTACAACCGTGGTGCTGGTGGTGATAATCCCAATGTGGTAGCTAGTATTTTACGTGGCATTGATCCTCGTGAAACTCTAGATATTACGCCATATGCAACAGCAATTAGTGAATTTCTTATGGAGCAAATGTTCTATATCAAGATTCCTCGCAAATTTAAAATGGGCATAGATAATGGTTTTGATAGTACCCCACATTCTACGTTCAAGGACCTAGGTTTTAACTTAACAAAACACAATACCTTTGATGTGTATGCTTGTGGCGGTATTGGTCCTAATCCTCGCATTGGTATTCCGGTGGCACATGATGTAGCGCCTGAGGATGTTTTGTACCATGTGAAAGCTATGCTTATGGTCTTTGCTAACCATGGTAACTTCAAAAACCGCGGTAAGGCTCGTACTCGTTACATGCCTGCTGAAATGGGTGGGGCGGAAGCTTTCATCAAAATCTATGAAGAAACCCTAGCTATGGTAAAAGAAGTAGAACACCTAACTATTAATCCGGCTGATTATGCTTATGAAATTACAAAAACTGGTAAGCGTGATGATTCTGTGGAAAACTATCGTATTCACCGTCAAAAACAAGACGGTTTATACTATGTAGAATACCATCCGGCAGGTGGCGATGCGAACGTTGAACACTTGCTGGCGGCCCTTGACTATGCGGTGACACTTGATCAAGTTGAAGCACGTATTGCGCCAGACCAAGCATTATTCTTCATCAATCTCACCGCTGATGAAGCACGCAAAATTGCGGAATTAACTGATGACAGTGCTAAAAATGATTTCCGCCGTTCCGTATCTTGCGTTGGTTCTACTATATGTCAGATTGGAATGCAAGACTCTAACGGTCTTTTGAAAGATATCTTCGCACACCTTGAAGAAAAGGGCGTAGATACAAGAAAACTACCTCGTTTACATATATCTGGTTGCCCACACTCCTGTGGTACACACCAAATCGGCGAAATTGGCTTCCATGGTGCTGTAAAATTAGTAGATAAGAAACCTATGGTAGCATTTATCCTTGTAGACGGTGGCTCAGAACACATGGGCTCTGAAAACTTCGGTAAAATGGCCGGCAATATTGTAGCTACAAAAATTCCAGAATTTTTGGAATCTTTAGCAAATATTCTGAACGAATCCCCAGAACCAGACTTTGGGACCTGGAGACTTACGCATAAAGGGGACTACATGAATCTTATAAAAGCATTTGAGTAAATATGTAAAAGCATTTGCGTAAATATGTTTGGGTTGCTTGTGATGGGGCCCACTTAGATTGCGACAACTTAATAAATAATAAAAAGAGTTCCCTCTTTGCTCCGTTCTTCGCAAAGTCGCTGCATAGGGAACTCTTTTTATTATTTGAGCGTCTGCTATTAACCAGTCCCATCACAAGCTACATCTGATATTTACTCAATATGCTTTTATAATTAGAGGAGCGGAGAGGCGAGAGCGGCTAAGTAGTTTTGACTGAATTTGCATCAAGACTAGCCAGTAGATTAGCCTCTGGCTAGTCCTTCCCATACGGTGGGCATGGCGCCACTACTATACAGTTTATTATAATGTGTAAAATGATAGTGTTTTCTATGATTTATTTCAAGGTGTAATTGTAATGACTCTATATAAGTATTAGCTAGATTATTTACGCTTTTGGATGGGACATCTTTATAAATATAGTGATAAAAAAGTAAGAATACGCTTGTGCAGAGACTTTGCGAAGAACGGAGCAAGCAAGCGTATTTTTACCAAGTTGTACTAACGAGATGGGGCCCCATCCTAAAAGCGGATGAACAAATGTTAGTTGAGTCCCAATACAATAAGAATAATTGTTTAAAACTAGATATGACTTGATTTTGTATGTTATAATAGGCTTTATAGTAGTATTTGGAGGATATTCAGATGTTATTTACCGTCAATACAGAAGTCTGTACACGATGCGGCCTTTGCGTTGCTGACTGTCCGACCGGATTGCTGGTGATGTCCGATGCTGGACCTGTAACTGGCAGGGGAGGTTGTATCTCCTGTGGGCATTGTATTTCCGTATGCCCAACGCTTGCTCTTGATAGCGATATGACACCGCGTAAGGAGCAAATCGATATTACAAAGGAACCTAAGTTAACGCCTGAGCAAGCTGAGCTATTCATGCGTAGTCGTCGCTCTATTCGTAACTATCAAAATAGACCAGTCCCTGTAGAGCTCATTCGCAAAGTGCTAAACGTTGCAAGAATGGCGCCAACAGCGACTAACACACAAGGTATTTCGTATATAGTAATCCGAGATAAACAAACGTTGCGCCGTATTGCTGATCTTGTTCTAGAGTGGATGCATCTGGCTGCAAAAACAGTACCGATTATGCGTCTCTATGCTCGTGCTGCTCAAGCAGAGGTAGATAAAGGCAAGGAGTATATCTTGCGCGATGCGCCGGCTCTCGTAGTGGCAATTGGCTCTAAAAAAGATATTCATCGTACCCATGATAGTGGTCACTCTTGCTTGTCTTATGCTGAGCTATATGCGCCGACTTTAGGCCTTGGTACTTGTTGGGCTGGTTTCTTTGAACATGCTGGAGAAGCTGAATACCAACCATTATTAGATGAATTAGGTGTACCTGATGATAAAATTGTAGCTGGTGGCATTCTTATGGGATATCCTAAAGTACGATATCGCAATATTGTAGAGCGTCAACCATTAGATGTTACATTTGATACAGAAGAGTAAAAAAGAGATGCCCCAATGATTGTAATCATTGGGGCATCTCTTTTTAGTTATATAGTGACGATATAAACTTTATTAGTTGGCAGTTGTAATAGTGCCTTTGAATGTTTCGTCGATGTATTGTTTAATAGCATCAGATTTGTAAATATCTGCAATTTTTTTGTATGTTTCGTTGTCTTTGTCTTCACTACGAACTGCAAGTACGATAACTGTTAGTGGTTCATCTTTAGATTCGAAGAAGAAACCTTGTTTTTCTACACTAAGACCAGCACTTTGCACATAGTTCATTGGAATAACTGCAATTGTTACATCATCTAGACTACGAGGTAATTGAGCTGCTTCTAGTTCTTGAATCTTTATATTCTTCGGGTTAGATGTGATATCTGCAACTGTTGCTTTGAAGCCGACACCATCTTTTAACGTAATTAATCCAGCTTTAGCTAATAATGCTAATGCACGACCACCATTAGTAGGGTCATTTGGGATAGAAACAGTAGCGCCTTCAGGTACATCTTGTACGCTGTGTACGCTATTACTATATAAGCCCATACGCACCAAAATTGTTTTACCGATTGCTACTAAGTTGGAACCATTTTGTTTGTTAAAGTTTTCCATAAATGGTACATGTTGATAAGCATTCAGTTGAATATCGCCATCTGCAAGGGCTTTATCAGGTGTTACATAGTCTGAGAATTCAACTACTTTAAGATCGATTCCTTGTTTTTTAGCTTCTTTTGCTACAGCTTCAGCTACTTGTGCATGAGGACCAGATGTAGCACCTATTTTGATTTCTTTTTGTGTTTGTGTTGATTGATTTGATGTACTACCACAACCAGCGATAGCAAATGCAAGAGCACCGATAAGTAATGGTGCTAACAATGTTTTTAATTTCATATAATCATCCCTTTCAAGTCTTATAATGGTTATATCCTATCATGGATGAAGGGGATTTGTATATGATAAAAGCATATCAGTTAGCTATAGATTAAAACTATGGTGAAATTCTAGCTCATTTATAATACAATTCAATATAATATATTGATTAATGTGTTATATTGAATGTGTGATCGCTAGGTAGTAAATTTATATTTTAAATATTTTTGTATAATTCTAATATGGATTCATATATCTATATGTCGGATTAATGGAGGATGTATGTATAATTTTGATTTTTATAACCCTACACATATCGTATTTGGTAAAGACCGTTTAGATGAATTAGATACATTGGTACCAAAGGATGCAAAGGTGCTCATTACTTATGGTGGTGGCTCCGCTGTGCACAGTGGTCTTATTGATCGCATTGTGAAAGCTCTTGGTAACCGCAAGGTTGAGCAGTTTGGTGGTATTGAGCCAAACCCATCTCTTGAAACTTGTGAACGTGCGGTAGCTTTCATTAAAGAACATGGCGTAGATTTCGTTCTCGCTGTAGGCGGCGGTTCTGTAGTAGATGCTACAAAACTTATCGTTATGGGTGCTACCTATGATGGTCCCGTTATTGAGGTAATGAAAGTTGGTGTGCGAGAGGTTCCGGTAGACATGGTACCAAATCCATTACCATTTGGCACAGTTATGACACTACCTGCAACTGGTTCCGAAATGAACAATGGTGCAGTTATTACTTATGGTGACGGTAAATACCCTGTATTCAGTAGCTTAGTATTCCCTAAGTTCTCCATGCTTGATCCAACATTGACTTTCACCTTGCCTGAAAGACAAGTTAAGAATGGCGTTATCGATACCTTTGTGCATACCACAGAGCAGTATTTAACATACCCTGTAGAAGGTCGTATTCAAGATCGTTTCAGCGAAGGTATTTTAAAAACTATGATTGAAATCGGCAAAGAAACAGTAGAAAATCCAGAAAACTACGATATTCGTGCTAACCACGTGTGGGCCTCTACATTGGCATTAAATGGTTTAATTGGTGCCGGCGTGCCACAAGACTGGGCAACTCATCTGATTGGCCATGAGTTAACTGCGGCGTACCATCTTGACCATGGTATTACATTGGCTATCGTATTACCTGCATTGTTAGAAGTGAAAAAAGCAGACAAACTTGAAAAATTGGCACAATATGCTACACGGGTATGGCATATTACAGAAGGTACAAACGAAGAAAAAGCGGACAAGGCCATCGCTAAAACTCGTGAATTCTTCGAGTCCCTTGGCGTATCTACGCATTTGAAAGACTATGGTCTTGGTGAAGAAGCAGTTGATAAAATTGTGAAACAATTAGAGGACCATGGCATGACACAACTTGGTGAAAATGGTGATGTAACACCAGAAGTAGCTCGCGAGATTTTAATGCGTGCCTTATAAT
This sequence comes from Veillonella sp. 3_1_44, assembly GCF_000163715.1. NCBI lineage: Bacteria > Bacillati > Bacillota > Negativicutes > Veillonellales > Veillonellaceae > Veillonella > Veillonella sp. 3_1_44. The sequence continues at coordinate 335,384 of NZ_GG770200.1, forward strand.
TAAGGGGATTAACAGTGTAAACTTGTATGATATGGAAAGGAGGCGCTCCCTATAAATAAAATAAAAAATAGAAGTGCATTTTCTTTTGCACTTCCTATTATGATTCCCATGGGGCTTAGTTTCCTCTTTCTTGGAGTAGGCTTTGGTTTGTATGCTACCAGTCAAGGGTTTCCTTGGTGGACCGCTCCTGTTTTAGCTAGTACCATATTTGCAGGCTCCATGGAGTTCGTAACTATTGGGCTGTTAATGGCAGGCTTTGATCCAGTGAATACTTTTATGTTGACCTTGTTTGTCAATGGGCGTCATTTCTTCTATGGTCTATCTGCACTACAGCGATATGTGCATATGGGATGGAAGTGGTTTCCTACAGTTGCGTGGATGTGTGATGAAAGTTTTGCAATTAATGTATCTACGAAGTTACCCGATGATGTAGATGAAAAATGGTTCTACTTCCATGTATCGTGGCTTAATTATATCTTCTGGGTTGTGAGTACTCTTGTAGGGGGATTGTTCGGCGATTTATTAGCATCTGTAGATTTGCGAGGTATTGGTTTTGTATTACCTGGCTTATTTATTGTTATATTCCTTGAAATGTTATTTAATGCTAAAAGTAATAATATTCGAGGCTTAGGTGCTGTTGGAGCCGTTGTAGCCCTAGCAATGCTTCTATTAACGGGAAAATCCTTATTTATGCTTGCTTCTATGGGGTGTATGCTCGTAGTATGTTATATAGCGTATAAGTGGGGAGGTGTACGCCTTGACTAGTTTAGAAATGGTCATTACTGTTGCTATTGTAGTAGCAGGTACATTGCTCACACGATTTGCGGCTTTTCTCATTTTCCCTCCCGGTAAAAAGGCGCCAGACTTTGTATTGTACTTAGGTAAGGCTCTACCTGCAGCGATTATGGGTCTGCTTGTTGTGTACACTTTTAAAGATATTGTAGTTCTAATATATCCTTACGGACTTCCTGAATTAATTGCATTCTTAGTTACAGTGGGGCTTCATATGTGGAAGCGAAATATGTTCATGTCTATTGGGGCAGGAACTGTAGCGTATATGATTCTTGTACAAGCCATATTTAATGTAACAAGATAAAATAAACCACGTATATCTATTCCTATGAAAGGTTAGATATACGTGGTTTTATGTTTTATTTTAGTTGTAAAAGTCTTTCAAGACCTGGTGCAGTATGATGGTCTTCCAAGAAGTCTTGTTGGTCTAATAATTCCATAACGTCCATGTCGATGTTAGTTAATTTGAAATCGAATACATCGAAGTTAGCTTCCATATGGCTCACGTTATTTGCCTTTGGCAATGGAATGATGCCGCGTTGGATGTGCCAACGCAAGATGATTTGATGTTTTGAAACACCGTATTTTTCCGCCAAGCTTTTGATGATTGGATGGTCAAAAATCGGTTGGCGGTCACGGGTAAATGGAGACCATGCCATACCTACAACTTGATGCTTTCTCATCAATTGTAAGAGTGATTGACGTTGGTTGAACGGGTGGCATTCGATTTGGTTGACCACCGGCTTTACATTGCAGTGGTACAGCAAGTCAATGAGGCGGTCTTCGTAAAAGTTAGATAGACCTAACCCACGGAGTACATTTTGATCGTATAATTCTTCCATGGCGCGCCAAGAGCCGTAGTAATCGCCCAAAGGTTGGTGAACGAGCATGATGTCGATATAATTAGTGTCTAAATTTTTTAGAGAGCTTTCAACAGCGCGCATCGTATTATCATAGCCTGCATTAGTGTGCCAGATTTTGGTAGTAATGATGATATCCGTACGTTTAACGCCAGATGCTTTGATGCCTTTGCCTACGGCTTCTTCGTTGCCGTAGTATGCAGCTGTGTCGAGCAATCGATAGCCTACGTTTAATGCATTAGTTACGGCTTGTTCTGTTTCCCCTTCGCTACCTGTTTTATATGTGCCATAACCGATAGAGGGAATAAAACTGCTGTTATTTAATATTCTAAAGTCCATCCGTTCTTCCATGAGAACCTCCGTTATATCCATTAATTAAAGGAATTAGCTTTCATACAATTCTGATTGATTTTATGATATACTAAGGTATTGATAAAAATCAATATGACAGGAAGTGACAGAATGAAATTAAATCGATTCTATTCTGTAGTTGCTATGCTTGGTGTTGTAATGATGGCCTTGGCCATTGCTGGTTGCGGTACAAAAACTGTATCCGTTGCTGATGTAACATACAAGGATATGCCGTTGCAGATTCATAATGATGCCAATGTAACGGCCCTTAATAAGGCGACGATAACGCCGACCTTGACGGGGCAGGTCGTGTATGCCGTGAAAGTAGGCGATCAAGTACAGCAAGGTCAAACTGTGGCAACTGTAGATACATCGGCTTTACAACAACAGCTAGCATCCTTGCAAGGACAATTAGCGCAAGCCCAATCACAATCATATGCCACAGCTGTGACGACTACGACTGCAGCATCTATAGACAGTACTCAACTGGAACAGGCTCAACGCATGCGTGAAGCGGGCATAATCACACAAAAAGAATATGATCGTATTTTGGAACGATCTCAACCACAAACTACAACAGTTACAAGCGGTGGTGGCGGAGGCATCAATACGGCGGCCATTGAGGCACAAATCGCACAAGTATCGGCTCAGATGGCGGCATCTACAATCGTGGCTCCTATAGCAGGCACTGTAACATCTATCTATAATGAAGACCGTCAAATGGCGATTGCAGACCGTCCATTTATGATGATTCAGCAATCTACTCCGATGGTTGCATCCCTCAGCATTCCTCGTGATGCGGCTATGAAATTAGGTACACCTGAAGCGAAGAATGGCATGAAGGTACTTCTCAAGGTAGGGGACCAAGAATTACCAGGTGAATTGACTTACGTAGATATTACTCAACCTGAAAATGTGCCAAGTGTTCTTGTGAAAGCCACTTTCAATAACGAGAAAGGCCTAATCAAGGCTGGTGAATTTTATACACTCGTTATTGAATCTAATGTGAAAGCCAAGATGCTGACCGTTCCAACTAAGGCGGTTCGGGAAAATCAAGATGGGAAATATGTATATGTATTGACTGAGAATAATACAGTTGATGTACGTGTTGTTGAGGTAGGCATCACTGAAGGCGATGACGTAGCCATTATTTCTGGCTTAAACGAAGGTGATAAGGTTATTACGACGGATGGCACCTTTGTATTAGGTGAATCTGTAAAATTGTAATTATGAGACCTAAGATTTTAGTACTAGATTGTTAGGATTATGTTTAAATGTGATGGAATCAAAACTTTCACAGATTGTGAAAGTAACCTCAAAAGAGGAATCTGATAGGAGGGATTATTATTTTAGAATTTAAACGTTTTGAATTGAGAGATAAACCATTAATCGACAAATATTTTGAACAACATCATTACGAAGCATCCGATAATTGCTTTACTACACTGTTTATGTGGCAAGATCCATACGGTATTCGCTGGGCTGAAGAGAATGGCGTATTGTATATCCAAGGTGGTGGCAAGCGTGAGCCATTCCTATTGCCTCCATTTGCTGGTAAAGATGCAAAGTTCCTTGATGGTTTGTTGCGTGCTAAAGAATGGTTCGTAGAAAATAAATTGCCGTTCCGATTTAAAGGCGTTAGCAAAGATGTAAAAGAACGCATGGAAGACCTATGTCCTGGTCGCTATGCATTTACACCTGACCGTGACAATTACGAATATATTTACAAGTCCGAAGATCTTATCAACTTGTCTGGTAAGAAATTCCGTCAAAAGAAAAACCATTTAAACCAATTTCGCATGCAATATTCTAACTATGAATATGTGCCAATTACAGATGATATCATCCCATTATGTCGTGAAACGGCAGCATCTTGGGTAGAAACGCATCATGAAGAAGGTATCGAAGATGAATTGGTAGCCATCAACTTGTTGTTTGATAACTGGGACGTGTTGGGTCTTAAAGGCGGTGCCATTAAATTATTCGGCCGTGTTGAGGCTTTTAGTATCGGTGAACTTCTCAATGACAGAATTGCTTTGATTCACATTGAAAAAGCAAATCCAGATATTCGTGGTTTGTATCAAGCTATCAATAATGAATTCATTCGTCATGAATTTAGCGAAGTAGAATTCATCAACCGTGAAGAAGATATGGGCTTGCCTGGTCTTCGTCAAGCAAAAGAATCTTATAACCCAGATCATTTTGCTGAAAAATATGACGCAGTATATGCTAACGAAGCAGATAATGCGACAGGTGGTAAATAAAATCTGAGCTATGAAGTCGATGTGCTTCATAGCTCATTTTGTTATAATAGAATTGTTAGACTATCTATTTGAATGTAACTATCGTATCATCATGGCGATATGGCCATATGGTGATGTGATGTGCTTAAATTAGATCAGATTAGATATTATACGCTGTGACGCGACAGATAGATAACGGCTCTTATGATATAACGAGGACATAATTATGGAATTTAGAATTGCGACGGCTCAAGATACGTCTCATGTGGAAAATCTATGGGCGTACTGCTTTGAACCAAAGGAAGATCCATTCTTTCAATATTATTTTACAAATTGCTATGAACCAGAGAATACAATGGTCGGGTTAGAACAGGACCAATTGTTGAGCACCGTTCATTTGCGTCAATATAATCTTAATGTACGTGGTGCCGTATTACCTACGAGCTATATGGTAGGCGTTGCAACGCATCCAGCAGCTCGCCGTGGTGGTGTAGGCGGTGCACTGTTAACTGCTGCACTAGAGGAGCTTCGTAAACGCGGTCAAGCTATGACGATTTTGATGCCATCCAAGGCAGCGTTCTATCAGCAATATGGTTGGGAACTTTATGCTCATCAATGGGTGAACACCATGTCGCTAGAAGACTTGCGCCCTATGACAGATAAAACGTTGAGCTTTGGCTTACTAAATAGCGTAGATCAATGGACTTTGTTAGATCCAGTATATAAAACATATACGGCTCGTCTTTCTGGCTACGCAGAACGTGGCGAAAAGGAATGGAAACGTTTGTTAGGCAGCTTCTTTGCAGAAGGTGTAAATGTTGCTGTAGTGCGCAACGATGACCATGTCATTGAAGGCTATGCAGTGTATCGTTTAGGTCAGCCTGAAATTCCTGTTTCTGAATTGGTTTACACGACACGCCGTGCACAACGTGCATTATTGAACTACTTCTATAATCACCGTTCTCAAGGCACTTCTATTCGTTGGAATGAAGGTCTTCATGATACATACTATCGCTTTTATCCTGATGGTAGAACTGGTCACGCTACGATGCCATATATGATGAGTCGTATTGTAGATGTAAAAGCTGCTTTTGAAGCAATTCCTGTCAATCAAGAGACATTGATGATGCCTATAACAATGACCTTTGCTGTAAAAGATGGGCTTTGCAGTTGGAACGAAGGTCGCTATGAAGTACAATATGGCAGTGCATTAACTCCATCCGTTAAAAAGATTTCTGATACGATAGAGGGGGAAACAGATATTACCATTGAGGTCGGTGCGTTGAGCCAGTTATTAATGGGCACAATTACGGCTCGAGACCTTGCGTTTGAAGGGAAACTTTCAGTAAGCGAAGAATGGTTAGACTATTTCGATATTCTCTATCCTGAACAAAAAACGTATATTAACGAATGGTGGTAATATGAGTTGGAAAACATATACGGTGAAAGAACCAACTGAGTTGACGGTTTCTAAATATGTAAAGGAACGATTTTCCTTATCCTCTCGGGATATCCAAATGATGTTTCGCAAGAAACGGGTAAAAGTTAATAGCCGTGTGGCTCATTCGCAGCGAGCACTTAAAAAGGGTGATGTATTAACCTTAGAATTACCACAAGATAAGGATTATGGAGTAGACGTAGAAAAAGGACCGATTACCGTTCTCTACGAGGATGCTCATACCTTAGTTGTAAATAAAGCTCCTTTTATGCTCGTTCATCCAGCAGGGCAAACAAAGTCTTGCACTTTAAGCAATTATATAGCTGGTTATTATGCGAAAAAGGGTGTAGTTCATAAGGTTCGCCCTGTGCATCGCCTCGACCGAGAGACATCGGGGTGTATTCTATTTGGTAAAACAAAGGAAGCACAACAATATTATACGGATGAGCTACAAGCAGGTCGTATCGATCGTATTTATACAGGACTTGTAGAAGGTCATATTGATGCGGATGGCATGGTAGATGAGCCTATTGGGGTAGATCCAGTATTCGATAATCGCCGTGTTATCGATGAGTTTGGTCAGCCTGCTCAAACGGAATATACCGTTCTCGGTTATGAAGGAGACAATACTCTGTTACGTTTTAAATTGTTGACTGGCAGAACTCATCAAATTCGGGTTCACATGGAACATATTGGACATCCTATTATTGGTGATGCTATGTATGGTACGCGCAATAAGCCCTATACACGCCAATGTTTGCACGCATCGGAGCTAACCTTTGTACCGTATGGTAAGGATGAAGCTATTACGATTACCTGTGAAGTAGGGGATAATTTTGGTCGAGAAAAATAACTGTTGATTTTTCCACTCAAAATAATAAGACTATCGTATTTATTGGATGAGAAGCTTATTATCCCTGTATCCTTGTATACAAAAAACAATAGTGATAAAAACTCATAGTCTATGCATGAAAAGCATAGACTATGTTTTTTTTATATTTTCAATTCACAGTGGACAGGAGTATACTGTGTATAGACATAAAATTCTATAGAATATTAAACTAAAAATTTTATAGAGAAATAGTTTGTTAGTTATACTTTTACCAAGACCGAACGGAACGATGCCGCAGTGCTTGGAATAATCAAGTGATATGAAGGAGTGCACGTTATGGATATGAAGCAAAGCACAATAGAGCAACAACGTCTAGATCAAGCTAGACTTGAAGCCAATGGTATGTACAGCAGCCAATTTGAAAAGGATGCGTGTGGTATGGGCTTCGTTGTTAATATTAAGGGAAAAAAGTCTCATGATATTATCGACGATGGTTTACGCATTTTGGAGCGCTTGGAACATCGTGGTGGTGCCGGTGCTGACAAGGACACCGGGGATGGTGCCGGTATTTTGGTACAAATCCCGCATGAGTTCTTCAAGCGCGAGTGCGAAGTGCTTGGTATTAACCTACCTGCAGCTGGCGAATATGGCGTAGGTATGGTCTTTGCCCATAAATATGAAAGTCTCCGTAACGAGCAAAAACGAATCCTCGAAGAGGTCGTACGTGAAGAGGGGCAAGTTGTTCTCGGTTGGCGTGAAGTACCGGTCGATGGTACAAAGGTTGGTAAAGAGGCAGCAGCGATTCGTCCTTGGATGATTCAAATCCTCATCGGCAAAGGTCCAGATGTAACTAACAATAAGGAATTTGAACGCAAATTATATATCATTCGTAAATTGGCGGAAAAACGCATTATTCCATTAAGCAAGGAATTATCCAGTGATTTCTATATCGCATCTTTATCTTCTAAAACCATTGTATATAAAGGTATGTTAACACCTGGTCAATTGCGCGACTTTTACCTTGATTTGAGCGACCTTGATTTTACCTCCGCATTGGCAATGGTTCACTCCCGCTTCAGTACGAATACATTCCCAAGTTGGGCTCGAGCACATCCTAACCGTTTCTTAGTTCACAATGGTGAAATCAACACCATTCGCGGCAATGTAAACTGGATCAATGCTCGTGAAGGTAAAGCGGAATCTCCATTGTTCCCAGATATCAAAAAGGTATTCCCTGTAGTAGATGATAGCGGATCTGACTCTGCTATGTTTGATAACACATTAGAATTCTTGCACATGACAGGCCGCTCCTTGCCTCATGCGATTATGATGATGATTCCTGAGCCTTGGGAACGCAATAATCTCATGAGTCAAGAAAAACATGATTTCTATGAGTTCAATAGCTTTATGATGGAACCTTGGGATGGTCCTGCGGCTATGGGCTTTACCGATGGTACAGTTATCGGCGGTGTCCTTGACCGTAACGGTTTGCGTCCTGCTCGTTACTATGTGACAACAGATGATCGCGTTATCATGGCCTCCGAGGTTGGCGTTGTAAACGAAAATGCTGAAAACATCCGCGCTAAAGGCCGTTTGGAACCAGGTAAAATGCTACTCATTGATACAGCGGAGCAACGTATCATCTCTGATGAAGAAATCAAACATCGCGTCGCTACTGAATTACCATACAATGAATGGGTAAAGGAACACGTTATTCATTTGTCTGAAATTACGCAAGCCGATGAAAGTACAATTCCAACAGTAGATGATTTATTCAAAGAACAACAAGCTTTTGGTTATACCCAAGAAGACCTTGTGCGCATGATCGTGCCTATGGCAAAAGATGGGAAAGATCCTGTTGGTGCCATGGGAGCGGACGCGCCTTTAGCTATCTTGTCAGATAAACCACAATTGTTATATAGCTACTTCAAGCAAATGTTTGCGCAAGTAACGAATCCTCCAATTGATTCTATTCGTGAGGAAATGGTTACATCTACACGGGTTATGCTTGGTAACTCTGGTAATTTAACAGAACCTAACAAAGCTGGTACCTATGCATTGTCCATGCGTACCCCAATTCTTACAAACCAAGAATTGGCATCCATTAAAGCTCTTGATTGCCGTCGCATGAAATCTGTAACCTTGCCAATCCTATTTGATCCAACTAAGGGTGCCGAAGGCTTGCGCGATGCATTAGATGAATTGTGTGCTAAGGCAGAAGAAGCAGCTCGTACAGATCAAAATGTATTGATTTTATCTGATCGTGGTGTCGATGAACATCATGCGCCAATTCCAGCGTTGTTGGCTGTAGCAGCCGTTCACAATCACTTGATTAGCAAAGTATTGCGTACAGAAATTGGTCTCATCCTTGAATCTGGTGAACCTCGTGAAGTCCATCACTTCTGTACATTAATCGGCTATGGTGTAACAGCTATCAACCCATACTTGGCGCTTGAAACTGTACGCGATTTGCAAGCTCGGAAACGCCTTGGCGATATTACACCAGAACAGGCAGAAAAGAACTACATCAAGGCCGCTGTAGGTGGTATTATGAAGGTTATGTCCAAAATGGGTATTTCCACAGTTCGTTCCTACCACGGTGCACAAATCTTTGAAGCGTTGGGTTTGAATACTAACTTTATTAACAAGTTCTTCGTAAATACACCAACACGTATTGGCGGTATTGGTCTTGGTGGGGTAGCACATGAAGCATTAGCTCGCTTTGAACGTGCTTTCAAATCCGATGAAACAGTACTCGAACCAGGCGGTTGGTATGGTCCTGTAAAAGATGGGGAAGAGCATCTATTCAATCCTAAGACAATCGAGCTTTTACAAGAATCTCTTATCAACGGCGACTACACAAAATATAAAGAATACTCCAAAGCGATTCGCAACGATTACCACGTTACATTGCGTTCCTTGATGGAATTGAACTACCCTGTAGGTGGCGGTATTCCTATTGAAGAGGTTGAACCGGAAGAGTCTATCGTAAAACGCTTTAAAGCGGGCGCTATGAGTTATGGTGCCATCAGTAAAGAAGCGCATGAAGCGATCGCTATCGCTATGAATCGTTTAGGCTCTACATCCAACTCTGGTGAAGGCGGCGAAGACGTAGCTCGTTTCAAACCATTGCCAAACGGCGACAGCATGAACTCCGAAGTAAAACAGATTGCATCTGGTCGTTTCGGGGTAACAGCGAATTATTTGATTAATGCAAAAGAGTTGCAAATTAAATGTGCTCAAGGCGCAAAACCAGGTGAAGGTGGTCAATTACCAGGCAAAAAGGTATATCCTGAAATCGCGAAAGCTCGACACTCCACTCCTGGCGTTGAGCTCGTATCTCCACCACCACATCACGATATTTACTCCATCGAAGACTTGGCTGAGTTGATTTACGATTTGAAATGCGTCAACAAAGATGCGCGTATTTCCGTTAAATTGACATCTGAAGCAGGCGTCGGCACGATTGCTGCTGGTGTTGCTAAAGCAAAAGCGGATAATATCTTGATTTCTGGTTACGACGGTGGTACAGGTGCGGCAGGTCGCACGTCTGTTAAACACGCTGGTGTACCTTGGGAATTAGGTTTGTCTGAAACACATCAAACCTTGATGCTCAATAGATTGCGTGACCGTGTTCAATTGGAAGTAGACTCCAAGTTGATGACTGGTTTCGATGTGGCTGTAGCAGCTATGCTCGGTGCTGAGCTATTCGGCTTTGGTACATTGCCACTTGTGGCGGTAGGCTGTAAAATGGCTCGTGTATGTAATCTTAATACATGCCCTTACGGCGTAGCCACACAAGACGAAAAATTGCGTGCACGCTTTACAGGTAAGCCTGAATATGTTGAAAACTTGATGATTTTCATCGCACGTGAATTACGTGAAATCATGGCTCGTTTAGGTATTCGCTCCGTAGCTGAACTCGTTGGTCGTATCGATCTTGTGCGTCAAAAATCTCAAGATGATAATTTCAAATTGTCTCGCGTTGACCTTAAACGCATATTGTTCCGTCCATACATCGATTCCTCTGTAGGCCATATGCATATGGTTGACCAAGATCACGAGCTGGAACGCACCTTGGATATGTCCAAACTCTTGCGTATGTGCCGTCCTGCTATTGAGGACCAAAAACCGATTCGCGCTAAACTGGCTATCACTAACATCAACCGTGTTGTAGGTACCTTGGTTGGTTCTGAGGTGACTCGTCGTTATGGTGAAAGAGGCTTGCCAGACAATACAATTAAGTTGAATTTCGAAGGCTCTGCAGGTCAATCCTTCGGTGCTTTCATCCCTAAAGGTATGACATTGGAACTCGAAGGGGATGCGAATGACTACCTTGGTAAAGGTTTATCCGGTGGTACAATCACTGTGTATCCGCCTAAAGCATCTATCTTTGAAGCGGACGAAAACATCCTAATTGGTAATGTTGCCTTCTATGGTGCAACCTCTGGTACATCCTACATCAACGGTGTAGCTGGTGAACGTTTTGCCGTTCGTAACAGTGGTATCACGGCTGTTGTGGAAGGTGTCGGCGACCATGGTTGTGAATACATGACCGGTGGCGAAGTGCTCGTACTCGGTAAAATCGGCCGTAACTTCGGAGCAGGTATGTCCGGTGGCTATGCGTACATCCTCGATTGCGATGAACGCTATGTAAATCCAGGTCTCGTAGAACTACGTCCTGCCAATAATGATGACCTTAAACGCATTAAAGAACTGGTAGAACAACATGTATTGCACACTAACTCCGCTAAAGGCCGTCATATCCTTGAAAACTGGAATAACTTTGTAAACAGATTTACAAAAGTTGTACCCGTAGCCTATGAAGAAATGCAAGCTGCTATTGAACGCTTCAAAGAACAAGGCTTGTCCTTAGAAGAAGCACAATTGGCTGCATTTAAAGAGAAATATGCATAATAATTTTTAATTTGATTGAATATCGTTTGGATAGGATATATGAAAAGCCTCTATAGCTTTGACTATAGAGGCTTTTTCATGTATAATATTTATATTGCAATATTGGATCATGGCAGTTCTCGGGCCTGTGCAATGGGGGCCTGTGAATCGTGTCAGGACTGAGAGGTAGCAGCACTAAGCGGTAACCTTCATGTGCCACGGGGAACCCGGGGGCTGTCGTGATCGAATATTGCAAGGCGGCCTGTGGGGCCGCTTTTTTTATGTCTAATTGATGGGCTCAAATGACTAGTATGAATTACTGATAAAACTCTATAAAATGAGTCAGATTTTCTTGAATATGGTATAATAAAGTATTATAAGTTTCGGAAAAAGGGGGTGTTCCAATGGCATATATTGCGCTATATCGTAAGTATCGTCCTCAGACATTTACCGATGTAGTTGGTCAGCATCAGGTGTCTGATACGTTGATGCGCGCTATCCGGGAGGATAAGGTAGCTCATGCCTATTTATTTGCCGGTCCTCGGGGGACTGGTAAGACGAGTATGGCGAAGATTTTTGCGCGCGCTATTAACTGTGAGCAGGGCCCAACGGATCACCCTTGCAACGAATGTAGTGCTTGTAAATCAATTTTGAGCGGCCAGTCCATGGATGTTCTTGAAATTGACGCCGCATCAAATCGCGGTATCGATGAGGTTCGTGCTCTTCGTGAAAGCGTCAAATTTATGCCTGTTGAGGGGCGTAAAAAGGTGTTTATCATAGACGAAGCCCACATGCTCACTACAGAGGCGTGGAACGCGCTTTTAAAAACAATCGAAGAACCTCCTGCTCATGTGATGTTTATCTTTGCCACTACAGAAATTGAAAAATTGCCTGTTACTATCGTGTCTCGTTGTCAGCGCTATACTTTTAGACGCATTACTTCTGATGACATCGCACAACGGTTATCTTACGTAGCAGAAAAAGAAGGCTTTGGTCTTGATTCTGCGGCGGCTCAGCTCATCGCTGTTCATGCAGATGGTGGTTTGCGTGATGCCTTGAGTATTCTAGACCAATGTGCAGGTATGGCAACGGGCTCTATTACACCGCAAGTGGTGGAAGAGTTAATCGGTCTCGTAAGTAAGGAATGGATTATTCACTTCCTAGATGCTTTGCGCAACGGCGATGGCCCTAAAGTATTATCCTACGTTCACGATGCATTGGCGGAAGGTCGCGATGCGACGCAGATTATGGAAGCCCTCATTCAACATGTGCGTGCCTTGCTCGTTGGTAAGGTGGCTCCTGATGCGGATGAGCTCAAGGTATACGATGCCTTTAAGAATGAGTTCCTAGCTCAGGCCAATAGTGTTGATTTCAATGAACTTAACCAATATGTACGCAGTGCTCAATCCATCATGAATGATGCGAAACAAGTGGATAATCCAAGAACCATCATTGAAATGGGTCTACTTGTGCTTTGCGCTAAATTAGGCTCTGTTGATGAAAGCTTAGAAGACCGTGTATATGCTCTAGAAAGTACTGAGCGATCTGAACGAAATGATTTATTGAACCGCATGGCTCAATTGGAACAACGAGGCCCAGCGGCTCCTACACCAGCTTATGGTGCTAATGCATTTGGTCCACCTAGCGGCTATGCGAATAGCTTTGTTCCTGTAGATAATGGTGCTGTACAGAATACTTCCATGAGTAGTATTCAAAACACTGCTGGTGACACTGTGCCACCTCCAAGTAGTGTAGGCATGATACCACCGCCTGCGAGTGTAGGTATGACGCCTCCACCGATGGGAGCACCAGGTAGTACACCGCCTCCGATGAATGGAGTGGGTATGGCTCCGCCACCAATGGGCGGCGTTGGCATGGTGCCACCGCCAAACAGTGGGGATACGGCTTCCCGAAAACCTACAAAAAACCAAGCTAAAGGTCGCGGTAAAAAAGGCATTAGTACACAGGCCATCATTAGTGACCAAATCCTGTCTGCTCAAGAGTATCGCAATGTACAATCCAATGTCATTAAATACTTGAAGGATAGTAATCGCAATATGACTTCTACCGTTATCGGTCAAGGTCAGCTAGTGTATGTAGACCAAAGCAAGGCGGTCATGGCCTTTAAAAATACATTACATCTCAATGTAATGACCAATGAAGTGAACTTGGCGGAAGCGGTTGATGCTTTCACCTATACACTGGGCTATGCAGTACACGTAGAAATCGTGGATGCCCTCACGCAAGTTTATAAAGACTATAAAAAGGCTGCTGGTAGCACCACACAACGCCAAGTAAAAGCACCCCAACGACCACAAGAACCGATGGTTGACGTAAAGACGACCTCTGGTGGGCAACCGACACAAATGGATTTAACCAATGATCCTCAAGAGAGTAAGCCTGATTCTGCAGCCGTGGACGCGGCTAAGGCTGCGGCTATGGCATTCTTAGCCAAGAAAACCGGCGGTGCTGTTGCAAATACAGCAGTTAGTGATAGTGCGAATACGACTACAATAACTGCATCAGAAACTGCAGTAGGAGCTGATGTAGAAACAGAGCCAGCATTCGGTAGTGATGTGCCGATTACAACTTTTGATGGCAGTCCATCTAATCAGGTCCCCGATGGTGAGATTCCTATTGAGTCTCTAGCGGGTTCTATTGAAGGGGATGATATTCCAGTTCATTCCTTTGATGATGTGCCTATAGATGATATGGAGGATTCTTATGTATCATCCTTAGATGATATGCCGCCACATCCATTAGATAGTGTGACTGTTATCAGCGAGGATGGTGAAGTGTTAGAGCGCCCTATGGATAGCGGTGCACATATCGAGGTTGAAGCTGTCCCAAAGTCTGATGGGGGTGAACCTCATGAGGAAACCCTGCATCAAAGTGATGACAAAGTTATGCTTTCATCAGCACCTATTGAAGTAGAGGCTATCGATAGTGTTACGGTGGCTCGAGAATACGCCTGGGATCCAGAGCATATGACAGAAGAGGAACGAAACAATCCTCTCTTGGCGGAAACATTAGAAAAATTATCTGAAGACCATGACATCATAGTCGAGGTTATCGAAGAATAGATAAAAAAGCAATTATTATATAATGACCTTTGGCCTTAGGGCTATTAGGGGCCACATATGTTATAAACCTATGTCATATAGTATTAATGATATGGACTTAGAATATTAGTATAGGACGATGTCCTAAAAGGAGGAAATACAATGTTTGGTAAAGGTATGGGCAATATGACTGGCATGATGAAAAAAGTTCAAAAAATGCAAGCAGATATGAAGAAAATGCAAGAAGAGTTAAAAACTCGTACTGTAGAAGCTTCCGTAGGTGGCGGTGCCGTAACTGTTGTGATGAATGGCGAAAAAATCATCGAATCTTTGAAATTGAATCCTACAGCTGTTGATCCTGAAGATGTAGAAATGTTAGAGGATCTAGTAATGGCTGCGGTAAACGAAGCTAGCAAAAAAGTAGACGACCTCTTGGCTCAAGAAATGGGCAAAGTGACTGGTGGTCTAAACTTGCCAACAGGTTTATTCTAAATGACAAACGCTTTAGAACGGCTCGTAGAACAGCTGCGCCGCTTGCCTGGCATCGGCTCCAAGTCGGCTAGACGCTTGGCTTATCATTTGGTAGAAATGCCGAAGGAAGAGGTAGACCGCCTCGTGGAAACTATCGTAGAAGCGAAGGGGGCTACGCGTCACTGTTCTATTTGCTTTAACTTATCAGCTCAAGATCCTTGCGAATTCTGTAGCAATCCAAATCGCGACCAAACGACGATTATGGTTGTTGAAACATCTCGCGATGTGATTGCTATCGAGCGCAGTGGTGATTATAAGGGCTTGTATCATGTATTGGAAGGCGCTTTATCCCCTATGGAGGGCATCGGTGCCGATGATATTCGCGTAAAAGAATTGATTGCACGCCTTCGTGATGGTGTTGTACAAGAGGTGATCCTCGCGACAGACCCAGATATCGAAGGGGAAGCAACAGCTCTGTATTTGGCGCGCTTATTAACTCCAAGTGGCATCAAGGTAACGCGCATTGCCCGCGGTGTTCCTGTGGGCGGCGATATTGAATATGCCGATGAATTAACGCTAGGCGGTGCCGTAGTGAACCGTCAAGAAATGAAAGGATAGTAGTATGGGAGCTTTATTAGCATCACCGATTATATCGGCGGTTATTTCCATTGCTGTAGCCTACATTGCTTTCAAGGTAGCATTTTTCACCATTAAACGGGTGGCTATGAATGTTGTGATTGGTGGCTTAACCTACTGGGTATGTGTTCATGTACTTGAGATTCCAATGGATATTGGAGTTGGTATTTGGGCATTAACAGCAATTTTAGGTCCTATTCCTATGGTCTTAGCTGCTATATATTACGGCATTAAATAACAGGAGGTTTTTATGCTTATCAATCGTGAACAACAACGCGTTATTGATGAAGTGGAACAGAATATCCTCTTGTTAGCGTCCGCTGGGACGGGAAAAACGAATACACTTGCTTATCGAGTGGCTCATCTCATCGAGGGTGGCTATGCGAAGGCGGAGAATATCTTGTGCATGACCTTTACGAACAAGGCCGCAAATGAGATGAAAGGCCGCATTCAATCGCTCGTAGGCAGTCCTGCAAAGGCTGTGGAGGTTAGTACATTCCACAGCTTTTGCTTTTTCATTCTCCAACAAGAGGGAAAGCGCAACGAAACCTTGTACACAGATGTGACCATCTTTGACGAAGAAGACTGCAAGGAACTCTCTGAACCGTACCGTCCTGGTAAATTGCGAGAAATGTCCTTTGCTAATGTTATCGCTATGGTGAAAGAATATCGCTCTTTATATGGATTTTATTCTGATGACCTTCTAGGCGATTACAAGCGGACCATCGAACGCTTACAGAAGGAACAGCGCGAAGCCATTGAGCAGCAATTCTCCAGCTTTGGCAATGTCCTCTATAGTGAACTCAATGATTTCTTGAACCATGGTCACGAATGGATTGCTGCGTATGATGAAAGCTTAGCTTCCGTGCACGGTCTAGATTTTACAGACCTCATCTGCGGTGTTCATCGCCTATTCCAAGACCCTGTAGTTCGTGAACGCTGGCGCAGTCGTTACAGCTATATCTCTGTAGATGAAATGCAAGATACAGGCGTACTGGAGTACAAAGTTCTAGAAATGCTGTGGGAAGGTAATCACGTGCTACTATGTGGTGACTATTTCCAAACGATTTACGAATGGCGTGGCTCCGATCCGTTCCGCTTGCTCAAGCAATTTGATGCGGATTTCAAGCCTTTAAAAATCATCTTCTACGAAAACTATCGTTCTAATTGGACGCTCTTTACGATGGCTTTCAAAACCTTACAAAATATGTTCCCTGACCTGGTTGGGTCTATCTACACTGAATTGCCTCGTGCCAATAGTGAAAGCAAGGGTAAGCCTGTTCTCATTAAAGGTTGTAAAAATAGCTACCTTGAGGGCCGCTATATCTACGAAGCTATCTGTGCATTACCGAAGGATGCTAATATCGGCGTTCTCGTGAGGGATAATAAAAAGGCACAGCAGCTTAGTGATTCTTTTGAACGTCTTAACGGCGAACGACCTGAAGAGGAACGCCGTCATTTCATGATTATCGACGAGTTCAAATTCTTTAGACGTCAAGAAATTAAAGATATTATGGCCTACTTCAAGTTGTTGATGAATCCTAATGACTCTGTCAGTGCGAAGCGTATTATTAAACGCTATGTTGCAGGGATTGGTGACGCTCGTATCGCTGCGATTGAAAGCCCAGAGACGCGCCAAGTAGGTTTAAAATTGACGGACTTCATGGATATGCCTATCTTTGAGGCTGAGCCTTATGCAAAGCTTGTCAGTGGCTTAGAGCAGCACGAAGTAGTTGTTTATGACGTGGAGAGCACCGGCACAGATACGTCTCAAGACCGCATCATTCAAATTGCAGCTATCCGCATCGATGAAAATGGACAGGTCTTAGAGGCCTTTGAACGATTTATCAATCCTGGTATACCTGTTGGTCAATCCAAAGAGGTACACGGCTTCTCCGATGCGTATTTACAAGAACACGGTGAAGATCCGGCTACAGTACTCAAAGCGTTTAAGGAGTTTTCTAAGGATGCTATTATCGTAGGTCACAATGTAAACTATGATGTGACCATCTTTACGAATGAATTGGCGCGTCATAACTTAGGCAATCCTGAGTTCAAGGCTATTTACGATACACTCGATATCTACCGTCGTTTCTATCCTAATTTGCCAAATCATAAATTGGGCTTCCTAGCATCTAAGTTTCCTATACACCATGAGCCAACACATAATGCAATGGATGATATCTTGGCCACTGCACAGCTTTTAATTTATGCGGTGAAAGAAAAAATCGTACCGACCACAACGGGTCGTATGGTAGCTATAAATAAATATAAAGCAGCTTTCACGGATATTGCCTCTCAAATGGCGACCTTGCGTAGAAAAGCCTATACGGAGATGCCAACGAAATTATTGGCGTATATCATGAATCAAATGGGGGTTTTAGAGTACTATAAATCTCATGGGGAAGCGGCTAAAGTAGAGCATATACGCGATTTGTATCGCATCATGGAAAAACTAGATGCGGCTTATGAAGGGCCTGCTGGTTTGGCTCGATTAAACCAAATCTTACAGATGGCGGCCCTTACGGCGGGTGAACCAGCACAACAGGTGAGAAACGAAGATCGCATTCCTATCATTACCATTCACCAAGCGAAGGGCAGCGAGTTTGACCATGTATTCTTAGCTGGGCTAAACGAAGGAATTTTCCCGAGTCCCTTTGCCATTGCAGAAGGTCGTGGAGACGAGGAAAAGCGTTTGTTCTATGTGGGCATTACTCGACCTAAACAAGAATTGACCATTACCTTTGAACAGACGAATATACGAGGTAGAGCGGTTCAACCAAGTTCGCTACTCAACTATATGCCACGAGATCCTGAACTCGTAGAAAGGAGATACTAATGGCGCGAAAAACACATCGCCCTGATGATATTCTGTGGACCGTGACAGCTGTAGATATAGAAGCTGTACTTAGCAAGAAAAATGCAAGACAAAAGCTAATAGGTAATGGACAAGATATATCAAGTAAAAATCGAGATATATCGAGTAGCAATCAAGACATATCAAGTCGTGGTTCTGAGCATATTGGAGAAGTACGCGATATTTCACTTGGTGAAGTGTTAGATACTAGATATCCTAGAAAGTCCTTAGTTAAACTCTTTGAAGAGAAATTAATCCACATTAATGGTCATAAGGCTACGCCAAAAGATGCAATCTATGAAGGCGACGAGATTTGGATTGCTATGGCGAAGGAAAAAATAGATCATGACCCTATCGAAATGGACTTACGCATTCTGTATGAAGATACTGATCTCCTTATTGTGGATAAGCCAAGTGGTGTGACGGTAAACTCTAAAGATCAAGTTTCTCTTGCCAATGGTGTGGCGCACTATTTTAAAGAACATGGTATCAAGCGAAAGGTACGTTTCTTGAACCGTCTCGACAGAGATACGACGGGCTGCATTGTCATTGCAAAAAGTGGTTTAGCACAAAGTATTTATCAACAGCAAATGGATGATAATACATTTGAAAAGTGGTATATGGCGACTGTGGAAGGCATTGTAGAAGCCGATGAGGATTCTTTAGTATTCCCTATGGAACGCAGTGTTGATGGGATTCATTACGAAGTGAATCCTAAGGGAAAAGAGACTCGTACAGATTTTTCCGTCCTATGTAGACATTCTTCAGAGACTGTGGATAACTCTGTGAATAAGTCTAAAAATTCTGTGGATATAGCACCAAAAAATGTGGATATAAACTTAGGAGATGTTGATAAAAGTAATCAAAATGTGGACAAAACTGTGTATAAGTCCAATAAATGTGGATATTCTGAGGTTTTAGTTCGTTTGTACACAGGGAAAACACATCAAATTCGAGTAGCTTTCAGCCACATAGGTCACCCTCTTGTAGGAGATACCTTATACGGTGCACAACCTACGGAACAGCCATTCCAATTACGGGCTCAAAAGGTAGTATTCACACACATGCGCACAGGAGAGCGTATTACGGTTACGGCATAATCTGATCTGATTAACTTGTTACGTAATACAAAATACTAGTTTGTTAATAATAAGTTTGTACTATACATTGTGAAGTCACAATACATCAAATACTCTAATTGAGAAATGAGAATTGTTGATAACTCAGCAAAATCAATAAGTTTAAAAATATTTTTCAAGAAAAATAATGACAAATGATAATCGATAAGCTATAATAGGACTATAAGCAAATCGATATAGTTCAATTTAAAAACTATAAATCAGAATGTAAGAGGTGTAGTATGATTTTACAAGATAATAGTGCAGCACGTAATCGGGGGATTACGCTTGCCAGTATAAAAGGCATTATAGGTAATGTCGTTCTCGTTATTTTTAAAATGATTGTGGGCCTTGCGTCTAATTCCATCGCCATCATCCTTGATGCGGTAAATAACTTAACAGATGTATTGTCCTCTGTATTAACTATTGTGGGTACGAAATTAGCCGCCAAAGGGGCTGATAAGGAGCATCCATTTGGCCACGGTCGTATAGAATATATGACTACCATGGCCATAGCTTTCATCATTCTCGGTGCAGGTATTGGATCCCTTAAGGAATCTGTGGATAAAATTATCCACCCTGAGGTATCTACATTTGATATTCCAGGTCTTGTTATCATCGCTGTTGCCATCGTGGTGAAAGTAGTGATGGGTCGTTATATCAAGGCACAAGGTGAGAAATATAAATCCGATGCACTCGTAGCATCTGGTATAGATGCCCTTTTTGATGCAGTGATTACCTTTGCCACATTGGTATCTGCAGGCTTAGTTTTTTTCTTTAACTTTGATATTCAAGGTTATGTGGGCGCTGTTATTTCTGTTTTGATTTTAAAAGCAGCGTATGATATTTTACGTGAAATGTATAACCATTTGCTCGGT
The DNA here is from genome assembly GCF_000163715.1 of Veillonella sp. 3_1_44. Lineage (NCBI taxonomy): Bacteria > Bacillati > Bacillota > Negativicutes > Veillonellales > Veillonellaceae > Veillonella > Veillonella sp. 3_1_44. The sequence continues at coordinate 355,818 of NZ_GG770200.1, forward strand.
GTTCGGGCAGATGATAATTTAATCCGTAATATTAAAGAAACTATCGCACAGCATCCGAATGTGGGTGGTGTATATGACTTGGTATTAAATAGCTATGGTCCGGGAGAAACAATTGGTTCCGTTCATATTTCTGTACCAGATTCTATGACAATGGCAGAAGTTCATCCATTAACAAAGGGCATTGCGGTTCATCTTTATAAAAAGTTTGGCATCAATATGACTGTTGGTGTATATGCTGAAAACAAACCAAGTGTAGAAGTACTTGAAATTAGAAAAGCTCTTGATCAAGTTATTAGTTTATATACACATGTAGTACAAGTACATGCCTTCTACGTACAAGAAGAAAAGAAGGTTATCTACTACGATATTATCTTTGACTTTGACGAAGAAGATCCACATAGTACATTAGAAAAAATCAAGGCAGAAATGCAAAAACGTTACCCTGATTATACACAATTCGCTATTGTGGATACGGATTTTAGTAACTAATTTAGTAATATTGATTTTGATATTTCTGCGAATAGAAACATCTAAGTATATCTCTTTGCTATATAGGACAATTTCATAACCAATATTATAAAATTAAAGGCTTTTACCAGTAATTGACAGAATATAATCAGTCAAGAATTGGCAGAAGTCTTTTCTTTTATTAGTCGACAGATTTAGTTATACTATAGGTAAGAGAGAGGTGGTCCTATGTTGCAATGGATACAAAAGCATTATATTGTTGGTTTTTTGCTTTTACTTATCCTTATTTTGTGTGCCTTACACCTTAGTGGTACGAGAAATGAGGCTCGAATTTTACCAAAACAAGGGGTAATTATAGAAAAGGATATTGCGGTTGATATTAATCGTAATCCTACTGCGGCATTAAAGATTCTGAGTGCATCTAATTATTCTGAATCGTATACTATCGATGTATTACCCATTTTAAAACAATATAACTGTTATATTGTTGATTATCTTATTATTAATGAGGAACTATATCTACTCGGATGCTCTAATGATACTATTCCTGATATGAAGTTGTATCCACTTTTGATTTTTAAAATCAATGATACATCTTTAGTTTCTAATATTATTGGATATGATTTAGATAAATTTTCTGCTTCCTTAGATTATATAGATGGAAAAATTATAGCCTCTAATCGAGATGGAGAATATATTATAGATGCTAATTTATCTGCTTCTAAAATAGTTGATACAGATCCACGTTTGGTTCAACAAAAGAAAGAAAGTAAACATGGTATTAAAAATGATAAAGTAATATTAGACTCTCTTATTCCTAGAGAATTATATATAAATGGTAAGGTAGGAGATACTTATTTGCTCACGGTTACTCCTCTTATATATGCGAAACCAAATATGAATTTACCTTTTGATTTTTTTAAAGCTGAACAGTATTATGGTATTCCTATATATGAAAATATGATGTTGTTCTGGAATGTTAAGACTGATGAGATGGAACGCTATGAAAATCTAAAATCGATTACCTCTTTTAATATTAAATATATGGATATGAACTACGATACTAAACGTTTTGAACGATGGAACCAAATCATTAATAGTGTCAGTCCTAAAAATTAAGTATGACTTGATATTAAACTGTTTAATGAATATAATAGAATGTGTTGTATAAAATATAATTTGTTTTGATGTATCCTAACTAAGGAGAGATGGAATGAAAAAAATTGCTCTTACCGCATTAGCTGTAATGGCGGTTGTTGGTATGTTCGCGGTTCAGCCTGCAGATGCAAAAAAGGTAGAACAAGATCCAGTAGTGGCACCTATTGATATGCCTATGAATGATGAAATTCAACAGGTTAATGGTGTGTCTAAATCAACAAATAAAGAAACACGACGTTTGTCTAATAATTTAGCAGAAGCTACAAAAGTGATGATTAAAAAGAATTGGAAGACCATTTATATTAAAGCTGTTCCTACGGGAGATAAGGATGCTGTACGCTTTTATTACAAAGATAATAGAGGTCAAGTATACAATGGCCAAGTCATTAGAAATACAGGTCTATCCAAGGGTAAATATATGGCCGGTTCTTTACATCAAACAGAGGCCTTGCAAGAATTAGTTAATCACTTGCAACAGAATGATCAAGAAGTACCATCCTCTATTGATATCATAATCACTCAAGAAGGCTATCGCATTAAGACTATCTTTAATTACAATGAAGATACAAGTAACTTACCAGCATATCTACAACAATATGAACAACAAAACTTCCCGTCAATGAAGTAAAAGAAAAGCTCGTGCATAGCACGAGCTTTTTTGTTAGATTACGTAATCATCGGAATCGTCTTTTTTAGGTTTTTTGTAAAGTTCTTTTACGCCTGCCATTTCGATGAGTTCTTCCCCAAGGGCATCTTCATCGTCCGTGTTAAGCATGGAGTAGAAGGCCCAAAGAATAATAAACCAAATTGGTGTGAACAAGAGGGCAATTCGCGTATCTTCGTTTAAGGCTAGAATGGCTAAAACGAAAACGAAGAACGCGAGGATAACGTAATTCATTACTGGGTATAGAGGCATTTTAAATTTAGACTGTGCCACTACATCAGGATTTTTTTTGCGATATTTGAGATGGCAAATAACCATCATGGCCCAAATAAAGATAAAGCAGAACGTAGAGATTGATGTAATCATAACGAATACTGCTTCAGGCATTACGTAGTTGAGTACAACCGTAATCAATAATACGGCTGCCGAGAAAATCGTTGCTTGGTATGGCACACTGCTGTGAGTCAAGCGGCGCATCGAACTCGGGGCGTGACCGCGTTTTGCCAAGGCGTAAATCATACGACCAGTACTGAAGATACCGGAGTTTGTAGCAGATGCTGCAGAGGTAAGAACAACGAAGTTTACGATACCTGCAGCGGCTGTAATACCAACGGCGGTAAATACAGCCACAAATGGACTTGCAGCAGGGTTAACGGCAGTCCAAGGGTAAATACTCATGATGATGGCTAAAGAGCCTACATAGAATAAAATAATACGCAATGGAATATTGTTTATGGCCATTGGAATAACCTTTTCAGGATCTTCTGTTTCGCCAGCCGTTAAACCTACGAGTTCTATGCCTGTGAAAGCAAATACAACCATTTGGAATGATAGGATAAAGCCCATCGTTCCATTCGGAAACCATCCTCCGTAATTCCACATATTACTAAAGGCGGCGACGCCAGCATCTGTAGTAAAACCTGTAACAATCATGATGATACCGATGATGATAAGAGAGATAATAGCGATTACCTTAATCAAGGCAAACCAGAATTCCATTTCGCCGAAATGTTTTACAGCTGTCAAGTTCATTAACAACAAGACGATTAAAACGAGTAAGGCGGGTATCCATTGGGGTAGCCACGGTATCCAGTACTGCATGTAGAGGCCTACGGCCGTTAAGTCTGCCATGGCTAGTGAAAGCCAGCAAAACCAGTATGTCCATCCCGTGATAAATGCTGCTCGATCCCCTAAGTAATCTTCTACAAAGTCGATAAAAGAGTGGTGGTTTAGGTTAGATAACAGTAATTCGCCTAGTGCTCTCATAATAAAGAAGCAAATAACACCTGTTATTAGGTAGGCGAATATAATGGATGGACCAGCCAAGTGAATGGCGCGGCCGGAGCCTAAGAATAAACCTGTACCAATAGCACCGCCGATAGCGAGCAACTGTACATGCCGGTTCTTAAGACCCCGTTTTAACTGATGCGTATCAGACATAATAAAGACCTCTTTTCTACAAACTATCTATAAATATAAAGGCTATGGATTACCACAGCTTTAACAATCTATAGAATCTTTAAAACTATTTTTTTATAATACAGTATCTATTCTAAAAAGTCAAATGTATTTTTACAGTAGACAAAAGACCTGATGATTTTCTGATGAGAGTATACCCTTATATTGATAAACGCATAGAATATCCTTTTTTGGAAGTTAATTGACGAATAATATAAAATAATTTATAATAAGTATACTTATAATAAAGCACTCGTAAAAAAGGAGGATATAAAATGGAATTTAGTTTTAGTTTGAAAATAAAAGCAACAAAAGAAGCTGTATGGGCGTACTATGCGAATATCGAAAAATGGTATGACTGGGAAGAGGATCTAAAAAATATTACATTAAACGGTAAATTTGAGACCGGTTCATGTGGTACAATGGAGCTTGAAGGCATGCCGCCTATGGAATATCAGCTTACTCTTGTAAAACCTTTTGAAGAGTTTTGGGATAAGACTGAAACTCCATTTGGTGCTATTCTTTTCGGACATCAAATAATTGATAATCATGACGGAAGTGTAAATGTAAAGCATACCGTAAGCTTAGAAAGTGAAGATAAGCAACATTTGGAATTTTTAAGTCAAGTTTTTTCTGATGTTCCCCAATCTATATTTATTCTAAAAAATTGTTTAGAAAGATAAGGAGATTGCTGTTTGTTTACATCAAAATATAAAGACAATTCAGAAAAATCAACAGGATTATTGTTCATGAGGGTGTACAATAAATGGCATTTTACTATAAAACAAGCGTTAAAAGAGTTGAACTTAACACATCCTCAATTTGTTGTTTTAGCATCTCTTGCATATCTATCACAACATGATAATGAAGTTACACAAGTTATGATTTCAAAACTTTCAGGGATAGATGTTATGACGGTATCTCAAATATTGAGCTTATTGGAAAAACGTGGTTTTGTAGAGCGAAAAGAGCACTCTAGAGATACACGTGCGAAAGCTGTTCTTTTAAATAAAGAGGGGGGTGCAATATTACAAAAGGCAGTTCCATTAGTTGAACAAATTGATGAAGTCTTTTTCGGAAAGCTAAAGAGTGATGAAGCTCAATTTAAACATCTTCTTGGCAGATTACATGAAGAGTAAGGTGTATTAATTTTCCGATTCTTGTGGAGGCTATTATGAGACGTCAAGATCGTATGGTTACAAATATAGATGAAATTAAGGGCATTTTAAATAGCACTCGCATCATTCACTTAGGTATGATGGATGGTGATTATCCTTACGTGGTACCTTTACATTTCGGTTATGAAATTGTAGATGATATACTCTACATCTATGTACATGGCTATCATGAGGGGAAGAAGTTTAATTTGATTAAAGTGAACCCCCATGTATTTATCGAAATTGACGGTAATGATGAGGCCCTCGTATCAGGTGGAGATATTCCTTGTAAATATAGCTCGGTTTATTCTAGTGTGATGGGCCGAGGAGAGGCTACCTACTTAGAGCGTGTTGATGAAAAGGCTCATGGTTTACAAGTGTTGATGAAGCATCAGACTGGTCGAGAATTTCCCTTTACTGATGCCATGGTAAACTCTGTGGGCGTCGTTCAAATTAAAGTTGTAGACTATACCGCAAAGAGACGAAGACAGCTTGAACAAGATATTATTATGCCTCCATTAACTAAATAATGACAAAACATCCTATTGAACTCTATTGTAATATAGCGTTTAGTAGGATGTTTTATTATGTATAACTAGTTAGAATTAAAGCAGCTAATGGCTCATAACTATACTTTCACAATAGGAAAGATAAAAGTTTTATGAAGTAGCTAGGGCAACAGAATAGGTGGCATGTTTTTGATATAAATAAGAAAATATATCATTATATGTGTAAAGTATATATCAAGTTTTTATAAAAGGAGAGATCATGAAGAAGCTTATATATAAGTCCGTTTTAGCTGCTATGGCTGTAGGATTATTGTGTGCAGGATATGTTTCAGCTGATGTTGTTAATGATTCAATATCTACCGATAATGTGGGTGTTTCCGCTGCCGTTACATTTGATATGCCTAGAGTTCATCCTGATTCAGCAATTAAAGCATTACCAAGAAAGACTTTATTAGAGTGGCCTATGAAAACGCAAGAAGGGGCTCGTAATTGGAAAGGAATAGTAGAAGCTGCACAGCAACTGCCGTATGAGGTCAAGGCGCCTAGCTATATACCTTATGGTTATCAGTTCTATACAGCGCGTCAAGATCAAAATGATGTATTAGAGGTTGTATATTATAAAAAAGGTGTGACTATCTATCGGGATGGGAAAAAATATATAGATAGTATTATGGCCTATAGAATGGGATATTCCTTGGATACTGTGAGAGACACACCATATGTTCCATCTGAGTACGGCGATCTTGAATGGTCTAAATCAGGTGATTCTAGTGGGGTTTATTATACAGGTAATCCTAAAACGCATATGGTTCGCAGCATTTCGTGGACGAAGGATGGGATGGCTTATTCTCTATTCTTCTTAGAACGGGTGAAAGAGGCTGATGCGGAATTCTATAAAGAGCATGTAGTACCGTTGAAGAGTATTGATAGCTCTCGTTATGAACTAGTTGGTAACTATCCGACAACACCTAAAACAATTGAAGAAATAAAAGAGGAACATGTAGTGCCTATGAAAGCATAGACTGGTGTGATTTATTAAGGGCACGTAATACTCTTGAAAGTCAGTGATCTGAGTTAAAAAATGTAATAGATAAATGATTACTTCGGTTATATATACTTATAAAATATCTAAATTTAGAGAGAGATGAAATTATGAGATTGAAAACAACAAAATCATTATTAGCCATGGGAATACTAGCTGCTGTGGTAAGTAGCTTTGGAGTACAACCAATTAGTGCGTTATCCCCTTTAGTGGATGAAAATGGAAATACTGTTACCATCGATACAGTGGAAAAGAATAAAGAGCTAATGAATCGTTATCGGTGGTATGATCAAGTTGATAATGGTGATATAGTACAGCTTAATGTTGACGCAATTACAAATTATTTTGGATATGATTTACAAATTCCATCTTATATGCCTGAAGACTATGCAGTACGCGATGTAAAGTCAAGGGATCATGACGTATTAGAAATTGTATATACGGAAACGGGCCATAATGGAGAATATGGTCAGAAATTAACCTTCTCTAATACAGATATTGTGTATCGTATGGGGTGGGCTATCGATACCGTGGTAAAGCCTATATTGGAAAAGACAAAATACAATGCTGATGATGCCGTTAACTTTACTACTCCTAATGGAATCCCTGTACATACTTTAGGCTCTAGCAACGATTCTGTTCAAATTGCTTATTGGGAAAAAGATAATAAAGTTCATATGCTCTACTTTGCTTCTTCAAGAAACCAAAACTATGTAAGCAAAATTGTAGATTCAGTAGGGCCGTTAAGTAACGTGGTTTCTGATGACACTAGATTACGTGGTGACCGAAATGATAAGCAAAATGTTAAACGAAATAATGTGCAAAGTGTTAAACAAAATGGTGAACAAGATAGACCTCATTTTGAAACTATTGGGTTGCCATTGCGTACACATACGAATTCTGAGTGGCCTATACTTACGAGTAAACCCATCGGCTTACCTAGCGGTGTAATCGATGCATCTCGTAAGATGTCCTATGACGTATCTGTACCAAGTTACTTGCCTCTTGGCTATACATACTATGCTACACATTTTTATGATAATGATGTATTAGAAACTGTATATTGGAAGGAAGGGCAAGAATATCAAGAACGCAGCGGACGTTGGGTAAATCATACGATGGTCTTTCGCATGAGCTACTCTACGGATACGGTATGGCCTAAAGAATATGTTCCAACGGAATACCATGACGTACAGTGGACTGACTCTACACCAACAGGTAATGTGCAGTATACAGGTGATGTAGATAAGGGCTTAGTACGCAGTGTTGCGTGGAGCAAAGATAATATGGCATATTTCTTGTTCTTCCAAGTGCCTGTGAAAGCATCTGAAGCAGAGTTTTATAAAGATCATGTAGTACCATTAAAAGATATTGATCCAAGTCGTACAGACTTAATCGGTGTAAAAACAATTGGTTAATACTAAACTCTAATAAGACTCTATAGCGTGATTTGGTGTTGCCATACGACGTTAGCGTTTAGTAAAAGAGTACATAATAAAAAGCACCTATCTCCTAGATATTAGAGTAATATCTTTGGAGATAGGTGCTTTTAGTGTATGTAATTTACATATATTTTGTTCTTAGGTATTAGTGATTTTATAGCTATCGAATATAAAGTAGCTTTCACTAATAGCATAATTATGGGCATACGTTAATTAGAAGAATACGTAGCGGATGATAACAAGTGCGGCCAATACGTACATGATCCAGTTAACTTCTTTTGCTCGACCCGCAATGATTTTGAGTAGAGGGTATGCAATAAGACCTGCAGAGATACCGTTAGCGATGCTATATGTGAATGGCATTAATACGATAACGAGGAATGCAGGGAAGCCTTCAGTCCAATCATCGAAGTCGATGTTGCGAATAGCACCTAACATGAGGGCCCCAACGATTATGAGAATTGGGGAGGTTGCAGCATTTGGTACGAGCGTTACCAATGGAGCAACGAATAGGCAGATTAAGAATAATACGCCTGTTGTAACAGCTGTTAAACCAGTACGTCCACCAGCACCTACACCTGCCGCACTTTCAACGAAAGCAGTAATCGTAGAAGTACCGAGCAAGGCGCCAACACTTACACCAAGAGCATCTACGGTCATGGCTTTCCCAAGACCAGGGAATTTACCAGATTTAGGATCTGCAATTTTCGCCTCTGTAGCAGTACCGATCAAAGTACCCATAGAGTCGAACAATTCTACGAAGGTGAAGGAGAAGATAATCGTGATTAAGCCCATGTGAAGAGCGCCAGGAATATCTAATTGAAGGAATGCCGCTTTAGAGAAATCAGGCACTGCCAATACAGTAAAGTTCTCAGGCATTGTGGAAAGGCCTGTGGCATAGGAAATTACAGTTGTCACTAAAACGCCAATCAAGAGCGAGCCTTGAACTTTACGAGCCATCAATAAAGCCGTAAAGATGAGGCAGAATAGAGCTAACAATGTTTCGCCACTATGCAAATTACCAAGCGTTAAGAGCGTCTCGGATGCAGGAGGTATTAAATTACCATGTGTTTGTACGACTTGACCTAAGGAGTTTGGAGACAAACTAATGGAGATGGCCATTAAGCCGGATAATTTCAAACCAATGATAGCGATGAAGAGACCAATACCAACGGTAATAGCAATCTTCATGGAGGCAGGGATGCCTTCAACGATCATTTGTCGCACCGACGTAAGTGTTAATACGAGGAATACGAGACCTGAAATGAATACCGCACCTAATGCTGTTTGCCAAGATACGCCCATACCGAGAACTACAGTAAAGGAGTAAAATGCCAAGAGGCCAACTCCTGGAGCGAGAGCAATTGGGTAGTTTACGAATAAACCCATAGCAATCGTCACAAGACCTCCACCTAAGGCTGTGGCAATGAGGACCGCATCCTTATCCATACCTGCAAGACTAAGAATGTTTGGCGCCAAGAATAGGATGTACGCCATCGTGATAAACGTAGTGATACCTGCTAAAATTTCTGTTTTAACGGTTGTGCCACGCTCACTGAGTTGAAATAATTTATCTAACATTAGATAAAATCCTCCCTATATGAAATTAAAATCATACCTAAATAAAGATATTTCGATATATGTATAGTGTATCATATTTCCCACCATTTTTTGTATGAATTTGTGATATACTATTAATATATTATGAATGATATAGAGGTTAACTTATGAAAATATCTACAAAAGGGCGTTATGCCTTACGGATATTGGCGGATATTGCAGAACATGGAGTAGAAAAAAATGTACCAATTCGTGAGATTGCAGAACGCCAAGGATTTTCCGATAAATATTTAGAGGGGATTGTATCTCGATTATCCTCCGCGGGCCTTGTTAAAAGTGGACGTGGTAAATATGGAGGATATCGTTTGGTGAAATCTCCGGCTGAATACAATGTATATGAAATTTTATATGCCGCAGAGGACTCCATTGCTCTCGTGTCTTGTTTAGAAGATGATGTAGAACCGTGTCCTATGTTTAATGACTGCTTGACAGCTCCATTGTGGCAGTATTTACAAGATGAGTTCCGACATGTTATGGAACATGTTTCCTTGCAAGATGTAATGGATCACAAATTTCCTACGGAATAATTGATAGTCCGAAAACTTTAGTTTGAATAATCTTTGAGGATTACTACATTGTATACCTATATTTTAGGTATTTTTTATGGAAAGAGTCGCGTTTCGTATGCGGCTCTTCTTTATATATGAAATTAAAATGTAATAACATCTTATGAATAGTAACATAGATTGAAATCTAAGTAGAATCGTAATTTAAATGGAACTGTAATTAAAAGTGATTTATGTGTATATTAGTTTATCTAAACGATTTTATGCGGAAGGGAGGGTACCATGAGTACAAGTGTATATGATGCTCGAGGTGGCATGCGCAACGTGTGGATTATCACAACTAGTATGACGGTGCTAGCCATATGTTATACAATGATAATTCCTTTTTTGCCAATATATTTATTGGAACTCGGTGTTCCAAAGGATGATGTGGCACTTTGGTCTGGTCTCGTCTTTGGTATTACATTCCTAATCGCTGGCATTATGGCGCCAATTTGGGGCAAAATTGCAGATAATAAAGGGAAAAAGCGGATGGCTTTGCGCGCTGGTTTTGCCATTGCTGTCAGTTATGTTCTCATCGGCATGGTAACGGATCAGTATCAATTGTTAATGGGGCGTGCTTTAGTTGGGTTCGCTAATGGTTTCTATCCTGCAGCGATGACCATGGTCTCCCTCAGTGTGGATGAAAAACAGGTAGGCCGTGCCCTCGGCATATTCCAAACAGGTCTAATTTTAGGTAATGTCGTCGGTCCATTTTTGGGCGGTGCCGTTGAAAGTGTTGTAGGTATGCGCCCTGTATTTTATATATCTGGTATAGCCGTATTCATTGCTACTTTAGCGGTATTGTTTCTTGTAAAAGAACCAAAACTAGAAGTTGAAAATACAACTTCTAAGGAGCAGTCCAAACAGCCGGTAAAAGCTACATCCTTGCGAGAAGATTTTAAGTCGGTTCAAGAACAACCTGTATTAGTAAGACTTTTATGGATTTACTTCTTTATGCAATGTGTCATCATGATGCTACAGCCTATTTTGGCGCTTTATGTAGGTGATATGCAAGGCACTATGGAAGGGGCAGCCATCATTTCAGGTACAATCCTCAGTATCGGTGGTTTAGCCGGTTCCTTAACGACCAATATATGGGTGCGCCTCGGTGAGCGTCGTGGGTACTTTAGAACCATTTCCTACTGTATGCTTGGTAGTGGTGTTGTTCTCTTACTTCAAAGCTTACCAGTAGGTATTTGGTGGTTTGGTGTACTACAAGTGCTAATTGGTTCTTGTATTGTGGGCATCAACCCATCTTTGAGTGCAGCCGTAACTCTTAATACAGAACCAGGCTTTAGAGGTCGCATGTTTGGTATGACGACGACGGCCCAACAATTCGGTTCTATGGTAGGGCCTGTGTTCGCAAGTATTGTATCTACCTACATTGGGATATCCTATGTATTTAGTATTACAGGTTTGTTATTACTCTATATGGGATTCCAATCACGGAAACTATCCGTACAACATGATAAATATAGTGTGTGAATTAGAGTCTAACAAGCTCCTTACTAATATATATTGGTAAGGAGCTTTTACTTTTTTAGGCTATTTTTATAATACGAGGCTTTCAGATACAGACCGTTTATTGGTAAGAGGTCTTAATCTAGGGTATAAGAAAAAGTGATGTTAATCGTTAATCTAAGAATACTGTTTTAGTGCATAATAGTAGGCTTTCATACGTTTTTAGTGAATAGCAATCCAATATGGGCCGATTGATTGCTTTTACAAAAATATTGGTATATAGTTAGTTTAAGGTAAGTCACTAGTCTCACCGTGTGGGACAGAAAGGAGTTATTATGGTCCGTATCGGTCATACTGTACTCGGAGAAAAGGGTACAAAAATATGCGTGCCTATTGTGGGCACAACAATGAAAGAGATTCTGGATGCCACCGCAGTAGCATGTAATACACCGTGTCACATAGTAGAGCTACGCATTGACTATTTCGAGCGGGCCCACTCCATTGATGCTATTATTGAACTATTAATGCTCATCAAGCCACAACTGAAAGGTCGTGGATTGCTCTTTACATGGCGCACAAAAGGTGAAGGTGGGGAAAGAACGATTTCTACACAAGATTACTTTACAATGCTAGAACGTTTGATTCCTACAGGATTGGTGGATGCTATCGATATTGAGCTGTTTTTTGATCAAGATAGAATGCTTAAAACGATAGAGTTTGCTAAGATTCATGGAATCACTATTATCATGAGCAACCATGATTTCCACTGTACACCGAGTCGTGAAGTCATTGTAAATCGACTTATTCAAATGAAAGAGTTCTTGGCCGATGTGCCAAAGATTGCCGTTATGCCTCACACAACTGGTGATGTATTAACGCTACTTGAAGCAACGGCTGAAGTGAAAGCTTTATATCCTTCGGATCCAATTATTACGATGGCAATGGGAGAACTAGGTGCTGTTACACGCACTGCAGGAGCTCTATTTGGAAATGCCATGACCTTTGCCTCTGCTGGTAAAGCATCGGCACCAGGGCAAATCGATGTACATGCTTTAAAACGAATTCTAGATACCATCGATGTAGATGGCGTATTCGATGAACAACAGCATAAACGGGTAAAAGTGCATTAAAAAAGTCGGCGAGAGCCGACTTTTTTATATGTTTTGTATTTCTTGTAGTATATTCATTTTTGAAGGGCGGATATAAAAAATATATATGTTATTATTAATGACTTTATATAGAATAAGATATTTTTTGTATGATAATTTTCTGTAATTGGTATTATTATTTAAAATAGGATAACGTTCAGGAAAGATAGCTAATGAAGAAATTTTTTGATAAATCAACTTTAATTCTTTTCTAATAAAGGAAGAATCTATAATCTGTTGTTCTAGTGAACTTTTGAGATTTACTATATCAGACTTAGCTGTAGGCGTCATAATTACTGTATACTTCATTTCAGCTCTCCAAATTTATAAATCTTCAAGGAGTTCATTAAAAATTTTTTCCGCAGGTTCACCAATTTCTTTTTCTGCTTGATTTAGCCCTAATTGTATTCTTGTAGTTAAATCTTCTTCAGTCCAGAAATCATTATTAATAGCATCAATCCATTCTGGACGGAGGATAGTAGGTGGAATATCCTTATTAAATTGTATTTGTTTAGATACAAGTGTAACTGTTTGTGACATGGTTAATCCCATTTCTTTTAGAATAGCTGTTGTTAGTGTCTTAACTTTAGGATTGATACGGATGTTAAGAACTCCTGTCTTATCGATTGTATCGAAGGATATTTCTTGATTTTCTTCTCTTGGTGTACCATATGCACCTATATAATCTGAGGCTTTTAATGTGGTTTGTGGTTGTTCATAGGTGCCGTTGTTGAGTGTGCTTGGTGTAGGTGTTTCATCGATAGGTGCCGTTGGTAACGCAATGGCAAACGGAATGCGACGCTCTTTGATGATTTGGCGGAATAGTGCATCTAGCATAGAGGTGTATGATAGACCTTGTGCTTTTAATATGCTAGATACCTCTTGTTTTAAGTCCTCATTGATGCGAACTTGTAGATTTACAGTTTTCATAATGCCTCCTATTTATGGTCGTCACGTTAAGACTATTGCTTATAGAAATTAGTTCATTGTATTTTGATAGTTCCATGGTGAAAGCTATTTTAAATTCTTTGTGTAATTACATTGTAATTGCTAAAGTGATTTTCTACCAATATATATAATACATAGGAGACCTAAAAAAGCAGTAGTTACCCTGAGGATAGCTACTGCTTTTCAGTTTATATCATGTATGTCATGATATGAGTTTTAGTTTTATCTAAAAATACAGATGTAAATGCTCTTACTTCTAAAGATGTAGAAGCCCTTACTTATATAGAGGAAACAATCTTATAAATACCGTTATATAAACTCTTACAATAAGTTTGATTCAAAGTCTTCGAGAATAGCTGCCACTGTTTCTGGTGCATTGCGATTATGTTCCACGATGCATTGTGCAAAGCTTTCATACATTGGAGTGCGAGTTTCTTCGAGTTCACGTAAACGTCCTATGCCGCCACTAGATAGAACACGACCTGAAGTAGATAGTTTTTCTACAGGTTGTGTTAATTGGTAAATACGGCCATTTTGGCGCAGGTGTGCATAGTTTTTAGGTACTGTTACGCAGCCGCCACCAGTGGAGATGACAAGGCCTGTTTGAGTGCCTAATTTTGCAATCATTTCTGCCTCTTTTTCACGGAACGTAGCCTCCCCTTGTTCTGTAATATAGGTAGAAACATTGCCAATTTCTTTTTCTAGCTCGTGATCCACATCAAGCCAAGTACGGCCCATCTCTTTACCGATTGCTCTGCCCACTGTTGTTTTCCCAACACCAGGCATACCGATGAGGATGATATTTTCCTTTTCACGGCGCATATCTCGCAAGATTTGTTCTATCTCTTTGGTACCAAAGCTTTCACCTTGAAAATGATTAGCCGCCTCAACACCTTGTGCCACGAGGAAAGGTAGACCATCACAGTACGGAATATCCATCATTTCTGCTTGTAAAAGCAAAACTGTACGGCGCGGATTGTAGATGAGATCTACAACGCCCTCTAATTTAGAAAATTGCATAATATCTATGAGGTTAGCTGGATTATGCGGATACATACCGATAGGCGTGCAGTTAATAATAATCTGTGCTGTTTCATAGTAATTAGGCGCATCAGTATAGAGCGGAGCCGTTTTACGGGATAGATGCGTGATGCTCTTAGCACCTAGGTCTTCAAGAGCTACGTGAACCGTAGCAGAGGAGGCACCATCGCCAAGGATAATACATTCTTTACCGGATACATTTATACCAGCGTGTTCTAGAGTAAATACGAAACCATCGTAATCTGTATTGTAACCATGCCATTTGCCGTCTTTACGAACCATCGTGTTTACACAGCCAATGCGTTCTGCGCGAGGGTCTACTACATCGCAAGCTTCAAGGGCGTTAACCTTGTAAGGGAAGGTAATATTAATACCTTGTAATTCTTGGTCTGCAAAGAACTCTTGCAGTTGGCTCGGTTCTCGTTCAAATAATTCATAATTAGTATTTCCCAAAGCATTGTGGATGCGTGGGGAAAAGCTATGGCCCAACGTACGGCCAAGTAAACCAAATTTCATAGGACCTCCTAGGTCAATATACACAAAATGGCTAATAGGCTGTCACCTATTAGCCATTGGAGTTTTAAAACTATATCCATTGTACTATATATGCCATTAATAAGCACTACCATAAAGGAAAATATCAATTTTCAGGATAATTGCCGAGCAAGCGGAATTTATCTTGCGATGCGTGGAGCTCTGCTAATACGGAAAGTACTTTTGGATCTGCCAAGGATGCTTCTAAATCGAGGTAGAACAAGAATTCAAAGTTATGTCCTACGATCGGACGGGACTCAAGTTTTGTAAGGTTCACACCGATATTAGCAAACTTGGTGAGCAATGTACCAAGCCCGCCTGGAGCATGACTTGCAGTGGTTACAACAGAGATTTTATTGGCTCCTGGGTATACGTGGAAATCCTTACTAATGCAGATAAAGCGCGTATAGTTGTTATCGCTATTTTGGATATTTCTCAACAATGGAGACAAATTATATAGGTCTGCACATTGAGGTGCTGCGATAGCCGCTACTCCAGGGTCATCACTAGCTGCTACGAGCTGTGCAGCTCGAGCCGTATTGTCATAGGAGCGTAATTCTACGCCTTCTAACTTATCTAGGAAGTGACTACATTGGCCCAACGCTTGAGGGTGGGAAATTATGGTATGAATATCTTCTAGTTTTGTGCCTTTTTTCACGAGCAAGTCGTGAGATATCCAGAGGCGCGTGCCGCGAACGATATAACATTTGCGCTCTTCTAAGAGGTCATATACTTCTTTTACGGAACCATTGGAGCTGTTTTCGATAGGCAATACACCGAATTGACATTCACCTGACTCGACGGCATCGAATACGGAACGGAAACCTGTTACATAATGGATTTGGCTAAGAGGTAATAATTTATCACACGCCATTTGAGCATTGCTACCAAATACGCCGGCGCAAGCTACACTGCCCCGTTGAGGTGGTAAAGTAGGGGATTGCTCAATGGCTTTTTTCATTTTTAAAGTAAATTCATTGTCTTGGAATAGTTGTTCGGATTGGTAGGTACGACTTAAGCTAAATAATGCCTCAAAAAAACGGCGTGCATATAGATCGAGGTCTGGACCTGCATCTTTTGTTACCTTGTCGAGGATGTCGCGCTCTCGTTTGGCATCGTAAATGGCCTTATTCATTTCCTTTTTTGCAGCCGCTACGTCCTTAGAGAGTTCCATACGTTCTTTGAAGAGGGCGAGCATTTGGTCGTTTATATCGTTAATCTTAACGCGTACTTCATCTAAGTTCATGGTCAATATCTCCTAAGAAATCAAGAATGACGAGGGCCGTGACGGCTTCGATAACAGGTACTGCACGAAGTGCTACACATGGGTCGTGACGACCTTTGATGGTGAGTAATATGTCCTCTTTTTGTGAAAGCGACACAGAATGTTGTTCCTTATAAATGGACGGAGTAGGCTTAATGCCCACTTGCATAATGAGGGGTAAGCCGTTGGTGATACCGCCTTGAATGCCACCGCTATTATTGGTAGTTGTTGTGATTGTATCGCCGTCCATGGTGAAAGCATCGTTCACCTCGGAGCCAAGGCGAGAACACATGTCGAAGCCACCGCCAAAGGACACACCTTTGATGGCAGGTACGCCAAAGATAACACGAGCTAATCGGTTCTCGATGCCGTCAAAGTTTGGATTGCCAAGACCGATTGGTAATCCCGTAGCCACAACCTCAACGATACCGCCTGTGGAGTCACCGTCCTTTTTGAGTTTCATGACTAAGTTTTCTACTTCAGAACGTTTGTCTGCATCGACCATAGCGATAGGTTCTGTAGCGATTTCAGAAAGTGCTTTCATATCTGGATGAACCATATCGATAGGGGCATCTTGGATTGTACCAACTTGTTTTAAATGACCGTGAATTTCGATACCTTTTTCACGTAGTAGTTGAAGGGCGATGCCACCAGCCACGCAAAGAGGTGCTGTTAGACGCGCTGAGAAGTGGCCGCCACCTCGCATATCTACCTTGTCACCGTAGCGCATGCGAGCCGTAAAGTCTGCGTGCGATGGACGAGGTATGTCGCGCAAATTATTGTAATCGCTAGAGTGCTGAGAGGTATTGCGAATCATAAATGCCAATGGAGATCCACTGAGCATGCCATCTACCATACCTGCTAAGAATTCAGGTATATCGGCTTCTTTACGTTGCGTCTGTAATTGGTTTTGACCTGGCGCACGGCGCTTTAAGAAGGTTTGTAGCTCATCGATGTCGATGGTATGTCCACAAGGGAGGCCTTCCACGATACCACCGATGGCATACCCATGAGACGCGCCAAAGGTAGATACTTGTATGGTTTTACCGAAATTAGATGCCATTAGCATTACCTCCTAGTAAGTTCCAGTCCTCAAAGAAGTCTGGATAGGATTTTGTGATAGCTTCGCTATCTTTTAATGTTACAGGATTTTCACTGATGAGTGCCATCAATGTACCTGCCATAACAAGGCGATGGTCGTTAACACAATCACCTTGTCCTCCTTTTAGTATACCACTACCGATGATATATAGGTCATCACCATCTTCACGAACCGTACCGCCTAAATCTCTGACCAGATTAGCAACGGCTTCGAGGCGATCGGATTCTTTCAAGCGTAGGCGTGCACCCTTAACAAAGGAGCTTTCACCATGGATAGAGCAAGCGAGGGCTGCCATAACTGGCAACATATCGGGCATTTGTTCGAGGTCGGCATGGATTGGTTTTACTGCACGACCCATAACGGTTACGTTCATGCCATCCCATACTACATCACAACCGGTATCAATCATAATCTGCATGATGCGACGATCCGCTTGCACAGAATTTTTGTTCATACCCGTAATGGTAATTGGTTTACCTGTCATGCCCGCTGCTACCATCCAAATAGCCGTATTGGACCAATCGCCTTCGATTTGGTAATTACTTTGACCTTTAAAAGTAGTATTAGCCGCTACTGCAAAGGACTCTTGGACTGTGTCAGAGGCGGGAGTATGGTCGACTGTTACGCCGAAGTTTGCCATTGTTGTAGTCGTCAATGTTACATAGTCGCTAGATTGAAGTGGTGTAGTAGATGTGATTGTAGCACCTCCACATTGTGGCGCTGCTAATAATAATCCAGAGAAGAACTGGCTACTCACATCGCCAACCATACCGAACTCACCGCCTTGTAGACGACCTGTCATAGTGAATGGTGGTTTATCTTGGGAGAATGTTACGCCGTGAGCTTTCATTTCACCGAGCATGGGCTCTAAAGGACGATCTGGTAAACGCCCTTTCGCATCCACGTCTACCTCATTACAAATGGACGCTGCTACTGGTAATAAGAGGCGCAATGTGGTACCGGATTCATGGGGAACTACATTGCCCTTTGTTGGCACAGGACCTGGTGTAACAGTGACAACTTTGTTTTCATATACAACTTGTGCGCCTAAGCCTCGCAAGGAGTCCATAGTTGCATCGATGTCTTTAGAGGTGCGGCTCAGTAGTATGGTAGATGGCGAGTTTGCGAGAGCTGCGCAAATCAGTGCACGGTGCGCATGAGCTTTTGCAGGAATGGACGCGATAGTCCCTGTAGGGATGGCGTTCGTTACGGAATGCATATAAATCTCCTTTATATCTCAGTCTAAATAGGTTGCAAGTTCATCGTGCGTTACTACTTTGAGCTCGCTGTGACCATAGCTAGTAGGTACTACGATTTTAATGGTTGCTCCTTCGCTTTTTTTGTCGTGCTTAGCGGCAGCTAGAATTTCTTCTTTGCTTATCGTTGTTGTGGTTGGCAAATCGTGTGCTTTGATGAGGGCCTTTAATTTGTCTAACGACTCTACATCTAATTCTCCATGTTTGACAGCACCTTGTGCCATGAGCACCATACCAATAGCAACGGCATAACCGTGATGTACCTCGAAATGACTTGCTTTTTCGATGCCGTGACCAAAGGTATGACCGAGGTTTAAGAGGGCACGAACGCCAGACTCGCGTTCGTCTTGTTCCACGATATCCGCTTTTGCTTGAACGCAACGAGCGATGACAGTACTAACACTATCGTGATGTTTAATTAATGGTTTATGTTCTAGTTGGGTTAATAAACCAGGTACGTCGAGGAAGCCGTATTTGATAATTTCGCCGCACCCATTAATCCATTCCATATCAGGCAATGTATTGAGTGTAGCTGGATCGCAGAGGACGAGGATAGGTTGTTTGAAAGCACCCCAGAGGTTTTTCCCAGCTTCGAGATTGACCGCTGTTTTACCACCTACAGAGGAGTCTACTGCGGCTAATAGAGATGTAGGAACCTGAACATAGTCGATACCACGTAAATAGGTTGCTGCTGCAAAGCCCGCCATATCGCCTACAACACCGCCCCCAAGGGCGATGAGCAAGTCTTTGCGAGTCAATGATTGGCCCGCCATGTATTCTACTAAATCGATGAGTTGATGAGCATTTTTGGAGCTTTCACCAGCAGGGAAAACATAATCACAAACAGCATAACCCGCATGTTCCATATTAGCTTTCACAGAGTCCAAATAGTGAGGTGCCACGTTGCTATCGCTGACGATGATAACACGGCAATTTGGTTTTAATGGTTTAATATAATCGGTGATGCGTTGTAAAGCGCCTTTCTCGATGACAACATCATACGGTGTAGATGCATTAATATGGATGCGAGTCATAACGGTTCCTTTCTTAAAAGAATAAGCTAGTATCTATTATAACGGATACTAGCTTATTTGTGTGATATGTAAGATTATTTAGTGCATTCTACCAATGCTTGGCGTAACGCATTAATTTCTTTCATAAGGCTAGTGAATTGGTCTGGACGCAATGCTTGCGGACCGTCGCACAATGCTTTGGCTGGATCGTTGTGAACTTCAATCATAAGGCCGTCTGCACCGCCGCCTACGGATGCAAGTGAAAGCGGACGAACCATGCGGCTCATACCTGCTGCGTGGCTAGGGTCCATGATAATTGGCAAGTGAGATAATTCATGCATCATAGGAATTGCTGTTACATCTAAGGTATTGCGAGTCTTAGTTTCGAATGTGCGGATACCGCGTTCGCATAATACAACTTGTTCATTGCCTTCGGACATGATGTACTCAGCAGCCATCAACCATTCTTCGTATGTAGCAGATAAACCCCGTTTTAAGAGAACAGGTTTATTTAATTTGCCCACCTCTTTTAAAAGCGTGAAGTTTTGCATGTTACGAGCGCCGATTTGAAGCATATCTACATTATCAAAGTATTGTAATTGGGAGATATCCATAACCTCAGAAACGATAGGAAGACCTGTTTCTTTTTTTGCAAGCTCTAATAGTTCTAAGCCTTCTGGGCCCATGCCTTGGAAGGAGTATGGGGATGTACGAGGTTTGAAAGCGCCGCCACGAAGGATGGTAGCACCAGCTTCTTTACATGCTTTAGCAGTGGCTAATACTTGTTCAGGTGTTTCCACAGAGCAAGGACCGGCCATTACTGCGAAGTGACCACCACCGATGAGGACACCACCAACATTGATTATAGAATCATCTGGATGGAATTTGCGGTTTGCTTTTTTGTATGGCTCTTGAATGCGAGTTACTTTATCTACGAAATCTAGAGACTCGATTTGACGGGCATCAAGAGATGCAGTATCACCGATAAGTCCTAGAATATTGTATCGAGTACCTTCTACTGGATGGATAACGAATCCTTGCGCCTCTAATTCACCGCGTAAACGGGATACTTCTTCCGCTGCTGCGTTTTGTTTCAATGTAATAATCATGATAATTCCTCCTTTTAACTACAGTGAATAGTAGGGCTGACCATACGGATAGCAAATAAAAAGGGCTACCCGTAATCTAATACGGGTAGCCCTTTTACTATTCTAAGCAACTAATGTTGAATAATCCTTAATTAGCGCATCACAAATAGTTCCTTACCCGTACGTTGGATAAAGAACCAATAAAAGTATTGCTTTGCTGTGAGGCTAATTTGGTTAGTCATTTTTGGTTGCTCCTTTCTAAAATGTTGGGTATAGTATAAACCCAAATGATAAAATTATGCAATACCTAAAAATGAATTTCATGGAAGTTTTAAAATATTTTTGATGCGGGAATTAATAGGAACTGAGAAGTTTTGTGGAATTAAGCGTATTTTTGATATAATAAAAATAAGAAGCTTTCATTGTTTATAGGGTATTTCGTAATACGCCTAAATCGATTCTTATAAATATACTTATAATCAGAAAGGGCACCTATGATTATTCAAATCTTAGATCATATAACAGAGGAAATAAAACAAATTCGTGTCGATGTATTTATGAAAGAACAAGGGTTTGAAGACGAATTTGATGAAATCGATGAGACTGCAAAGTTTGTGCTCTTATCCATTGATGGTAAAGCAGCTGGTACGTGTCGATATTTTCCAAGTGACACAGCTGGAGATGCACATATTGGGCGCATGGCGGTACGTAAGTTGTATCGTGGACAACATTTAGGTACTAAGATCATGATGGCCGCCGAAAATGCTATTCGTCGTGACGGCTTTAAAACGTGCTCCTTGTCAGCGCAAGTACAGGCCAAACCATTCTATGAATCCCTTGGATATCGTGCTGAAGGAGAAGAATACCTAGATGAAGGCTGTCCTCACGTGATGATGCGGAAAGTATTATAAGCCGTTCAATAGTGCTGTATAATAAGAATTGGTGGATATATATATTGTTGTACATAGTATTTTATAAGTAACTTGATATATCTTTTTGAGAGGAGAGTTTATGAAACTAGCAGAAGCATTACAAGAACGATCTGATTTAAATTATAAAATAAGCGATTTAGAGCTTCGCTTAACTCAAAATAGTTTAGTGCAAGAAGGGGAAGTACCGAATGAGAACCCTGAAGAACTTTTGAAAACATTAGAACAATGTGTAAATAGACTTCAAAAATTAATTGCAGATATTAATTTAACTAATTGCAAAACTATTATAGAAGGTCGAACTATTACTGAAATCATTGCCGAAAAAGATTGCGCTGCTTTGCGCCTAACTGCTTATCGAACTTTGGCATCTAGCGCAGGAAGTATCAATTTCCGTGCGAGAGGGTCTGAGATTAAGCTAATGCCGACTGTGAATGTGGCAGACATCCAAAAAGAAGCTGATCATATCGCAAAACAAGTACGTTTATTAGACAATCTATTGCAGTCTGCTAACTGGACAACTGAATTGATTGAAAGCTGATAATAGTTGGTAGTTTGAAACAGGGTGGACACAAAAACTTTTGCTTTTACCAAGCTTATTATGAATACATTCATGGGGCGAATGAAAATCTACGGTGTAGGCCTATTTGCGCACAAATGTATTGATATAATTTACAATGTATAACCATGTGTCAACTGTAAAACGAGGGTGGCGTTTGGGGACTATATTTCTAGCAACATATACACTGATATGATAGTTTTTTGTTTTTTAGAGATAAATAGGAGAGAGCTGTTTAAATTTGCAGCAATTCCTCATAACTAAGGTTTAAATAATCATGAAAAAAGAGCTGATAGCGTTATAGCTATTAGCTCTTTTCTATTGGCTCGTATGTCCTTAGATATTGTATTTTATAACGTCTATTATTCTAAATCGTCAAAATCAAATGCCGCTGCTTTTGTATAGTTTGTAACTTTAGCTTCGAAGAAGTCAGTTTTTGTGCTATTCAAGTTAGAAAAGCTTTCGATCCACTCCATTGGATTATCCTTGATTTCAGGATATAAATGAGGTAAGCCGATTGCTTCTAAGCGGATATTGGCAAGGTATTTGATGTAGCGCTCGATAAGAACGTTGTTAAGGCCGAGGATTTTATCGTCGGTGATGTATTGACCCCAAGCGATTTCGTTTTCTGTACCTTGACGAATCATGTCCGTAATTTTCGCCTCTAATTCAGGTGTAAATAAATCAGGACGTTCACGGCGTAACTCGCGAATGATGTTTTGGAACAATACGAGGTGAGTTACTTCATCGCGGTTGATATATTTGAAGATAGTGGATGTAGCTGTCATCTTGCCTTGGCGTGCCAATGTGTAGAAGAAGCTAAATCCAGAGTAGAAGTAGATGCCTTCTAAGATATAGTTAGCGATGATTGTATGAATTAGATTTGCTTCGCTAGGATCGTCGCTGAATCGTTGGTATGCATCGGCGATGAAGCGATTACGTTCAAGTAATGTTTTATCTGTACGCCATTCATCATAGATTTTGTCACGTGTAATAGGATTTGTTACAGTGTCCAAAATGTAGGAATAACTTTGAGCGTGAATTTCTTCTTGGAATGCTTGGATATTCAATAAGGATGCCACTTCAGATGCTGTAATATAGCGGCTCAAATTAGGCAAGTTTTCAGATTGAATGGAATCAAGGAAGTTCAAGAACGCAATGATTTTATCGAAGGCACGACGCTCGTAATCTGTTAAGTATGGGAATTGTTTAACGTCTTCGTTCAAGGAAATTTCTTCTGGAATCCAGAAGTTGTTGAGCATTGTACGGTACATTTGATTTGCCCAGTCGTACTTGATACGATTCCACTCGCGAAGGTTCGTGGTATTACCGCCAATCATAGATTGCGTGCCACGGTCACCATTTTCGTTGAAAATCAGTTTTTTATCCATAGTAGGGCTCCTTTATACGATGATGCGACCTATACTGCTATAGGTCGTCATCAGATTTATAATGTTGGTGAAAGTATCTTTCACAGGTTTAGTGCTCTCTAGTTATAGAGCATATTTTTTGTAAACTATGGCAATGATATCTTTAACTTTTACCATAGCTTAAATTGCATTATAGAATGTAGCGTGTATCTATCCTATATTAGGAGGAACAGCTTGTGCATTCATCCATTTCAAGGGATTGGTTACGGATATAGTAGATTGTTTTGATCCCTTGTTTGTAGGCTTCTACGTAAAGGTCAAGAATTTCTTTCGCTTTCATTTGAGGAGTGATGTACAAGTTGAAAGATTGTGCTTGGTCAATATGACGTTGACGCACGCCACAAGCTTTGATGGACCATTGTTGGTCGATTGTATGTGCCTCTTTGTATAGCCAGAATGTTTTGTCGTTCAAATCTGGTGCCGTTTTTGGTGTGAAAGAACCTTTCTTCTCTTCGATGAAGAATTTTTTGAAGATAGGGTCGATACCAGCTGTTGTATTAGCGATGTTGGATGTAGAACCTGTAGGAGCTACGGCCATCAAGTAACCGTTGCGGATACCGTATTTTGCAACGTCCGCAGCCAATTGTTTCCAACGATCAGATGTGTAACCACGACGTGTGAAGTATTCACCAGTTTCCCATTCGGAACCTTTGAATGCTGGGTACGCGCCTTTTTCTTTTGCAAGCTCCATAGAAGCTTTAATCGCATAGAATGCAATGTTTTCAAATAATTTGTCCGCTACTTCGATGTGTTCATCAGATTCCCATTGGATATCATGGTTTACAAGGTAGTGGTGATAACCAGACGTACCAAGACCGATAGCGCGGTATTTATCAGAAGTCATGCGAGACTCTGGCACCGGCGCTTGGTTGATGGAAATAACATTGTCTAACATACGAATTTGAAGGGCAATGTTTTCTTCCAACTCTTCGTCTGTAATACGGCCAAGGCTAATGGAGTTTAAGTTACATGTAACCATGTCGCCTGTGTTTGTTTTTGTAGTAATTGTACCGTCTTCGTTGATGATTTCTTCAGCTAAGTTAGTGAAGCCAACGTTTTGTGCAATTTCGTGGCACAAGTTGGACGCGTAAATCATACCTGCATGTTTGTTAGGATTTGCAGCATTTACAGTGTCGCGGAAGAAGATGAATGGCGTACCAGTTTCAACAGCGGAGCGCATGATTTTTTTCATCATGTCTAATGCTGGCACTTCGATGCCGTGTAAGTTAGGATCTTGTTCACATTCGAGGTAACGTTTCGTGAATTCCTTATTGTCATCAGTATCGTAATAGTCCTCTAAGGAATAGCCCTTTACAGCCAAAATTTCATGAGGGTCGAAGAGGGTGAAGTTTTCACGAGCTAACATACGTTCCATAAAGATATTTGGAACGGAGATAGCAGGGAAGATATCGTGCGCTTTGCGACGATCATCACCATTATTTGTACGAAGTTCTACGAATTCGTAGAAGTCTTTATGCCAAATATCAAGCGTTACTGTAGCGCCGCCTTTACGTTTACCCAATTGGTCTACCGCAACTGCAGTATCATTGTACAAGCGGATCCAAGGAATAACGCCACCAGAGGAGTTTTTAAAGCCGCGGATATCGGAGTTCAATGCACGAACTTTACCAAGGTAGATACCAAGAGCACCACCGTGTTTAGATACGCGAGAGAACTTGCTATTTACGTCGTAAATGGACCATAAGTTGTCGTCTACACCAGAGATAAAGCAAGAGGACAATTGGTGGAATGGTGTACCAGCATTTGCCAAAGTAGGTGTAGCTGTCGTCATTTTTAATTGGCTCATCAAATCGTAGAATTTCTTAGCGTATTCTACTTTATTTTCCCCTTCTACAAGAGCCAAATGCATTGCGATAGCCATGAAACGTTCTTGAGGTAATTCAAAGATTTCTTTGTTAAAACCTTTTACCAAGTAACGGTCAGCCAATAATTTGAGACCTTCATAGTTGAAGAGATAGTCTCGCTTAGGTTTGATGTAATCGCCTAATTCTTGCAATTCGTCAGCTGTGTACTCTGTAACGAAGAAGTCTGCGTATTTTTTCTCTTTTACAAGCATGTTGACTAGATTTGGGAAGTTTCCGTAGCCAAATGCTTTGTAACGACGAGTAATAGCGGCTTCTTTATAGAGATCGAACAAGAATAGGCGGGCTGCTACGAACTGCCAATCTTGGTTCATTTTATTAACTTGGTTGCCGAAGCCGTCGTCTTTTTTAGATATAACTTTTTCGATAGCTGTTTGGACTAAAGTCTTTTGAATTTCTTTAGTAGTCATGCCATCAACGAATTGCAACTTCGCATCCATTTCCAATTCTAGTGGATCACAAGAATCTAACCCCAAACATGCGAAGGCTATCATTCGTTTCGTTTTTTCAACGGACAACGGCTCGAAATGGCCATCCCGTTTCTTGATCATAATCTCCATTACTGTTCCCCTTGAGAGCAAAAAGTCATAAAACTGTTAATATAGTCGTATAAGCATATATAAGATTAGAATGAATTATATAAAATATCTTTAAGTTGAGTCTAATCAGAAAAATAAGAAAACTACTATATATGGTAGTTTTCTTATTTGGCTTATACATTATGTTACGATTATAGCGAAAAAAATCTATATATTCAATATTGACATTTGGAAATTTTTTAATATAGTTTTACAAAAAATGTCGATATGGCTGAAGATGCCTTAAATTACTAGCTTTCATAATTAATTATATAATACGCTAAAAATAATTCTTCGTGCGCTGTCTTGATATGCGTAGTAGGAGTGGATTAAGAGTTTGTATCCCGTGCCTTCTATAATGACTGAATCTGAAGCCGTTTTAGGAACAGTGAGAAATTTTTCATATATATGATGAACCTCGGTCACGCCATTTGGTAGAGATACCTCTAAATCAAGGCCTTCATTGATGAATCTAAAGTTGATAGATTCATAGGATGCTGTTGGTATGTCAGCTGTACTATCAGTAGGCTCACGTACTTCTAATTCGATGTTAGAAATGAATTTGTTATATCCTACAAGCGAAATAACATGAGGTTCTTCAACGGCCGTAAAGCTGATAAACTGAATATTTCGTTCCTTATATATTTCCGTTGCTCCTAGTTTTGAAGAATCCCCCTGTATAATCGTCCTGCCATAGTCTGTAAAATCAGGGTTAAATGTTTCTGTAATAGGCAAGTATACGTGCCATTGACCGTCAATTTTCGTATAGTTTGTAAACTCTCGATGGGATGTGTAACCGATAAAAGGCATTAAAAGGACTGCACCTAGGGCGAGCGCCATAATCGTTGTATGGATCGATGGAGTCAAACGCTTTACAAAGGAGTATACATTATGTGCTAAGAAGATTAGATTGAATGCGGCCACATAAATCGTATTGAGCCAGAGTACGGGCTCATTTATTACACGCTTGCCAATCAGGATTAAGCATAATATTGTAATCGTAATAAATAAGAAACATAGGATCTTTTGTGTCTTGCTGCTTTCGCTAGACCTGAAACTAGCCAAGTAAAATAGATAGAAAATGGCTACATACGGATAATATGTGTAAAGGAACCGTGCATCTTCACGGAGGCCTAAGAGGATCAATACCAAGTAGATATTAGCTAGAATACCTGTAATGATGGAAGCTTTTGGTAGTATGATTCCAAAAACAACATTATAGAATGTATTTGGTTCTGGCGGTCCATCAAGCTCCTCTTTATAAGTGCACAGCATGGACATACAGATAAAAATATTAATAGCGGCTAGTGCTTTAAAGATTAGATCTTCAAAGGTGAATGGTTTATCCAAAATGATGAAGAAGAACCATAAGGTCATGACTATGACTATATTGTACAGTGTTGATGTAACAATGGTGATACCAATCCGTTTTATGCGGTTGATGATTTCACCGATGTAGTGTTCACCAGGTGACGTAAAGTACAGCGCAATCATAGAGTATAGCCATAGGTATGATATGTTTTCTGTGGCCAACTCGATGCCTCGTATGTGATGGTACGTTTCGTGAATCGTATATAGACCAACGCTGATGCCTATACTTAATAAAGTATATATGATGGAGAACTTTCGATCTCGCATTATATATGTTTCCAGTATGACGATGAAGAAATACAACGTGTACAATCCAAGGTCTATATCAGAAAACCAATCTTGCTCAATATATAATGGTGTACATGAAAATACGGCGATTAATACTAGCAATATAGGTGACTGCGTTGCTAGGTCTCGCAGCGAAGACCATAAATGTTTAATTGCAGATTTCATAGATTCTCTCCCTCTATAAAAATAAATGACCCCTCTTATATGTAGTATACATGTTTTCTGGTGAAAGTCCTATGAGGTTTTACAGGCGTCTGAATATACATTACAATAACATTAAGAACTAGTATTTATAGAAAAGAGGTCGTTCACATGGAGTTCTCTTATTTTTTACCAGTACATATCCAATTTGGGTGGGATAAAGTCGACCGTGTTGCTGATTTTGTCAAGCCTTATGGCAAAAAGGCGCTCATCGTAACAGGGCGTACGAGTGCTAAAAAATCTGGACTATATGACCGTGTGACGGCAAAACTTGATGCGGCACATATCGAACATGTGCTGTTTGATCAAGTGGATGCGAACCCCTTAACGACGATTGCATTGGACGGTGCTGCTTTAGCTAAATCTGAAAGCTGTGATATGGTCATTGCCATTGGTGGGGGCTCCATCATGGACTGTGCAAAAGGCATTGCATTTATGGCCGTTAACGATGGTGACATTAACGACTATATCTTTAACCGTAAAACCAGTGATAAGGCGTTGCCTCTAATTGTAATTCCCACAACCTGTGGTACAGGTTCTGAAGGCAATGGTTTCGGGGTGCTTACGAACCCTGAAACGGGAGACAAGAAATCCTTGCGATGTAATGCCATCGTACCAAAGGTATCCATCGTAGATCCGGCAGTGATGGGCACAATGCCGCCACATGTACTGGCATCTGTGGGCTTTGATGCACTCTGTCATAATATTGAAGCATACACATCAAGAACGGCACAACCTTTTACAGATGCACTATCCCACTATGCAGTAACATTATTGGCTCAATATCTCGTGCCTTTATATAAACATGTGAAAGCAAAGGCTGAAAGCAAATCAGCTGTTTTCAACGAAACTCAACTTACAAAAGCTTGGGAGTCCGTTACATTGGCTAGCACAATTGGAGGCATGGTTATTAATACCGCCGGTGTAACACTTGCTCATGGCATGGAACATCCTGCTAGTGGGCTTAAGGATATTACTCACGGTGTAGGTCTTGCCGTTATCGAACCGATTGTAGTGGAATATACATGGAGTGCTAATCCCGATAAGTTTGCTACCTTGGCACGTATCTTTAACCATGGAGATGGATCCGAACTAGGTGAAGCACTGCGTTTAATTGTACATGAGTTAGACCTTACCACAAACCTTACAGAACTAGGCTTTACAAAAAAAGACATTCCTTGGCTTGTCGATAACGTGTATGTCGTAGCTACCGGCAATATTGCTAATACAGTGGCCGATGTGAGTCAGGAAGATATAGAAATGTTGTATAAGAAAATGTTCTAAGTATTGTCATGATAGGAGAGAGTTTTGTTTCAAGAATTTTATGGCCTATTAACGGTTATGCTATGCGTGTTGTTTGCAATCGTGGTAGCGCTATTTAACATAGCACCTATTACATACATGGTTTTTGGTATAGCCATAGTATTGAGTGTGTTACTGCAATATGGTCGCTTTAAGAAACGAACCATATCTGAAAAAGCCCATAGCCGACTAGCTTGCGGTTTATTTATTGTCATAACCCTTAGTATATCTTGGCTTGTAGCTGATTGGATTCAATATGATACTCAAACGACTCGTGATCAAACTGATGGTTTTGAGTTTAGTACGATGGATTGGAAACGTGGTTGGCCTAATAGTGAAGAATTGCCGGAGGGGTTAAAACGACCAGAGAAACTTCCAGAAGGTATTTATAGAGCGTCTGCTTTTCGTAGTGATTTAGTATGGGCTAATGCATATCGAGAAAGATATACAGTACTTGAAGGAGACCTTAAAGTAATCTCACAATATGAAGCGATAGCTAAGCAAAATGCAGCTTATACAGCGCAAATTGATGCGGATGGTGTATTGCGTGATTTAGATACTGGGGAGAAAAAGCGTTTTATATCTCACCCAAATAGCTATAATATTATAGAAAGTATAGGAGAAGAACCTTTAAATTTGCCGCAACGGAATTTTATAGAGTGGTTGCGCTTTGCACCCCGAAAAGAAACAAAAACAGTAGTCAAGGATACATATAATTCTACGCGGAATCATAGATTATATGTATTTGTTGATGATGGTAATACAAAGAGACCTCATTTTGTGGAACTTTTGATTAGTAATGATGGGACACGGGCGGTGTTTTATCAATCTAAGTAACTTGAATAGGTGTTGTTGTGGAGAGTGTATATGCGACAGTGTTTAATGTATTTAAAGAATTTGTTTACTGAGCCTCCATATAGAAAAAGTATATGGTTCTTTATAATTCTTTGGATACTAACATTTTTGTTTTCGGATGAGATATCATATTCTGGGTTATACTATCTGATTTTGTTAGTAGCTACGATTGTGTTATTGCTTGAAAAATGTGGAGTAATCGATAGTGAGAAAGCTATACGAAAAAGATTTTTAACATATTTTTATGTAATCTTTTTCCTGTGTATGCTTCCTACATTAGCTGTTAATTTAGCATTTTCTGCTATAGGGGTATCTCATTATGATACAAAACAGTGGCACTCTACATGGCCCTCATCTAAAGCGGGGTATATTCCGGCTCCATTACAAACACCTAAGTCTTTACCAGAGAGCTTGAAAGTGGTTTCTTCTGCTGAGGTAATTGGATTGGGTGGGAGTTATAGTTGCTTGGTATTAGATGGTGATAAAGCTACTATTTCACAGTATGAGGAAACTGTTAAATCTCATGCTTGGTATTCGTTTGTAAATGGTAGGAAAAATGATAGTACCTTTAAAGCACTTAATTCATTTACATATCCAAAGGATAGAAATTTATTAGTTAGTGACGTGAATGAATATTATGAGATTATTACCGTTCAACGACAAAACTGGAAATTATTTCCCTGGGTAATTGATGGTACACAGAGTGTCGGTGATGATCCTAAGGAAGATTATTATTATAGTACTCGGATATCAGCTGAGAAATATATAGTATATGTTGTTTACCATAACTTTGATCATGACCAGCCTAGAGTCATTTACTTTATGTTTAATCCAGAGCAAACGCGAATGATTACTGTAGATATAGATATGTATCATTAGTTTTTATTAGAATGTCTATAAAAATTGAAATAATACTTGAATATATTATAATGTGTTCAAATATTGGAATTGACAATTTTAAATCATATCTCTATAATGTGAATTAAAGAGAGACTCGGATATTCACTGTCCCAGCCCTAGGGCTGGGGTTTCTTTTTATAGTCTCATATAGTTTAGTTTGTAGAGAGGTGTTATCATGGCAGATCAAAACAACAAAAATGTGGATGCCTTAGCGCAAGAGATTACCTTAAAAAGTCGTGGTCAAGGTAAATTGCGTCAGTTCATTTTATGGATGGGGGCACTCATCATTGGTGCTATCTTAGGATGGCAACATATTCCGGCTTTAAATGAGCTCTTTAACTTTATTGCAGCGGTCTTTACACGTTTGTTCCAATTTATCGCAATTCCAACCGTATCCTTAGCGGTAATTACAACATTATCCATGCTAGGTGCTAAAAAGGATACAGGTCGTATCTTTGGACACGCTGTAGTGTATACCTTGCTAACTACAATCTGTGCAGGAGCTGTAGGACTTGGCTTGTTCCTATGGATTGCACCAGGTAATTTACCACTTGATGTAATCGGTGCCGGTGCAGCTCAAGTGCCTGAAAAACTTGGTAATGTTACGTATTACGATCATTTCTTATCTGTTATTCCAAACAATATTTTGCAACCATACTTACAAGCCAATGTATTGTCTGTAATGTTTATTTCTGCTTCCGTTGGTTTAGCCTTTGCGTTCATGCCACGCACTGAAAATCGCGAAGCGGTGTTGAAAGTCTTATTTGGTTTACAAGAATTACTATTTACATTGATTAAAGCATTACTTTATGTATTGCCAATCGGTATCCTCGCCTTTGCAGGTCAATTATCTGCGCAAATCGAAGCGGGCGTAATTGTTGGTGCTTTAGGTAAATATACGGCTGTTGTTATCGGTGGTAACTTGATCCAATTTTTTATCGTAATTCCATTGTTCTTGTTATTCCGCGGTTTGAACCCTGTAGACGTATTTCGTAAAATGTCTCCAGCCGTAGCCGTCGCGTTGTTTACTAAATCTTCTGCTGCAACATTGCCTGTTACATTGGCATCTGCTGAGGATAATTTGAAAGCTCATCCTGCAGTAGCTCGTTTCGTATTGCCAATTTGTACAACTATTAATATGAATGGTTGCGCAGCTTTCATTCTTGTTACATCCTTATTCGTAATGCAAAATGCAGGAATGGAATTAACTATGGGCACAATGGTGGCTTGGTTATTTATTGCTGTTCTCGCTGCGATTGGTAATGCGGGCGTTCCGATGGGTTGTTATTTCTTAACCTTATCCTTGATGAGTTCCATCGGTGCACCAATTGGTTTGCTTGGTATCATCTTGCCAATCTATACGATTATCGATATGATTGAAACCGCTGAAAACGTATGGTCTGATGCATCTGTATGTGCCATGGTTGACCATGACCTTCAAGGTAAATTGGACGACTCTAGTGGCGACGATATGCCTCAATTCCAAGGTGCTTAATTCTAGAGGGAAAAGAAGCGTAAGAAATACATCATTATATAGATAAAAAAGGTTATCCTGTAAGGGGATAACCTT